>CAVIQW010000020.1:0-39192 GCA_963644915.1 Paratractidigestivibacter sp.
AAAATTTCTATGCGCCAAAAATTTATTTTAACACAAATGGAAATTTTTCAGGCGATATGACTGACAACTGGAAAAGCATTTTTGCTTCCCCAGTTGTCAGTTTTTCACAAGAGTTGCCGGCCTTGGCTTCAGTTTCTTATGAATTTGGAGGTAATTTTCTTTTTGCAGAAGGTAGTGACTCTGTTGCAAATTCTTTGTCAAATTCAATTTCTGTGAATTTGCCGCTTGCGTTTAATAAATCTGTTTTTGAAAGTTTTAATGATTTTTCAAAAAATTATTATTCTAAGAAAAGCCAGCTTGTCGCGTTGAATTTTTTCAACGCAGTTTCTGCAGAAACCAAGGATTTTATTACTGCGGTTGGAAATGCGCTTTATTATGCTCAGTTGATTTGGTTGAACAAAAAACGCCTGGATTTTTTTGAAAAACTTAATCAGGATTATGAAAAACTTTTTACTCTGGGGAAAATTACCAGCGTTGAACTGAACGAACAATTTTCAAAATATCGGGATTTGCTTGATGAACTGCATGATTGTCAGGTTTCTCTTGTTTCGTCCGAGCAAAAAATTTTTGAATTTGGTGGCGTTCCTCCAGATGAAAAGATTTCTTTTGAGGAATTTGTTGTTTTATGCGAAACGTTGTCGTCTGTGCGAAAAGAATCTTTTTCCGCAGACGAGGCGGAGTATCTTCAGCTTGAAATAGAGCGACTGAAAAATGCAAGTTCCTGCAAATCTTCTGTAAATTTTTTAACTGTAGGTTTTTCTGTTTCGACTGGATATGTTCAGAACGATTTTCCGTCTTTTGAAAAATCAGAGTGGGCATTCAGCCTGGGGGTAAAAATCCCATGTTTTCCAGATGTTTTAAGTATTTCAGAAATGAATAAATATGCATTGACCGATAAATTGTATCAGCTTGAAAAGTCTAAAATTCTAAGACGTCAGGAATGTTCTAAAAAGAGCAGGGCGGCTTCCTTAAAATTGTATGAGGAATCTGTTCATTCTATGGAAAAATCTCTTGAACTTGAAGAAAAGCGTCTTGAATCCTATGAACGGCTTGTGGCGGCTGGAAGGCTATCAGAAACAGATGTTTTATATCAGAAAGATGAGGTTGAGTTTGCAAAATTAGATTTGCTTTTTTCAAGATTTCAGTTGGTTGTGTTAAAGTTGGGTTTTTACTGATTTCTTTGTTCTGTGTGGCGTTCATAAACTTTTCATAAATTTGTATCGTTCAAATTTAGGCATATTCTCTGTCATTGCGTTAATATGAATATTTATTTATAATATTGTATAAATATACACTGATAAAAAGAGGCAGCTGTGAAGGAACGTCTTAGTCGGTTAAAGACAATCAGAAAACTTATAAAAAATTACCGCATTGAAAGTCAGGATTCACTTCTTGCTTATCTTGAAAAAGAAGGATTTGAGGTTACACAGGCGACTCTTTCGCGCGACTTGAAACTTCTGAAAGTTGGAAAAATTGCTGATGGCAATACTGGTTATGTTTATACGTTGCCAGGCGATGACGAACGACAAGAATCAGAGATGATTTATGTTCAGGATTTTTTGCGCGGATATGTCAGTATTGATTGGAGCGGAAATATTGTTGTTATAAAAACTTTTCCAGGTCATGCGAATACTGTTTCAAATGCGCTTGACAATATGAATATGGATGAGATTCTTGGAACGGTTGCCGGCGATAACTGTCTTTTTGCATGTCTTAGGGAAGGCGTTACCGGTGATCAGTTTATGTCTGAATTAAAAAGAAGAATTCCAGAGATAGAAGAGTAGACTATGTATGAAGTTAGAGTGACAGCCGATTTTGCAGCGGCACATTTTTTGCGCGATTACAACGGAAAGTGCGAAAATCTGCACGGACACAATTACAAAGTTTATGCCCATGTCCGCGGTGAAAAATTAAATGATGGCGGAATGTTGATGGATTTTTCAGCATTGAAAAAAACTCTTCGGGATGTCTGCAAAAAACTCGACCACACAAATTTGAACGATATGACTATTTTTGACCAAAATCCTAGTGCGGAACGAATTGCAACTTATATTTTTAATCAGATTATCAAGATTCTAAAGGAAGAAAAAATAGATCTTTCTTATCTACCTGAAAAAAAAGAACCATGGCTTTGGGCGGTCGATGTTTTTGAAACCGAAACGAGCCGTGCCAGATATTCAGTCTGCTAAAAATTGTTTCCACAAAAGTTCTGAATCAAAGCAAGTTTTACTGGAACTTTTCTACGAGTATTATTTTCTAAAATCAAAAAACTACAGCCGAACAGGAATTCCGTCTTTTTTCAAAGCGTCTTTTATTGAATTTACAGTGTATTTCCCAGAATGAACCATTGTTGCAATCAACGCCGCATCTGCTTTGCCGTCTGTAAGAACTTTTGCCATGTGTTCGGGAGTTCCTGCACCACCAGAAGCAATTACAGGAACAGGAACAGCTTCTGAAATCATTTTCGTAAGCTCGATGTCGTATCCGTCTTTTGTGCCGTCTGCATCCATTGAATTCAACACGATTTCTCCAGCTCCAAGTTCAACTGCCTTGATTGCCCATTCCCGTGCATCCATTCCAGTTTCTACGCGTCCGCCGTGAATTGTTGTTCCATATCCGCTAGTTTTTGTCGGGTCTTTTTTTACATCCATTCCAAGCACAATGCACTGCGAACCAAAAATTTTTGCGCCCTCTTTTATAAGTTCTGGATTTTTAACCGCAGGACTGTTCAGGCTTACTTTTTCAGCTCCTGCAAGAATGGTTTGCCTTATATCTTCAATCGTATTGATTCCGCCACCAACACAAAACGGAATAAAAACTTGGCTCGCGACTTTTGATATAAGTTCAAGAATCGGGCCTCGACCACGCGCCGATGCGATAATATCGTAGAAAACAAGCTCATCAACGCCCTGACGGTAATATTCCGCCGCCATTTCAACAGGATCACCGATGTCGATATTATTCAAAAATTTTACGCCTTTTGTGGTTCTTCCATCTTTTACGTCAAGGCAAACGATTATTCTTTTTTTTAGCATAGTTTTTCCCCCACGAAATTCTTTAAAATCTGAAGTCCTTTTTCACCTGATTTTTCTGGGTGAAACTGAAAAACCGTGATGTTGTTTTTTTCAATGCACGATGGAACTTTTATTCCATAATCGCAAGTCGCTTTGATTACAGATTTATCTTCCGGACAAATTACATATGAATGAACAAAGTAAAAGTCTGAATGTTCAGGAATTTTCTCAAAAAGAGAAGAGCCACCGTTTGTAAAAGTCAAATCGTTCCAGCCCATGTGCGGACATTTTAAAGTTCCGTCTGTGTTCGTTTCAGATTCTTTCCACAACTTTTTAAAATGCCGTATTTTGCCGGGGATAAGACCAAGACATGCAACGTTACCTTCTTCTGAAAAATCAAAAATTATCTGCGCACCAAGACAAAATCCAGCCAGCTTTCTTCCGCTCTTTACAAAATCCTTTAGAAAAGTGTCAAATCCAGTTTTTTTCAGCTGCTCCATTGCATAGGCCGCATCTCCAACTCCGGGAAATATAATTTTGTCACAATTTTCAAGTTCAGCCGGATTTTTTGAAAGCACAAATTCTGCGTTCAAAAATTTTAAAGCACGTTCCACGCTTGTTATATTTCCTGCGTTGTAATCAATAATTCCAATCATAGGGACATTATAAAAATTCCATAAAATTAATTCAATTAATCATCCGATTTTCTTTTTGTAAAAATCTGCAATATTTCCGCCGATAAAAAAATATGAAAATTTCGGAACTTTTGCCAATTTTAAAGCAAGTCCTTACAAATCCTTATGTGATTGGAACTGCGGTTGTTGTTATATTTTTTATGAATTTCTGTTGCTTTGTCTGTAATTACAGAAAAAAGCCTCCGAAATCAAAGAAAAAGAAGAAAATTGCAAAACCGGCTCCAGCACCTGCCACTTCTAATGAACAGTCTGAAAACGCTGAAAATTCTTCTCAATCTTCTGACGAACAAGAAAAACTTTCCGAATAAGTACAAGGATTCTAAGTTTTCCAGCCCGAAAAAAATTATTCCTTGTCAATTTATTTCTCTTCCTGTTCTGGTTTCGGATTTTCAGTCTTCCTTTCCACGGCCATTTGCAGATTTCGATTTTTTTCTTTAATAAAAGACTTTCTAGAACCATATTAAAACTTTCGTGGTTCCAGATATTCACTCCTGCAAAAGGAATTGACAGTTTGTTCATATATTTTATGAAATATTTTTCAAAACTTTCCTTTGTAAAATATTTTTCGCTCAGCTCAATCAGCCTGAACGCAATCTCTTCATCATCAGGAATATTCCACGCAGGCATTTTTCTTTCGGAAAGATGTTTATTTGAAATATAAAAAAAATCTGAAACTTTACCGGCAATTTTTATTTTAACAGGAAGCCATTTAAAAAATGCTCCAAGTTTTTTTCCCTCCGATGAGTTTGTTTTCATTTCTTCGTCAATTTCCTTTGAACGGCAAACATCGCATCCGCTGCACACGGCTTGTTCCGCTCCAAGTGCATCCAGCAAAACCTGCCGCCTGCAATCCTTTGTTTCTGCAAATTCTTTCAACGCCGCCTTTCGTGTTCCAGGCAGAAATCCCGCAAACCTTAAAGAATCTTCAAAATTCCACAAAAGAATGGCATTTGCAACGCTCCCGTCTCTTCCGCCTCGTCCAGCTTCCTGAATGTACGCTTCCGCCGTCTGTGGCGGATCCAGATGAACTACAGTATGAATATCTTTTTTGTCAACGCCCATTCCATAGGCGCAGGTCGCACACAAAACCGCATCTTTTTGTTTAAAAAACCATTCCTCGATTTTTGTCTTTTCCCCACGTTCCATTCCCGCGTGATAAAATCTTGCAGTTTCTGAACCAAACGCAGTGTTCAGTTCCTGTGCCATGTCTTCGGTTCTGCTTCTTGTTCCGCAAAAAATAATCATCGGCCGTGCTTCAGTTTTTGCCAGAATAAGAGCCGCAGTCTTTTTAGAGGCAGCTTTTTTTACATAATAATGAATGTTCGGACGGTCGCTTTCGCTTCGCACGATATGTGCCTCGCCGTCAAAAAGAACATCAGAAATTCTCGCAAGAACTTCCGGTGATGCAGTAGCCGTAAAAGCCGTTACCACCGGAACATCAAGTTTTTTTATGATTTTTCCAAGTTCAAGGTACGCTGGTCTAAAAGAATCGCCCCATTCGCTTACACAATGCGCCTCGTCAATCGCAATGTGCGAAATTCCGTATGTTTTTAGTCGTCTGGTTAATTTTTCATCCAACAGAATTTCCGGGTTCGCAATTATTATTTTTGCCCCTTCGTCCAAAAGCCTAAAATTTTCAGCGCGTTCTTCGTTTGTCTGTCCGCCACGAAAAATCGCGGCTTTTATTCCTCCAGCCACCATTCTACGGTACTGATCGCCCATCAACGCAAGCAGCGGATAAATGACAAGCGTCGGCCCATCCATAAGAATCGCCGGAATCTGAAAACATAACGATTTTCCTGCGCCAGTTGGCAAAAGCACAATCTGTTTTCCCGTGCAGTCCAAAAGTTCATTGTCGGCCGTAGATTTCTTCAGAGTAAAATAAGAATCCATAATATTCGCCACAACAAGCCTTTGCCACGGAAAAAGATATTTTATCCCAAAATTTTCCAGCGCAACCATCGCCGCCGGGTCATCGCAAAAAAAATCCTCAGCATCAAATTTTACAAGCTCGTCCATTTTATCCGCCAAATTTATATCGCAAAAAAAAATCAAAAACGGAAGTAAACGCACAATTTTTTTTCTTTTTTTTGGACGCAAATTACCACCGCAACGGGCTTTTCGGGGTTTCATTGCTCGCTCCGCTCGCAAAAAGCCTGCGGCTTTCCCCTACAATCCCGCGTAAGATTCTTTTTCAGCCTTTTGCCATTTCCGCCGATAATAAAATAAATAATTCGATTCCGAGGCATTATGAAAAAATCATTTTTATTTATTTTGTTCTGCATTTTCACTTTTTCCGCTTTTTCTCAGACAGAAAATCAGAATTCAAAAATTCTAAAATTTAAATTCCATAAAAATGACAAAAGCCGCATTCTTTCAACCGTAAACGAGGATGTCTATCTGAATGGAATTTTGAACCATAAATCTGTCATTCTGAACCGAATTTCTAGCGAAGTTACGGACGTTTTACCCGACGGTTCTGGAACTTGCAGCGCAATTTTTATGACTTCAGAAAGCGCGACAACCGGTAACAGTATTTTTTCAGAAAATTACACTTGGGGCGAAGAATACAAAAGCATTTTTACACGCGATACAACCGGAAAATACACAATCGACGATATTTATTTTATGCCGACTGTCCGTGATGTTCCAAAATTCCCAGAATATCCTGTAAAACCAGGCGACACTTGGCAAGCGGAAGGTCACGAAGCCCACGATATGCGCAGGACTTTCAACATTCAAAAGCCTTTTAAAGTTCCATTTGTCGCTGATTACGAATATCTTGGCGACGAAACGGACGAAAATGGAAAAACATTAAGCAAAATCAGCATTTTTTACAAACTTTATTTTGAAAGCCCTTTGCAAAGCGCATACAACAAAAATTATGGAAATCTTCCGCACATCACAAAAGGTTATTCAAATCAGACTGTTTTTTGGGACAACGAACGCGGTTCAATTGACCATTATTCGGAGGAATTCCGGATTATGATTGAAACTTTTGTGGGCGACCAGATTCTTTTTACTGGAACAGCCCATGCGGAAGTTACAGAATTTGAACGCGTCAACACAAAGGAAAACCGTGAAAAAATCTCAGAGACTTTAAATAATCTTGGCTTAAAGAATGTTGACGTAAAAGAAAACGAAAAAGGGCTTACAATTTCAATCGAAAATATCCAGTTTTTGCCAGATTCTTCTGAACTGATTCCTGCAGAAAAAGAAAAACTTGCGCGAATTGCAGAAATCTTAAAAGGTTTTGAAAACGACCTTCTTGTGACTGGTCATTGTGCAAACCGCGGAACTCTACGCAACCAACAGCTTATCTCCGAACAGAGGGCTTCGTCTGTTGCACATTATCTTTCTGAACTAAAAGTTCGTGACCCAAAATGTATTTTTACGCAAGGAAAAGGTGCTTCTGAACCAGTCGCATCCAACACAACAGAAGCTGGTCGTGCCAGAAACCGCCGCGTAGAAATTACAATCATGGACGAATAATTTTTATGCAACTGTTAATTACCCTGAACGTCAAGTTTTGCCAATTTAGGGATTCAACAAAAAACTCGGCATTTAGGCAAATTATTCAGTAAGCGTGCTTGCCATATTCAAAAGTGCGGCCTTGTTCCCAGAAAGATATTCCTCGCAGCGTTCCTTTGTCATCGGTTTACCAAGCAAAAAGCCCTGGATTATGTTGCAGTTGAATCTTCTCAAAAGGTCAAGTTGTGAATTTTGCTCAACACCTTCCGCAATCGTTGTAAGTCCCATATTTGAAACCATCGAAATTATTGAATTTGTAATATTTGCCTGAATTCCATTTTTCGATGTAATACCGTTTATAAAAGATTTGTCGATTTTCAAAGTGTCCAGAGGAAGCATCTGCAGATAACTTAAAGACGAATAACCAGTTCCAAAATCATCCAGTGAAACTCTAAACCCGATGTCTTTTAGCATTTTCAGTTTTGAAATAGCGTCGTCCATATTGTCAATCATTATTCCTTCGGTTATTTCAATTTCAATAAAATTCGGGTTCAAGTCATACGTCCTAAGCAAATTCTGAAGTTCGATCAGAATGTCCGGCTGCTTAAGCTGAATAGGCGAAAGATTTATAGAAATAACGCCTGTAAAATTAAATTTTGTCTGCCATTTTTTTAGCGTTGAAAACGCCGTGTTAAGAACCCAAGTTCCAATCGGTAAAATAAGTCCACATTCTTCTGCGAGCGGAATAAAAACAGAAGGTGGAATCTGCCCGAACAGTTCATCGTGCCAGCGGATAAGTGCTTCAAAACCGCGGAGTTCACCAGTTTTTACATCAAACTGTGGCTGGTAGGAAAGCGTAAAACTGCTCGAAAGAACCGCCTGCATCATCCTGTTCTGGATGTTCATCTTTTGTATAAAAACTCTTTGCATATCAGGCTTAAAAAACTGGAACTGATTTTTTCCGTCTTTTTTTGCTGAATGCATTGCAATATCGGCAAAACGCAAAAGTTCTTCCTGGTCGCACGAGTTGTCTGGATAAACAGAAATTCCTCCAGAAACATTTATCTCCTGAATCATAAACGCTTCAAAGATTGTGTCGGTGATGTTTCCAATTGAATCTGCGGAAGTTGCATTTTGAATTACGGCAAAAAATTCATCTCCGCCAAAACGGTACGAGCTTATAATTCTTTTTGAAAACTGGTTTAAAATTTCAGCCGCCGTTTTTATGATTTCATCTCCAGCCTGATGACCTTTTGCATCATTTATATTTTTTAGGTTGTCAATATTTATAAGAAGAAGTCCCAGCTTGTTTCCTTCAAATTCTGCACGTTCCAGCATATGCGGAAACTCTTCGTTGAACTGGTTTCTGTTCGGAAGGGAAGTCAACGAATCTAAAAAAGCGGTGTCTTTTAGTTTTTGTTCGTTGTTTTTCTTTTCTGTAATGTTTGAAAGGTTTACAACAATCATTCCATCTTTTGTGCTGCGAATCTGTACTTCAAACCAGGAGTTGCTAAGGTCGGAAAAATAATCTATCGGAGCAACAAAAATTCCGTTCATCGCTTTGTCGCCCAAGTCAATCCACGGAACTGTGTGGTTCAGTAAATCCTTAAATTCCGAAAACCGTTTACATGCTGAAATTTTAGGACTTACAGAACTGTAAAAACTGTCGTTTGCAAACACAAGTTCAAAATCAACAATTTTAGAACCGTCCTGAATTGGTTTTGCAATCAGAATTGGTGAAGAAAATGCATTTAAAATCGAAGAAAAATCCGGATCAACCATAGGGCAATTTTAAGTGCAAAAATACCATTTGTCAAAAAAAAATGGGGGATGTTTAATAAGTTAATTATTGGACATCCCCTGTCTTTAAAATTCGTAAGTTTTTAGTTTGTTGAAATTCTAAGCGATTCCCACATCGAGTAATATTTGTCTAGCCATTCGCCAATGTCATCTTTAAGTTCACATTTTTCCATAATTTCGGCAGGGTACATCGGCTTTGTTGTGCGGAATTTTTCCGCCTCAAGGTTTACGTAATCTGGAAATCTGAAAAAATCCAGAAATTTTGCGTAATTTTCAGGAATGTGAATAAAATTTATAAATTCAGATGCAAGTTCCACATTTTTTGAATCTTTCAGAATACACATACTGTCCAAATAAGAAGGACCGCCATCTTCTGGAATAAAGAAATCGATTGTTTCTTCCCATTCTTCTTCTGGAACTTCACCGTATACACATTCCGCATATCCTTGGCAAAGCCACAAGTCTCCACGTGCAAAATCTTTTCCAAATCCTTCTGCATCAAATTTTACAATATTCGGAAGCCATTTTGATTTTATAAGTTCAACTGCGGATTCCAGTTCCTGCTCATTTTTTGTGCATACGCTGTGTCCCTGATATTTTAGTGCATCTCCAATAACTTCGCGGTAATCGTCCATCATAGAAGCGTGTCCGGCAAACTGCGGATCTGCGAAAATATTCCATGTGCGTTCGTATTTTCCGTCTGGAACTTTTTTCTTGTTTACAGAAATTCCTGCCGCACCAAAATAATATGGAACTGCGTAAATCATTTCAGGGTCATAAGGAATTTTTTCAAGAATTTTTGGGTTTATCTTATTTCTGTTTGTAAATTTTGACTGGTCAATCGGCTGAAGCATTCCTTTTTTCAGCATAATTGAAACAAAGTCCTGTGATGGAACAACAATGTCAAAACTTTTTGCGCCACCGTTCACAAGTTTGTTGTACATGGTTTCATTTGAATCGTATTCGGTTACAACAACTTTGCAGTTGAATTGTTTTTCAAATGCGGCAACAACATCGCTTGGAGTGTAGTAAGTCCAGCTGTAAAGTTTTAAAACTTGTTTTTTTTCACAAGAAACAAGACCAAATGCAGCGGCAAACAAAAAGGCAGCGGCAATAATTTTAGAAGTGATTTTCATAAATCAACCCTCCAAAAATAAAAAGATGAATATCAGTTATCTTTCCTGATAACTTAATGACCTGCGGCAAAAGTTTTTAATCCTTTGCGCAGAGCAATAGCCATAAGACAAATTATGATTATAAGAACAAAACTCAATGCGTTAATAACAGGACTTACGCCGTGTCTTATCATGTTGTAGACGTAAATCGGCAAAGTTTCAACGTTTCCATTTACAAGGGAAGTGATTACAAAGTCTTCAATTGACATTGTTATACTCATCATAAAGCCGCTCAAAATTCCAGGAAGAATTGCTGGAACAATCACAAGCCAAAGGGTCTGTCTTTCTGTAGCACCCAAATCGTGGCTTGCCTCAATGATTGAATAGTCAAATTCGTCTACGCGTGCGGTTACCATAAGATATACAAACGGAAGGCAAAACGTTGTGTGTGCGATAATTATTGTCAAAAGCCCAAGATTCATGTGGATTCCGCTTAAAAAAATCAGGAGCGAAACACCCATTATAACTTCCGGCAGTACCATTGGCAAAAAACTTACAGACTGAATATAATTTTTTCCAAAGAATTTGTACCAGCTGATTCCGATTGCGGCAAGAGTTCCTAAAACTGTGGCTAAAAATGCAGAAACAACCGCGACAATTGCACTGTACAAAAGGCTCATCCACAATCTGCCAGAACTGAAAATCAATTCCTCGTACCAGCGGAATGAAACTCCTGCAAAATCCGTTCCTTTTGAATCATTAAAGGAATAAAAAATAATTACAAAAAGAGGAATAAAAAGAAACAGCAACGAGATAAAAAGTACAGTGTTTGAAAAACTCAATGCCGGCGCGTGTTTTTTCCAGAATCGTTTTGCGTGCCGGTGGTTTTCCGACTTTGGATGGCTTGCTTTTTCAAAAATAGACAAAATTACAGAAACCAAAAAATCCATAAAACTTTCCTTATTTAGATTTACTGTCAGAAACACCAGTTTCTTCGCGGGCAGTTGATTTTTTTAATTTTGCGTCCTGTCGCTCGCTTATAAGCATTCCAAGAATCGCAAGCATACTCACAACCGTAAGCAGTACACTGAATGCAGATGCTAACGGAAGATTTCGGGCTTTGTTGATTTGATCCATAATTATATTTCCAAGCATATAGCTTTCTGTTGAGCCTATAAGCTGCGGAACTGTATAATTTCCAAAAATCGGAATGAATGTAAAAATCAATGCGCTTATTATTCCACTTTTTATGCCAGGAATAAGAATTTTTGTCATAGACTGAGGTTTTGTTGCTCCCAAATCGCGGGCCGCCTCTAAAAGAGAAAAATCAAATCTGTCTACCGAAGTAAAAATCGGCAAAATCGCATAAGGCAAGTACATATAAATACTTACAAGGATTACCGCTCCTTTTGTGTACATAAATTTATGCGGAACAAAAACAGCCCCATCTTTTTTTATAAAATGCACAAAATCAAAGAAAACTTTGCAGATTCCGTTCAAAAGTCCATCCTGCCCAAGAATTGTCATCCACGCAAAAACCCTGATAAGCGAATTTGTAAGAAACGGAATTATAACAAGAATCAAAAGAAGTGTCTGGTGCTTGCTTCTTGCAATTGCATAACCGCAAGGAAGTGCAATTAAAATAGAAATAAATGTTGAAAGAACAGACATCCACAATGTCCTAAGGAATATAAACGCATACGCCTTGCTGAACATTTTTTTGTATGCGTCAAAACTGAACTCAGAAATTACTCCGCCAAACATATCTTTTTTCATAAATGAATAGCAAAGTATAATTGCAAGCGGAATTACAAAGAAAATTGAAAACCACACACCCATCGGCCACGCGTAAACTGGTCCAGGGTTCATTTTTTTTGATTTTGTTTCGTGCGCTTTTTCTGCAAGACGAAGCAAAAATGGCTTTTTTTCGACCAGATTAAGTTTTTTTCCAGTCGGTGGTTGTTCTTCTTTTGTTTCTTTCATGTCACTGCCTTTTATTTTTATTTATTGATATTTTCAACGATATATCCGTCTTCTGCGGACCATGAAATATATACGGTGTCCTTCCACTGAATTTCCGGACCGTCATCAAGGTAGTTTGTATGCTGCTTAAAAACTTTTACGATAGTTCCATTTTCAAGGCGGACATAGAATTTTGACTGAAATCCAGTGTAAATCGGTTCTTCTACAATTCCCTTGAAAACATTTATGTCTTTTCTTCCGGCAAAAGCAGGTTCTTCCAGCGTGATTCTTATTTTTTCCGGCCGCACCGTGAACGCAACTTTCTGTCCCTCGTCTGTATGTTCAAAATCTGTAACAAGAATGTTTTTGTCCTCTTCGCGTGTTGCGGCGGTTTCTCCTGTAAGCTGTGCCTGCATTCCAAGAGCCGGTGTGTTAAGCGTAACCATATGTTCAATATCTGGTTTTCCCGGAACTTTATATTCCTCGCACTGAACAACTGTGCTTTCAAAAAGGTTAGTTTCTCCAATAAATTGCGCTACAAACTGAGTTGCAGGACTTTCGTAGATTTCAAAAGGAGTTCCCACCTGAAGTACATTTCCAGCGTTCATAACAGCAATTCTGTCGCTTACTGCAAGCGCTTCGCTTTGGTCGTGGGTTACATAAATAAATGTGATTCCAATTTTATCGTGAAGATTATCAAGGTCAATCAGCAGGCTTGAGCGTAATTTCGCATCAAGTGCCGAAAGCGGCTCGTCCAAAAGAAGGACTTTTGGTTCATTTATAAGGGCTCGCGCAATTGCAACGCGCTGCTTCTGTCCGCCTGAAAGTTGGTTCGGCTTTTTATAGATGTGCTGGTCAAGCTGAACAAGATGAACGTATTTTCTGACTTTTTCATCAATCACATCTTTTGAAACTTTTCTAAGTCTAAGAGGAAATGCAATGTTGTCATAAACTGACATATGCGGAAAAAGGGCGTACGTCTGAAAAACTGTGTTTGAATGGCGCTTGTTTGCCGGAAGTCCGACTACATTTTTTTCATCAAAGAGAACAGCACCTTCGTCAGGAAATTCAAATCCGGCGATAATGCGCAAAAGTGTCGTTTTTCCGCAACCTGAAGGACCGAGCAAAGAAAAGAATTCTCCTGGTTTTATTGTAAAATTTACGTCATTAAGCGCAATAAAATCTCCGAAAGCTTTGTTTACGTGATCAATTTTTACCTGACTGCCGTTCAAGTGCATACCCTCTGAAAAACATAATTTATTTTTGTTACAATGTAACTAATAACTAGAATAGTCAATAATGTTTTTCCAAATATTTTATTTTTTTTGAAACTTTTTTTTCAAAACTTGCAGAGTGCGGCAATCTGCATTATAGTTAAACATATTTTTTGAATGAGGTAATACGATGGTATCTCTTATTATTGGTCTTATTTTTATTGCTTTTACAGTTTTTTCAGTTCTTCCGAATATGCCGCTTAACTGGGGTAGCGAAGTTATTCTTTTTCTTAAAGGATGCGCGCCGGTTGTGGCTGCTTTCCTTGGTCTGATTCTCCTCTTTATTGGTGTTGCTGACATAAAAGACAAAAAAGAAGCAAAAAAAGAAGAAAAAGAAGCTCGTGCCAAAGCTGAAGAAAACAAAGAGTAAAATCTATTTTTTTACTATTGACTTATGGATTTATTTTATAGTACATTTAAATCCCCGTATATAGGAATGACGACTGCTCATCGTTATTCTGCAGTTTATTTTGTCAGATGCAAAGACATTTAAACGGCGTAAAACTTTAAATACTAAGGTATATACATGAAAACTATTTTCGTAAATGAAAAGGCTCAGAAGCGTGACTGGTATGTTATCGACGCTGCTGGCAAACCACTTGGTCGCGTAGCTGCAAAAGCTGCTGCCATTGCTCGCGGTAAGAATAAGGCTACTTACACACCTAATCAGGAAATGGGTGATTATGTTGTAATCATCAATGCTGATAAAGTTGCTGTAACTGGCGGTAAAGAAACAAAGAAAATTTACTACAAATATACAACTGGTTTTGTAGGAAGTCTTCGTGCTCATACATTTGAAAAATTGATTGAAAAACATCCTGAAGAACCGATTACTCGCGCGGTAAAAGGTATGCTTCCTGGCGGACGTCTTGGACGTGTTCTTCTTTCAAACGTAAAGGTTTACGCTGGTACAGAACACCCACATACTGCTCAGAACCCAAAGGTTATTGAACTTTAATTAGGAGTCTAAGATGGTAAAAAACATTGCTATTGGAACAGGTAGAAGAAAGACAGCTGTAGCACGTGTGTTTGTACGCGAAGGCTCAGGAAAAATTGTTGTAAACGGAAAAGATGTTAAAGAATATTTCGCTACAGAAGAACAGGTAAAGGTTGTTCAGCAGCCATTGCTTGTAACTTCAAGCGACAGCAAATATGACATTCTTATCAACGTGTTTGGTGGCGGATTGAACGGACAGGCTGCTGCTTGTCTTCATGGTCTTGCACGTGCTTTGACACAGCTTGATCCAGACAACAGAACTTCTTTGAAGTCAAACGGATTCCTTACTCGCGATTCTCGTATGGTTGAACGCAAAAAGTATGGACAGAAGGGCGCTCGCCGACGCTTCCAGTTCTCTAAACGCTAGGGCGTTTTTAACGTTAGTTTTCGTTTTACGCAAACGCGTTTATTTTTCAGGAAAGTTTGTTGATAGTGCTTTCAAAAGAGCAAGTTTCATCAGAGGTTATAAAAATATCTTCTGATTCGGGACTTGCTTTTTTTATTCGTTTTTTTTATCTCAAGATTGTAAAGCCAGAATCCATTGTTGAAAATTCTGAATTTTCTGGCGATGAGGAAAAAGATATTTTAGATGCGGCTCTTGCGTTTGCGGCGGAATCAAAGGCTGTTGACTATCTTTCCCGCTCGGAACAGTGCCGTTTTGCCCTTTCAAAAAAACTTGCGAACAAAAATCACGAAAAAAAATCTATAGAAATGGCTTTGGATTACCTTGAATCTAAAAATTTTCTTTCTGATGAACGTTTTTCCCGCTCATGGCTTAATTCAAGGCGAATAAATCATTATGAGGGGCGGGTAAAACTTGCCGCCGAACTTGCCGTACGGGGAATAAACAAAGAAACTGCAAAAATTGCTTTGGATGATTTTTTTTCAGAAAATTCTGAACTTGAACTTTGCAAAAAGGACTTTATGAAGATTTCAAGGAGCTGCGCTGATTCAGAAAAAATAATCCGCAGGCTAGTTGCCCACGGATTTTCATATTCAATGATAAAAAGGGTTGTTTCTGGCGATTTTGACTAAAATTTATTTTGCATAAAGATATGCCGGATACTGAATTGTTGCTTCTTGGTAGATTCCTTCAAAAATCTTGGTGGCAGGAATGGCTGAAAAAACTTTTCCAAGCAACAGGTCGTAGAGATTTGCTGATTTTTCGTATTTGTAATCAACTATTTTGTATTCTTTTCCATCGAATTCATTTTCTTTCATATTTTTTAGCATATTTTCCCATGAGTCAACTGAGTCAATAAGTCCATTTTTTAACGCCTGCGTTGCGGTGTAGATTCTTCCATCCGCAAGATTTTTTACATCGTTTATAGGAATGTTTCGGCTCATTGCGACAATGCCTGTGAACTGCTCGTAACATTCGTCAGAAATTGACTGCATGATTTTTCGTTGTTCGTCTGAAACCGGCTCGTTTGTGTTGAACATATTCTTGTTTTTTCCAGAGTGTATTGTTTCAGATTTTATGCCGAGTTTTTCAAAAAGCCCTGTAAGGTCGTAGGAACTTCCGCTTATTACACCGATTGAGCCAGTTAGGGAATTTCTGTTTGCGTAGATTTTTTTTCCGGCACATGAGATATAATATCCGCCAGATGCGGCAAGTTTTCCTTGATAAACGTAAACAGGTTTTCCTGTGGTTTTGTAGTCTTGGAGCGCAAGGTACGCTTCGTCTGCTTCGTAGACAGTTCCACCTGGAGAATCTATGAAAACTGCGATTCCCATATTTTTTTTGTCATCTTTTAAGTTCTTTATTGTTTCTAAAAGCCATTTCTGGTTGTAAGTCTGATTTTCTTCCTGAATCACACCTTCGATATAAAGTGCGGCAATGTAATTTTTTGCTGGTTTTCCAAAAACAAGAGCCTGGCTGTCCGAATTTATTTTAATGTTAGTTTTTTGGACAAAAGTTCTAAAAATTCCGCATAGAACAGCAAAAGCGATAATAATTATAAAAACAACAAGACCGATATTCTGTTTTTTGTTTTTCATTTAGTCCTCTGTAAGATCTTCTGGTTTTAGACGTTTTGTTTCAATTGCTTCGGTAAGGAGCGCATGGTAAACATTTGTCATTGTCATAAGGTAATAGGGCTGAATCCAAAAAAATCCGATTCCTACTGTTAGTATTCCAAGAATGAACCAGCCGGTAAAACTTAGGTCTGTGATAAAAAGATCCATTTTGTGTCCACGGGTGATTTCCATGCTGATTCGCAGGGATTTAAAGACTGAAATATTCGGATATTCCAGAGCGATGAATTTTGTCATGCTGTATGAATAATGCTTTACAAGTCCCGGAATAATAAAAAGGCAGAACCACAAAAACGTCCAGAGCATTTCCCACAAGCCGCAAAGAATTGCACGGCCGAATTTGCTGAAGCCTTCAAGAAAATCGGCGAAAACTATTTTTTCAGGTCCGCGTGACATTTTAAGGTGAAGGTTAACTTGGGAATATACAATTATGAGGGTAATACAAATTTCTATTATTGAAAAGAAATCCATCAGACTTGATGTGCTTTCATTCACGAATGTAGTGGAAGTTGCTATACTGTAAAGCCCAGGTGCGTTTGTAAGTGTGCAGACTGCACAGTAGATGATTGAGGCTAAGACAGGGATTGTCCATCTCTTTTTTAACTGAATAAGAGCGTATTTTTTATATTTTTTTCTATTAAACATAACTGAAATTTACTCCTGATAGATATTGCTGTCAAGGATGATTTTTAAGTTCATTCAACATTTCGCTGTAGTAACGCTTTTCAATATCTTTTTCTGGGATTCCGCACTTTGAAAGAAGATTTTTTAGTTCAGACTGAATTTTTTCAACAGTTTCCGTGTCGTTTTTTTCGGAAAGAATTTCAATTTCAATAAAATCTCCAAGTTTTTCAACGTTACAAAGCTCGACGTTTGCGTTTCCCTGTTCAGTTTTTGCTGAAAAAATCATAACTTCCTTGTGTTTTTTTAGTGCCGTCACAAAACCTATGTCATCAAAAAGAATTTCCACTGCCTCTGCGTTTGAAATTTCTGTTTCTTTTTCATCGTTTACTTCTATTGAAATTCCTTTTGAGTCAGTTCTCAGTTCTTTCTTTTTGTAAGTCAGAAAATTTGTGGTCTCTGTTCCATTTTCTGTTTTTTCAATTTGCTGTCTGATTCTGGCAGAAATATAATTTTTCCCATCGGATTTTTTTTCAAGGTGAAAGTATGTGTCGTCTTTTGTTACTGTTTTTTCGTATTTTGCAAATGAATTAAGTTTTTCAACAAGTTTTTTGCGGTCAAAAACGTGGGCTTTTAGTTCAATTTCAGTCATATTTTTAGTATACAGGATTTTCAAAAAAAATGAATAAATGCTAGTATTTTTGAATGAAGTTAATTTGTGCTCCGATGGCAACTTTAAGTCATCCGGCTTTTAGGATGTTGATAGAAAAATTTGGCGGTTGTGATGAATATTACACAGAAATGATAAACGCGCCTTCTTTGCTGAACAATGGTCAGTTTGAAAAATTTTATACAAATCCGGCTCCTGTTCCAGAAAAAATTGTTTGGCAGCTTACTGGAAAAACTGCAGAACCGATTGTAAAGGCAACTTCTGTTGTTGCGGCTTTGGGAGGAATCGGTGTTGACTTGAATATGGGCTGTTCTGCGCCGGAAATTGTTAATAGCGGGGCGGGAATTGCGTGGATGCTAAAACCGCGTTCTGAAACTTTGGGGCTTGTGAAAGGTGTAAAAAACGCGCTGGACGAATACAAGGCGGAAACAGGAATTCACAGAAGATTCAGCGTAAAATTCAGGCTTGGCGACGAAAATTTCACTGATGAAAGTTTTTTTTCGTTTGCGGATATGCTTGTTGAAAACGGAGTTGAGCGGCTTGCGCTTCATCCGCGTACAAAAAAAGAAAAATATAGGGATTTGCCACGCTGGGAATATGCACAGAAACTTGCGGAACGGTATTCCGGGAAGATTTCTGTTGTTGTGAACGGTGACATAAAAGATCCTGAATCTGCGGAACGTGCTGAAAAAATCTGTCCTTTGTGCGACGGTCTTATGATTGGCAGGATGGCGGTTCAGAAACCTTGGATTTTTGCAGAAATTGCTAAAAAGCTGAACGGTTCTTCCGTTGAGAAACAGCCGATTGATTTACTTCAGTGCGCTCTGGACTTTATTGATTTTGTGGAGGAGTTTCAGCCGCCGGAATTTTACAAAAGCCGTCTTCAGCGTTTTTTTACTTATTTCTGTATGAATTTTTCTTTTGCCCATTATGCCCAGACGCAAATGCTGAATGCGTTGAATATTGAAGATTCCCGGGCAAGAATCCGCGAATATTTTAAAAAAGTTCCAGAAGATTGTTTTAAATTCAGTTTGTAAGGTATATAAAACTTGACGATAAAATACGGCCTATGTTATTCTATTAGAACTGAAAATTTCAGTAATTCACATATTTAAATAAGGAAAAAAGACATGTCGTTTATTTCACTTCTTCAGGAAGCTGCCGGTGCGGCTCCAAGTGCATCTAGCACTGCTGGGATGCTTTCAACAATCGTTCCATTTGTATTGATTATTGTAATCTTTTACTTTTTCTTGATTCGTCCTCAGAATAAGAAACAGAAAGAAACGGAAAAAATGATTGCCGCTCTTAAAAAAGGCGACAAAGTTGTTACAATTGGTGGAGTTCACGGAGTTGTTTCTTCGACAAAAGAAAAAACTATCATTGTAAAAGTTGACGACAACTGCAAGATTGAATTCAGCCGTTCTGCAATCGCTGGTGTTGAGTCAGAAAAAACTGAGAAAACAGAAACAAAAAAAGAAGAAAAAGCAGAGGCTTCTGTAGAAGCTGAAAAAAAATAAAAAAATGGGGTAAACAAGATGAATAAACGTGCGCGTTTAGTTATTCTTCTGGCTGTTTTAGCAATCTGTTATGCCTTCCTTTATCCATCAGTAAAATGGTATTGGGGTACTCCAAAAGAAGTTCAGGCTTTGGCTTTGGGCTCATTGGAAAATATCAGGGATTTTGCTACAGCACAGGGTGCACAGGATGTTAATGCGGTAAAAGACGCTGCAAAAACAGATTTTAATGCAAAAGTTGATGAAAAATATGCATGGCTTGAAAAAGCTGCCGCAAAAAAATATAAGGCTGCCAAACAGAAAGTTCCGGCAGAAATGACAGTTGGTGCGATTCTTGACGCATATTCAAGTGAGGCTGAATTCCTTGAGGAATTTACAAGTCGTTACAGAGAGCAGATTCTTAAGGCAAAAAAGAATTATCAGAATTCTGTAAAACTCGGTCTGGACCTTTCTGGTGGTATGAATATTATCGTTAAGGCTGACCTTGATGCGGCTCTTGCGGCTCAGCAGGAATCTGGTGTTGTTTCAGATGTTGAAACTTTCAAGAAGAACGCGATGTCAAACGCTATTGAAAATCTTTCTGGTCGTATTGACAAATTTGGTCTTACAGAACCAGTTATCCGTCAGCAGGGTGAAGACAGAATTTATATTGAAATGCCAGGTGCCGCAGAAGCGGATTCAATCCAGACTCTTATCAAAGGTAAGGGAATCTTGAATTTCCGTCTTGTTGATGACAAAGCAACTGAGGATTTTACAAACTATTACAAAGATCACATTACAACTACGTTCAATTCTGCTGGAGAACTTGTTGATTCTTCTATTATACCAAGCGATTGCGAAGTTTTGGGTCTTTACACAAAAGATGAATACGGACTTGATGAGCGCCTTGGATATCTTGTTGTAAAAAAAGAAGTTATTTTGGACGGTTCTCACATTAAAAATGCGGAAGTAGGAAGCGACCAGTTTACAAACCGCCCACAGGTTAATTTTGCGCTGGACACAGAAGGTGCGGAAATCTTTGGAAAAGTTACTGCGGAAAATGTAGGAAAAAGTCTTGCGATTGTAAGCGACAATAAAATAAAGTCAAATGCACGCATTAACGAAGCGATTTCTGGCGGTCATGTGGCAATTTCTGGCTTCGGACTTGAAGAAGCTCAGAATCTTCAGAAAGTTTTACAGACTGCGTGGTTGAATGTTCCGCTTTCTGTTGAATCACAGCAGGTTATTGGAGCATCTCTTGGAGAACAGGCTATTGCACAGGGAATCAAGGCTATTGTGGTTGGACTTGCTCTTATCATGATTTTTATGTTGATTTGGTACAAGGGTGCTGGTGTAAACGCAATTATTGCTCAGGTTTTGAACCTTTACATAATGTTCTCTGTTCTTTCTGCGTTTAATTTGACTCTGTCGCTTTCTTCTATTGCTGGTATGATTTTGACAATCGGTATGGCGGTTGATGCGAACGTTATCATTTTTGAACGAATAAAGGAAGAACTTTCTGCTGGAAAGAGTCGTATTGCGGCAATTTCTGCTGGTTTCGACAATGCTTTCTGGGCAATTATGGACTCTAACATAACAACATTTATTGCGGCAATCTTCCTTTCTCAGCTTGGTAGCGGTTCTATTCAGGGATTTGCTGTCAGCCTTGCAATTGGTGTTGTTTCTTCTGTATTCACAGCATTGTTTGTGTCACGTTTGATTTTTGATTTTGAAACAGATGTTTTGAAGTCAACAACTGTAAGCATCGGCTGGAGGATTAAATAATGGAAAAGAAAGTTATACATTTCAGCAAATTCTTTTTGCCGTCAGCAATTATAAGTTCTGCGATTATTATTTTAGGCGTTGTTGGTTTTGTTCTCTTTGGAATAAATCTTGGAATTGATTTTAAGCCTGGTTTTGTTGAAGAGGTAAGAATTGCCCCTGTTGCTGTTGAACTTACATATTCTGGTTCTGCAAAAGTTACAGCAGATCTTTCAAAAGACAGTTTTGATCTTATCATTACTGGTTCTGGCGCAGAAAATGAAACAAAGGTTTATCCTTACAGCAAATATGCGACAGTAAATGATATTGCAAAGGCGTTTAACGAAGTTTCTGGTGTTTCCGCAGTTGTAAAAACCGACGGAACGGAAGACTCTTCATTGTTGTTTGTAAATTCTGCTGTTTCTACACAACTTACAAATTCTCCGCTGTTCTTGTATGCCGCACAGAAAAATGTTTCTGCAGACGAAGTTCGTGATGCTCTTTCTGAATTTGAAGGTTTTTCTGTAAAAGCGCTTGGTGGAACAAATGGTTCAAGTTATCAGGTTAGAATGCCGGAATCTTCTGGCGACAAGTCTGGTGCGGATTTGCAGAATGCGGCTCTTGCTGCCCTTAATGCAAAATTTGGTGAAAACACAGTTACTATTGTAAAAACTGATTTTATCGGTTCAAGTTTTTCTAAAACTCTTGCAACAAAATCTCTTATTCTTTTGATTGCGACATTTGTGCTTATCTGGTTGTATGCGGCGATTCGCTTTCACTGGGATTTTGCACTTGGCTCAATTATTGCATTGATTCACGACTCGTTGATCATGATTACCTTCATCGTTTGGACAAGAATGGAATTTACTGCGACTGTTCTGGCCGCAATTCTTACGATTGTAGGTTATTCTATCAATGCGACTGTTGTTATTCTTGACCGCGTTCGTTCAAATTTGAGCCTTTCAAAGTTTAAAAATTTCAATGAAATTTTGGACAAAGCGCTTTCTGACACGTTGGGACGTTCGGTTATTACAACTGTAACAACTTTGTTTGCGGTAGTTTCTTTGTATCTGTTCACAACAGGAAGTATTAAGGATTTTTCACTTGCATTGATTGTTGGTCTTTTGAGTGGTTGTTATTCTTCTATCTTTATTTCTGGCGGATTTATTTCGCTTTGCAGAAGAAACTGGAAGCCAGAATATGGAGTTCATCATTCATTGAAGGCTGAAAAAGGTGTTCTGCAGATGGACGGAATTCAGATTTAGATAAAGCGTTTTTAAGCTGAAATTACTAAGACCTGGAAGTTGTTTTCCGGGTCTTTTTTTTGTTTATTTTAAATGCTATAACTTTTGTGATGAAAGTAATTCTTGCTGATGTGCTTGGCTATTGTATGGGTGTTCGCCGGGCTGTAGAAATAGCCGCAGATTCGCTGAAAAATTGTGGCTCAAAAAAAGTTTATTCATTCGGTCCTTTGATTCATAATCGGATTGCTCTTGAAAATCTTGCAAAAAATGGTCTTTCGGTGTTAAAAGAGGATGAGATTTCTTCTGTTGAAAAAGGAAGTCTTGTGATAATCCGCGCGCATGGAGTGCCTCCTGTGATTATGGAAAAACTTTCGGTGTCGGGGTGTAAGATTTTGAACGCGACTTGCCCGAAAGTTATGGCGAGCCAAAAAAATGCTGAAAAATATGCAAAACTTGGTTATACAGTGATTCTTGCTGGGGATTCTAACCACGGTGAGGTTGCAGGAATTTCCGGATATGCGGGCGAAAAATTTGTTCTTGTGCAGAATAAGGATGAGGCTGTAAAAATGCCGCCGCTTTCTGATAGTGAGAATGCAGTTCTTTTGTGCCAAACTACTTTTAGCAAGGAAGAATTTTCGCAGATTGTAGAAAAACTTTCAAAAAAAATAAAAAATCTTAAGGTTTTAAATACAATTTGTTCCGCGACAAAAGAACGTCAGGATGCGTTAAAAGCGCTTTGCCCTAAGGCTGATGGAATTCTTGTTGTTGGTGGAAAAAATTCTGCGAATACAAAACGGCTTTTGCAGATTGCGGAGGAAAACTGCGGAAAAGCGGTTCTTATTGAAACTGCCGAGGAAATTCCAGAGGATTTTTTTGCTCTGGATTCTGTAGGAATAACTGCTGGCGCGAGCACACCGAATTCTGTGATTGAAAAAGTTGTTGCCGCGTTGGAAAAATAGCCACAAAGCAGGCGTTGCGGGCGGCGTTTGAGCCTGCACGGTGGGTAGACGAAAACCGAAGGTTTGAGGCGTAGGGCGGTCGCCCGCCCTTTAAAAACATTTATTGAAAGATACTTCTTATTGATATATAATGTTCGTTATGACACGATGTTTTGCTATGTTGAAGCCTGGCGTGCTTAATCGCCGTATTGTTGGGCAAGTTATTAGCCGTCTTGAAGGCAAAGGTTTAAAACTTGTTGGTCTTAAAATGATGCAGATTAGCGAGGAACTTGCGCATAAACACTACGCCGAGCATAAAGATAAGCCGTTTTTTAATGATTTGTGCGGTTATATAACTTCTGCACCTGTTGTTGCTATGGTTTGGCAGGGGGATGACTGTGTTACTCTTGTTAGAAAAGTTGTTGGGGCGACAAAACCGTCTGAGGCGGCTCCGGGAACTATCCGTGGAGATTTTTGCGCGCACACTAATTACAATGTGATTCATGCTTCTGACAGCGATGAAAGTGCGGCACGTGAGATTGGGCTTTTCTTTGATAAAAATGAGATTTTTGACTGGAAAGATAATCTTTCTGAATGGATTTGATTTGCGGTTTTGCTGCAAAATTCATATTTGACAAATTGAACAAATCGAAAAAATAAAATTAAGAAGGTTTTTAGTATGCAATCAAAATCAATTGGAGTTCTTGGTGGCGGTGCCTGGGGAACTGGTCTTGCTCAGGCTTTGGCTAATGGCGGACATAAAGTTCAGATGTGGGCGCTTGAACCAGAGGTAAAAGATTCAGTAAATAACGAGCACGAAAACAAGAGATATTTGCCTGGGTATAAACTTTCTGCAAATCTTACAGTTTCCAATGATATTATTGAAGTTGCAACTGACAAGGAATTTTTGATTGTTGCATCGCCTTCTTTGTATCTTGCAAGCACAATCCGCCAGATTACAAGTGTTCCGAACGTTGCTGATGGAACAACGATTTTTGCGGCTCTTACAAAAGGTTTTGTTCCTGGTCGGGATGGTCCTAAGCTTGTTCTTGAAACAATTGAAAATACTCTTCCTGGAATTTATAAGGGAAACACTGTTTACGTTGCTGGTCCTTCCCATGCTGAAGAAGTTGCAAGCGGAAAAATTACTGGTCTTGTTGCGGCTTCTGAAAATCCAAAAAATTCTATTAAGGTGCGTGAACTTTTGCGTGTCCCTGGAATTTTGTGCTATTCAAGTTTTGATGTTATTGGTGTTCAGATTTGTTCTGCCGCCAAGAACGTTGTGGCTGTTGTTTATGGTGCTTTGGATGCGGTTGCCCAACATTCTCAGATTTTTGGTGATAATACGGAATCTTTGCTTTTGGCTGCCGGTTTGAACGAGATTCAGACGCTTGGAATGGCTATGGGAGCAACTCATGCTGAAACTTTTACTTCTATTGCTGGTGTTGGCGACCTTGATGTAACCTGCAAAAGTAAGTATGGAAGAAACAGGCGTTTTGGGCAGGATTTGATTAATACAGATATGCTTTCAAAATTCAAAGATTTGGATGATTTGATTGCAAATATCTCAAAAATTGGTTACTTGCCGGAAGGTGCGGTTGCCTGCAAATATATCCACGAGATTGCTCAGAAAAAAGGTCTTAGACTTACAATCTGCGATGGACTTTATAGAATATTGAACAAGGAAATCAGACCGCTGGAATTCCTTGATGAACTTTTAAATTTTGGAAAAAGTATAAATGCTTGAGAAAATAACAGACACTTTCAGTAGTATTGTTCGCACAATAAGCGGAAAATCTACAATTACAGAAAAAAATATTGAAGATTCGGTTGAGCAGATTAAAATGGCGTTGCTTGAGGCCGATGTTAATCTTAGAGTTGTACGCCGTTTTGTAAATTCAACGATAGAAGAAGCTAAAGGTGAAAAGGTTTTAAAGGCCGTTGATCCTGGGCAGCAGTTTGTAAAAATCATTTACGACAAAATTGTTGCCATGCTTGGTGATGAGAGCAAAAAGGAACTTTCACTAAGAGGACCAGATGTTACAAGCGTTATTTTGATGTTGGGTCTTCAGGGTGCAGGTAAGACAACTGCCGCGCATAAATTGGCGAATAGATTAAAAAAACAGGGTCGCCGTCCTTTGCTTGCGGCGTGTGATTTGGTTCGTCCGGCCGCGGTTGAGCAACTTTCTGTTCTTGGTGAAAAAATTGGTGTTCCTGTATTCAAGGAAAATTCAAAAGACGCTGTAAAAAACGCAGAGGAAGCGCTTAAGTTTGCAAAAAAGAATCAGTATGACACGTTGATTATAGATACTGCCGGTCGGCTTCAGATTGATGAAAACATGATGGAGGAACTTTCTAAGATAAAGAAAGTGGTTTCTCCAGATGAAGTTCTTCTTGTTGCTGATGCGATGACTGGTCAGAATGCTGTTGATATTGCAAAGACTTTTGATGAGCAGCTTGGACTCACAGGTGTAATTCTTACTAAATTTGATTCAGATGCCCGCGGTGGTGCGGCGCTTTCGTTAAAGACAATTACTGGAAAACCGATTTTATTTATTGGTACTGGTGAAAAAACTGAAGATTTTGAACCTTTTCACCCTGAACGAATTGCAAGCCGAATTCTTGGCATGGGTGATGTTGTTTCTCTTGTTGAAAAAGCGCAGGAAACTGTTGACGCAGAGGAAGCCGAGCGTCTGCAGAAGCGCATGATGAAGAACGAATTTACCCTTGATGATATGCTTTCGCAGTTTCAGCAGGTAAAAAAAATGGGTTCAATGCAGTCTTTGCTGGATATGATTCCAGGAATGGCAAACCAGAATGTTGATTTGAGCGGAATGAAAAAGCAGGAAGCGATTATTCAGTCAATGACAAAAAAGGAACGTGCAAATCACCTGATTATTGGACCTAGCCGCAGAAAACGAATTGCCGCTGGTTCTGGAACAAGCGTTGCTGATGTGAATAAACTTTTAAAGCAGTTTGAAAAAACAAAGCTTACAATGAAAAAACTTACACGCAACAAGGGGATGCAAAGTCGCATGATGAGCCAGCTTGGAATGGATCAGAGCGCACTTGCCGGAATGGATATGTCTAAACTTCAAGATTTGGCAAAACGTTTCGGAAGATAATGCAATTGGTTGAATACTTGAGTTTTTTTTTACAGGTAATAAAGAAACTCAAGTGTTCAGCGGATTAATTTACTATTATTACAGAAGTTGTTCTGCCGTCTGCGGTGTATGCACGGTTCGGGTTTGTTTTGTCAACGATTGCGTTCATTCCAAGATAGTAATTATAGTAGTATTTTCCAGTCGGAAGAGGCAAATTCAGTTCGTAGAAACCGGGCTTTGTTTCTTTTAGTTCGTAAATCCAGCTGTCCCAGTTTGTAAAAGTTCCGCCTAACCGGACAGTTTGTCCTGGTTCTCCGTTGTATATAAATTTTGTGCCATTTTCTTTTGTTGCGTTTGTGACTTCTGGTTTTGTTTCGCCAATATCGATTTTCGAGATTGTGATTCCGTTTTCATTGTCGTAAAAATTATTGCTGTTGTTGGGATCAAATGTCCAAAGTCCGTCGATTATAAGTCTGTAAGAAATTTCTTTTAAAAATGCCGGTCGTTCAAGAATAAAGAACATTATTGAATTTGTGACAGTTCCTTCTGCATCGCGGTTTTTGTGCAGCATAAAAGGGTGAATTGTCTGGTAATCTTCAAAATCAAAGGCAATGCCTATAAACCGAGGACCTGTGTTTTCTGTGAAAACTATGTAATTTTCTGTTACAACCGGTTCTGTTGGTTTTTCCAGTTTTGCGACAATATTGTTGTATTCGTATAAATCTTTTTCAGGCATAACTGGAACTTCTTTTTCATAAGCAAAAGAAAAATTCAGCATAAAACCTGCTGTTATCATTGCAAAAAGTCTTTTCATACTAGAAATATCGGTGAAAAGTTTGTTCTGTTTAAGCGGAAAATCTGATTTTATGATAAAATATTCTATAAAGTGGCGTGATTACATTTCCGTAAATAAAAATAAGTGGGTTTCCATTTTTTAAATTCCGCACTGTTCTAAAAAGTGCTAATGGAGTAAAATTACAAAGATATGCCTGGTTTAAGTCAGTTAAAAAAATTCAACGCAGATATTCTTTCTCTTGGTAATGAACCGGCATTGCGAGCGTCCCGCGGTGAACAGCCTGTGACTGTTCCAATTCCAAAAGATATAAAAGAACTGAATGATGCAGATGATTTTTTGATGGGGATGCCAGAGCCTGTTGAAAATTTTGAAAATACAAGTCAGCCCGAAAATGTTCAGGAAGATTTTTCTGATATTATGGGGACTGATATTTTAGATAGTGAACAAAAAAATGATGATTCTTTTGCAAAACCTGCTGCTACTCCGCAGATAAATCTTTCTGTTCCAGATATTTCAACAATTATTTCGGGTGATAATGGCGATTCTGAGCCTGATCTTTCTATGTTTGATGAGCCAGTTCAGCAGTCCGCACCAGAAGAACATAATGAGCCTGAGCCTGAAAAAGAGCCTGAGATTGCAGACCTTGGACTAGAGGCGCTTTTGAGTGGAGAAGGTTTTGATGGAACTTTTGGAAAAGATGATTCTTCGTTGACCGAGGATACTCCTGAAGAAAACCTGGAAACTTTGGCGGACGTTGAAAATATTCCGGAAGTAGAATCTGTTTCTGAGCCAGAACCTTATGAAGAACTGACTGATGAGTTTGCGCCGGAAAATTCTGTTCCGCCGGCTGAAAAAGCGGATGAAAAAACTGAAAAATCTATTGATGATTTGATTGCACAAGCGTCAGGAGATACGGAAGAATCTGCTGAGCAGAACGTTGAGGAAAATTTTAAGAATTCTGATTTTCAGGACATTGCAGATTTAGACATTGATTCACCTGATTTTTTTGAAGAACCAGAAAGTCCGGAAAAAAATGAAGAAGAAAAAGAAAACGCTGAAAATCTGGAAAATTTAATAAATCAGGATACTGAAAAAACTGCATCCGAAACTGAAAATATTGCGGACGCTGAAAATATTGCGGATACCGAAAATATTGCCGACACCGAAAATATTCCAGAAAACGAAGATAAAAGTTCTGGCTCTTTTGAGCATTTTGACTTGCCGGATGCTGATTTTTCCTTTGATGAAGAAAATAATGACTCTGAAAAATCGGAAGACAAAGATGATTCTCTGGCCGAACCAGAAAATACAGATTCAAAAGAGAACGTTACAGATGCGGAAAATCTTGCTGATAATTTTGATTCGGATTTTGATTTTTCTTTTCCAGAAAATGGTGATGAGCAAAAATCGACAGAAATTGACTCTGTGGACAGTGATTTTGCTTTTGACGGAGATGCAATTGATATGGGCGAAGGACTTCCGGATTCAATTACGGAAGTAGATGCTAAACCCAAAAATGAAGAAAACGAAAAGGCTCAAGAAACTTTTCAAAAAACGGAGGAAAATGATTCAGATGACAACGATTTTCCTTCAGATTTTAACTTTGATTTGAACGATACAGATTCTGATTCTGAAGATTCGGGTGATGGATTTCAGGAGCAAGTTCCGACTGAAAAATTTGATACTTCAGAAATGGAAGGACTTGATTTTGGAATTCCGGATACTGACAGCGCACTTGAAAAAGGAAATTTTGAACTGGGAAATTCCAGCGACTTTTCTTCAGAAAGCAGTGATTTTGAAATTCCTGGTTTTTCTGATGTTCAGACCGTTGAAGTAAATAAAAATGGCAAATTCAAAGTTTCTAATACTGAAAAAGTTCCTAAAGAATCAGAGGGGGAACTTCCTCCAAACACTTTGTCTGACGAACAATACGAAAAATTTGTCAAGAACCTTTCTGCATATCCGCTAAATGTTCGTATGGCGGTTGAAGAGCTTATTGTAAAAAATGAGTTTACAGATGAGGCTGAATTTGAAATTATCCAGAAAGTTTTAAAAAAAGTTTCTGCACGGCAGCTTGCTTCTGAATTAGAAAAAATGCTCGATATTGCGATTCCTGTTCCACGTGATTTTGAGCGTCGTACAGCCGAGGAATATGAGGCGTATAAATCGTCTTTTCAGTATCAGCTTAGCAACAAGATTATTCCTGGAGCAATTATTTCTTTTGCGGCCCTTGTTGTCTGCTTTTTTATGTTTCAGTTTGCAAGATATTTTATTTATCGACCGGCACGTGCCGCTTCTTTGTACAGTCAGGGATACAAACTTTTGGAATCAGAGAACTTTCCTCAGTCTGAAACAAAATTTTCAGAGGCGACAAAGTATCAGCTTATAAAAAAATGGTTCTTTAGATATGCGCACGGTTACAGAAATCACAAACAGTTTATCCGTGCGGAACAGATGTATAAAAATATTCTTTATTGTTTTAATTTTGATAAAACTGCTGGTCTTGAATACGCAGAAATGGAAACAAAAGAACTTGCGAATTACGAGAAGGCAGAAGAAATTCTTTTGCGAGATGTGCTTGACCACCATATAAATGATGCTGACGGAATTTTAATGCTTGGTGACAACTATCTTGAATGGGCGGATGAAAAAAATCCAGAAAAATACGATGAGGCCCTAAAGCGTTATTCTGAACTTGTGCAGCTTTACGGTCAGACCGACAAATATATGGGACGTATGATGCGTTATTACATCCGCACTGATAATTTAAAGGAAGTCCTGAATTTAAAGGAAAGGTTCTTTCCACGGCCAAAATCACTTGAACCTCAGGATTGGACTGAACTTAGCGGATACTGTCTTGATAAACTCTACGGTACTCTTCCTCCTTCGGATGAATATCTGCGTACAAAAATTGAAGATGTAAAAAAAATGCTTGTGCGTGCTGTTCAGTCTGATGCTAAAAATCCGACTGCATATTACAATCTTGGGCGTTATTATATAAATACAAATAACTCTGAAAATGCAGAAAAAACTTTGAGGCAGTCAATTTTATTCTTTGACAAGGCAAATATTGTTAAAAAGAAAGATTATTATAAAAATATAGATTCATATCGTCTTTTGGGTGAAATTTACACAGATGAAAAAGAGTATTTAAAGGCTATGGAATCCTTTACGGACGGAATTACGCTTTTTACAAATGCAAATATTTCTAGCGGGCTTGAAGGCAACTCAAAAATTGGAAAACTTTATGCTGATATGGGCGATATTGAATATTTTATTTCTGGGAACTATGAAAATGCGTTGCAAAACTATCAGGATGCGGTGAACACAGATTTTGATAATGGAAAAATCCGCTATAAAATCGGGTACATCCAGTATTCAAGAAAAAATTATTCAGAGGCAATCGGCTCTTTTATGAAAACTGCCGAAGATTATGCGGATGACCATAGCCTTTTGCTTGCGATGGGAAACACACTTTCTTTGAGAAATGATAATTTTGCGGCGGAAGGATACTACGAGCGACTTATTGAACAAATTGACAATTACCGCGAACAGCACGGTCGACTTTTCCCTCAGTCTAAAAAAGATGACAACGAGCTTGTTGAAACATATTTAAAGGCTTCCAACAATTTGGGCGTTACTTTGTACCAGCTTGCAAAGCGAACTGGAAGCAGTGCAATGAATGCAAGGTCTATGGTGGAATTTCAGAATTCTATGCGTGCGTGGGATGCACTTACACGAAACCAGAATACTATGGTTCGGCTGGGAGGAAGCAATCTTGCGGAGCAGAACTTTAAATATGTCACAAATCCTATGCCAGAATTTGAGCCTGCAATTTACACTGAATTGCCACGGACATTGACTATTGAAAAAGGATTGAGCCAATGAACGACATTGATTTTCAGAATGGAATTTTAGTAAAACAGTATAGAATCAGCATTTTTAAGGAAGTATTTAGAAAATCGATTCATTTGTGCAGTGCATTTATTCCGACATTGCTGGGTTTTGCATATAAACCGGTTCTTGTGCTTTTGGTCATCGTGGTGCTTTTTTATTCTTTTACGGAATTTGTAAGATTAAAGGGGATAAATGTTCCTGTTGTTTCAAAGATTACTTCAATTGCCGCAAGAAAAAGGGATGAAAATAAGTTCGTCCTTGGTCCTGTAACTTTAGTTGCTGGAATAATTGCCGCTGCGGTTTTGTGGAAGCCTGAATCCGCTAGAATCGGAATTTATGCGCTTGCTTTTGGAGATGGTCTTGCAAGTCTTGTTGGGAAACTTATCGGCAGAATCCATATTCCGTTCACAAAAGGAAAAACTGCCGCCGGAAGCCTTGCGTGTTTTTATGCGGTTTTTGTTTCTTCGTTCTGCGTAGGAAAAAATGTCCTTGTTTCTTTTATTCTTGCGTTTGTTGCAATGGTTGTTGAAATTATTCCTCTGACAGATTTTGATAACATTGTAATTCCAGTTGTAATTGGTGGACTTGCACAATATCTTCTTTTTTAGTTGGCAACCTGTAGATTAATTCCACAGGTATTGGCTGTGCAGTGCCCTTAGATAATTGTAAGTTCCAACATAAAGCGGAATAGTTCCAAGTATTGTTGTAAGGATGCTGAAAGACTGAATCAGTATAAAATATCCTGTAATCAAAAGAATAAAGCTTACAAGAAGTTTTGGATTGCTGTGGGTTAAAGTCTTTTTTATAAACTGGGAAATCATTGCTACAATAAAGACAATCATCAGCATAAAATAAATCATTTTTCCAAAACCGATTCTAAAAGCTCCGATTGGAAGAGAAAGATTTGTGTTTACAGGAACTAGTTGTGCTATAAAAAGCGAAAAAACGATAATCCCAATTAAAGTCTGCTCGGTGTACTGTCGGCTTTCTGAATTGCTGTAGATTACTGAAAAAAGCAGGCTTAAAGGAGCGACTGTTCTTCCGAAAATTAATGTGTTTGTTACAAAAATTTCAAGGCTACTGGAATTTTCCCATAAATTCAAAAATGGAGTCATAAGACGGTGATGTTCCATAAAAACGGCGAACATAAACATTACAAAATAAATTATTTCCGTTGACTGGGTTTTTTCAAATTCAACATTTATAAAGACAAGAAATGCAAAATCATATAGCAATAGAAGAAAAATGCTTGCAACCACCGCATAAATGTTACATTCCGTAAGAAAAAATCCTTTTGGATAAGAATCTGGAATATTTTGTGGCAAAGAAATTCCTGTTGTGTGAAGTTTTATTCCAAAAAAAATTCCGTATCCTACGAGTGTAAGAAGAGAAATGAACATCAGACCTGTAAAAATTATGTTTCGAGTTTTTATTTTCATCTGAAAAAATATTAACCTTTAAGCAAATATTAGTAAAGACTTGTCTTTAAATACCGAAAATCAATATGTAGAGAATTTTAGAAATGTTGATTTTATGGCAGCTTTTCTTGGGGGAACTATGAAAAAGTTAATAGTTTGTGGGATGCTTGGATTTTTTGCGGCGTTTGCTTCTTTTGCCGGCGATTCTGCGGTTCTTGTTGACAATGGTTTTTCTGCAGATGGAAATTATTATATTTTTGGTCAATACGGAAGAATTGACAAGAAATTTCAAGGCTGGGCTGAAATTTACACAATCGATGTTCTAAAAAATGATTATGTTGACAATGAGGTTTATAAGGTTAAGCCTTCTGCTGTTACATTTGATAAAACTGGAAAAGAAGTGTATGAGTCGCTTGCAGGAAAAAATTATCTTTCAATAAAAAAATATAACTGCGTTCAAAATGCACCGAATCAGATTTTGTATATCCGCGAGGAAGAAAAAAAGTCTGGAACGGATAAAATTGAATTTAAGGATTTTATCAGTTCTGTAAGCAATGACCAGGCTTATTATAAAGTTACGCTTGTTCCTTCTGTTTTTGGTGAGGGGCTTGGCGTAAAATCTTCTTTTTACATAAACCTTGAAAAACAGGATTCAAAGGGAACTGTGCTTGCAAGTCAGACAATTGGGAATCCTGGAATTACAAGAAAAGGCGTAAAAAATTATAAGATTGAACGAATTGTATGCGATAAAACTGGAAAAAATCTTGTTTTTATTGTTGAAAAGACAATGGAAGACAAGACTGGAATTAATATTCGTTATATGATTGAAACTGCAAGGTTGAACGATGATTTCTTTACAAATCTTGCAGAACCTGAAAAAACTGATGAAATTTCGGGTTCAGATTCAGAAGAAGTTGGTGATGAAAGTGTTGTTGACTCTTCGGAAGAAATTTTGGATGTTTCTGAAAGTGAAAATCTTTACATGGATGCCAAATAATCTTTGAAACGCAAAACTGTTTCAAAATGATATTTTTGTCATATTTTACCTCCTTCCACTGGTTTCGTTGATTCCAGTGGATTTTTTTTTCAAAAAATTTGTGATTCATTTCCGTTTTTAGTTTTTTTTTGCGATAAACATTATGAAAAAGAATTCTGGGAAAAGTTGTTTTCTTCGTGGATGGGCGAATCTTGAAAGAGCAGGTTCTTTTTCTGGAGGTTTTATGTTCAAAAAAAAGGTTGAAGTTCCTGAGTTTGTTTGTGTTTTGCTAAAGACGGTTTTAATTTCTGCTGTTGTCTTGTTTGTGTGCGGTCCGATTTCTTGCAGGGCTACGGAAGAGGGGATTATTATTGTCGATGACAGTTATTCTTGTCCGAAAATTGAAGATTTTTATGTTACTGGTGAAAATTCGGCACGTATTGTTTTTGACCAGAAAGTCGAATTCAAAGGTTTTAGTTTAAATCCAGCGGTTTCTGTGGAAAAAGTTAACGTTGAAAGTTCGGAAAGTGAAAAGTGCCTGTGTCTTGTTGATGTTGTTTTTTCTGAGAATCTACAGGTTGGTGAAAAATATAGTCTTTATGGTGAAGTTTCAGATAAAATCGGAAATTCATTGACGTTCAGTTTGCCTTTGCTGGGGTTTAATGGAAGAATTCCTGATGTTGAGATTACGGAAATTCATCCGAAATATACGAGCGGAACAAATTCTTCTGGAAAATATTATAAATGCGAGTTTATTGAGTTAAGGATTTTGAGCGATGGAAATCTTTCGGGACTTGAGCTTTACAGTGCTTATGACGGTGAGGAGAAAAAATACGTTTTTCCTGTACTGGATGTTTTTCGTGGGGAGATAATTATTGTTCATTTGAGGAAAAAGGATGAATCTGCGGTGAATGAACTTGGTTCTGATTTGTCTTTGTCAAAATCGAAGTATTCCAGCGATAATGCGAGAGACTTGTGGGCGGAAAATGAAAGTGCCCGGCTAGGCGATGAGATGGATGTTATTTTGCTTAGGAATTCAGGAAACGGCACAGTTATTGACTGCGTTTGCTATGCGGATGAATCTGTTCTTGAGTGGAAATCTGATGAAATGAAAAATGCGGCGAAAATTGCTTTTGAATCCGGAAAGTGGAATAATTCTGGCGTTGAAGGTGCGGTAAGGTTCAGTAAATTGACAGCAAGCAAGTCCATTGAGCGTATTGCAGAGGAATGTGCTGCGGAAAGTTGGCGGATGACAGCAACCAGTAAAGAAACTCCAGGTGAAGTTGTTTATTAGACGAACATAATTTTTTTTGAACAAAAACCTCCTTCTTTGTGTTGATTTTATAATATGGACTTGATGTCTTTTCTGTGTTAAATTATTCGTTATGTGTGAATTATTAGCACCTGCGGGTAATATTGAATCATTGGATGCCGCCATTGGCGAAGGCGCTGACGCTGTATATCTTGGATTGAAATCATTTAATGCAAGGCTTAGAACTTCAAATTTTGCGTGGAATCAGTTTGAAGCCGCTGTGGGAGCAGTCCATCGTCTTGGAAAAAAAGTTTATGTTACTGTAAACACTGTTTGCGAGGAAAAAGAAACAGAGCGTCTTTACAGGTTCTTGGCATATCTTGACAGAATCCATCCGGATGGGCTAATTGTTCAGGATTTGGGAATTGTTCGTATGTGCCAGGAATTTTTCCCAAATTTAGAACTTCACGCTTCTACTCAGATGAATGTTGAAAGCGCGGCGGCGGCAAATCTTTTGTACGAAGAAGGTTTAAAGCGCGTTGTAGTTGCCCGAGAACTTGGGCTTGAAGAAATAAAATATATAAAGGAACACACAAAAGCAGAAATTGAAATGTTTGTTCACGGTGCGCTTTGCGTAAGTGAATCAGGGCTTTGCCTGTTTTCCAGTTTTTTGGGTGGAAAATCTGCGAACCGCGGAATGTGTGCTCAGGCTTGCCGCCGTTATTATACTGCCGAATATCCAGAAGGAATTAAACAGGGATATTATTTTTCTCCTTGTGATTTGCAGCTTATTGAACAGATTCCAGAACTTTGCGATTTGGGTATCAATTCTTTTAAAATTGAAGGTCGTATGAAGAGTGCTGAATATGTAGGAAGCGTTGTTGCGGCCTACCGCTATGTAATCGACCATTATAAAGAGGACAAAAAAGGTGCAATTGCAACTGGAAAGCGAATGTTGGCCTCTGATTTTGCCCGCTCAAAGACAACTTACTGGTACGGTTTTAAAGATGTAAAAGATGGTGTTGAAAATGCCGGTTCAAAAATTTTAAATCCGAATCAGGCTGGGGGAACAGGAATTTACCTTGGAACTGTTTCTCGCGTAAGAAAAGCGCCTGACGGTCTTATTGAAGAAGTCAAAAAAAATGCGGCTCCAGATGCAGATCCGGCAAGCTTAAAGATTCAGATGGCAATGCTTACTGGCGGAAATTACGATCCTGACCCAGGCGATTCAATTCGTTTGCACAGTAAAGATGATTCTGGAAGAACAAGCCACAAAGTCCGCAGTGTAGAGATTGATGATGACGGAAACCGATGGATAGATATTCCTCTTAGCCATAGAATTGGTGACAGTGTTTATCTTTTGCAGATAAAATCAATGTCAAAACGGTATTCAAGAGTTTTACCTGGTGATTTAAGCAAATTCAGAAAACAGCCGGCGGATGAAAAACTTCCGTTCCTTGATGTTACTCCAGTTGAGGGCAGGGAACTTTCGTATTTTCCTGAGGGAATTTATGTTCAGGTTTCTACAATTGACGATGTTTTCTTGGCTCAGGCGTTGCACCCGGTCCGACTTATCATAGAATTTACCTGCGACACAAAATATGACTTGCTGAATGGAAAAACTGTTCTTCCGATTTCAAAGAAAGCGATTTTTATTTCTCTTGATCCTTATTGCCCTGCTTCAAAAGAAGAAGAACTTCGTGCTGATTTAGAAACTCTTATTGAAAAAGGTTATTCAAGTTTTGTTGTAAATAATATTGCCCAGATTCAGATGTTAAAAGGAAAAAAAGTCCATATAATTGCTGGTCCTTACCTTTATACGTTTAACAGATGGGCGGTTTCTTTCTTTGAAAATCAAGATATTGGCGCATTTATAATGCCATACGAAGATTCTAGAAAAAATCTTGAGGCGACGTACGATTTGAACGTTCGTTCTAGGGTTCTTGTTCCAGTTTTTGCTTATCCGGCACTTTTTAGAATAAGATTTAAGCTTCCGGAAGATTATGGATTCACTTATTTTTCTGACAAAGAAGACGGAATGTTCAAGGTAGTTTCTTCTGATGATGGTTCATTTGTAATGCCGGAACTTCCTTTTTCTTTGCTTGATAAGACGGAATTCCTTTCTCAGGCAGGATTTAAAAAAATTCTGGTGGATTTTTCAAAGACAAAACTTTCAAAAGGTCAGATAAAGAATGTCAGCAGTTCGTTGTTCAAAAAACAACCGTTCCCGGAAGTGAATCGTTTTAACTGGAAAGACGGTTTTTATGATCCTTTGCAGATGGAAGAGTATAAGGCCAGCAACGAACGTGCCGCCGCCGCAAGATTGGCTCAGAAAAAGGGAGGTAATCGTAAGCCTAATAAACGTGGCGGAGTTGTTCGTGCTGGCGCAAAAAAACAGAACGGAAAAAGGTCTGTCTAAAAAGTTCAAAACGTCATTTTAGGCATACCCTTTATTAAACTTAAAAAGTCATTGCTTCTTCTGGAATTTGTTTCTGAATTTCTTCTGAAGCAGCAGCTTGATTTGCTTCTTTCATTGCCTCAAGGCTTTGTTCTGAAAAGTTTGCTGTTTCAGAGGAAGATTCGGTTGTTCCGGTTATAAGGCGTTTTTTAAATTCAATATGCTCTGCAATGATTGAAATTCTGCTGGCTGTCTTGCCTTCGCTGTTTGTCCATCGGCTCTGCTTTAGTCGTCCAACAACCCTGACACCTCTGCCTTTTTCACAGTTTTTCTGGCAGGCTTCGGCCATTTTTCCGAAAGTTTCAATGTTGAAGAATGAAACCTCGTTCACACCTTCACCGTCCGCATTTTTGTAAAAACGGTTTACCGCAACAGGAATGTTGCATATTTTGTGACCATTCGCAGTTTCCTTGAAATCTGCTTCGCGAGTTACATTTCCTTCAATAATTAAAGAGTTCAGTTGATTCATAAAAATACCTCATTTTGAATGCAATTTGCTTTTTGCCGGCTATAAAAAGCAACGGCTGTTTTAACCGTCACTTATATATAGCGATTTTTTTTCAAAATAAGAAATGAATCACAAAAAAAATTGAAATTTAATTAATTATTTTTACCCATTTGAAAGAAGTCGAAGAATATAAAGTTCAACGTATATTGTTAGGGCTTCTTCCTCTTTGAGTTTTTGCATATTTGGAGTTTTTACAAGCCCTTCCGCAAGTGAATGTAATCTGCTTTCGTCAAAAGTGCTTGCCGAGATTGTCCGCATGATTTTTCTTGTGTAATCGCGGATAAGGCAGTTTACATCTTCTGAAAGGCTTGTGTGCGCTTCCTTTGTAATCATCTTGTTCCAAATTTTTTCATACGAATCAAGTTCCCTGTCAAGCGTTGAGCCAGACGGAACTAGTTCATCAGCAATATTTTTTGCGGCGGCCTGAATTGCCTCTTTTTTTGTCATCGATTTTGAAGGCTTCTGGATTTCTTCGTCATCAGGAATATCGTCTGCGGTAAATTCTTTTTGAACAGTCTTGCTCTGTGCAGGTTTCTGCTTTTTTCTTGAAAAAAGACTTGCGAGCCATGAAATTATTGGGATTGTGTACCAGAACGGAAGCATCGTCTTTGCATTTGCAAGTATGGATGAATTTTTTAGCATAAGAAGTTCTGAATATGGAACGAGTTTTCCGCCTGAAAAAATATGGAACGACGGTTCTGCGTTGGTATGGTCAACTTCGTAGTTCAGCATTGTAAGGAAATTTGCGTTCAGCAGTGCGTAAAGAACTGGCGAAAGGTCGTGGATTTCCTTTTTTAGGCAGTTTTCAAAATCTTTTTCGCTGCGCATTTCTGGAAGTTTTTCATAGTTGCTTAGGATTTTAAACCATTTGTCTGTAAGATGTTTTTCAATTGTATCATGAGCCTCGTTTGCAAGCCTGATTACAAGCTGGAAAACCTTGTTCTTGTAGATGAAATATCTTGCCCCGGTTTCAATTTTGAACACAAGAACCTGAGGTAGCTCGTTGTTTTCACATTCGGTTGTAATTTTCTGAAGAAAATCCTTTAAATCTTCTTCGTCATATTGACCATAAAGCAATGCGCCTTTTGAATCTTTTAACTTTAGAATGCTTTCCATTGAAAAGAAATAAGGAGGTCGAGCAAGGGCAGACCTGAGTTCATTCAAGGCATTCTCTTTGTTTTGCTGTTTGGATGCTTTTTCTTTTAAGGACATCATCCACACTTCGGAAACGGCTACTGCCTGCAGAACATTTGTGTCTTCTGTTGTTCTGTCCTTTATTTTTTCAAAATCCAGACGGATAAAATAACAGAGTTGATTCCAAAAGTAAAAAGCGTCGCCCGAAAAATCAAAAGTCTGGTCAGAAGTGTCTGGGTGCTGAAGAAATTTTGTAAAGAACGCCTGGCTTGCTATTTCCTTGCTGGGATTTGCAACGCGTACTTTTTTCTGAAAATAATCGTGGTATTCATCCTTTTTTAACATATTCCGGATTTTTGCCATTGCATCCCGAGTAACAAAATTTATGGGAACACATTCAGGAATCAACAGGGCAGGAATATCCCGTGGCATAAGAATACAGTAAAGTTTTGGAGATTTTGTGTTCTGGTTTGTCTGCCATTCTTTTACAACATCTTCAAGAGGTTTTTTTTCGAGTGCTTCTGCCGGGAGTTGTTTTGGCAGGTCGTTTACGCACG
>CAVIQW010000021.1:0-3233 GCA_963644915.1 Paratractidigestivibacter sp.
ATGTAAAACAGGCAAAAAGTTATATTGAACATTTAAAAAGGGCTGGTTTGCCTTATCAGGAAGAACTTTCTGAATATTACAAGAAATTCGCCTTTCCTTCTGTCGTTTTTATCGTTGTATTTCTTTCGATTGGAATTTCTGGAAAATCGCGTAAAAATGTTCTTTTGATAAGTTTGTCACTTTCTGTTGTCGCCGCTGTTTTATTTTATGTAACGCAGATGATTACAATGATTCTTGCCGCCGGCGGATATATTTCGCCTTTTATGGGCGCGTGGTTTCCAGTTTTTCTTTTTATAGTGATAAGTTTTGTTCTGCTTTATTATGCACGGACTTAAATTGCGTTTTTTTATAAATGATATTTTTTTGAGGTTATTATGAAAATTTTTAATGTTTTGCATAAAAGCAAGGATGGTCAGGCAAGAAACGGGTTGTTGGAACTTCCTCACGGAACTGTTCGGACTCCTGTTTTTATGCCTGTTGGTACTAGTGCAACTGTAAAAGCAATTACAAAAGATGACCTTGAAGAAATCGGTTTTGAGATAATTCTTGCGAACACATATCATCTTTTTTTGCGGCCTGGAGCAGATTTGATTCAAGAAGCTGGTGGTTTGCACGGTTTTTCAAAGTTTGAAAAAAATTTTCTTACAGATTCGGGCGGATTTCAGGTTTTTAGTCTTTCTTCTTTGCGTAAAATCAATCCTGAGGGGGTTAAATTTCAAAGTCACCTTGACGGAAGTTATCATCTTTTTACGCCTGAAAATGTTGTTGAAACTCAGGTGAAATTTAATTCAGATATTCAGATGCAGCTTGATGTTTGTTCTGGCTACGGAGTTGAACGAAAAGAAGCTGAACACGCTTTGCAGGTAACAAGTGCATGGGCGGAGCGGGCAAAAAAACAGTGGCTTTTGGCGCAAGAAAGTGGTTATAAGGGAGTTCTGTTTCCAATCGTTCAAGGAAATTTTTTTGAGGATTTACGTAAGAAAAGCGCGGAATTTGTTTCAAGCCTTGATTTACCGGGAATTGCAATCGGTGGACTTAGCGTTGGTGAGCCTTCTGAAGTTTTTGCGGATTTTTTAAAGCATACGATGCAGTTTTTGCCAGAAGAAAAACCTGTCTACGTTATGGGAATTGGAACTCCAGAGTATATTTTAGAGGCGGTTTCTGACGGAGTTGATATGTTTGATTGCGTTTTGCCTACAAGAAACGCTAGAAATGGCGCATATTTTACGCATGACGGTCAGCTTTCAATAAAACAGGAACGATACAAGCATGATTTTAAACCGGTTGATTCAGAATGTAACTGTAAAGTTTGCCGCACCTACAGCCGAGCCTACCTTAGGCATCTTTTTAAGGAACAGGAAATTTTAAGTTCAATTCTTGCAAGTTACCACAATCTTTATTTCCTGCACAATATGATGGAAGAAATCCGTACCGCAATTGACAATGACCGTTTTGAAGAGTACAAAAAGGATTTTCTGGCACGTTACAAAAGGGGAGATATTCAGTGAAAAAATTAAAATCCGTTTTAAATAAAAATCTTTTTTTTGCGTTGATTTTTTTATTCTTTGCAGGCGAAGTTTTTGTTTCTGCTCAAAGCGTTGAAATAACAGAAGAGCCGGAAGTTTCTGTTTCAGATGAAATTTCGGCGGTGGAAGATTTTGACGAGCCAGATTTTGTAGTTCCAGATTCTGTAGAGCAGGATTCTGTTGGGCAAGACCATACTGTTATTTCTGAAAATTCTTTTGAATCAGACGAATATGGCGATGATATTGCTTCAATTGTGGTTGAGATTCCTTCTGAAATGCGTCCAAAGCAACCAGACCCGGAAAAATTAAAGGAAATTCAACAAAAAGACGAGGACGGCTCTGAATTTGAAACAAATTCAATGACGCTATCGTTCGGAACTCCTTCTGAAATAAATTCAGTTGTTGATAAAATTGTTGAAGAAGATGATCCTCGTTATAGCGATGCATTGTACGATTTGTTCCAGACAACTGCAAGCAATGATGTGCGCAAAAAAATTCTTGGTTATTTTGCACGCCAGAATGATCCGTGCCTTTCTTCCTATGCGGTGGAAATTATAGACGACCCTTATGATACTCCGCTTGCTCTTGTTCAGGAATGTATGAATTACGTTTCGGAAGTAAAGTGTAAGGCTGCGGCACCGGCTCTTATAAAACTTATCGATGCTGACGAAGAAAAGTATTTTACAGCGGCTCTTTCGGCTCTTGGAAAAACTGGCGGAGCAAAAGAATCGTTGTACCTTGCAAAATTCCTTGAGCGAGACGACCTTGAAACCGCACAACGGCAGGCACTTATGCGTACTTTAGGGCAGATGAATGCAGTTGAAACTTTTGATTCTGTTATGAAAATTGCGCAGGATGAGGACGAAAACAGTTTTGTCCGGATGTATGCGGCCGAAGCGCTTGGAAATATGAAAAAAGATGAGGCTATTCCGGTCTTGGTAGAACTTTTTGAAACCGATGACCCGAATATGCGTGAATACTGCATTAAGGGACTTCAGAATTTTCCAGATTCAAAAAAGGCAAAGGCAACAATTATTCAGGCAATCCGCGATGACCACGTAAAAGTTAGAATTCAGGCTGTAAAAGCTGTAAAAGAAATGCAGATGAAAGATGCTATGGATTTTCTTATTTACCGTGCAAAAAATGATTCAGAGGCTTCCGTAAAAAAACAATGTTATCCAGTTATTGCGGAATTTGATACAAAAAAAGGAAATGAATTTCTTGTAAAGCAAATCACTGACAAAAAAGTTTCAGACTCGGCAAAGCTGATGGCTGCAGAGGCGTTGCTAAAAAGCGGAAATAATTCTGGAACAAACGAAATTGCAGAACTTGCAAAAGCAATTGTGGATGACCCTGCAAGAAAATCCTTAAAATATTCGCTTGGAAAAGTTATGGCAAAATATATGAAACCTGCGTTTGCAGAAGTTGCAGTTCTTTTTGTTCAGTCAAAGGATGCTCAGCTTGCGGCTTTAGGTCTTGATATGTACAAGGCCAGCCGCTACGAAACTGTAAAATCTGCGGTAAAAACACTTGCGGAGGACAAAAAGAATTCAGCGAACAGAAAGCGGGCTAGAAAACTTCTTGGAATGGAAGACGAAGATTTTGAGTCAAAAAAATCAGAATCATTGAATGAGAAAGAAAATAAATCAACAGAAAAAGTTGCGCCGGCAAAAAAATCTGAACCAGAAAATAATTCTGCCGACGCAA
>CAVIQW010000021.1:3243-6637 GCA_963644915.1 Paratractidigestivibacter sp.
ACGCAAAATAGTTTAAGTTTTATTTTGAAAGTTCGTTCAACATTCCGTAGACCTTGTTGATTTTTTGTTTTTGTTCCTCGGTAAAAACATTTTCAACATCAGCAAGCGTTTCCAGAGAAGAAAGGCTTTCATTTATTGCTGTCGGAAGTCCGCGCGAAACTTTGTTCCAGAAAGTTCCTTTTCCGTCCGTAAAAAGGCAGATAAAACCGTATTCTTTGCTTTTTTGCTTTGCAACTGTAACTTTTAAGATATTCTGGCAGGCTTCGGTTATTTTTTCGCCAGCATTTTCATCAGAAAGGTTTACGTTCATCTTGCGGTTCCAGTCTTTTTCAGAAATCGGCGCAATATTAGATTTTTTTGCAAGTTTTATTGCCGTTGTAAGTTTTTCATTTTCAAGAAGCGTAAATCCATTTGAAAATACAATTTTGCACAGAAGCGGACCGAACGCCCTTGTTTTTTCAGAATTTTCCTCGTTTTTTGCCGCCTGCACAAATTTATCGAATAAAAGTTCAGCCTGTTTTTTGCCTTTTTTGACTTTTACGGTAAAAACTTCACCGCCAAAACTTACTGTATTTTCTGGTTTTTCCTCAGACTTTTTGTTTTCGCGTTCACGTTGCTTTTTTGAAATATGCATCTCGTATTCATCAGCCTGAATTTCAAGAGTCTTTTTTGAGCGTATGTTTTCTAGCCGCTTTAAAAGGTCAGGTGAAATTTGCGCCAAAATTGACTTTGTAAGCGGAGAAACGCTCATTGCATACATTCTGCTTGTTCGCACAATTTCACCAGCAACAATATAAAGCGGATCTTGCTTGAACATTACCGAACCTGGATGGATAAAAATGTTGTCGGCTGTTAAAGATTGATAACATTCTCGTTTTTTTCTTATGCAGACAAACTGAATCATTCCGCAGCCAATGCAGGCAAGGTAGTCGGACTTGCTTCCCCCGGCAAGAACCGGAATATTAAGATGAGAAATTATGTCTTTCAACTGGATGTCAATATTTTCAATTTCTCGCATGATTCGTTCATCAAGATAGTTTTTTTTGCAGAATTTTTCTTTTTTTGTGTTGTCATCGCATTTTAGCCAAGCATTAAAAAGGTTCAGGTAACTTACAAAATCTCCCTGCACATCTCTGAACGCATGATGTGCCCGTCGTGCCTCCATTTCTTCTCCGGGTGGAAGCATAAATGGATTGTTTGTGCTAAGAAACGATGCCGCAACAAGAACTTCTTCCAGAACGTTCGGATAATGCATGATTGATTCAACAATAATTCTGCTGATTCTTGGCTCAACTGGAAATGCGACCATCAATTTTCCAATTGCAGAAAGAGAATTGTCCGCATCTAGGGCACCTAGCATATTTAAAGTTTCAACCGCACCGTGGATATTTTCTGTTCCTGGTGGAGAAATAAAGTCAAAGCCTGTAAAATCTGTTATTCCCAAATCTGCCATTTGAAGGATTACTTCACTTAAATCTGTGCGATAAATTTCTTCAGTTGTGTACGTTGGTCGGGTTTCAAAATCTTTTTTTTGATAAAGTCTGTAGCAAGTTCCCGGTTGAGTTCTTCCTGCTCGTCCTCTGCGCTGATTGCAGCTCGCCTTGCTTACCTGAGTTTCCACCAGACTTGAAGTAAATGTGTGCGGATTGTAAAAGTTCAGTTTTGACAACCCCGAGTCAATAACGTAAGTTATATCAGAAATGGTTACAGAAGTTTCCGCAATGTTTGTTGAAATTATTACTTTTTTCTTTCCCTTTGGTGTCGGCAAAAAAACACGTTCCTGATCTTCTTTTGAAAGTCTGCCGTAAAGTGGCAAAGTATGAATTTTTTTTGCAAAATACGACTTATCCAGCATTGTCATACAGTCTTTTATGATTTTTTCTCCGGGAAGAAATATAAGAATTCCTCCGTCATCGTCGTTTCCCAAGATTCTTTCAACTGTCGAGCATATTTTTGTAAGAAGTGCAGTGCTTGCCGTTTCGCTTATTGTGCTTGCTGCTATTGCCGGCGGATCGTAAACCATTGTTACTGGAAAAGTCTGTGTTTCAATTGTTACAATCGGGCAGTTTCCAAAATATTTGCTGAATGACTGTGCATTTATTGTTGCCGAACTTACAATAACCTTGAATTCTTTTCGGGCTTCTAGCACACGTTTTAAAAGTCCAAGTACAAAATCAATATTCAGGCTGCGCTCATGTGCCTCATCAACCATAATTACAGAATATTTGCTAAGCCACGGATCGAGTTTCATTTCCTGCAGAAGAATTCCATCCGTCATAATCTTGATTTTTGTGGTTGTGTCTGTTTTGTCCTCAAAGCGCATTTTGTAGCCGACAAGTCCTGGAAAGGTTGTTCCAAGTTGCCTTGCGATAAATTCGCTTACGCTTAGCGCGGCGATTCGGCGTGGTTGGGTAACAGCAATCATTCCTGCTGCATCATATCCTGCTTCGTGCAGAATAACAGGAAGTTGCGTAGTTTTTCCAGAGCCAGTTGGACTTTGCACTATTATAACCTGATTGTCTTTTAACGCCTCTAGAATTCGTTCTTTTTGTTCATAAACTGGAAGAGATTTGTAGTCTATTGCCATATCGTTGTTTCCTTGATGTTTTCTGTAATTTTTTTTCTAGCCTGAATATAATTCGCCCATTTTGTACGTCCAACGTCATTCAAATATTGAATAAAATTATCGTCCAAAAATCTGATAATAAATTCCCAGGCAGTATTTATATATGTTGTAATAAAATACGTTTCAGTTTTTTCAATATATGGTTCAGGATTTTGCTTGTCTTTTCGGAACACGATTTCCATCATCATTCCATCGCCAGTGTCATCCCTTGGGTTTGCAGGATTTTCAAAAGCTGGGTCCCATCTTTGACCGCTGATAGTATTTCCATTTCCATATATTATAACATTTTTTAAAAGTTTTGTTTCTTTGTCGCCAATAAATTCCCGCTCGCGTACAATGTGAGGGTGATTTGTCCAGACAACGTCAACACATTCAGAGGCAAGCTTGTGATAGTAATTTTTTCGTTTCTGCGAAACTGGCTGAATATACTCCGGCTCATCAGTATGAATTGCAAGAACCATAATGTCGCACGGATTTTCTTTTCTAATCTGAACGAGATATTCAGTGAATTCTTCCCAGTTTTTTTTGCTCGCCACAACATAATTCAGATAGGAACGGTAATTCGGGCGGTTTAAAATCTCTGTTACAGCAACAAAAAGAATTTTCCATTTTTCGTTTTGAATTATTTTATAGGAAATCTTTTCATTTTGAGTTTTGTTGATTCCGCAAAAATAAACCGGCCGCCCGGAATTTTTTGTCATTTCCTCTGTTTTTTCTCCCCATTTTCGCGTTTCTAAAATTCCTTCAAGTCCTTGGTCGTTTGTGTGG
>CAVIQW010000021.1:6647-16174 GCA_963644915.1 Paratractidigestivibacter sp.
GCTTTTGGATAAGACTGATTCATATTGAAATTTGGGTACGTTGAAAAAGGCAGATTTTCGTCAACAGGTGCTTCAATGTTTGCAAAAGAAAAATCGGCTTTTAAAACTGTAGGTTTTATATTTTCCCAGATTTTGTCGTATTCTTTCATATTAAAATTTTGCCTGTGCGCCATAATGTCACCTGCAAAAAGAAGTGTAATCCGTTCGGGTTCTTCTGTGGCTTGATTTTTAGGAGTCGTCTTGCATGAAAAAATGAAAAAAGTTAAAAATATTATTGCATAAAAAAATTTAAAACTCATTAACAGTATGATTATACCATACCAATCATTAGTAGAAAAGATGAAAAATCGACATATTGAATTTTTTGAATATCTGATATAAACTTATATAGTTTTTGGTGTGGAAATATTATGGCTGAAAAAGAAAACAAGCTTCAGAAAATTATAGAACTTGAGTTAAAACTTGATGAGATAAAAGACGTTGATGTTCTTCTTGAAAGAATTCTTACTGAATCAAGAAAAATTATAAATGCGGATGCCGGTTCAATTTATGCAAAAGAGGGCGAAAAACTTAAAATAAAATATGCGCAGAACGACACTCAGTTAAAGGAGTTGCCACCGGGTGAAAAACTTCCGTATCTTTTTTTCTCTTTTCCGATAAATAAGACATCGATTGCAGGTTATGTTGCAAGCACAAAAGAAACTCTTTCAATAGATGACGCTTACAGTATTCCAGAAGAAAAGCCGTATAAATTTAACAGTCAGACTGATTTGACAACGAACTACAGGACAAAATCAATTTATACGGTTCCGCTTGTAATGAACAACGGAGTTCTGCTTGGAGTTCTGCAGATTATAAATAAACTTGATGAAAGTGGATGTGTTGTAAAATTTACAGAAGAAGATGGCACTTATTTAAAGCATTTTGCGCTTTCGGCTGTTCGGGCATTACAGCATGCGTATAATACCCGCGAAAATCACCGTAAAATGCTTAAGATGTCGGAATTCCGCGATCCAAAAGAAACATTTTTGCATACAGAACGAGTTTCCAGCATTTCTCTTGAAATTTACGACCGCTGGGCATTTGACAAAAATATTCCAGAAAACATACGCCATACTTACCGCGATAATTTAAAGATTGCCGCAAAATTCCATGACATTGGTAAGGTTGGAATCTCTGATTTGATTTTAAAAAAGCCTGGACGTTTTAATGATGAGGAACGTCAGATAATAAAAGGACATACTTGCATTGGTGCTCAGCTTTTTGATCCGCCTGAAACAGATGTTGATGCGATGTGCCGGGATGTGGTTTTGTGCCATCACGAACGTTTTGATGGTGGAGAAGCTGGTTATCCTGGAAAAAAATATTTTGACGGTGAGTATTCGAAGTTTCAGATTGGATTACCTGTAGAACAGTCAACACCTTTAAAAGGTGAAGAAATTCCGCTTGCCGCTAGAATTGTTGCCGTGGCAGATGTTTTTGATGCACTTTCCCATAAAAGATGCTACAAGGAAGCCTGGTCTATTGATGATGCTTTTGCTGAAATTCAGAGTTGCTCTGGAACTCAGTTTGACCCAGAAATAGTTCTTGCGTTTATGAAAGTCCGCGAGCGTGTTGAAAAGATTCTTATCAACTATCACGACGAAGAAGAGTAGCCATCGCTTTTTCAAGGCAGGTTTTGAATTTTTCGAGTGTTTGCAGGCTATAGTTATTTCCTTTTTTTCCGCCAAAGCCAAGTGCCGCAAGCTGAAAATTTAGTTCTTTGTCCTGCAAACGATACTTTATGTTATTTTTGTCAAAAATAGTTCCACGGTCATTTATTGTGACAATGTCTTTTTTTACGAGCCGTTCCGCAAGCAGGATATCTTTTGTTACAACAAGAGTTTTTTCGTCTGCGTTGTTAAAAATGTAGTTGTCGGCGGCGTCCTTTGTCTGTTCGCATACGACCATCTCGTATTTTTGGTTCTGATTGCATATTTTTTTATTTGCAACAACTTTAAGTTTCAGTTTGTTTGTTTCGCAGTATTTTATTAAAAAAATCAAGACAAGAGTGGGGCAGTTGTCGCCGTCAATAAAAACAGAAATCATTTTAAAACCTTGTCTATTTTTTCGATTAACGTTTTTGTTATTCTGTCGGCTTCTTCATCTGTTGTGTTGTTTTCTAGTGCGGCCTGAAATTTCAATGAGCGACCTTTTGCCTTGTAAAGCTCGTCGCTTAGCATTATTCCTGCAAGAATTGAAATTTTTAATGGATCTGATAAAGCACCGCCTGCTTCAATTTGATTTACAATTCTCTTGTAATAGCCAAGAATTTGCTCAAGATAACTAGTGTCTTCGTCAGCTTTTATTGAAAAAGATGTTCCTAAAAGATCTATTTGAAGAGTGCCTTTTGCCATAAGATTTTATTAGAAAATATCGAACTGACCGTTTTCGTCTTCTGTGGGTGTCTGTTCAGGGATAATCTGCTGGTTTTGTTCTGGCTGGCTCTGCTGAACCTGCTGTGCTTCTTCTTCATGAAAAACTGGCTGCATTGTGTTGAACTGAACCGGTTTTTGTTCATTAAAAGAGTTCTGTTCTGGCTGGATAAAAACCTGCTGGTCAGAAAACACCTCTTTTTGTGTTGAAATATTTTCCTGTGTCTGGAATTGTTCTGCAGTAACTGAATTCTGCTGATTTATCTGCTGGGCAATATTGTTTTGTGCTTGCTGGGCAGGATTTTGATTATTGGAAGAAAAAGAAGCGACTTGACCAGTTGCCTTCAGTACAGAATTTTCTATTGAATTTAAACGGTCAAGTGCCTTTAAGATTCCGCTTTCAATCTTGTTTTGATCTGATTCAAAAGTTGAAAGTTGCTCCGACTTGCTGGAAAGCGCATTTGTGAGCTCAGAGCATTTACTGCGCAGAGCATCGTTTTCAGCCTGTAACTGTGCAATTTTTGCAACAGCACTTTCTACTCTTTGTTCAAGAAGCAAAATTTGATCAAGCGAAATCATAGTGAATTTCCTTATGCTTTCAAAGCGTTCTTTGCAGCTTCTACAACTGCCTTGAATGCTACGGGATCTTCGATAGCCATATTTGAAAGTGCCTTACGGTTCAAAGTAATGCCAGCTTTTGAAAGACCATCAATAAAGCGTGAGTATGTCATGCCTTCATCTCGTACAGCTGCGTTGATACGTGCAATCCATAATGCACGGAAGTTTCCCTTGCGGTCGCGGCGGTCGATGTAAGCGTGGTTCAACGCTTTTACAACAGCGTCTTTTGCTGGTTTATAGTTTGACTTTCTGTCACCGATAAAACCTTTTGCAAGTTTTAAGATTTTTACACGGCGATTCTTTCTTTTTGTTCCGTCTATTGCTCTTGACATATTCTATACTCCATTAACCGTATGGCAACATCTGCTTACGGATTTTCTTTGCGTCAGCTTCAGCAAGGATTCCTGTTTCACGAAGCTGTCTTTTTCTTTTTGGTGAACGCTTTGTCAAAATATGACGAAGGTTCTGTTTCTTGTACTTAATTTTTCCGCTGCCAGTTGTTGAGTAACGTTTTGCAGCAGACTTCTTTGTCTTCATCTTAGGCATTTCATTTACCTCAATTTTTTTATTTGGCTTTTGCTGAGATTGTCATGGACATTGTTTTTCCATCCATTGCTGGCTGTTTTTCCATAACATACGCTGAAGTAAGCCTTTTCAAAACTTCATTCAGGACATCGTAGCCGAGTTCTGTGTGGGCAAGTTCGCGTCCGCGGAAACGGATTGTTACTTTTACCTTGTCGCCCTCGTCAAGAAATTCCTGTACATGCTTGGCTTTTGTATCAAGATCTCCAGGTCCAATCTTAGGCTGCATACGGATTTCTTTTAACTTTAGTACTTTCTGATTCTTCTTGGATTCTCGGAGCTTTTTTTCCTGCTCGAATCGGTACTTGCCAAAATCAAGTATTTTACAAACTGGTGGGTTAGCATTTGGACTCACCTCAACAAGATCAAGATCCTTTTCCTTAGCCAATTTAAGAGCTTCCAGTGTAGGGACTATTCCTTTTTGGTTGCCCTCTTCATCGATAAGACGAACCTCTCGGACACGGATCATTTCGTTTATCCTTTGTCCTTTGTTGTTGTTTCTGTTGTCTTGGTATGCCAACTATCCTCCTCGTGTTCGTGAAACACAAAATACATATAAACGTAATTACCATTATATATGAAAAAAGATTGATGTGTCTATATTGAAAAAATAAAATCCCGCAGAAAAATTTTATTGTTTTGGTTTCTGCGGGATTTGCTTTTTTATTCTCTGTTTTTTAGCCAGCTGTTGATTTCTTGATATTTTGTAAGTAGGGCGTTGTGGATTTTTGCTGAGATATATTCATTGACTGCGTTTGTGCTTTGTGCGTCGTAGTCGTATGAACCTTCCAATTTGTCGTGCATTTCTACATAAAGAGGTTCTTTGCGTATGATTTGGTTTGTCTGTGTGTCGTAGACATAAATGTTGTATGTTCCTTTGAACAAGAGTTCAGTTTTTGTTGGTGTTGAGGCGGTGATTAGCCCTAGGATACCAAAAATGTCTGATGTAATTCCTATTCCTAAGTATATATCTCCAAGAGTGTCGTATGTGTTGTTCAGTGTTTTTGCATTTGAGTATGTGTCTTCGTCAAAATTCATATTTTTGCAGACCATACCGCAGATTGTTAGTATAATGCCTTCGCCTAGAAGACCGCCACCAATTCCACCGAGAACTTTTTTTGAAGTTGAGTTGTCGTCTAGTATCAGTTTGTTTTGTGCGACTTCTACAAATGTTGCGTACCTGTTGAAGCCTTTGTAGATCGACAGTTCCTGTAATGAATAAATTCCGAAATATGCAGATGAGTTGTCCTTTGCGATTCGTGATGATTCAAGGTTAAAGCCAAGGTTACGCAGGCTTTTTGTGTCCTTTATTACTTTTGCCTGTGCAAATTCTGACAGAACGTCATTGTCGTTTGATGTGGCAGAAAGAATGTTTGAATCAATCTTGAAGCCGATGAAATCCATGGTTGGCTTGGAATTAACTTCTGCTTCGATTTTTGTTAATTCTACAGATGGTGTTTTGATGGCAGTTGCACAGCTTGAAAGGATTGCACAAGCTGATGATAGAACTGCAATGAAAGTTAAGTTTTTCATAAAATCTCCTGAAAATTTGATTTTTTTAGTTTAGTTTCGGGGGGGGGCGTGTCAATATCCAAACTTCAGGCTGAAAGGACTTGTTTTTGGTTTTGCTAGCGGTAGTGATTGAAGCGGAAATGAGGCTTGCCGAATTGCAGTGGAAAGCACGACGGCCGCGGCGGTTGAGTTCATCGAAACCGACGTGAGCCGGACCGCCCATGGGAAAATAAAAAAGGAAAAATCTGTTTTTTAAGGTTGTAAAAGTGTTTTTGTGGTAGTATCTTTAGATGAACCTTGATAGGGTGAATTTTATTTTTGAAGGTTTAGTATGGATTTTATTAAAAATTTACGGGACAAGGCCAGGGCGGCTGGAAAAACTATCGTTCTTTGCGAGGGGGAGGACGTGCGCGTTGTTGAAGCGGCTTCTTCTATTGTAAAGCTGGGAATTGCAAAAATTATTCTTCTTGGAAACAAGGCTGAGATTGAGAAATTTGGCTTTGATATGGAAGGCGTAAAGATTGTTGACCCTAATTGCGACGAGAATGCTGATAAATATGCTGAAATTTTATACAAGGCCAGAGAGGGAAAAATTAACAAGAAAACTGGTGCTCCTGAATATGCTGATGTTGCCGCTGCAAAGGCTGCCGCACTGAAAGATTTTACTATGTACGGCGCTTTGATTCTAAAGGCAGGCGATGCGGACGGTTTTGTTTCTGGAGCGTGTCATTCTACTGCAAATACGCTTCGTCCTGGACTGCAGGTTATAAAAACTGCGCCTGGAATAAAGACTGTTTCTTCTTGCTTTATTATGGTTGCTCCGCCGACTGGAAATAAATATGTTCCTGATGGAATTGCGGTTTTTGGCGATTGTGCTGTAAATATTGAGCCTAGTGCGGAAGAACTTGCTGACATTGCTATTGCTTCGGCAAAAACAGCAAAAGATATTGGTGGAATTGAGCCGAAAGTTGCGATGCTTTCGTTCTCTACAAAGGGGTCAGGGAATGATTCAAAGTTCCACGATACAGTTTCTAGAGTTCAGAAAGCCACTGGATTGGCAAAGGCGGCTGCTCCAGAACTTGAGATTGACGGTGAATTCCAGTTTGATGCCGCAGTTGCTCCAGAGGTTGGTAGCCTAAAAGCTCCAGGAAGTAACGTTGCCGGGCACGCAAATACATTGATTTTCCCGAATATTAACGCAGGAAACATAGGCTACAAGATTTGCGCTCGAATGGGCGGATGGAAGGCAATTGGACCGATTTGTCAGGGGTTTGCAAAGCCTTTGAACGATCTTTCACGTGGTTGCAATGTTGAGGAAATTATTGATACTGTTGCTGTTACTGCTCTTCAGGCGTAATTTTTGGCGTTTTTTTTGATTTGTAAAACTGGTAAATGCGAAAAGCGGTGTTTCTTTTTTTTTTAGGAATGCCGCTTTTTTTATTTTTATTTTTTTTTGTATGTAAGTTTTTTGATTATGGAAAATAGAAAAGAACCGCGTTTGTTGTGTTTCAGGTCTTGAGGGGATTGAAATAAAAAAAAATCCATCTTGAAAAACAAGACGGATTTTGTAAAAAAAACTTTCGGGCAAACTGGATTTGAACCAGCGTCCTCAACGTCCCGAACGTCGCGCGCTACCAACTGCGCTATTGCCCGATAAAAAAAAAAAGCCTTCCATTTGTTTGGAAGGCTAGGCGCGAGTGACGGGGCTCGAACCCGTGATCTCCGGCGTGACAGGCCAGCGCGATAACCAGCTTCGCTACACCCGCGTGATGTTTAGAATGATATATGAGTGGAGAAAAAAGGTCAATACTTGAAATCAAAAAAAATAAAAAAAAAGTTATTTTTTTTAGTTGGTTTATATTAAAAGCGTGTTTATACTTATATATAGACTTAATTTCGAGTTTTTAATGTGAATGAAAATCCGCCGGGAGCGTTTTTTTAAATTTATAAAAACTCGGTATTCAGTCCAAAAAAATAACAGAGGTTTTTATGCAGTTGGATAGCAGAAAATACGGATATAAATTTGACAAAAACAGATTTGAATTTTATTGCTGCAAAGATGAATATCCTGAGCTTCTGGATTCGGAGTCGGTTTATGTTACAGGAACTTTTAATGGCTGGCTAAATACTGGAGATTCAGATTGGCTGATGTCAAAAAAAACTGAAAAGGGAAAAACAGTTTTTGTACTTGAAAAAAATCTTGAAAATATTCTTGTTCCAGGAAATTCGGGTTATCCTGAGTTTAAATTTTTTGGGCTTTCGGAAAATTCTTGTCATCTTCTTGCTGAAAAGGTGGACACACCGAACGTTTTTCTGGGAAATAAGCTGATTCTTTTGAATGAATACGAACTTTCTGATGCTGAAAAACTAAAAAAACGTCCTGGAATTTTTAAGGAGATGGATGATTTTGATCTTGATTGTCCGGCTTGCCGTTCGGAAATCGCAAATTTTAGGCGGGCACCGGGAACAAAGGCGCTTTTCCGGGGGTATCATCCTTATAAAAAATCTCGTGGCTGGATGGATACGGAAAACGAAAGAATCCGTCTTGTTCGCAAGGGAATGGAGCTTTACGGAATTAAATCTGACATCACTTTGTGCGGATATGAGTCTGTTTCAGCTTTGGCAGAAGAAACTCCTTCTGAAATGATTGAAGATATGGAAAAGAAGAACAACAGGCTTTGCGTTGATATTGATTATAATCTTGTGTATTTTCATTCGGATGCGGCGGAATATTTGAACGCACTTCAGAAAATTTCGCGTTTTATGCTTGAACATCCTGGTCCTTTTTATATTCATTGCCGTCTTGGTTCTGATAGGACTGGAGTTACGGTTGCGGTTTTTTCTGCTCTTTGTGGCGCGAGCTGGAAAGAAATTGCCGAAGATTATGAAAGGACTTGTAACTGCGGAATCGGTGAGTTCAGAGACCGACGGCTTCTTCAGTATAGTCTTAAAAAACTGTTGGGATTTGATCCTTCTGGCTCAAAAAACCTTGCCCATCTTATGCAAAGTGTTTTTATAAAAGAAAATATTTTGAATTCAAAAGAAATTGAGGCTTTAATCAAAAAACTGAATACAGTGCCTAGAAAAAAGGAAACTGACTTTTTTGATTTTAGCGGAAAACATATTTGTGCAAAAAAATCAGCGAATTAATTTTTTGGGGGAACAAAATGTCGGAATCATGCGGACATAACTGCGATTCATGTGGTCAGGACTGTAAAAGTCGTGATATGCACGAAAAACTAAGAGAGGGGAGTTCGGTAAAAAAAGTCATAGGAATTGTGAGCGGTAAAGGTGGCGTTGGAAAATCGCTGGTTACCAGTCTGCTTGCATGCAAAGTGAATAAAGATGGATTTAAGACAGCTATTCTTGATGCGGATATAACTGGACCTTCGATTCCGGAAAGTTTTGGCGTTGGCATGAACCGTGCCGAAAGTGACGGAAATTCTTTGAGCCCGGTTGTTACGGATTCTGGAATTCAGCTTATGTCAATGAATTTTTTGCTTGAAAATGAAAATGATCCTGTAATTTGGCGTGGTCCGGTCATTGCTGGGGCTGTAAAGCAGTTCTGGACTGATGTTAATTGGAAAGATGTTGACTTTATGTTTGTTGATATGCCGCCGGGAACTGGGGACGTTCCTCTTACGGTTTTTCAGAGCCTGCCGGTTGATGGAATAATCATTGTTTCTTCACCGCAGCAACTTGTGCGTGTTATTGTTGAAAAAGCAGTAAAAATGGCGAATATGATGAACATCCCGATTCTTGGGCTTGTTGAAAATATGAGTTACGTAAAATGTCCGGACTGTGGAAAGGCGATTACCGTTTTTGGAAAGAGCAATATCGAAAAAATTGCTGAAAGCTTTAATATTCCTGTTTTGGCAAAAATTCCAATGGAAGAGTCAACCTCTGCGGCGGTTGACTCTGGCGATGTGGAAAGCGTTGGCAGTGAATATTTGAACGATGCTGCGGCAAAAATCGAGGCATTGCTTAAATAATAAACTTTCTGGAATTTATTGTTCGTCCGGTTTTAATCCGTCAACGAGCATATTTTCTGGAATCTTTGATGGGCGACCGTCTGTTGTTACAGAAGCCCATGTTACGTCGGCTTCGGCACAGATGGTTCCGTCTTCTTTTTTGATTGTCTGGTGAAATTCGCCCATAACGTGCTTTAGTTTTGTAGGATAAGTTTCAACAAGAAGTTTGTCATCCAGAAAAGCCGAGCCTTTGTAGTGAATGTCGATGTGCGTTACGTAAAGATAATAACCGGCGGCGACAATTCCCTTGTAGTCAAATTTTGCCGCGTGAAGAAAATCCATCCGGGCATGTTCAAGATAATTTAAATAAACTGCATTGTTTACGTGGCTGTATGAGTCACATTCGTAAGAACGGACAATAATTTCTGTT
>CAVIQW010000021.1:16184-38788 GCA_963644915.1 Paratractidigestivibacter sp.
TATTGTTTTTTGATTGGTTAGGCAATTCAGATTTTGGGGCATTTGTGTTATATTAAAATTATGAAAAAAAATGTTTTGTTCTTTATTTTTTGCCTGTTTTTGTTTTCTGGATGTGGAAGAATCAATGACAGGGTTCAGGACAATAAAGAAAAGAAAATGCGGAAGAGTTCTGTAAAAATTTACAAAGCACTGAACTCTGGGCAGAAAGAAAAAAAATCCGCTTTTGAAGATTATGTTTTGTCGGTTTCGTTGCACGATAAAGTTTGCCAGCTTTTTATAGAAAATCTTGAAGGCGACACGGTTTTTGTTCCTGTTGAAAAGGATTTTGTTCCGGGCGGTTATCTTTTTTTTGGATATAATCTTGCGGATTCCCCAGATGGAATTATAAAATTTACAGATTCAATAAAGAAATACTGCGTAAAAAATGGTATTATTCCGCCGTTTCTGGCGATTGATCAGGAAGGTGGGCTTGTGAACCGGCTTAAAATTGTGAACGGACCGCTTCCTTCCGCAGAAAAAATTGCTCTGCGTGCGGATGTTGATTCTGCATACAAAATTTATTCGGCTCAGGCAGAACAGATGAAAAATTTGGGCTTTGATATGAATATTGCTCCTGTTATTGAGGTAAAAACCGCTGAAAATGGGCATTTTTTGAATGGAAGAAGTTTTGGTGATTTAAAAAAAGTAAAGGAATTTGGAACTGCCTGCGTAAATGCGTACGAAAACCACGGAATTGGAACGGTTGTAAAACATTTTCCTGGAAATACGAACACAGATCCTCATACAGGGCTTCCTGAAATTTTGCTTTCTGGGGCAGAACTTGAAGAAAGCCTTGCACCTTTTTTTGAGATAAACAGATGCGCGCCGGCAGGAACATTGATGAGCCATGCACGTGTAAAATCTGTTGATGGGAAAAAGCCTGCGTGTTTTTCAAAAATCTGGGTTTCGGAGATTTTGCGTGGAAAAATTGGGTTTGAGGGAATTGTCTTTAGCGACGATATTTTTATGGGCGCACTTGCGTTGAACGGATTTCCGCCAGAGGAAGCGGCTGTAAAAGCGTTGGAGGCTGGGGTGAATGTGATTATGGTCAGCGAAAAGCGTATTTCTGGTCCGGCAAGAGTCCTGATTTCAAAAGCGGAAAAAGATGAGGATTTTAAAAAACTGATTGATAATTCTTTTAAAAAGGTGATGGAATATAAAATCAGGCAGAATCTGGTTTCATTTGAAAAAAATGCCGATGGAATTTATTCGGTTGTTCCGGTTTTGCAGAATGAAACTGTTGCCGCACGCGTTGAGAAATTTAACAAGGCACGAAAAGAAAATATCGACATTCATATTGAAAAAATTGACTATGGCAAAAAAAACTGAAAAAAAATCCGCTGAAAAATTGCGGGGCAAAGATGGTTTTGAAAAGTATTATTCTGATTTGTTTGGCGAACGCTGGGAAAGTTTAAGAACTTCCCTTTTTGGAGAAAGCGTTTATGCTGAATGGAATGCGGGTGGCGTTGAAAAATATTTTTTGGATCCGGCGAGCGTTTTTGCGGCGTTGCAGCTTCCTGTGTCTGGCGGAAGCAAATTTCTTGATATGTGTGCGGCTCCTGGAGGAAAAACTCTTGTGATTGCTTCCCGGATGCCAGAAGATGCGACATTGGTGAGCAACGAGCGCAGTCCGCAGCGAAAACAACGTCTTGTTCAGGTTTGTGAAAATTGTCTGCCGGAAAAAATAAATGAACGCATAAAAATTTCCTGCTCGGATGCGGCAAAATGGTGTACAACGCAGACGGAGGCGTATGACAGAATTTTGCTGGATGCCCCTTGTTCAAGCGAACGCCACGTTCTGCAGGATGAAAAATATCTTTCTGAATGGTCGCCGGCGCGGATAAAGTCTCTTGCGATGGAGCAGTGGGCTTTGCTTTCCTGTGCGTACAGGCTGCTTGAGCCGGGCGGATTTCTTTTGTATTCAACTTGCGCCCTTTGTCCGGCGGAAAATGACGAAGTGGTTTCTAGACTTTTAAAGAAATTTGATGATGTGAAATTTGTTTTTGAAGATTCAGAGCCGTGTGTTCCCGAAAATATTGCTGATTTTTGCAAGATGGATTCTGTTCCGGTTCCTGAGCGGACAAAATACGGATTCCACATTCTGCCAGACCAGAAAGAAAGGTGCGGACCAATCTGGTTTACACTTGTGCAGAAATCTGCGAGGAGCAATGGACGCGATGGAGTTTCTTGTGTTTCAGGAGGGGCTTAGCCCCGATTGCCACGGAAAGACCGCAATGGAGCGTATGCGCAATGAGGACTTGCAGTAAAAGCGGGTCGCGTGCGGATTCAACGTGCTTCCGAATTATTGACATTAATCGATAATTTGAGTTAATATAAAGAACTACATTTATTTAAATCGTATTTTATTTTAAAGGAGATCCTCCATGTCAGGACATAGTAAGTGGGCAACCATTAAACACGCAAAAGGTATCGCTGATGCAAAACGCGGTAAGCTTTTTACAAAATTTATTAAGGAAATTTCTATCGCTGCAAGAATGGGCGGAGGTGATCCTAACTCAAACCCTCGCTTGCGTACAATTATTATTAAAGCTCGTGCGGCAAATATGCCTAAGGACAATATTGAGCGTGCAATCAAGAAGGGAACTGGTGAAGACGGTGGTGCTTCTTACGAAGAATTGGTTTACGAAGGATATGCTGCTGGTGGTGTTGCTGTAATGGTTGAAGTTCTTACAGACAACAAGAACCGTGCCGCTGCTGATGTTCGCAATATTTTTACAAAGAACGGCGGAAACTTGGGAACAACTGGTTCGGTTTCTCGTATGTTCCAGCGCAAGGGTACAATTGAATATGATGCTGAAAAAGTAAACGAAGATGAAATTATGGAAGTTGCTTTGGAAGCTGGTGCAGATGACATTGTGAATGAAGACGGAGTTATTACTGTAACAACTAGTCCTGACGCATTTGCTGGTGTTGCTGATGCTTTGAACGAAAAAGGTTTTGAATCTCTTTCTGCTGAAGTGGGAATGGTTCCAGATGCATACACAGCTGTTGATGCTGAAACTGCTGCTAAAGTTCAGAAACTTATTGATAAACTTGAAGACAACGATGATGTTCAGAACGTTTATCATACTGCTGAATTCCCGGAAGATTTTAATCCAGAGGAATAGTTTTTAGGCTGAGGGCTAAAACTGATTTTGGCTTTTTGGTTTTTATGAAGGGCTTCGTTTTTGAAGCCCTTTAAGTTTTAACGGTATTTTTATGGTAAATTCTTCCAGATTTTTTAATTCTCTGCCAGGAACTGAAACTGCGGAAAAAGGCAGGACGAAGAAAAACGTTCGGCGCGTTTTGGGAATTGATCCTGGACTTGCAAATACTGGTTTTGGAATTATTGACTGTTACAAGAATAAATACCGGATGATAAGTTATGGCGTTATAGAAACTTCCGGTGAGGCTAGTTTGGGAGAAAGGCTTTTGGTGATTTATTCGCGGCTTCAGGCGGTTATTGATGAGTTTAGACCGAACGAGGCTTGTATGGAAGAACTTTTTTTTGTGAGGAACGTTACAAGCGGAATCAGTGTGGCGGAAGCGAAGGGGGTTGTTACTTTGTGCCTTGCGCAGAATGTTATTCCTTTGGAAGAATATAAGCCCAACCAGATAAAAAAAGCGGTTACAGGAACTGCCGGTGCGGACAAGGAACTGGTTGAAAAATATGTTCAGATTTTGCTGAATCTTGAAGTTGCTCCAAAACCAGACCATGCGGCGGATGCCCTTGCGTGTGCAATTTGCCATTTACATTCAACTGTGGAACTGGGTTAGGGATTGGAAACACGCTGAAAGCGGCCACCGGAACGGAGCTTGCGGCGCAAGCGTAGCGAGGAGGCTGGAGCGCAGGCGGAATGTTGGAAAGCCCGGCACGAAGTGCAACCCCCGAACGGTCGCTTGCTAACGAGTTTACATTCGTAAACTCGCACAATGAATTAGCTAATAAACATTGCATCTCCATAACTGAAAAAGTGGTAGTGATGTTCGACGGCTTTTTGGTAGGCGTTCAGGATGTGCTCGCGGCCAGCGAATGCGCTTACAAGCATTATGAGGGTGCTTTCAGGGGTGTGGAAATTTGTGAACATCTGGTCGATGACTTTGAATTTGTAACCTGGATACATAAAAATGTGTGTGCTGGATGTTCCGGCTTTTACGGTACCGTTTTCATCGCAGGCTGATTCAAGGGTTCGCACGGAGGTTGTTCCGACGGCTAGAATTGGGCGGCCTTCTTTTTTTGCCTGATTGATTTTGTCGGCGGTTATTTGTGGAACGGTAAAAACTTCCTCGTGCATTTTGTGGTCTTCGATTTTTTCTTCGCGGACTGGGAGGAATGTTCCAAGCCCTACGTGGAGGGTTACGAACTCGCGTTCAATGCCTTTTTCGGTAAGTCGGGCGAGCATTTTTTCTGTAAAGTGAAGTCCTGCAGTAGGGCAGGCGGCACTTCCGGTTTCTTTTGCATATACGTTCTGGTAGCGTTCGGAATCTTCTTCGGTGTCTTCGCGTTTGATGTATGGCGGAAGCGGAATGTGTCCGTTGTTTTCAAACCATTCTTCTGTGATTGGAAAATCAAAGTGAAGTGCCCGGAATTCTGTGCCATTATTTTCTGGATGTTCAATTATCGTTCCGATTGACCCGTCTGGGAATTTGTAGCGCATTCCAGGTTTCTGCTTTTTTGCGCCTTTTACCATTGTGTTCCATGTGTTTCCGTTTTGGTCTATTTGGTTCAGGAACATAAATTCTTGCTCACGGCCAGTGGTTTCCTTTATTCCGTAACAGCGGGCCCGTCTTACTTTTGAATTGTTAAAAATCATCAGAGTGCCGGGAAGAATCAGGTCTGGAAGGTCGTCCATTTTGTGGTGTTCAATTTCGCCTGTTTCTCTGTTTAAAAGCATAAGTTTATCCTGACCGCGGATTCCGCTTGGATGTTGTGCGATGAGTTCTTCTGGTAAATTAAAATCAAATTCTTTTAGTAGCATATTTTTCTCTTTTTTTTTATTCAAACAGCGATTTTTGCTGTTCTTGTTTTTCGGCGGAAGTTCCGTCGTATTTTATTCCAAGATGGGCGTACCCTTTTTCCGTTGCGATTCTGCCGCGAGGGGTACGCTGAAGGAATCCGCATTGAATCAGGTATGGCTCGTAGTAATCTTCAAGTGTGTCCTGGCTTTCCCCGATTGAGATTGCAAGTGTTTCTGCACCAACAGGACCGCCCCCGAAATTTGTTATTATTGTGCGTAAAATTTCCCGGTCAATCCGTTCTAGTCCAAAATCGTCTATTTCAAGGCGGTTTAAGCCTGCCTTTACAACACCGAGCGTGATGGAAGTTTTTCCCATTACGGTGGCATAATCGCGCATCCGGCGAAGAACCCGGTTTGCGACACGTGGAGTTCCACGCGAGCATTTTCCCATGAGCAGAGCGGCATCTGGTTCAACTTTTATGTTTAAGAGTTTTGCGGAGCGGTTGATTACATCTGCAAGTTCTTGCGGAGTGTAATATTCAAAGCGTTGGATGATTCCAAAGCGGCTTCTGAGTGGGCTTGCGACTGCTCCGGCTTTTGTTGTTGCACCCACAAGCGTAAATCGTGGAATCGGAATTCTTACAGTTCTGGCCGCGGCACCTTGACCGATAATCCAGTCAAGTTCATAGTCTTCCATTGCAATATAAAGCATTTCTTCTATTGTGTGCTTTAGCCGATGGATTTCGTCTATAAAAAAAACTGTTCCTTCTGTGATTGTTGAAAGAATCCCGACCAAATCTTTTGGTTTTTCAAGGGCAGGCGCGCTGGTGATTTTAAAATCAGAACCAAGTTCGTGCGCGGTAATCTGTGCGATTGTTGTTTTTCCAAGACCTGGAGGTCCTATAAGAAAAAGATGGTCTAACGGTTCTTTTCGTTCTTTTGCAGCATTTATAAAAATGTCAAGGTTTTCGCGGACTTTTGACTGCCCGATAAAATCAGACAAAAGTTGAGGACGAAGATTTATTCCTTTTTCAGTGTCGTCATCGAATCCGTCAAAATGCTGCTCGGAACGCACGATGTGAAGAAACTGGTCGTCTGTTATTTCCATATTTTTTGAACTCATCGTGCCATCTCCATAATTGCTTTTTTGAATACAGAGTCTTCTTTTTCAGACTGGGTTTTTGCAGAAAAATCTGCTTCGTTTGAAAAATCCGTTACAATTTTCGCGACTGTTTTTTCTGCCGCAAGTCGGTCATAGCCCATTTCGCAGAGTGAAGCGACAACAACTGAAAATGCGTTTTCTTTTTTTACAACAATTGTTTCGGTTTCTGGAATTGTGAGTTTTCCTTTTAGGGTAAGCATCATTTTTGCGGCAGTTTTTTTGCCTACACCGGGAATTTTTTCTAGCACGGAAACTTCTCCAGATTCAAGGACGGAAACAAGTTCGTTCACATTTACGCTGCTCATAATTTTTATTGCGGCTTTTGGTCCGATTCCGTCAACTTTTAAAAGGTCGAAAAATAAATTTCGTTCTTCTGGTTTTGCAAAACCGTACAAATCCATTCCGTTTTCGTAGTGGTTCAGGTAAGTGTAGACTTTTCCTTCTTCGCCTACTGGTGAAAATTCATTCAGGCAGGAATCAGGAACGCAGATGTTCCATTCAATTCCGTTTGTGTCGATAAAAAGCTGTTTTGGAAATTTTCCAGTGATTGTGCCAGTTAAACTGTTGAACATATTTTAAGTATACCTAAATTAATTGTTCAAAGGAATAGAGAACAAGATTTTTGAACTGCTGGCGTAAAACCGGATTATAGTCAGTTTTGTTTGCACTGCGGTCAAATTGTTCTGCGGCTTCTTCAACGTAGTTTCCGATTTCTGAGGCGGCCAAAGGGAGTCGTGTTCCAAGCATTTTGTTTTCAAGTTCCAGACATCGGAATGTTATTTTTCCAGAAAATGCGATTTTCAGGTTTGTGATGACACTTTTTTCAGAGTCGGCAAGAAATGAAAAAGTTGCGGAATCTTCTGAAAGTTTATGTTCCGGACCTAGTCTTTTAAAAATGCTCACATCCCAGCTGTTTATAGGAATTCTTATTTTTGTTACAACAAATCCTTCTGGAATTTCTGAAAAACTCACAAGCGGCATATATTTTGTTTCGTTCGGGGATTTTAGTTCAAGATATGTGTCTAAAGCCAAGAGCGGACCTAAAAGTGTGGATTTTTGGGGGTTTAACAAGTTTCCGGCGATGGTTGCAATGTTTCTTACAAACGGATTTGCAACGGTTTCAATTGCTTCGGATAAAAGTTTTGGAAGGTTCCTCTCGCCAAGTTCTAGAATTTCAGAAAGCGAAGTTCCAGGTCCAAATTCTATGTAGCGTTCGTGTTTTTGGATTTTCCTGAAGTCTTTTATTAGCGTTGTGGAAATGCATTTTTCCGGCATTTTGGAAATTCCTGTACACGCACCTACAATCTGAAGTCCTGTGATTGTTTTCATCTGATAGAAGAGGTCTGAAAGATTTTTTGCATAAAAAATGTTGCTATGTTTTTCGTTCAATTTTTTTTCCTTTTAGCGTGAATGGTCTCTGATGTCTGCCGCATAGATTATTCCGTTTATCAAAGTGTCCATATCTGTGCAGCAGGGCGAAAGATGTTTTATTTGTTCGCGGATGATTGCCCGTGTAGGTTTTTGCTTGTTTCTAAGGATTGATGTTGCCGCAAATATTTTTCCGGCGTTGCAATATCCGCAGAATTTTATTCCGGCTTTTGAAAAACCTTTTGAAATCCACGAGTATTCCTCGGATTTTTCATAATGTTCCAAAGTTTCAATTTCTTGGTTCATCGCAAGGGATACAGCAAGTCGGCACGCTGGAACAGGTTTTCCGTTCAGTAAGACTGTGCATGAGCCGCATACACCACGTGCGCAACCAAGTTTTACAGAAAACAGATTCATTGAGCGAAGCACATCAAGCAGTTTGTCTTCCGGGTTTGCCTGAACCATAGTTTTTTCGCCGTTGATAATCATTGGAATATTCATTTTTCGCCCTCCTGTTCCTGAAATTCGAGAATTTCACCAGTTTCTGTTTTTTCTGGAGTTTCTTCATCTGGCTCTTTTTTTGGAGTTTCATCCTCTTTTTCATGTTCGTCTGTTTTTTCCGTGGATTTTGTAAGTTCGTAAATTTCCTGTTCAGTGCAAGGAATATGTGTCACTGCTTTTTGCAAAGCCATAGAAAGTGCGGAAGAGAATGCGGCTGGAATCAGATTATGTATGAGTTTTCCGATTTGACACGGAGTTTCATTTGAGTTTAAAAATGATATTTTTATCTGGTCGCAGGAAACGATTGTGTCCTGAACAAGACGTTCTAGTTCCTGTTGGATTGCAAGTTTAATTGTGCTTTCTGCGGATTTTAGTGAATAAATTTTTCCACAGTCAATTGCAACCCAAATTCCCTTTATTTTTTCCTGATAGGTATCTGCGTTCAAGTCAACTTCAACAATTGCAGTTCCAAAAGACGAGGCTTGATACGGATGACCTGAAAATTTCTTTGCGTTCCATTGTTTTTTCATTGCAGGGGAAAGCATTTTTTTTACGTTTATCGGGAGTTTTTCTTTTTCGAGTTTCTTTTTTATGTCCTCGCAGGCACGTTTTAAAAGAACTGCCATAATACTGATGTCGTTGCAGAAACTTTCGGGCATAAAAGTTTCTGAATCTGCCGCATATTCAGTATTTATGGAAATCTGATTTTCCTCAATATTTAAAATGCTGGAGGCGATTTGTTTCCAGATTGCAATGACTGAACTTGATGGAGTGATTGCGTCAATTCTGAGTTTGTTTTCTTCGTCTAAAGTTACTTCGATTTTCTGCTGTGCAAGTGAAAAATTTGTTCCGTAAAAACAAGCACCATCGTATGCGCAGGAAAGTCCGATTCCTCTGCGTGGAAGCGCAAAAAATGTGTGACCGCCTTCTTTTTTTGATTGGATTGCGTTCAGCCTGTAGGAAGAATATTTTCTGTCAAAATCGCTTTGCTTTACAATTGCCATAAGAGCGTCTGTCGGCCGGTAAAAATGAAATTTGAATGGCGATGTACATTCGTGTTCGTTCAGGCAGATGTTTTTTATGCGTAGTTCTTCTGGTAAAATATTTATTTTTTCTGAAATCAGCTGAAGATGGTTTTCCATTGCAAAAAATGCCTGGGAATCCATCAGCTGTGAGTAAACAGAAGTAGGCGGATTGTCCGAGGAGTGAACTTTTACCTTGATAATTACATTTTTAGGGTTGTAAAAACTGCTTGCCGCAACAGTCATTCTGTCTGCAATTTCCTGTGCAAAAGGATTTGAATATCCGGCATCACAGTCAATATCGATAACCATCGCTTTGATTGTTCCGTCCGCTTCTACCGCAGAACGAATTTTTATGTTTGTGTCCAGTCCCGGATGAAAAAAAGTTTTCTGCTCTTCTTTAGAAAGCAAAAGTTTTACAGGTTTTCCTGTAAGGAGAGTTGCAAGCGCGGTCTGTGCGGCAAGTGTTGTGTTCCTCCAGATTCCGCTTGTATTTTCAGTCTGCGAAATTGTTTTTTGAACGACAATTTTATCTTCATCAATATTCAGAACCTGGCTTAAATTTTTCGAAAGATACGAAGGCCATTGTGTTGTTGTCATTACGTTCAGTTTTTGGCCTTCCTTGTAGCAAAAAACGCCGTTTGGCTCAATCCATTCTGGGCAAACTTCGTCCATTGACCACGTTGAAGAAATATCGAACGGACAAAGCTTAAATTCATCATCTAAAATCTGCTGGTCGTCTGTAAAAGTAAAAAATCCTGCTGTTGCAGTCCGTTCTGCTAAAATCCGTTGCGTGTGTTTTTTAGGATTTATATTTTCAAAAGCCTCTTCTATTTGGGAAGGCTGCGTGTAACTTGATTTTTTTGTTGGTTTTGGCATTGCGTCAAGCGACGGCGCGACATTAAGCAAATCAACAATATCTGCGATTGCAGAATCATCCGGAATAGAATTGTTTTCCAGGGAATCGTTCTGTTTTGAATCACTTTGAATTTCAGAATTTTGCGGTAAATTTAAATTTTTTACGATTTCAGAATGATTCAACTGCTGTGTTACTTCTTTGATTTCCGGTGCATCCATTGTTGTAATATCAAAAGTAACCTGAATTTCCTGTGCTATTTTTCTTACTTCCGAAAGAGTTGGTCCTGCTACAATTCCAACTGGTTGACCTTTATAGTGTACTTTTTCATTGCAGAAAACGCGTGTGTCAATTCCCATTGTTGATATAAAATTCTTTCCAGGAATATCGCGTGCTGAAAAAAAGTAATATCCTTCTGGCAAATCAGAAAAATTGATGTTTGTGATTTTTCCGCCAGCTTCTGGACTTCTTACAAGCGCCGCATAAAGCATATCATCTTTTATGCAGTCAATAAAAAAATCTTTAGAAAGATACGAGTGCCTCTTGTTCTTTGTACGCAAGATTTTTTTTGTCTTTTTTTCAGTTTTTTCTACAGGTTGAATTTTTGCGTTGTTTTTGTTTTCTTCAGGCATGGTTTTCGTTTCCTATTCTTGTAACTTCTGCAATAACTAGGTCTGACATTTCTTCTGTCATGTCTGGCCACAAAGGAATTGATATTGTCTGGGCGTAACGTTCTGCCGCCTGCGGATAATTTTCTGCCGTAAAATCCGGGTAAAGCGTTTTCCAGTAAGTAAAATAGAACAAAGGAATAAAATGAACTGAAATTCCGATTCCCGCTTTTTGAAGTTTTTTTGCAAATTCCTCCCGGGTTATTTTCAGTTTTTGCGGAACAATCCTCATAAGATAGAGATGCCATGCGTTTCCTTTTTCGTCTGGCGGAAGTTTTATAAAATCAAGTTTTTTGAACGCTTCGTTGTATTTTTTTACGATTTTTATGCGTTTTTCATAAAAAGTTTCAGCTTTTTTTAGCTGTTGAACACCGATTGCCGCAAGAATATCCGGAAGATTGAATTTGTATCCCAAAGCCACAATGTCGTATTCCCAACTTGCCCGTGGAGAAGTGTAGCGGTCCCATGTTGTTCTGTCCATTCCGTGCAAGCGCAGGACTGTCATTCTTTTTGCAAGGTCCTTGTTCCTTGTGCAGACCATTCCGCCTTCTGCGGTTGTTATTGTCTTTGTAACGTAGAACGAAAAAACTCCGACATCGCCAATTGTTCCGGCGTAACCGATTTCAGTCGGGCTTGGAAAAGAGTGCGCCGCATCTTCAATAACCTTGATGCCAAATTTTTTTGCAATCTGGCAAAGTTTTTTCATATTGCACAAGTTTCCTGCCACATGAACAGGTACAATCGCCTTTACGTTTTTTCCTTTAGGCGAAAGAAGTATTTCTTCAACTTTTTCTGGGTCAATGCTGTACGAGTCTTTTTCAATGTCTGCAAAATATACGTCCGCCCCAAGATGTTTTGCGCAGGCCGCTGTTGAAACGAATGTGTACGGCGTTGTAATTACCGCAGTTCCATGACCAATTCCGCAGGCTTCCATCGCAAGAATCATTCCGCTTGTGTTGCTGTTCACCGCAAGGCTTATTACAGGTTCTTCTGAAAGTCCAAGTTTTTTTCGTTCTTTTAGCATTTTTGGATTGGAATTCATCATTGCAGAAAAATCTTTTTCAAATTCAAGTGCATATTTTCCTGTTGTAAGCCAGCCAGAATTTAAAACTTCCAGAACCAGCTTGTTTTCTTCTTCTGAAATTGAAGGTCTTGAAAAAGGAACTTTTAATGAATCTGCATCAGACATTGTTTTCTCCATAAAAATCAAATCTTCTATTTTTTTTAATTTAATCGCTCGCTGTATTTAAAATTCCGTTTTTTTTATAAAATTCCTTAAGTGAAGGAAATTCTGAACACAAAACAGATAAAAGGTAATCTTTGTTTCTATATAATATAATATTTTCCGGTGAATTTTCCTGAAGAGTGCAGACTGGCGTTAGTTTTTCCAGAATACTTTTTAGTCGTTCTGGCTCAAAATCAAGATTTTTTAGTTTTAGGATTTTTTCGTATTCGGTTTTTGCAGGTGCTTCTTCTTTTAGCCAAAGCGGTTCTACAGAGCGTTCGCCTTTTCTTTTTCCGATGATTTTAATTTCAATATCTTTTTCTGGCTCTAGTCCGCTGAATTTTATGATTTGCTTTGCAAGATCAAGAATTTTTATCGGCTCGCCCATGTCTAAAAGATAAGATTCACTGTTTTTTCCGACACCGCCAGTTTTCAGAACAAGGGAGCAGGCTTCGGGAATTGTCATAAAATACCGTTCCATGTCTTCGGAAGTTACTGTAACCGGACCGCCGTTTTTTATTTGCTCCATAAAAAGCGGAAGAATTGACCCGCGGCTTCCAAGAACGTTTCCAAAGCGTACGAACATGAATTTCTTTTCGTTGTTGCCATTTTCAGAAGATTTTTTTGCCGCATCAAGGAGCAGTTTTTCGCAAATCATTTTTGAAACTCCGTAGACGCTTACGGGTTCAACGGCTTTGTCTGTTGAAATAAGTACAAAACGCCGCACATTATGCTTGATTGATGCGTCCAAAAGATTTTTTGTGCCAAAAACATTGTTCGCGATTGCCGCAACAGGATTTTCTTCCATCATAGGAACGTGCTTGTACGCCGCGCAGTGAAAAACAACATCGCATTTTGTCTGATTTATAATGTAATCGGTGTAGTTTCTGTCTATCATGTCGCCAATAATTGGAACAATTGTGGCTTTTTCTCCAACGCCTTCCGCCTGAAGAAGTCTTAGTTCCCGGTCAATCTGATAAATTGAATTTTCTCCGTGACCAAAGAGATAAAGACGTTCCGCACCGCCACTCAAAAGTTGACGGCAAATCTCAGAGCCTATTGAACCGCCAGCACCAGTTATAAGAACTCTCTTTCCGCGAAGGTATTCAAGGCTTTCCTTTAAAGAAATCGTTACAGGCGTTCTTCCTAAAATATCCAGCGGATCGATTTCCCTAGTTTGTACTAAATGAGCAGAACCTGTTACAACCTGGCTTATTCCGGGAAGAATTCTTATGTTTTTGAATCCACAATTTTTTAGAAGTTCGTAAATTCCGCGGATTTTTTCCACTGGAGCAGAAGGAATTGCAATTATCGCTTCGTCCTGGGATTTACAGCGCAAAACGGCGGCAATGTTTTCAATCGGTCCAAGAACTGGAATTCCTTCAATTTGTGTTCCTATGATTTTTGGGTCATCGTCAAGAAACGCACCGACTTTTCCGAAAATTTTTTTTCGTTTTATGTCGTCTGCAATTGTTTGTCCGGCAAAACCCGCACCGATTATATAAAGATTTTTTTCATTCTTTAAAGACATCTTGTAATTCCCGCTTAAAATAATTCTATCACAACTAAACCAAAGTAAAAAGATAAGAATGTTCTAAATTCGGATTTTAATTTGGACGATATTTAAAAAGAGAAACGAAAATTGTGTGGGGTGCTTTATGGGGAAAAAAAATCTATTGGCTGCGGTTGTGCTTTTTGCTTCTGTTGCCGCTAGTTTTTCAAAAAGCCTGTCTTTCCAGATTCTTCAAAAGAACGACAGCTTGAACAGCGTCTGCGAATCGGCTCTTGCGGTGGAAGACGAAATTTTAAGTTACTTTTTTGAAAATGGATATATTGTTTCAAATATTCCTACTGTTGTTTCAAAAAGCGACTCACAGGATTTAAAATTTTATAACACAGCGTACAATGAGGCTGTAAACGGAACTGTTGACAATTTTTGCCTTATAAAAATTTATTTTACTGACGATGAAAAAGAAAACAGCAAAGTTTCTCTTGGAAATATGAAAAAAATCAGTTGGAAAGTTGTTTCTGTAAAAACTGGAAATATTCTGGAAGATTCGTCTTCCGAAGTAAAAACTGGAATCAGCCAGAATGAAGCGGCGAATGTGCGTAATTTTGCGTCTGAATTTGCAATGCACATTCAAAAAGTTATCAATCAGAAGTCATAAGGCAGGAAAATATGAAAAAATTATTTGTTGCAATTTTAAGCGTACTTTTATGTGGAATTGTTTTTACATCTTTTAGTCCGTCTTTGGATGGACGTGCGGTTGTCGCCCCGGAAGGAACAATGCCTAAAGGTGTTTTTGCTAAAACTGTAGGGTATCTTCCGGGGGACTCAATCAGTGTTACAAGTCTTTCCACAAAAAATACTGTTGATATTCTTGTGATTGGCTCGATTGATTCTTCTGAAGGGATCGCGATTTTGCTTTCACCAGAGGCGGCTGAACTTTTAGGGCTTTCAAAAGATGCTAACAACGTTGTAAAAATCACAAAACGTTCCGGACAACTTGACGAGGCAGTTGCTGGAACAGCTGTTATTGGCGGACAAATAGAAAATACAGAACCAGATGTTGAGGAAGAAACTGTTGAGCCGGCATCAGAAGTAACCGAGCAAAATGCGGAAGAAGCGCCTGCTGTTGAAGAAATCTCTGGGGAAAGCGAAGTTCCTGAGACTCCTGAAACTATTGAAGAAAAAGAAATTCCTGTTGCAGAAGTCCCTTCTGAGCCAGAACTGGTTGATGAAGTCAAGGATGATTACGTTGAACCAACACCGGTTGAAACAGAACCAGAAGTTATTTCGGATGAAGAAATTGCCACTGAAGAAATTCCTCTTACAGAAGAAATTCCTCTTGATGATGAAAATGTAAAAGATGAAAATCCTGCAGAGGAATCAGTTGAGGCTGAATCTGTAGAAGAAATTCCAGAAACGAATGTTGAAACTGAAAAAATTGAAGATACAGAAGACTTTAGTGATGTGGAAAAAATTGAATCAACAGATGCTCCTGAACCTTTGGAAAAAGAAACAGACGAAGAAGTTCTTGTTCCGGAAGAAACTTTAGTTTCAGTAGAAAAATGTCCAGAAGAAAACGTGCCTGACGAAAAACTTGAATCTGTTGAAAGTGATGATTTGTCTGAGCCTGTTGAAGAAATTGAGGCAACTGAAGAATCTCCTGTTGAAGAACCAGAGCCAGAAAGCGAGGCAGTTTCGTTTGAGGACGAGGATGTTGTTTCTGAAGTTCCATTTGAAGAAGAGTCTGTTGAAGCTGATGATTTGTCTGAGATTGATGAGCAAAAACCAGAATCGGTTGAGGCGGATAAGGTTGAAAACATAGACGACGCGGACGATGAAAGTTACGAGCCGATTGTTCTTGTTCCAGCGGAATCAAATCCGCCGGCAGTAGACGCTGAAAAAACAGAAAATTCTGCCGCTCCATTAAAAAATGAAGTTAGAAACGAAGTTTCCGCAAAAACAGTTGAAAATAAAACAGAGGAAAAAACTGCGGTAAAACCTGAAAAAACAAAAAAAGCAAAGAATTCGCTTGAAAAATATAAAGTTGAAAGCCTGAAAAATCTTGAAAGCGGAAAATATTACATTCAGATTGCAGTTCTTGCTGATGAATCAAATTTAAAGGCTACGGTTTCTAAGTTTGAGGGACAATATCCAATAACTTTGGTTCCTCTTGCAAGCGGAAAAGCAACTCAGGTTATGATTGGTCCTTTGAATATGGATGAATACGGTGCAGTCCTGAACAGATTCAAAAAGTCTGGCTATAAAGATGCGTTCCTTAGAAAAATAAAATAAGGCTGAAAAATATGTTGCACAAAACGCTCCTTCGGGAGCGTTTTTTATTATTTTTGTTGCGTTTTTTGCAATATAAAAATGAAAAAATAACGTCAGTTCAAACATTGAAAAATCATTTTTCTAGTGATAATGTTTATATGATAAAAAAGTCGCACCTCAGAGCGCGAAAAATAGTGAGGTTATAAATGGGAAAGAAAAATCTTGATTGGGGTAATTTACCGTTTGGCTATATGAAGACAGACAAACGCTTTGTTTCAAATTTTAAGAATGGTACTTGGGATAATGGTAAACTTGCAAAAGACAATATGATAAAAATCAACGAGTGTGCAGGCGTTCTTCAGTATGCGCAGACTTGTTTTGAAGGACTTAAAGCATATACAACAAAAGACGGAAGAGTTGTTTGTTTCCGCCCAGATTTGAATGCCGCAAGAATGAAAAGTTCCTGTGAGCGTCTTGAAATGCCAGTTTTCCCGGAAGACAGATTTGTTCAGGCTGTAAAAGATACTGTAAAAGCAAATATTGGTTGGGTTCCACCGTTTGGTTCTGGAGCGACTCTTTATATTCGTCCTTATATGTTCGGTTCAAATGCGGTAATCGGTGTAAAACCTGCGGATGAATATCAATTCAGAATTCTTGTAACTCCTGTTGGACCTTATTTTAAAGGCGGTGTAAAACCAATCACAGTAAGAATTTCTGATTTGGATCGTGCCGCTCCTCATGGAACTGGCGACATCAAGGCTGGATTGAACTATGCCATGAGCCTGCACAATATCGTTGATGCGCACAAAAACGGATTTGCTGAAAATATGTACACAGACCCGGCAACTCATACATATATTGAAGAAACTGGTGGCGCAAATATTCTGTTTGTTACAAAAGACGGAAAACTGGTTACTCCAAAATCAAATTCAATTCTTCCTTCTATTACTCGCCGTTCTTTGGTTCAAGTTGCAAAAGATTATCTTAATATTGAAGTTGAGGAACGAGCTGTAAACAAGAATGAGCTTGCGGATTTTGCGGAAGTTGGTCTTTGCGGAACAGCGGCTGTAATCAGCCCGATTGGAAAAATTGTTGACCACGACAAAGAAATCAATGTTCCGGCAGGAATGGAAAAAATCGGTCCTGTTCTTGGCAAATTGCGCGAAACATTGACAGGAATCCAGATGGGCGAAATCAAAGCTCCAGAAGGCTGGGTTGTTGAAATAAAATAAAATGAAAGAATAATTTGTTTTATTTCATTGCAAAATCCTGAGAAATTCAAGAAGGCAAGTGTTGGTTGTCAACACTTGCCTTACTGTTTGTTTTTATTCAGAACGGTGCGGAGATAAAAATTATTCAGTGACCTTCAAGTTTTCACTGAATCCAACAGAATATGTACCGTCTGCCGTAGGTCTGGTTTTTATGGCAACCGCATACTTTTCGCCTGCTGTAAGATTGTCTGGAACATAGGCTTCCAGCGTTTTTGGAAGATTCCTTGTTACAACGCACTTGAGCCATTTCGCTTCGTCAGTTTCTGCAGAACCGTCCTCAGCAACAGGGCAGAAATACAAGCCGCATTCCACACCTTCCAGCTTTAGCCTGTCTCCTGTGATGCTCAAAAGTTTTCCAGATTTAACAGTCTTCTCTGCAAGACCTTCCCAAAGACATTTGACTTTGCTTATAAGCGGAACAGAATTCGCATAGACAATCTTGTCAATCTCCAGTTTTCCGACCGATTCGGTCAAAGTTTTTGAAGGTGAGAATTTAACCGTAAGAGAAGCAATTTCGCTTGCTGTCTTTGGAGCGATTTTCATTCCTCCCGAAAGCACGATGTAAAGTGTTCCTAAATCCAGCAGGTTTACAGATTTTGCGTTTGACAGATTTGAAAGAATTCCCGCCTTTAAATCCTTTGCAAACTTTTTCAGTTCATACTCGTTGTAGGCGGGATTTTTTTCGCAAATCTCCGTTATAAGATTGTCGATGTTCACTGTATTCCGTGAAACACGACCCACGAATGTTTCAGTTTCCTCATAAACAAGTTTGCGGATTGAAACACTGATTTTGTTTGTGGAGTTCTTAAACTCCGAGGCAATGGTTCCCATGGCCACCTCGCAAACCATACTTTCTGATAAAGTTCAAAAAGTATGGTATAATGATTAGAAAGGCTGCAACGCAACCTGCAAGACATCTTGTGTTTGCCTTACAGTAACTAAGATACAGTCGATTCTTAAAAGAAGTTGGCCGCCACTGGCCAGCGTTGGCCAAAAATGGCCAAATTAACAAAAAAGGAGAGAAGTTGGAATTTTCTGAATTTTCTAGAATTTTATATTCTTATATTGGCTCAGGTGATGAATATCCTAAATTTATGCTGGAGCTTTTTAGTCTTTTAAGTTCAGATAAAGACGAATTTTTTTCAAATCAAAACAATCCGTTTTTAGAAATGGACACAAGTACGTTGACTGGATATTTTAATGGCTCAAAAAAGATAAGCAAGAAAAACGCGGGCTTTATAAAGTCAAATTTTGATTCAACAGAATTTATAGACAAGATAGATTCTTTATCAGTTGATTTAAAAACAAATTTGACAAAAGAGCTAGGATTTGAAGGCATTGATATAAATGAACTTCCTGAAAAATGTGCTGATATATTTTTACAAATCATCTCAGATATTGCATCAGGGAAAAAACAGGAAAAGTTTTCTTCAAATACAAACTCCGGGCAAAAAGACTTGGAAAAAAAATACGGATTAAGCCTTTTGCAGGAATGTAACAGTTTGTGTCCATTGCCGGAATGTTCAAAGCCACTCTATATCAAAAAAGATGAAGAAAAACAGCCGTACTTTCAGATAATCCAGATAAATCCGCATAAACCTTATGACAGACTTTATAATTTGCTTGCCGTCTGTCCGGAATGTGCCGCAAAGCTCAATATGCAAAAAACAGAACAGGATATTTCAAGGCTTGCTGAAATCAAACGGCAAATGCAAGAAAAAGAAAATATTTCAGAACTTTTAACCGAAGAAAGAATAGAGCAGGACATAACAACTTTAATAGAAGAAATCACAAATGCAAAAAGTGCAGAACTCAGCGAATTGAATTATAAACCTGTTGAGCTTAAGAAAAAATTCCTTCCGGCAGAACATCAGCTGGAAGATGAGATAAAGCCGCACGTTGTAAAATACTTTAATTTCATAAACGAGCTTCTGAAACAGAAAGTTGAAAAAGAAAATTTCAACGAGACAAAATTCCGCAAGTCTATAAAACATATTTATGAAAACTTAGAGTCAGAAAAAGTTGAAAAAACTCGAATTTTTGAAGCTATTTCAGAACGTTTTTATAATATGTCAAAAACTAGCCATATTTCCTGCCAGATTCTTTCAAGCTATTTTGTCCAGTCATGTGAAATTTTCAGGGAGGTGCCGCAACAATGAAACTTCCTTCAAAAATATTCACATATAAAGAAAGCTGCTTTTCAAAACTTGTGCCTATTCTAAAATCCTTGGAAGAAAAGGGTTGTAGGCCTAACGTCCTTTATAAGAAAAACAAAAAGATGTTCAAAAACACAAACGATTTTATAGACTGCCTCTCAGTTCTTTTTGTGCTTGGAAAAATAAAATTTGACCCGAAATCGGAGGAGATAGAATTATGCTGAAATTCATTGAATGTGAAAAATTTATAGAGAACGGACTTCCACGCGGAAGAATTGAATTTTTTCCAGGGCTGAATAGTTGTCTTCGTGAGGTAACAATGCTGAAAATTCAATCGGAAAAAGCACTTTGCTGTTTGCAGTTGATTTTTGCTTTGGCGGAGATAGCTATTGTTCGCAAAAAGGATTTTTGGAAAAGGCTGGAAATCATAAAATAAATTTCTGCCTTGAATTTGGAAAAGAACCATATTATTTTTCACGTTCAACAGAAAATCCTAAAGAAATTGCTCTCTGCGATGAAGATTTTAATATAACAAAAAAAATCAGGGATGATGAGTTCAAGAAATTCCTGCTAGAAAAATACAATTTAACAGAAACAGGTTTGTCGTTCAGACAGGTTGTAACATCGTTTATTCGAATCTTTGGAAAGGAATCAAGCGAAATCAAAAATATTGTCGGTGTTGAAGGGCATAACGGCGGAAAAACAGGAATCTTGCGGAATCTTATAAAGTTGTTTGAAAAGTATGAGGAAATAGAAACTCTTGAAGAAAAATCGGCAGCAATTCAATCTGAACAAAATGAATTCATATCTGTTGAAAAATCAAAAATCGTAAAAAACGGAAAGATAAAAAATCTGTTCCAGCTAAAAGAATCAGAAAGCAAACTTGACCAGTTAAACGAGGAGCTTTCACAAATTGCCGAGTCAAATAAAATACAGACAGAAACTGTTGATGTCCAGCGGGCGGCACAGGCAGCAGCACTGGAAAAACAAATCACAGTTTTAAAAAGAAACAGGACAAAACTTCTTAATGAAAAATCTATTCTTGAAACTAATTTTGGTTCTGAAACTAGAATTCAAAAAGAAGATTTTGACGAGTTAAAGTCATTTTTTCTTAATATAAATATTCCGCACATCGAAGAAATTCAGAATTTCCATAAGCAGATTTCAAGAATCCTGAAAAAAGAGACCGAGGAAGAACTTGCAAAAATTGAAGAAAAAATATCAGAAAACGAAAATAATTTGATAGAAGCAACGCAAGAGCTTACAGAACTTAGAGTTCCTCTTTCAATTCCAAAAAAAGTCCTTGAGCAATACGCCTCAGTTTCAATCCAAAAAAATGAGCTTGAAGAGCAAGTTGGTTTTTATAAGAATTCCGAGCAGATTTCAAGGAAGCTAAAAGACATAAAAATTGAACTTGACGATAAAAAATTTTCAATCCTTAAAGAAATTGCTGTAAAAATCAATCAGAAGCTGGAGGAACTTAACGGAAAAGTAAATGGGAATGACAGTTACTCGCCTCGACTTAATCTAAATTCCACATCAAGTTACAGTTTTTATGCTCCAAATGACAACGGAACGGGAACCGCCTACGTGAGCATGATTTTGTATGATCTTGCGATTCTTGAGCTTACAAACCTTCCGTTTTTGATTCATGATTCTGTTTTATTCAAAAATTTGAGTGATAACCGTGTAATAAAAGTTTTTGAGGAATACGAAAACTCCAGAAAACAGATTTTTGCCTCGTTCGACAAGAAAAATTCATACGGAAGCGATGAGCTTAAGAAAACAATCGAAAATCATACAGTCATAGAACTTTATGCCGGCGGCGGCGAGCTGTTCGGACGCTCTTGGGCAAAAAAGAAAATTTCCAACTGATATGCGGCCCAGTTACCTGGGTAGTTGCACCGCATTTATTATGGAAGTTGAGACACAACTATCTAGGAAGTTGTGATGCAAGTAGCTAGGAAAATTTTACTGATTGTTTTCTTTGAGAATTGAAAATTGCTCCGAGAGTTCTAGTTCTCTTTTTTTATCCTGATTTTCATGGATTCTTTTTATTTGTTTTAACCAAGTAAGTCTTTCTTTTCCCGTCATTTTCATAATCTCTGATCTGGGCCAATGAAAATAATAGGCCAAGTCTGCCGCCTCTTCAAAAATTTCATTTTGAGGGCGGCTTATGCTTCCCCCAGTTGATTAAATTCTCCGAAAAATTCAGTTTGGCAATTTGGACATTTTAGTGGGATTTTCTTTATTACCTGATGATTAATTTCATGCATGAAATCAACTAAGAAGGCAAAATCTATAGGACTTAATTTTTCAATGGTTCCTCTATTAATGCTTCGTTCTGCCCCAAGTGAAGTGATTACTTTAGACAGCAAAACAACATAGAAAGCACCGGAGTTTTTCTTTACTGTTCCATCTCTTTCAATTTCAACTAAATCCTTGACTTTTATGAGCCTCATGGTGCCAGTTACTTTATGAGTCCCCTCGGTTTTTATTCCTATTCCTTTTGGAAGTGTAAATCTAAATTCATTTCTGATATGCATATTTTATAACTCCAATTTTGAGAATCTATTATCAGCATTCCTTATGTTTTCAAATGCCTCGTCTGGAGATGGAGAATTTGTTTCTTGATTTTTAGGTAAAGAATTATTATCTAAATTTTCGTCCGTATTTGTCAGAAGAATTCTTCTGTCTCCAGCTTGAATATAAACTAAATCAGCTTCTGTAGAGAATAAATCTAGCTCATGGAAATTGTATTGTTTCTTCATGGCCAATATCAATTGGGCAAAATTTTTATATTGAGCTACAGAAGTTTCAGGATTCTGATTATTCTTTGAGATGTTGTTTGATAACAGGATTGACAAAGTGTCTTTTAGGATTTCTGGCTCCATTTTATCTATGGATGACCGGATTTCTTCCTCTTTATTCATTTAAAGCCTCTTTAAGGAATTCGCATGATTTCTTTTTGTTTTTTATGGTTAAATAATTTGGATTTGAAAAGTGGAGAAGGCCATTTGTATTGTAAGACTCACAATCATCAGTAATTTCTCCATTGCAATTTACAAATGAGCAATTTTTTAGCAAGGCGCCTCTTAGAGGAAATCCTTGGAAATGGCAATTATAAAAAATAATATCTGATAATTCTGAACAAGAAAAGCCATTCATGCCGGAGCTTTCTGAAATTGAAAAATTACAATTAATAAAACTAATGGATTGTGATTTTGAATATACAGCCTCTATATCCTTGAAATGGCAATTATTGAAAATTGTATTATTCAGTTGTGTTCTCTGCAATGTGCAATTTTCGATTATCTGGTTGTCGATCCGTGAATTTAGAATTCTTAGTTTTATTAAACTTACTCCCGAAAATTTTGTTGCCTCAATCCTGCAATTCTTAAATAATGAGCTGATTAGGCTGCATCTGAAAAATGAGCAGTTTGACATACTGATATTAGTAAAAATGCTTGAGTTACAATTAGTATTGCTAATATCAATATTTGTCCATTCGGTATCCGTATTTTCTAAAAAATCCAAGTCAGAGTTAAGAATGCAGGAGTCTCTGAAAACTTTATCAGAAATATAGGAGTTTAATGA
>CAVIQW010000022.1:0-38238 GCA_963644915.1 Paratractidigestivibacter sp.
TTTTATTGCATTAAAAAAAAATCATTGTAAAATGTGAGATAATTAAGTTGAAAAGGTGAGTGTTATAAAAAGTCAAATCGAAGGTTGAAAGTTTTTTATTGACTTTTTATGGGAGGAAGGAATGCAAAAAAAGATGTTGGAGTTCACTTCTGCAATTTTTATGATATTCATTCTGTCAATCTTTTTTGGCTGTGAAAATGATTTAAATAAACCTGAAAATGATTTAAAAATTGAAGTGAATGTTCCAAAAGAAAAAACAAATAAAAGCGTAACTGTGGTTGTAAGCATAAAAGGTTCTGGTTCAATCGAAAAAGCCGTCTGTAAACAAATTGGCGATGTAGACGCAGAAGCACTCCTTGACGATAATTCTGCAATTCAAGCAACAATCGATTCTCAAAATGAAAAAAAATGTACATTTGAAATTTCTGCGTTAGATGAATCTTCTAACGGAATATACACGGTTGCCGCCATTGATAGCAAAGGTCTTATTGGAATTAAAAACTTTGAAATTGCAAACTTTGATTTTACTCCGCCTGCAACGGTAACAAATACAGATGATGAATATTCGTCTAAAAAAAATAGCATTACATTAAAATGGAAAAATCCTTCTGATAAAGATTTTGACCACGTGGAAATCTGCTACATAACAAACGATGGTTCTACAGTTTCTGAAAAATCTGAACCGGTAAGAACAACAAAAAACAAAGCAACAATTTCTAATATAGATTCCGACAAGGCATACTATAGATTCTACATTTCTTCTGTAGATAAAATTGGAAACAAAAGTAACGAATTAAGTTGCAAAGTTGGAGTAAATTCAATTATCCAATGTCCTGCTCCAGAAGGCTTTGTTGAAATTTCAGGGGGAACAATCGTAGGAAAATCAAATGCCGGAAAGAATTTCAACGGAGTATTTGTAAAAGGCCGAACAGTAACTTTAAGCGATTTTTATATGTGCAAGTGGGAAGTTACTCGTGAAGAATACAAAAACGTAATACAAGGGGAAAAAGTAACTGTTGATGGTGTTGAATATGAACTTTGTTCTGAACCTTCAAGTTATATTCCAAACCCTGATTATGACCACAATGATGAAAGCATTTACCCTCCACCATACGACCCAACTGAACCTACGTGGGATGGCTCTGAAGTTGGACCTAACCCTGGAAATTACGACAACCGCGAAAAAAGCCAGATGTGCAAAGAGCAGGGAAAATATCCTGTGGAATGTGTTTCATGGTTTGATGCCGTTTATTATTGTAATGTACGCAGTCTAAAAGAAGGCTTAACACCAGCGTATTCGATAAAAATAAATTCTATGTGGACTGTAGAAAAAGGCTCTGTAGAAGATGTTGCTAAGATTGTAAAAATACTTCATATTCTTGATGCAGATGTTAAGTATATACAGGGTACAAACGGTTATCGACTTCCGACAGAGGCAGAATGGGAATATGCCGCTCGTGGGGGAGATCCTTCAAAACCAGAGTGGGATTACCTTTTTAGCGGTTCAAAATGTGCATTCGACCGCAGTTATACTGCTGGCGTTAATTCAGGAATGGATAGTGTTGGCTGGTATGGATACAACAATGACGTTCCTTACAATGGTTACGTGGATACTGAACGTCCTAGACTTGGACCTCACGAAACTTGCAAAAAAGCACCTAACCGGCTTGGTCTTTATGATATGAGTGGAAACGTGGCTGAATGGTGCTGGGATAAATTTTACGATCAATATTACGAAAGAGAAATGCCAAATGAAACCGTAACAGATCCTACGGGTTCCGATTTCGGTGGAATGAGAGTGCTGCGTGGCGGTAGTTTTGTAGCAGATGCAACTGAAAGTTCTGTCTGTGCTTATAATATGAACAGACCTGGCGGAATGAGTTCTGACTGGGGATTCCGCGTGGTTCGTTCTGTGCATTAATATTTTATAGTAGAATTTTTCAACAGCTTTTGAGATTGGAATTCCGTGCTTTATGGATTTTACGTTCATTTTTTTCCTGTTTAATCTTATCTTAAGTTTCATAGAAACAAAAAATTCTGTGAAACATTTCCGTTTTTGATTTTTTTTTTGCGATAAATTTGTATGAAAAAGAAATGTTGTCTTAGTTTTGTGGGTTTGCTGGCTGTGCAGATTTGTGTTTGCGCGTGTGTTTCTGTGCGTGGAGCTGCGCCGTATTTTGCTTCTGGGGAATTTGCTTTTAGGCAGGAACGTCTTTTTGTTGATTATGTTTTTTTGAACGAAAGTCCTAGGACTGTTGAAAAGGTCGATTTTGTGGTCTGCGTGGAAGATTCTGAAGAAGAATATTTTTTCGCGCGCAAGTTTTTTGCCTCATGTAAAATTTCTGTACCTCCAGGCGAGTCTGTTGAGGATTATTTTGAAGTACAGGATTTTTTTGACTTATTCGACCGTGATGATTTTAATGGAACGGATTTGCAGATTGAATCTTTTTATGCAGAAAAAATTTATTATTCAGATGGAACGTTTTTTGAAGACCCATTCGGGCGATATGCAAAATGAGTATATAAAATAAGAAAGGAATTTTGTGGCGGTTTTGATATACTTTTCGATATGCTCAAACCGCCACAAAACATTTTTTTTCAGGTTGTTACAGAGGAATATTTCCGTGCTTTTTTGCAGGTTTGTCCATTGACTGTTTGTCTGCAAGGAATCGGAAACTGTTTGCAACGTATTTGCGTGTTGCAGAAGGCTCAATTACTTCGGAAATGTAACCGCGTTTTGCTGCGATTGTTGGTGTCATAATTTCCTGTTCGTACTGAGCTTTCTTTTCTGCAACGTATTCTGCTTTTTCTGGATCTTTTAAATCTTTTGCGTACAGAATACCGATTGCACCGTCTGCACCCATTACTGCAATTTCTGAAGTTGGCCAGGCGTAAACGTAATCTGCTCCGATGTGCTTTGAACACATTGCAATGTAAGCACCACCGTAAGCTTTTCTTGTGATTACAGTTACTTTTGGAACTGTTGATTCGCTGTAAGCGTAAATAACTTTTGCACCGTGGCGGATAATTCCTTTCTGTTCTTCCTGTGGACCTGGAATAAATCCTGGAACATCAACAAATGTAAGCAAAGGAATATTGTATGCGTCGCAGTAGCGTACGTGGCGTGCAATTTTGTCAGAAGCGTCGCAGTCAAGGACACCGCCCATTCCTGCAGGATTGTTTGCAACGATTCCAACAGAACGACCTTCAACTTTTGCAAAACCTGTTACGCAGTTTATTGCAAATTCTGCTGATGTTTCAAAGAACGAGTTGTCATCTGTAACATCTTCAATTACTTCGCGGATGTCGTAGCCCTTATGTGTGTTTTCTGGAAGAACTTTTTCAATGTGCTTTGTCTTTTTGTGTTCATCGTACTTGAATTTTGCGGCCTGAACAATTTCGTCACCGTAGTAGTGCGGAATGTAGTCCAAAAGTTTTCGTACTTTGTCAAAACATTCTGGTTCAGAAATGCAGCGGAACTGGGCAACACCTGATTTTTTTGAGTGGATTGAAGCGCCTCCAAGGTCTTCCGCAGAAATATCCATAAACATTACGGATTTTACAACTTTTGGTCCGGTGATAAAGAGCTGAGAAATCTTGTCTACCGCAAAAATAAAGTCTGTGATTCCTGGTGAATAAACCGCACCGCCGGCACAAGGTCCTGCGATGATTGAAATTTGAGGAACAGAACCTGAAGCGCGTACATTCTGGTAGAAAAGGTCTCCGTAACCGCAAAGAGCGTCAACGCCTTCCTGAATACGTGCTCCGCCCGAATCGTTTATTCCGATAACTGGGCAACGAGCCTGAATTGCCTTGTCAATGAGTTCTGCGATTTTTTTTCCGTGCATTAAACCAAGAGAACCGCCCTGAACTGTAAAGTCCTGTGCGTAAACTGCAACTTTTCTTCCGTTGATTGTTCCAAAACCTGTGATTACGCCATCATAAGGAATATCTTTTTTTTCCATTCCAAAACTTGTGCAGTTGTGGCGAACTCCAGAATAAATTTCCATGAAAGAGTCTTTGTCTACAAGATTGTTGATTCGTTCAATGGCATGCCATTTGCCTTTTTCGTGTTGTTTTTCAACATTGTACGTGTAAGCCATTTAAGTGGTAACCTCCAAAAGTCACTTATCATTTTTAGTTTATATAATCGGTCTTTTAGTGTCAATGACATTTTTTAGAAAAATGTCAGAATGAATTCTTATCATCTTAGGACGTGCCAATCCGGGGATTTTTTAATATCCGATTTTATCGAGCCGCTCTTTTTCGAGCAGCATTGACTTTTCCGTTGGAAGCCATGGATATTTTTTGCGCAAGGAATTTACGGCTTCGGTTTCGTTTTTGTTGCATTCAGAAAGTGCCTGTTTAAAATCAAGGGAAACTTGAAGCGGCGAAAAATATTCGGAAGAACTTGTCTGGTTCAGTTTTGTTATTTCCCATGCCTTGCCTGAAAATCGAAGCGTTACATCAGTTGTAAATTCCTCGACTTCAATAAGATTGTCCTGATTGTGAACAAGAAAATATTTTACCTTGTGTGTTGCGTCCGGCATTTTTTCAATTCTTGTTTTTGAGCCATCCTCTGAATAGACTTTTCGTGCCGGATGATTTTTCTTTGTTGGAACTTTTATGTCCAGCGCAGAGTTTTTTCCGTCAACTGAAAAATTTGTAATTCCGTAGATATAGTGTGAATACGATTTTGAGGAGTCTGGTTCAAAGAAAAACCAGTTTTCTGGCGTTGAAATCCCTGAGTCAAAATTGTATGCGCTTTTCATCTGCGTTGTTACGTAAATCTGCGGAACTTTTGAAATGTAACCTTGCGCTTCTGGGCAGTTTTTTGCTGCACAAAGCATAAGGTCTGTGTCCATTGTGTGAATTCCCCGGTAAAAAACTTCTGTTACTTGCGTTGAGTCCAGACCGATTGCACATGGCTTTTTTGAATTCTCATTTATTATGGCAGCGGTGGCGATTGCGACAAAAACTGCGGTGCAAAAGATTGCTATGGCGATTGCACGGTTTTTGCGTACAAAGCGTTGCCTTTTCAGCCTGGAACTTTGTTCATCCTTGAATTTTGCTGAATTTTTTTTAAAGTCTGCCTCTGGAATTCTGTGATTCAGATTTTCGTTTTCAAAGATTTGCTTTTTTAGTTCTTCTAGCGGAAACTGATTTTTTAGAATTTTTCCTTCCAGTAGTGAATCTATTGCACCTGCAAGTTTTTTGTCTATTCCGTTGATTTCGTATTCAATCGGGACGAAATTCCTGTCGCTCAGTTTTTTGTCATTTTCTTCTGAATACGGAAGTTTTTTTGCCACTGCAAAATATGCCATTGTTCCAAGTGCAAAACTGACAGCGGAATTTTCTGTTGCGATGTAGTCCCGCCAGTCGTTCTGAGAATAATTGTACAAAGTTTTTCCAAGGTTTGCCGCCGAACGGTCAAACGTCTTTTCCGGCAAAAAAAGAATTTTTCCTTCATTCTTGTTCACTATGATTCCAGCCGCACCGTTGCATGGAATTTTTATATTCTGTTTTACTGCATTGGAATAAATCTCGCAGACAGAAAAAACGGCTTCGTTTGCGGTTTGGGAATCTGCTCCCTCGGTTTCAATTAGACGCAAAAGGGGAGTGCCGCAAAAATCTCCGCAGAAATATACTTTTTCATTTTTTGTCCTGATTTCTTTGAATTTCCATTCTGAAAATTTGTTCCATGTGCCGTCCGGCAGTTTTTCAGCGACAAGCCCAGATTCTTCTAGCAAAAGCGAAAATTTTGTTTTGCCGAACATCATTTCGTTCAAGTTTGAATTAAGAAACAGATTTTCTTCTTCAGATTTTACCAAATCCACAGGTGCAAGCGCGTTTTTCATTTTTTTCCTCAACTATTTTTTATTCTATCAGAAAAATCTATCAGAAAAAACTTAAAATTTGACCAAAAAATCGTTTAAAAGTCTGGAAGTTACCAATCTTTTTGAATGTAAGTCGCTTTTGGACGGGCTGTTATGTCTACGCGGCGGTTCTGTGCTCTTCCTTCTTCTGTTGCATTGCTCGCTACCGGCCGTGTAGCACCGTAACCTTTATATGTGAAAATCTTTTCAGGAATTCCTTCGCCCACAAGTGCTTTCATAACAGTTCTAGTTCTTTCTATAGAGAGGTTCATCTGCCCAACTGGTTTTCCAAGGTCTGCTGTGTGTCCTTCAACAAGAATTGTAAATTCATTGTTTTTGATGATTTCCTGGAGCATTTCGGCAATTTTTCTGATTCGTGGAGTTTCCTGCGGCAAAAGTTCCGGTGAATCTGGTATAAATTTCAAGTCAACGCTAAAAAGAATTCCTGTAAGTCCGTCCGAAACATCAATTCCAGGCACTTTGTTTTCGTAGATATATTTTTTGATTTCCTTAAAGGATGCGTAGTAGTCTGGAGTTTTTTCCGGCAGTTTTACATCGTAAATCAGATTTTTTTTATCAAGAAGAATCACGACTTTTCCATCTTTCAAAAGTTTTCGGTTTGCCTCGACTGTAAGAATTTTTAAAGCATCTTTTCTTCGTATGATTGGATCGGTTCTGTTTCTTCCGTAAACGCGGTAGGCTTTTATGTAAAGCGGATTTCCGCCGATTTTATTTTCGTAAAGCTCAAAATCGTCCTGCCAGTTATATTTTACAAGCCCCTCGTTTTGAACAATCTGGCTGTCTGCAATGTTTTTTTCGTAGACAATGTTCATATTTTCATCCCAGATTGTGGGAAAAAATGCGGGAAATACTTCGCTTGAAACAAATTCTCCGTGGACAGGAACTGTTCCCCGTGCGTCAATTATTATTCCTGTGTATTCGCGGCTTGAAACAATATCAATCGGTTCTTCCGGTGTGTAAGGGTATCGGTGGCGTACAAGAAGTTTTCCAATTTTGTTCATATCAATTGAGTTTGTTGTGTTCGCGGATTTTCCGTCGCCTGAAAAAATTGTCAGTGTCTGGTCGGCAGTTTCAACGATTTCTGTAATCTGCTCAAGGGTTATTGTTTCGGCAAGAACCACGTCTCCGATGTAGTTTGCAGAGTCAACAAAAAGCGAAAGAACAGGATTTTTTAAAAGTGACGGAGTTTTGATTTTTATCAGACTTTCTGCTGAATTTCTTCCTGCAGGAAGTTCTATTCCTGCTTTTTTTACATCAAGAGAAATTTCCGAGGTGAATTTTTTTTCAGTCCAGTCAACTTGGCTTCTTGAGGACAACGTTGAGTTGTCAATCTGAGAATAAAGAGAATTTGCTTTTCCTGCGATGTTGAAAAATGCGGAAACTGCAAATGCTAGCAAAAGTTTTTTCATATTTACCACCACATTGATTTTCGGAGGATTTAATTGGATGTTTTAGTTAAATATCCCATCTGGTTCAGGGCGTATGCGGCTGAATCCTTCATTCCTTCTGGAAAACGCAGCGTGTATTCTTTTTTTGGAGGTGTAACGTGCTTTGTAAGCGCACTGTTCAAATCGCAAAGTTCCTGCAGGTCAATTCTTAGTTCATGTGAAATAGTGTTCAGATAAACAGAATCATATACGGTGACGTAATCAAACATTCCGGCTCTGGTTTCAAGAGTTGTGCCGTTCCATGCCCTTGCTTGAGGAAAAGAAACTCCGTAGTATTTTGAATTTTCTACAACATCAGCGATTGCAAGAAGTTTTGGAATGTAGCCGCTTGCCTGTTCGCTAAGGAATCCTTTTTCCCTGAGATACCAGAAATCCCGGCTGCCGGCTTTTTTTATAGCCTTTTTTAATGCTCCTGTTCCGCAGTTGTATGCGGTTATTGCCAAAAGCCAGTCGTCAAAAGTTCTGTAGTTTTCGTTAAGTTTCTTCAGTGCAGCCTCAGTGGATTTCCAAGGGTCAAGACGCTCATCAACGAAGTCGTTATATTCTAAAAGCCCATGAATACTGTTCAGCATAAACTGCCACAAGCCTGTTGCACCGGAACGCGACTTTGCATAGGGATTGTATTCGGATTCCACAACCGGAAGATATTCCAGAATGGCAGGCATTTTTTGTTTTTCAAGTTCATTGCGCACGAAAATTCTGTACTGCTGTCCGTCCTCAAGGATTTTGTAAAGATAATTTTTGTGCGTTGTTAAATATTTTGTCCGCAGTGTTTTTACAGACTCTTTGTTCATTCCCGGGAAATTTAAATTTTTGTAGGCAACTTTGTTCTGCGTGCTTTCGTCTGGGTGAATAGTAGCGGGAAGAAAAAGTGTCAGGCACAGAAATATGATGATTTTGCGCCGTATCCTAGGAATTTGCTTCATTAAAGTTTTTCGCCGATGTAGATTCCAGCCCATTCCCAGTTTCCGTGAATATCCGGATCAAGTGGAAAGTTTACTTTTCTGAAATACAAATACCAAACAGAAACGTACTGTGACCATCCCCAAGTGCGTAGATAAGCTTCGTTTGAGGTTGACATTTCGTCTAGTTCCGCATTGTAACGCACCCGGTTTCCGCGCATAAAGTTTTTCATACTGAATTCTTCCTGTGCGTTCGGATCCATTTCATCCTGTTTCCACGACATTGAAAAAAAGTTCACACGTGCCCTGTATTTGTCCAGCGAACGCCAGTCGTAGTTTCTGATTGCCTTTTTTACCGCTTGCTCAAGGGCAGAAAGACTTTCAAAAGTCCAGTCTTTTTGGGAGTTGCTGAATCCAACGAGTTGCCGGGCTTTTTTGTATGCGTTTGGTTCTCCTGCAATCTGTATTGTGGAAGAATCTGGCTGGGCAAGAAACATTGAGTACGCTTTTAACGCTTCGTTCCAGTCGCTTTCTTTTTCGTATTCAAGCGCAAGGCGCAGGTAAAGTTCTGTAATTGAAACATTTGTTGGAAAACGGTTTATAAGTTCATTGAAATAATGGATTCTGCTTCGCGGATTTGTTGAAATCTGGATTAAATTCTGCAGGCAAGTAAGATGGATTGAAACTCCTTTTACAAGCAAGTCCTGATAGTTTACAAGAATCCTGTCAAAATAATATTCCGCGACTGGCTCCGCTCCGTTGGAAAGATAAGCGCACGCTGTAAGAAAAAGCCAGTATGCGTTGTAGGAATCTTCCGGGTGTTCTTCAACCCAGTTTGTAAGAAAAAGAATAAGTCCCTGCTGGTCATCTAAAGAAACAAGATTTGTTGCAATCTGGTTTACAATTGCGTATCGGCTTACAGATTCAAGGTTTTCCTGTTCAAGAAGAGTAAAAAGTTCTGTCTGGGATTTTTCAATTGCGGCATTTCTTTCGTTGTCGTCTGTCTTGCAGGAAACAAAAAACAGTGCAAAAAATGTAAATGCCACCAAATTCAATTTTCTTAATCTCATATTTTAAATTTACCATGTTCATTAGTTGTTGGCAAGATAAGGGTTCTTAGTGTATTCTATTATAATTTAGAATATTTTAAAATGTCGAATTTACTGTTTAAATTTAGGAGTCTACATGAAAAAGCCAGGCGTTAAGCTTTTAAATACAATTCTTGCATTTGGAATGTTGCTTATATTTGTCGGAGTTCTTCTTGCTCTTGCGTTTGCTGGAAAAAGTCCGGATTTTGTAACTTGGGGAATTCCTGTGGTTATTTTTCTTTCGGGGCTTGTTATTCTGTACAGTTACATTGCGTTTTCCCGTTCTCCTTTTAAACTTTTTTCAGGGTTGAGCCTGAGTTTCTATGGGATTTTTTCGTTGCTTCTGGCTTTTGACTGTTTTTCTGTGGGGCTTGAAAAACTCTGGCCGTTTTTTGTTGTTCTTACAGCATTGGGGCTTTTAGTTGCCGCGCGCACAACAGGAAAAGTTTTTTCCATAAATTATGATTTGCCTGCGCTTGCGCTTTTTTTGCTCGGAATAGTATTTCTTCTTTTTTCATTCAATGTAATCAAAATGCCGCTTAGCCGTCTTGCCTTGCTTATTTGCCCTTTTACCTTGATTCTTGCCGGCGGTTTTCTGGTTGTATTGTTTTTTTATAGAAAGTCGCTTTTGGAAATTCTTCCAGAAGATATGACTAAAGAACTGAAAAATGAACCGAATTTCTCCGATACTGAAGAATAATCAGCTGGAATAACTTTTGTGACTTTAAAAAAAATCAGTGGCGTAAAATTTATTTTCCTCATTTCTAGTGTGTTTTTTTCAACGCTGATTTTTTCGTGCGCAAGTGTTCCTGAAAAAACATCTGGAGGGCTTGTTTCTGGAAAATTCGCAGGAAACCCAGATGAAAAAACTGCGATAAACCATAAGGCTTCTGAAGAAAAAAGGAACAGGAGTTACACATATTTTTCCACAATTCCTGAATCGATTATGGCGGATGTTGAGATTGGCTCTCCTTCATCTTTACGGCGTGCGGTTCAGGCAATAAGAAAACAGGATTCGGAACTTACTGAAAATGAAAAAGTCCTGATTGCGGTTGAGTCAAATATTATGAAGATGGTCTGGACGAACGAACGTGTTGACTGGGAATCGCCCGAAGTTTTGCAGGGGAATTCTTATCTGGGCGCGATTAATTCTGCAAAAAATGGAATCTACGACACAAGCACAGGCAATGTTGATTTTTTGACAATCGTTCTGCCTTCCCTTGTTGTTACAAAAGTTTCTGATGTGTCTTCTTTTTTTACAGATTCCGAGTCAGCGTTAAAAAAAGGTCTTTCCCTTTGTCCTGATTCGGTTCTGGCTTCTTATCTTCTTGGAACTCTCTACAAGAAAAATTCTATGTATGAAAAATCCGTTGAACAGTTTCGTGATGCCTCAAAAAAAGCACCGGAAGTTTTTCAGGTTCTTTTTTCGTATGCTGAATCTTTGTATCTTTCTGGAAATGTGCAGGAAGCCGAAACGCAGGTTAATTCTCTGCTGGTAAAATATCCTTCCGATATGGGAGTTTTAAAACTTGGCGCGCAGATTTATTTTCTTAAAAAAGATTATTCAAAGGCGGAAGAGTATATTTCTCGCGTTCTTCAGCAGGAGCCGAATGACCTTGAGTCAGTTCTGTTCCGTACCAGAATTCTTATCCAGAAAAAAGATTATATCCATGCGGCATCGCTTCTCGATGTTTATTCGCGGCAGGACAGCACTTCAAAAGATTACCTTCTGCTTCGTTCCCAGATTCAGTTTGAATGGTCAAAAAATAATGTGGCGGCTGTGGCAACAATTGAAAATGCTCTTAAGAATTATCCTAAAGACAAAGATGTTCTTTTGTACGCCGCAAGAATTTCCAGTGCCACAGGTCTTTCTGTTGCGGGGCAGTCCGCGGAGTATTACGCAAATCAGGTTCTTTCCATTGCTCCAGACGAAAAAGCGGCGCTTTTTTATGCCACAGAAGGTTTTATCCGCAAAAAAGAATGGCAAAAAGCATACGAAACAAGCTCAACTTTGATTCGTAAGTCAGATTCGGATCAAGAAACTCTATTTAACCATGTAGAGATTTGTCTTGCGCTCAAACGGTACGACGAAGCGTGGAATATTGTTTCTCAGGCTTACAGACAGTCGTCGTCAGATGAGAATGTTGTTCAGGCGTACATTTCGGTTATGGTTGCTTCCGGCAGAAATGCGCAGGCGTTGTCGCTCATAAACCAGCAGATTGATTCCGCCGGCTCAAAACTCAAAAGTTTTTTGTACTATCAGAGAAGTTTTTTGCGCGACTCCGAGTCCACGAGCCTTTCTGATTTGCGTTCAAGCCTTATTGCGAATCCAAGGAACAGTGATGCGTTGTACAGACTTTACGAAATCTACTATGCCAAAAAGGACTACCGCAAAGCCCAGTATTATTTAAAGCAGGTTGTCGCCCTGAATCCAAACGATGCGGAACTTCGAGCCTTGAACGAAAAGCTGAATTCATTGATAAAATAAATTTGATTATTTTTCTTTAGATGATATTATTGTTCGTATGAAAAAATTTATTATTGCCGCTCTTGCGGTTCTTCTTGTTTCTACAGGAATTTTTGCAAAACCAAAAAATGTTGTTCCTGTGGCGGTTCCTGGTTCATTTGAAAATGCGGCTCCTGCAAAGATGAATGACATTCTTGAGTTGGATAAAAAATTGTCGCCAAAAAATGATGAATTTGTTGTCAACTATTATAGAAAAGACGGAAATTATGCACCTTGGGCATTGTGGATTTGGGCAAATCCGGGTGGCGACGGTGGAGCAAGTTGGCCGTTTACGCAGAACTGGACTGTTTCAGACGGAATAGGTTATATGCGGATTAAACTTGATGGCTCTTCAACTGGCGGAACAAAAATCAGTTCGGAAAACGGTGGTCTTGGTCTTATAGTTCGTCAAAAAGACGAGTGGAACAAAGACGGAAGCGATGACCGCTTGTGGAATATAAATACATCAAAAAAAGTCGCGATTTTTTCAGGCGACCAGCAGACTTATGCGGCAGTTGACTACAAGCCTTCTGTAAAAAGTGCGGAACTTCTTGCTTTAAATCAGATTTCTGTTTCTCTTTCAGGAGGATTTGCCCTTGACGTTGATGGCGGTCTTTCTGGTTTTTCTGTTGTGGATTCAGATGGCACAGAACAAGAAATTCAAAGCGTTGTGAATATGGACTCTCCTGCAGACCTTTCGCAGAATATGGCAAAAAACATCCTTCTAACGCTAAAGAAAAACGTTGCTGTAAGCGATTCGTTGGTTGTAAAAAATAATTCATTCCTTGCGGATGCAAAAGTGAGCAGCACGAATCTTGCGGTAAAACTTGCGGAAACAATGGTTCCTGCCGCAAACGAGGTTTTAGGCTGTGTTTATTCAAACGGTGTTGCTTCATTCAAATTGTGGGCACCGACTTCTTCCGATGTAATTTTGAATATTTACAAGACTTCAACCCAGAAAAGCCCTGATTATTTTGTTTATATGCAGATGAATCCAAAAACAGGTGTCTGGTCTGGAACTTTTGACAGAATTTTGCCGGATGGTCTTTTTTATGACTACACTGTAAAAAATTCAAAGGGGACTGTTACAGTTCTTGACCCATGCGCTTCTTCAATGGCGGTTGACTACGGAAAAGGAGATTTTGTCCGTGCGGCAATAATCGATTTTGAAAATCCTAAAGCCGGTCGGGTTGATGCACCTTATGTAAATCTTTCAAAGCGAGAGGATGCTGTAATCTACGAAATTTCTGTGCGGGACTTTACTTCAAGTCCTGATTCAAATGTAGAGAACATCCCTGGAACTTACAAAGCGTTTATCGAAAAGATTCCATATTTAAAGGAACTTGGAATCACCCACGTTCAGCTTTTACCTGTTCTGAATTTTTACAGCACAAACGAAAATTACAAGGCTTATGAAAACTCTGGAACTGTTAACGGAAACAATTATAACTGGGGATACGATCCGTACAACTATTTTACTCCGGAAGGATGGTACGCTTCTGACGCATCTGATCCGTACTGCCGTGTGCGCGAACTCCGTGAGCTTATAAACGAGTGCCACAAGGCCGGAATCGGAGTTCTTCTTGATGTTGTGTATAACCATATGGCTGGAACTCGCTTTTTGGACGACATTGTTCCAGGCTATTATTTCCGAACAAAGCCTGACGGAAGTTATACAAGCAATTCAGGATGTGGAAATGACACAGCAACTGAGCGTTTTATGATGAAGAAACTTGTTATGGATTCAACTTCGCACTGGGTAAAAAACTACAAGGCAGACGGATTCCGCTTTGATCTTATGGGACTTATGGAAGCATCATCTGTAACAGATTCTTACGAACGCTGTGCAAAAATAAATCCTTCTGTTCTTTTTGAAGGAGAAGGCTGGAAAATGTACAACGGACCGAAAGGCACTTTTGGAATGGACCAGAATTATATGTTAAAGACAAATTCTGTTTCAGTTTTCAATGATGAATTCCGTGATGTGTTCAAGGCTGGCGGATTCAACGAAACAGGACGCGGATTTATCACAAAGAAAGGTGCTTCAAGCGAAAAAATCCTTCGCAATGTTCTTGGAAATCCAGTTGTTAATTATCACGCTGACCAGCCGGGCGACAACTTGAATTATCTTGTCTGCCACGATGGACTTACGTTGCATGACGCTATCGTGAATAATCTTCGCCTTGACGAAAACAAGGACAGAAAAGAAATTATCCAGCGAATAAAGATGGGTAACTTTTTTGTTCTTACTTCTCAGGGGCTTGCATTCCTTCACGGCGGACAGGAACGTGGAAGAACAAAACCGAATATTTCCGGGGCAAAAAATGAATGTGTCGGAAACTTTGTGCGCAACAGCTACGACTCTTCTGACAACATAAACCAGTTTGTGTGGAAACTCGATGCTGATTACCAGAACCTTCTTGAATACACAAAAGGCTTGATTCAACTTAGAAAGTCTTTTAATATTTTTAGGCTTGGAAACGCCAAGAAAATTCAGAAAGTTGCAAAAGACCTTGAACTGGAAGACAATCTTACGTTTGGCTACACATTGAAAGACGGAAAGTCCACTTGGGCTGTTCTTGTCAACGGAAAAAACGAAAATATAAAAATAAATGTTGGCGTTTCTGCAAGAAGTAGTGTAATATATTGTGATAGCGATATTGTTGATGTAAATGGAATTAACTCGGCTAATGGAGTTTCTGTCAATGGCTCTGAAGTTGAACTTGCTCCGTTGACTGCGACAGTGATTCGCTTTAATTAAATAGTTATTTTAGCCACTAGTCAGGCTTGAATATGGAGGAAAAAATGAAAAAATTGTTTTGTGCGGTAACTGCTATGGCACTCGCTGCAACTACTTTTGCTGCTCCAAAAAAAGTAGCATTGAAAGTATGGGAATCAGATGGTCCTGAAAAGTCTTTCATCACTTTTGCTGCTCGTCAGTATAAAAAAGTTGATCCAAGCGTAAAAATCACTTACGAACCTGTTGCTTCAACAGACGCACGTGCAAAAATTGAGTTGGACGGTCCGGCTGGAGTAGGTGCTGATATCTTTGTTGCTCCACATGATCATATTGGTGCATTGGTAGAAGGTGGACACGTTCTTCCTGTAGATGATGCAGATGAATACCTTGCTAACTTTGAAGATATGGCAAAAACAGGTGCTTCTTACGGTGGAGCTGTTTATGGTTACCCACTTGGAGCAGAAACTTATGCTTTGTTCTATAACAAGGCACTTATCAAGGAAGCTCCAAAAACTTGGGATGATATAATTGCTTTCGCAAAGACATTCAACAACAAGGCTGAAGGAAAGTACGCTTTGGTATGGCCAGTATCTGATGGTTACTATGGATATATGTTTATGGCTTCTTTTGATGCTCCATTGTTCGGACCAAACGGTGATGACCGCAAACAGCACAACTTGAACAGTGCTAACGCAATCAAAGGTCTTACATTCTTCCAGAGCCTCCGCAAGCAGATTCTTGACATTCCTGCATCAGACGCTTCTGGCGACTTCTGTAACGCACAGTTCTCTGAAGGAAAATCTGCTATGATTATCACAGGTCCATGGAAGATTACAGACTTCAAAAAAGCTGGTGTAGATTTCGGTATTTCAACAATTCCTGCATTCCCAGGATCAAATCACCCAGGAAACACATTCTCTGGTGTTCGTCTTGCATTCGTTTCTTCTTACACAGAATATCCAGAAGAAGCAAAGGCTTTTGCTAAGTTCATCACTTCAAAAGAAATGCTTGAAAAACGCTATGAAATGACAGATCAGATTCCACCAAGAAAAGACATCGCTGCTACTGGCGAACTTTCTAAGGGAATTAAAGATCAGCTTGCTTATGCTAGACCAATGCCAACAATTCCACAGCTTGGAACTTACTGGTCAGCAATGGGTTCAGCATATTCTGGAATCTGGGACGGCGACAATGTTAAGACTGACCTTAACGCTGCAGCCGCTGCAATGGAAGCTGCTAAATAATTAGGAGGCTGCCTGATAAGTTCAGAATGTCATTCCCGCACTTGATGTGGGAATCTGTAAAGGATTGTAATTGACAGAAAAGATACTTATTGGTTAGCCACTTTTAAGTTGGGACAGTTACAGGGTGAAGAACTCCTTCGCTCTGTAACTGTTATATATTTGTTATTGGAGTATGGAATGAGTAACGACGTGAACCCAAAGAAACTTGAAAAAGCGCCAATTGCGTCTTCTTGTTTTATGGGATTGGGTCAGATTTTGTTCTTAAAGCAGTACATCCGAGGAGCGTTGTTTGCTCTTGTTGAAGTTGTAATGCTTTGTGCAATTATTTTTGGCTCAAAGAAAATTATCCCTGCGAATAATAAGGAATACAATTATTTAAAGGGCATTCCGGATACAGAAGAAATTGTTGAGTATCTGGAAGACGCAGAGTATTCAAAACTTGACAGTGTTTTAAAGGCTCGTGCCAAGGCTATGTCAAAATTCTTTAATAAGTCGGCTGCTAAGGCTTCTGGAAAATCTGCCTATGCATTGGCACTTTCTGATGCTGAAGAGTTAAAGTCTGACAAAGAAGAATATAAGGAAGCAATTGCGGAAGCTAAAGAAGCAAGAACTTCTTTGGTGGAAGACTTGCAGGCAACTTTTGCCGATTTTGATTTTACTTATGATGCAGATGACAAACTTGTTGCATACACTGTAGAAACAGAAGCTTCAGATTCAATCATTGACTATGATGATGTTTATGGAATCTATGAGGGAATTGCTGCAAAGTATGACCATAAACTTGCAAAAGTTATGTCAAAAATGGAAGCAAAGAACTTTAAGGAATCTGGAGAAAATCTTTTTGATGAACATTATGACGGTTGTAGCATTTGCCGTGATGCCGCTAGCAAAGGACACAGATCTCTTGCTCACAGAGCATGGTTTCAGGGACCTCTTGTAACTTCTATTGCTGGACTTATTACCCTAGGTTCTAAACAGAATACAACTGTTACAAAATATATGGATCATTCCATCTTTATGATGATTAATGGTATTATGGCCATTATTATCGTCGGTTTCTTTGTGCTGCTCTACATTCTTAACATCAGTGGTGCTAAAAATGCTGTTGCAAAGATTAAGAAGACTGGAAGATTCCCTACGATGAGGGAATCAAAGAACGATATTTCACAGAATTCGTTCGCTACTATTGGTATTGCGCCTGCCATTGTTCTTATGGCAATTTTTTCAATTATTCCATTGCTATTCTCTGCGTTGGTTGCATTTACAAACTATTCTTCACCGGAGCATATTCCGCCGAACAACCTTGTTGACTGGGTAGGATTGCAGAACTTCCAGCAGATGTTCTCTTTAAAAGTAAGTTCAGAACTCGGTGGTGGTGCATGGGCTAAAACATTCGGTGCTTCTGCTTTATGGACAATTGTATGGGCTATTTTTGCCACATTCACTTGTTTCTTTGTAGGTTTCTTCTACGCATTCGTATTGCAGGACAAACGTGTTGTTATTCCAAAGTTCTTTAGAACTGTTTACATTCTTCCTTATGCTATTCCGACTATGCTTTCGCTCTTTGTTTGGGCAAACTTGTTGAATGGTACAATCGGACCTATTAACAGGACGTTGCAGCTTCTTAGGATTATTGAAAAACCTATTCCGTGGCTTTCTGACCCATGGGTTGCAAAAGGCTCGTTGATTTTTGTAAACATCTGGATTGGATTCCCATACTCAATGATTCTTACAACATCTGCGATGACAGCTATTTCTAATTCTTTGTACGAAGCGGCTGTAATTGACGGTGCTACAAAATGGCAGCAGTTCAAGAGCATTACATATCCTCTTGTTATGTTCCAGTTAAAGCCTACATTGATTATGCAGTTTGCAGGAAACATCAATAACTTTGGTGCGGTATTCTTCCTTACTGGTGGTGGTCCAAATATGCCACAGGCTGGTTTGACGACAATTACAAACTGCGGTGCAACGGATCTTTTGATTTCTTGGATTTACAAACTTACGATGAACACACCTTCACGATACAACCTTGCTTCTGTACTTTCTTTGCTTGTATTCGTTGTTCTTGTTCCATTCGCGTTGTATAACTTTACAAGAACAAAGTCATTCAAGGAGGGTGAAGTATGAAAAAGCGTTTTAGTAAGGCTACACCGATTAGCGTTATACTCAATTTGATTTTGATTATCAACGTTATTATTGTTATTTACCCTGTACTTTTTACTGTAAGTTCTTCTTTAACAAAGTCTAATTCTTTGGCTGCAACTTCTGTAATTCCGTTCACAGAACAGACTGATAAGTCAACTGTTGAGCAGTGCGGAGTTTGTGAGGGCAAAGGATTCAGATATATTGATGTAAAATCATCATATAAAGAAAATGGAAAGACAAAGACATACTTGGGGCGAAAACTTGTAGACTGCGACACTTGCCATGGCGAAGGAACTGTTTCTGTTTTGAAAACTTCGTTCAAAATCAAGAAACCTTCTCTTTATCAGTTCCGCCGCTTGCTTACAGGTTCTGAACAGATTGTAAAGGGCGAAACATCAGTTCATGGTACTAACTATAAAAACTGGTATTTGAACACATTGAAGATTGCTATAATGAACACAATTCTTACTGTATTTGTTTGTACAACAACTGGTTATATTTTCAGCCGGTTCAGTTTTACTGGACGAAAGCAGATTATGGCCGGAATGATTGTTCTTCAGATGTTCCCAAGTTTTATTGGTATGGTTGCCACGTATGTAATCTTGTGGAAGTTCAATGCGCTGAACACTTTGTGGGGATTGGTTCTTGTTTATGCGGCAGGTTCTATTCCGTTCAATGCTCAGCTTATGAAAGGTTACTTTGATACAATGCCACGCGATATTGCAGAAGCCGCTTATATTGACGGTGCTTCTCCGCTCGTTGCATACCTTAGAGTAATTCTTCCGGCTGCAAAACCACAGATTGTATTCCTTACGTTGACAAGTTTTACAGGACCGTGGATGGACTACATTTTCCCACGAATGGTTTTGCGAAGTGACGACAAAAAAACATTGGCTGTAGGTCTTTATGAAATGATTAACGGCCGTTCAAACGATAACTTTACTATGTTCGCTGCAGGTGCTATTCTTGTAGCAGTTCCGTTTACTATCTTCTTTATGGCAGGACAGAAGACATTGCTTATGTCTCTTGCTGGAACTAGTGGTAAAGAGTAAAAATAGCTTATTCCGTACTAAAAGCAGTCTGTAACTTTTTGCAGGCTGCTTTTTTTTATTTAAAACCATAAGTTTTATTTTAAATTGGCAAAAAATGATGTATACTATCTAGGTTCATTATTTATGATATTTCAGGAGTTTTTATGAAAAACATTGGAAATCTTTCTAAAAAAATTCTTGCATTTTCTATCTTGTGTTTGTGTGCAACTGGAATTTATGCAAAGAAGAAAAACGCAAAACTTGATCCGGAACTTGCCATAACTCAGCTTGCTCCTGTTCAGAGAGTTGCAAATAAACCTACAACTGGCGTTTATTACAGCCTTTTTGTTCGTTCTTTTGCGGACGGAAACGGTGACGGAATCGGTGATTTTAAAGGGCTTACAAAGCGTCTTGACTATCTGAATGATGGAGATGACAGCACAACTTCTGACCTTGGTGTTACAGGCTTGTGGCTTTTGCCAATTTTTGAATCTCCTTCTTATCACGGATACGATGTTGATGATTATTACAAAATCAATCCAGAGTATGGAACAATGGAAGATTTTGAAACTTTTGTAAAAGAGGCAAAAAAACGCGGTATTGATGTTATTATCGATATGACCTGCAACCATTCTTCTTCTTATAACAACTGGTTCATTCAGTCAAAAAATCCACAGAGTCCATACAGAACTTGGTACCGCTGGATTACAGACAATGATTCTGTTGAACGTGGCGGAAAATATAACTTGAACCAGAAAATCTGGGGACACAAAGTTTGGAACATTGACCTTACAAATCAGTCAGACCCGGACAATTACTCTTATTACGCTGGTGTGTTCACTTCTTCAATGCCTGATTTTAATATGGATGAGCAGGCGGTTCGCGAGGAATTTAAGAAAGTGTTCAAATTCTGGCTTGATAAAGGCGTTGCAGGATTCCGTTTTGATGCGGCAGGGCACATTTATAACAGCGTAGAGGTTGAGCCAGGTTCGGAAACAATCTCAAAAGCGGTTTCGTTTTGGAAAGAAATGAACGATTATATTCTTTCTGTAAAACCGGACGCTTACACCGTTGCCGAAGTTTGGGAACCGACTGCAATTCGTGCAAAATATATGGGTGGAATGATGTCTAATTTTCATTTTGACTTGGGAACTTTGATTACTCAGATTATTAACAACCAGGAAATGAATGACAACAAGAATACTCCGGACGATCCGGACACTTCTACATACAACGGCTATGCACGAAGCCTTGAAAGCGAATACGCAATGTATGCCGCAAATAACAAGAATTATATTGATGCGCCATTCCTTTCTAACCACGACCAGGCGAGAAGTGCGGCGGCTCTTAGAAACAAACCTGCTAAAATGAAGCTTGCCGCAGATATGTACATTTTGGCAGAAGGAATTCCATTCATCTATTATGGAGAAGAAATTGGAATGAAATCTGGTTCCGATGATCCTACAAAACGAACTCCGCTCGTATGGAAGCCAGATGGAAAAGATAAAATGACTCCAACTTGGTGCAACAGCGGCGCTTATGGAAATGTTGGTGTCTACAACAAAAAGACAGTTCCAATTTCTGTGCAGGAAAAAGACCCAGAGTCTTTGCTGAATCACTACAAACGTGTAATCCGTGTAAAAACAGCGCATCCTGCATTGTACGAAGGTCGGTTAAAGGCTCTGTCTACAGGAAGTGCGGTTCTTGAATCTTATGTAATGGAATCAGAAACGGAAAAAGCGTTTGTTGTTCACAATATTTCTTCTAAGCGTACTGAAACAGTTCAGTTGCCGGAAGGAATGGATATGCCGATTGTTTATATGGCAAATCCGGGAGCAGAAGTTAAAGACGGAGAACTTACAATTCCGCCAATGACATCTGTGGTTCTTGCCCAGAACAAATAGTTTTTTATTTTAAGTCGAAGACCGGGAAAATCATCCCGGTTTTTTTATGTCCGATGACTACAGGGTATGTCATCCCTCAACTTGACTGGGGAATCTCTTTTATGCTTTTCTTGAAATAAATCTGCAAAAAATGCAGTGGTCAAATAAAAATTCTTGTGATATAATATGGCGATTATCGCTTTTTTTTTGTTTTACTACTTTTTCCAATTTTGGAGGGCTTATGAAAAAGTTTAGTCTTTTTTTGTTTGCTTTAGCATTTTTGTTTTTTTCTTAAAATCTTGAAAACCACGGTGTTCAAAAAAAATCAGGAAATGTTTTAATTAAAATAACTGATTCTAGCAGTGGTGCAAGGTTTCTTTCTCCTGTTGACTCTTTTGACATTTCAAAAGTTACGGAATGGTCTTTGACTTTTACACAGCTAGCACCTGCAAACGGCAAAGGCGAGGTAAGTAAATGTACACTAAAATCTGGGGAAACTTCTGTAACTCTTGGTGTTGGAACATACGACCTCTACATGGAGGGAAGTTACACAAATTCCACTGATAACAGTTCAACAACTATAAATCTTAGCGCAGAAAAAACTGATATAACAGTAACCGAAGGCAAAACAACAGAACTTTCTGTTGTTGTTGGATTAAAAAAGACGGCTGGTGGAACAGGAGATTTTGCTGTTACTTTTACATTCGATGATACGCAGGAAAATGGTAACAGTTGGAAAACTTATTATACAGATTACGGTGAAACCGTCAACAATCAGACTGATTATTCAAGTGGTATAAAAGTTACTCTTGTTTCTTGGACAGACCCGATGACCGAATATTCTACAGAAAACGGTTATTTAACAATTAATACGGATGATGCAGAAAAAAACTGTGCACTTACAGTTTCTAATCCTGCTGATAAAAAAATTCCTTCTGGTTATTATTATTTGTACTTTTATGCAGATTATTCAAAAAGCGGTGATACAGAATCTGAGTGGAGAAAAGTTCCTTTTGGTTCTGACAATTTGGTTGAGATTGCCGATGATCAGGAGAACATAGGAGGAGAGTTTATAGATCTTATTTTTCCTAATACACCTGATAACTACACTTACTATGCTTCTGACAGTGGAACAAACACTGCTAACGGTCTTGCACAAAGCAATCCGGGTACACTTGCTTCAATTCTTGAAAATATCTACGCAAATAACTCCATAATCAATGCGACTATAAACTATACGTATTCTGATCAAATAAAATTTGATATTTCAAAGATTGGAACAGGAAAGTCAATAAGTGTTCAGTGTACTAAGGCTGATTCTTCTAGTAATGACACACCGAATTTTTCTTTGAACTCGGATTCTTCTGTTAGTTATACAATGTATTTAGAAACAATAAACTTCTTTACAACGGATAAAGACAAGACAAAACTTTCTTTGGCTGGCACTTGTTCTGGTAATGTTGCTTTATCTGACAATGTTTACATTGACTTGACTGCTATTGATGCATCAACTTTTGGCCAGAGCCCTATCTGCTTGGATAATGTGGACGACTATAACTATTATAAAACAATGCCAATTGCTGTGTATAACAAAAATGAGACTTTGAATAATGATCCGCTTTGTTTTAACCAGCAGGATTTTTCTGGCTATTCCAGTGATAGTTCTGAACCACAGGATTTTGATTCCTATGACCTTAAACAAAACACAGACTCTGGTCAGACCAAGTTTTATCTGGAAGAAACGCCTCCTGTGTATGTTAAATATTATGGAAATTCTGGCTCTACAACAGACTATGTGATTGGAAATGATTCTTCGGATTTTAAAGAAGCTAATAGATCAATTGCTTCTTGGTGCGATGATAAGAACGGTGGTCTTTATGTGTTTGAGGCAACAACAGAATACAGTGATAGTTCTTATAAGTTAACGAGTTCGCCAACTTATAGTCTTGTGCATTATAACAAAATAGAAAAAGGAGCATATTATATATTACACAAAGAGTCTGTTTCTTTAGGAACTAGTGTGGCTGTAAATAAAGTGCCTGTAAGTATGTGTACAGATGGTTCGAATATTTATTTTGTTGAGTCTTTGTTGGATATTTCTACTCATAGTTCTGAGGCTCCTGATTTTGGATATTGGGGTGCATGGGCATATAAAGATTGTAAGGTAAAATATATTTCAATAGAAAATCTTGATTCAGTTCAGGAACTTGATTTTTCAACTGTGTTTACAGGTGGCAAGGTTACAGCAGTCTATTACAACGATGGTCTGTATGTGGCAGGTTACAAAAGAGAGTCTATAGGTTCGGTAACTACGACTAGTGACAATGATTCTGAAACAACAAAATTCTATGATTCTATATGCAGTGTTTATAAACTTGCGACTGCTACAGATGTTAATAGTGCAAGCTTGATTAGTAACGTGTTAAAGACTTCAACAGAAAATACAGACCGAATTGTAGCAATTCTAAACAGTGGTACACAAACAGGATATTCAGCAGGTGTTTCAAGAGTGATGTCTTACAATGCAATTACGGATATGGCTATAATGGACGGAACGTTGTACGTTCTTGAAAATTCTTATTACTCTGCTTCTTATAAGAATGCAGATTACTATGGGGCAGGCGGTTCTTTAAGGCGGGTTTCCCTTGAAAAAGGCAATGTTTTGAATACTATTTATAAAACAGATTCTGACACTTCTGACACTTCTTCATTTAAAGTTCCTAACAAGATTCTTGCGGTTCTTCCTAAAAAATTAAAACTGGTTATAGCGGATAGTGGAAAAGAACAGGATAATGCTAACGGTGTTTGTTATACTGTTGATTTGTCAAATGCGGATAAAATTAGTGTTACAGAATCTGTGCCAGATGGTGCTAGTGGACATTATTTTGACGACTATAGTAGTATTATTACTGGTTCAGGCTTATATACTAGTACTGCATTTACTGAAAATGCTTGTTACACAAGCAAGGCTACTAGCGGAAGCGTTTGATAAAGAATAAAACAGATTTATGCTTGTTTCTGCTTGTATTCCTGTTTTTAATGGCGAAAAGTTTTTGCGTCGTTGCTTGGATAGTGTGGCGGCGCAGACTTTTCGTGATTTTGAAATTATTGTGGTTGATGACTGTTCCTGCGGTCGCGACAAAAATGGTTTTGACTGCAAGAAAATCTGCAAAATCTTTACAAAACAGACAAAAGTAAAGGTAAACTATGTGCGTCACAGCAGAAACCTTGGTTGCGTGGAAACCCGTCGTACTGCAGTTTACGAATCCCGTGGAAAATACATCTTTTGCCTTGACTGCGATGATGCGATAAAACCAAACACTCTTGAACTTTTGTGCGGCAAGGCTGCACAAGGTGATTTTGACATTGTTCAATGCGGAACAGAAGTTTTTTTTGTAAACCCAGAAACTGTGCAGTCTAGAAATTCCAAGATAGAACAGAGCAATTTTGAAAATGTCTGTAATAAAACAAATCTTCTTGTTGAACATCCGCTCTTTAATTCCCAAATTTTTAATGCGGCAATTGTTGACCGTTCGGTAAATCTTTTTGTGTGGGGCAAATTGATTAAAAAAGAGCTTTTTGTTCGTGCCTACGAAAAAATCCCGAATGTATTTTGTGTTTTTGGTGAAGATTATCTTATCTCTTTTTTTGTGGCTTACTGTGCAAAAAGTTACGTTGGAATAAAAGAAAAATTGTGCTTGTATTCAGTTGACACAGGAATTTCTTCTTGCTTGCGCATTGAAACGCTTGAACGATGGGAAAAAATTTGTTCCGTGGCTTCTGTTTTTTCTGTTATTTTTGATGAGGCAAATTGCGGCGGGCTGGAACTTACACAGAAGCAACTCCAGTGTATTCACCGCCAGAGTGATGCTTATGTTCTTAACTGCTTTGGATATTTAAAATATTTTGTTGCGGAGCCTATAAAAAAACAAGCCTTTTCCCTTTTGTGTGAATATTGGGGAAAAGACTATGTTGAAAAGGTTATGAATGTCTGTGGAGAATCTTTGTAAAACTATTCTGTAACTGTAAAGTTTTCACTTGCCGCTGTTACCTGTGATGAACTTTCGTCGCTTATTTCTACATAAAGACAGTTGCTGCCTACAGTTAAACTTTGTGTTTTTGTTGTGTCTAATGTAAGAATTCCTGTTGTGCTGGCAAAACTTGCGATAGTTCCGTCTATTTTCAAGTCAGTATCGTTTAGTTTCCAGTTGTATGTAACCCAATCTGGAAGAACCGCTCTGTCATTGCCTTCTAAGTAAGAAACCTTAAATCTTGCTGTTGTTTGGTTTTTTAAAGAAATTTCGGTCGTTGTGTCAGTGTCTGATGTGTCTGCCAGTAATTCCAGAACTATATTCTGAGGAAGTTGTTTTATTTCGACTGAGCCGTCAGATTCAACTTTTTTCATTTCAATTGTGCAAGTGTTATCATTTTCATCTTTTGCAACAGTTAATCCTGAACTGCCTTTATAGACTGCTGTTCCGTCTGATGATGCCGTTGCGGTGAAAGTATAAGTGCTGCCGATTGTAAGATATTTTATTTCATATCCTGCAAGGAATTGTTCTGCAGTCGGAGTGTAGGTTGTTGTTGTATTTTCTCCGTCCATTACAGAAAGTGATATTTCGCAATCAGAAATTTCTGTTGCTTCTGTTTTTACAATAACCGACGAAAGAAGTTTTTTCATTGTGATGTCAACTTTGTTCTCGCCTTCCTTTGTGGTTATTTGCTCTGATATTCCACTGTAGGTTGTGTTTTCGTTTTCTATCACTTCTGCGGTTACAGCCAAAAGTATTCCTACAGGAATGTCGTTGATTGGTTTGGAAACTGGGATGCTGGTTGGACTGTAGGCAAATGAAACAGGTACGCTTGTATAACCAGGTCCTGCGGCAGTTATCCGCAGAGTGTATTGTTGCCCTGTTGTTACTGCCTCATCTTTAAGGACATTTCTGAAGATTGAATCTACAGGAATTTTTATTGAGGTCGTGTTTGTTTCTGATGAACATGATGTGAGTATTCCCTGCGAAGAGAGAAAGCCAAATGCCAAAATTGCTAAAAATAAGTGTTTTTTCATCTCGTGCTCCGTTTAATTGGATTTCTTTGTTGCTAAAAAAATTGTAAAAAACTTCGATATAGTATAGACTATTGTGTGTAAAAAGAAAAGTGAATATTTTAAAAACAAATTTGACATCTAGTGCTTTTCTATTATACTGAAAATAACTGATAAAGTGTTTTATTAAAAAAAATACTGAATGGGGAGTCAGAATGAATAAACGACTGTTTTTTGTTTTGCTTTGTGCCTTTTGCGGATTCTATTGTTTTTCGCAAAGTTCTGAAAAAGTTTCCGAAGTGCTGGACTGTGAAGAAATTTCAAAAGGGCAGGCCGCATATTTTGTAAGTGTCTACAAAGGTCTTTCGGATGATAATGTTTCTGTGCCGCAGGCTTTTAATGCTTTGTGGGAAATGAGGTATTTTTCTGGAAATGAAGATCCTGATGAAAAAATTTCCCTTGCCGAAACTTGTTCTTTGATTGCCAAGGCTACAAATATGAAAGGTGGAATTTTTTATTCAATTTTTCATTCTGGCCGTTATGCTATGCGTGAATTTAAGACGATGGGAATTTTGCCTCAATATGCTGACCCAGATCAGAAAGTTTCGGGCACCGAATTTTTGGCTCTGTTAAATGAATTTGAAAATAAGGAAAATCAGAATGATTAAAAAGAATATTGAAATTTTATGGGCGTCCCGCAAGTTTTTTTTGTTTTCAGTTTTGTTTATGCTTTCGTTAAAACTTTTCGCGGTTGATTTTGCCGGGCTTATTACAAATAATTCTTCGTTAAAGAATCGTGGTGACGGTGATTTTAAGTTTAATCAAAAGAATTCGGCTTCGGTTTGGTTTCGTGCGCCATTCGACAAGACTGGAGAAAATTATTTTGCCTCGGAAGTGATTTATGATTTTGAATCAGATTTTGATGCGGAGCAGACTACAAATGTTTTGGATTTAAATCTTTTTGAAGTTTCTCTTTTTCATAATATGGATTCTTCTAAAATCGGTCTGAATATAGGACGATTCTATTTTTCTGATGTTACAGGAACAATTTTTACGCAGAATTCTGATGGCTTAAGAATTTCTTTCCAGAACGATTGGTTCAATGTTTCGACTTATGGTTCTTATACAGGTCTTTTGAACGCCCAGAATATTGATATTATCACAACGGCTTCAAAGACATTTGTTTCGGATGGTAAAACTCCTTTGGAAGAAAACAGCGACTTATGTTTCAGCGTTGACAGTGACAAAATTTATGATTTTGCTGAAAAATATGCGGTTGCGGATTTATCACTTAATTTTCCGTATTTGTTTGCAGGACAAACTGTTGCTTTAGAATTTTTGGGAGCGTTTGCTTTGTCTGATGATTCTTTTAACCGGATGTATGCAACTCTTGCGTTTGACGGTCCTATTTTTCAGACACTTTTTTATAATATTTCTTCTACAGTCGGTTTTGTTCTCTACGATGACGAAATGGAAATCTCTAATCTTTCTAGAATCGGGCTTGACTACTTCTTAAAAAAAATTGGTTTTGGTGTAAATGCTGTTTACGCATCTGGCGAGCAGGGCGGACTTTCGGCTTTTGAGGGATTCACAAAAAATACTTCAACATATTCTGCAAAGGATTTTTTGTATTCTGGAATTATAAAGGCTGGTGTTGTTGCATCATTTAAACCGCTTGACGCGCTTGTTTTAAATCTTGGTTCTGATGCGATTTTTAATGCCGCTGCCGGTGATGATAAGGACGATATTGAATATTTTGGTTTTCAGTATTTTGCTGATGTGCTTTGGCAGGTAAAAAGTGATTTTCAGGTAGGTTTTTCTGCCTCTCAATTTATAGATAAAGATAACTTGGATGATGTAAGAAAAACTGTCCTTTCTTTAAAGGTTGCTTTGTCGTTCTAGTGCATAGGAGGAAGATTATGAAAAAAATTGTAAGTTTTGCATTGGTGGCTTTTGCGTCTGTTTCATTTTTGTTTGCCGCTGATTTTTCTGCACAGGTTGTTTCCGTTTCTGGAAAGGCTGAAGTTTTTGCTGGTTCTGGCTGGAAGGCAATTTCTGCCGGTGATTCATTAAAAAGCGGAGATATGATTCAGACTGGCTTTAAAAGTTCTGTTGTTATAAAAGCAAAAGAATCTATAATAAACGTTTCTCCATTAACAAGAATGACGGTTGAGCAGCTTTCTGAGGAAACAGAAAAAGACAATGTTCGTGTTTTTGTAAAGGCTGGTGGAATTTCTTCTGATGTAAAGAAGGCAGATTCCAAAAAAATTGGTTTTACTGTAAGAACTCCTGTTGCAACCGCTTCTGTGCGTGGAACGGAATTTTCTGTAAGGAATAAATTTAATTCAACTGATGTTGATACACGCCGTGGTTCTGTTGCTGTTTGGCGAGAAAGAAATTCTGAAAGCGTGTCTCACGACTTTGAGGATTCTGTTTCCTTTGAAAAAGCACCGCATGGAACGGTTTTTGTAAATGCAAATCAGGGTGTAGGGTTGACGCATGGAAGACCGATTACTCCGCAGAGGGATATTGCTTCTGATGAATTTAGAATAAGGGGAGAAACAAAGACTCTTGCCGAAACTTTTGCCAGGGAAAAGAATATTCCAATGCCAGGGCAAGGTTCTGCAGATGGAGCAAATAAGGCTAGCCTTTCTATAACAGTAAAAGTAGAAGAATAGACCATGAAAAAATCCTTTGAAAGAATACAAAAAAGTTCGATATTTTCGAGTTTCGTGGTTGTGGCGTTGGTTTCGGCTTTTGTTTCAGTTTTGACTTTTGCAGGAATTTTAGAAAAGTTTGAGTACAAGTTTTATGACATTCTGCTTGGATTCAAAAAAACTCCTGCAGAACGCGAAGAAGTTTTGCTTGTTGATGTTGACGATGTTGCACTTGAAATGATGGGAACTTGGCCTTGGTCGCGTGATAAGATTGCGGATTCTTTGCTTTATATGCGCGAGGCTGGGGCAAAATCCGCGCTGTTCGATATTGAGTATCTTTCAGAGTCAGAAAAATCTGTTGATTATTCGGTTTATGAGCAGATTCTTGAAAATCCTGCGGAAAAATCTCAGGAAATCAAGAATCTTTTTGTTGATAACGATGATTATTTTTCAAGGGCAATCCAGTTTTTTGGAAATACTTGGCTTACGATAAATTCCGCAAATCTTGCGATTGGCTACAGCGAAGAAGACCTTGAGTACGCAAAAAAACGTTTTCTTTATACCGCAGAGGATGAGGGCAATTTTTTTGTAAAGAAAAACTGCGTAAAGAAATATTCTGATTTTTCTCCAGCAATGAATATTTTTATTTCTCATGCGGCTGGTGCTGGTTTTACAAATGTTACAATCGATTCTGACGGTGTTCGCCGAAGAATTCCGCTTCTTGTGAAGTATGATGACGGTGTTTTGGCTCAACTTTCGTTTGCTCCGATTTTAAAGATTTTGAACCCTGAAAAAATAAAGCTTACACGTCATTTTGTTGTTCTTGAAAACTGCCGGATTTCTTCTTCTGAAAATGAAAAAAATCTGAAAACTATAAAAATTCCAGTTGATAAAAACGGAACAATGCTCATAAACTGGCTGAAAAAGCCTTTTGCGGCAACAAAAACTGTTCAAAATTCTGATGGCACATCTGAAGAAGTTATGGATGAAGAAAATACTTCGTTCAAGCATTGTTCTATTGCCCTTCCGTGGTTTTTAGCCCAGCAGGAAAAATCTGTTTTGGCTGATGTCGAATATTTTAAAAATTATTTTGAAAAAAATTATTCTGCGCAAAAATTGCCGGTTGCCGCTGAAATAAATTCTGTCTGGAATGAGGGGCAGGAGATTCTTGAGTATAAGAATTACATTTTAAGTTGCATGAACGGTTTTGACTCTGACGGAAATGCTTTGCAGGGCGGTGTTAGTGACGAAACTTTTACAGAATATTTTGAACTGCGGAAAAAACATTTTGAAAATCTTGTGTATCTTGTGGGTGGCAGTGATTTTGAAGATGCCGTTCGTGCTTTTCCGGAAATTGCTTCTGAGGCGGAACAGTTTTTTGACAATCTAAGCGTTTTTATTTCTTATTATGAGGATATGTCCAGTCTTTTTGAGGGAAAATTCTGTATAATCGGAAATACTGGAAGCGGAACTACTGATTTGGGTTCAACTCCATTCCAAAATTCTTACCCGAATGTAGGAACACACGCCAACGTTTACAATACAATTATGACGCAGGAATTTATTACTCCTGTAGATTGGGCGTTGGCGGCTTTTGTGTCGGCGGTTCTTTCGTTTTTTGCGTTTGCTTTTCATTCAAAAAGAAAAGTTGTGGTTCAGTCTTTGTTTGGATGTGCCCTTTTGATTGTTGTTGCAGCAGTTCCAATTCTTCTTATGTATTTTTGCAGGATTTACGTGCCGCTTGCAAGTCCGCTTTTGATTTCTGTTCTTTCTTTTGTTTTTGTTACTTTTTTGCGGTTCCGTTCATCTGAAAAAGACAGAAAATTTATTACGGATGCGTTCAGTCAGTGTCTTTCAAAAGACGTTGTTCAGGAAATTATAAAAGACCCTTCTAAACTTGTTCTTGGCGGAAAAAACTACAATATGACTGCGATTTTTACGGATATTCAAAAGTTTTCTGGATTTTCAGAACTTTTGACTGCCGACCAACTTGTAGCACTGTTGAATTATTATCTTACAAGAATGAGCGAAATCATTATTGCAGAGCATGGAACTATTGATAAATACGAAGGAGATGCGATTGTTGCGTTTGTAGGGGCTCCTGTTCCAATGCAAGACCATGCGGAAAGGGCTTGTTCTGCGGCTTTAAAGATGAAAAAAGCAGAGGCGGTTATAAACAAGGAGATTGTAAAGATTGCGGCGTTACCGCAAAAGCCAGAAGAAATTCCTGAAAATCTGTATTCGGCTTTTAAAATCATGGTAAAAAATAACCGCACGATTTTTACACGTATTGGTTTGAACTCTGGGGAAATTGTTGCCGGTTTTATGGGAAGCGACAACAAGAAGAATTATACGGTGATGGGAAATAACGTGAATCTTGCTAGCCGGCTTGAAGGTGTTAACAAGCAGTATTCAACTGGAGGAATTTTGCTGAGCGAGGCGACCCGAAAAATGATTGGCGATGATTTTGTTGTGCGAAGTCTTGACCGTGTTCAGGTTGTAAATGTAAAAACTCCAATCCGTTTGTATGAACTTTTGGATTTTAGAGCTGATTCAGATGAGAAATCCCTTGCGTACGTAAAACTTTGGGAACAGACAATGAAGATTTTTGAGGGTGAAAATTATTCTTCCGCACTGAATATGTTCAAAAAACTTTTGACTGTACGGCCGAATGACAAAACCTGCGCGTATTATATTTCGCTTATTGAAAAATTCTTTGTGCAGGGAAAGTACCCTACGCTTCAGGATGATTTTGGAGTTGCCTTTAATCCGGAAAATCCTTCGGATATGGATTCTTCTTGGATTGGAACGGAAAAGGAAATCAAAGGAACATTTACTCTTTTGCAGAAGTAGAATTGCGGGCTTAAATGGGCTGTCTAAAAAGTGTTTTTTTCTAAAGAATTTTGTCAATTTCTGCAAGGCTTGAAAGAATTTTCCAACATCTGTTTTTTAATGTTTCATCTGGCTGAATTTTGTCTGGAATCATTATTGTTCGGATTTTTGCGTTTGCCGCGCTGTTTACGCCGTTCGGACTGTCTTCTATTGCAACTGCATTTTCTGCACTGATACTGATTGATTCAAGTGCTTTTTGGTAAATTTCTGGATTTGGCTTTGAATGTTCAACCATGTCGCCTGTGGTGAGTGTCTTAAAATATTGTATAATTCCGATGGTTGACAATTGTTTCTGCACAACTGATTTTCTTGTGGAAGAGGCGAGCGCTAGCGTATATTTTTTTTCAAGGTATTCTAGTGCCTCTTTTGCGTGTGGCATTAAAGGAACTCCGTTGCGTTGGATTATTTGGCTTGTGAGTTCGGATGTGCGGTCGATGAATTTTTCGCTTGGAAAATCGCTTCCGTAAAAATTCCGTAAAAGTGCGTAGGTGTCCGCCCGGTTTGCGCCCATGCAACGTGCGTTTATTGTGGCAATATCTTTCAGTCCATACTCTTCGGCGGCAAGTTCCCATGAATGCCAGCTGATTGTTTCCGTGTCCAAAAGAACTCCATCCATATCAAAAATTACGGCTTTTATTTGTGCAGTTTCCATATTTTTATTATAGTGTTTAGCATAAAGGAATTAAATATGAACAATCAGAAAAACGAAGAAGAATATGCAAAAATTGATGAATTGATTTTGATTTTTGAAAAAAATAATCCTGTTTCAGCAGACAGAAAATTCGATTTGGACGCGGTAAAAAAAACTTATTACGAAATGCTTGATAAAGTCCTTGTTAATGCTGATGAAGAAGAAGATTTAAAAAAGTGGATGGACGAGCATGATTTTTGGAAGTCGCCTGCAAGCACTCGTTTTCACGGAAATTGGGAAAGCGGACTTTGCGTTCATTCCTTGATGGTTACAGTTCAGGCTTTGCGTTTTGCCCGCACAATTCTTGAAAATTTTTATAGCACTCCGCTTGGTCTTACTGGAAAATTTGAAATTTCTGCGGAAGATATTGTTGTTGCCTGCATTGCCCACGATTTCTGCAAGGCCGGAAGTTATACGACCGAATACAGAAACACAAAGGATTTTATGGGAAACTGGGTAAAAAAATCATTTTATAAAACGCGTGAAGATTCAAGAAATTTGGGACACGGAAATGAATCGGTTCTGAACTTGCTTGAATGTATGCCTTCATTTGTAAAAAAACGTACGGTTTTGGAAGCAATAAGCCGGCACATGGGATTTAGCGATGTTACGGACACAGAAAAAATGAACTATTCAAATTTTTTACAGAATCCGCTTGTGGTTCTTATTCAACTTGCAGATGAAACTGCCGCCGCCTGGTGGGATTGTTAGAACTTTTGTATTTCGTTAAAATACTTGAAAAAAGATTTTATATTATTTTGTTAAAGGATAAAAAAAATGCCGACTGACCTAAAAAAAATGCGCAATATCGGAATTATGGCCCACATTGATGCTGGAAAAACTACAACAACAGAACGAATTTTGTATTACACAGGAAAAATTCATAAAATTGGCGAAATTGATGATGGTCAGGCAACAATGGACTGGATGCAGCAGGAACAGGAGCGGGGAATTACAATTTGTTCGGCTGCAACAACAACTTATTGGAATAAATATCAGATAAATATCATTGACACTCCAGGTCACGTTGATTTTACTGCTGAAGTTGAACGTTCTCTTCGCGTTTTGGACGGTGCGGTCGCAGTTATTTGCGCAGTTGATGGCGTTCAGCCGCAGACAGAAACAGTTTGGAAACAGGCCGATTCGTTTAGTGTTCCGCGAATTATTTATATGAACAAAATGGACAGAATCGGTGCGGATTATTTTGGTTCAATAGAAGATGTTCAGAATAAATTTGGCGTTGAATGTGTTGCCCTTCAGATTCCGATTGGTCAGGGACAAGATTTTGAAGGTCTGATTGACCTTTTAAAGATGAAGGAATTGCGTTTTGAGGGCGACGAGGGTGAAAAGGTTGTTGAAAGCGACATTGCCGCAGGACGTGTGGATGATGCAAAAAAGTGGCGCGAAAAACTTATAGAGCAAGTTGCTTCAACAGATGATGCCCTTGCCGAAATTTATCTTGAGGGCGGAGAGATTTCTGTTGAGCAGCTGAAAAATGCCTTGCGTGCGGCTACGATTTCACGTGCGATTGTTCCGGTTGTTCTTGGTTCAAGCCGACACAATCAAGGTGTTCAGCCATTGATTGATGCGGTGATTGATTATTTGCCGTGTCCGACTGATATTCCGCCGGCAAAAGGTATTCACGTAAAAAAAGACAAGGAAGATGAAGTTTCTGTTCCTTGCGACGCAACAAAACCTGCTTTGGGGCTTGTGTTTAAAATTCAATATGATAAAGAAATGGGTTCTTTGGCGTATGTGCGTATGTATTCTGGAAAAATTGCAAGCGGAACTCAGATTTTGAATATCAACAAGAAAAAGCGAGAACGTGTAAACAGAATTCTTCGTATGCACGCGGATAAAAGCGAGGCATTGACTGCCGTTGAGGCTGGCGATATTGCCGTTTTTGTTGGGTTAAAACTTGCACAGACGGGTGATTCAATCGGAAGTGAAGGATTCCCTGTTCTTCTTGAAAAACCGGTGTTCCCTCAGCCTGTAATTTCTGTTGCTCTAGAGCCAGAAAGCATGAGTGAACGTGACAAGATGAACGAAACTCTGGAAATTCTTTCAAAGGAAGATCCTACATTTTCATATCACGAAGATGATGAAACAGGACAGCTTATCATAAGCGGAATGGGCGAACTTCATCTTGATGTTCTTGTAACAAGAATGAAGGATGATTTTGGCGTAAAATGTCGCGTTGGAAATCCTCAGGTTACTTACCGCGAGTCCGTTACTGCGACTGCGGAACTTTCTGAAACTTTTGAAAAAGTTCTTGGTGGAAAAGAAAATAAGGCTGGACTTACAGTTAAGGTTGAGCCACGCGAAACTGGTTCTGGAAATTCTTATTCATGCGCTGTGCGTGGAAAACAGGAAATTCCAGAAGAAATTTTTGAGGCTGTGGAAAATGCCCTAAAATCTTGCCTTGATTCTGGAATCAATTATGGCTATCCTTGTGCGGATATTGCGGTTACAGTTACTGGAATTGATTATGACGAACTTACGGCTTCTACATTTGCTTTTGAGGCTTGTGCGGCTCAGGCTTTTGACAAGGCTTGCAATCAGGCAAAACCAGAACTTCTTGAACCTGTAATGAACGTTGATATTTCGTGTCCAAAAGAATTCGTTGGCGAGGCGATGAGCCAGATGACCCAGCGTGGAGGAATTATTTTGGGTCAGGATTCAAAGGCAAGCGAGGAGATTATTCACGCCCAGGCACCGATGGCAAAAATGTTCGGATTTACAACAAATCTTCGCTCCGCAACAAAAGGAATGGCAAGTTTCAGCCTTGAATTTAGCCACTTTCAGGTTAAAGAAGGCGGTTTAGGAACAAATTATTAGGTTGTATTCTAATTGAGGTTCAAAATGAAGAAATATGTTGGTTTTATTCTGATTGCAATTATGATGTTTACAGCTTGTGCGCAAAAAAAATCGAATAATGCGGTTTCAAATGATGTTTCTGCCGTTAGCGGACAAAGAACTGAAAATCCTGATTTTGTTAAGGTTGACGAAGTTCTTTCAAAAATGTCTGAGCGTGCCCAAAGTGAAATTATCATTTCGGACAAGGATGAGTTTCTTTCTGACCTTTACAATGTGCTTGCAGAAGAAAAAAAATATCGTGGCGATGACCTGAACCTTTATTATCTTATTGATAAAAAACATTCAGTTTCTTCGGATTATGTTCCAAAAGATTTAGTTCCGCTTGTTAAAAATGAAGTTTATTCAATAAACCGCAATGACCTTTCGCTTCGCCCCGATGTAGAAAAAGCGTTGTGCGAAATGGCAAAGGCTTCGTTGCAAGATGGAATACGGCTTCTTGTGAGTTCGACTTACCGTTCCTATGAATATCAGAAAAATCTTTTTGCATATTGGGTAAAAGTTGACGGCCTGGAAGAGGCAGAACGTGAAAGCGCTCGTCCGGGAACAAGCCAGCATCAGCTTGGTGTTGCAATTGATTTTGGTTCAATTACAGACGACTTTGCAGATACAGAGATGGGAAAATGGATTTATAAAAACGGCGATAAATTCGGCTGGAGTCTTTCGTTTCCGAAGCAATACGAAGATATAACAGGTTACCGCTGGGAAAGCTGGCATTTTAGATATATTGGAGTTCCTGCCTGCGAAATGCAGAAAAAATGGTTCTGTGGTGTTCAGCAGTATATGCTGGAATTTATTGATTTGTGGAAGCAGTACGAACTGGTTCGGTAAAAGATTCTAAAAAATTCAAAAATCGCTTTTGTTAATATTGACATAAAACGTGATTTTTTATATATTGTTTTCACCTGCGGCGATGTTGGAATTGGTAGACAAGCAAGGTTGAGGTCCTTGTGTTGCAAGACGTGCAGGTTCAAGTCCTGTTCGCCGCACTTGTCAAAGGGAATGCTTAATGCATTCCTTTTTTTTTGAAAAATGGAGTTTTATTATGGCTGATGTGAAATCTGCAATGAGGGAAGTTGTTTGTAAAGCACTGAACGATTTTATTGAAACAAAAGGCGAATCTTCTGTTGATGAAGAAAAAATTGTTGTTCAGACAACGCCAAACCCAGAAATGGGCGACCTTGGCGTTCCAATGTTTGCTTTTGCAAAAACGCTCCGTATGGCACCACCGCAGATTTCAGGTGAAGTTGTAAAAATTATAAATGAAAAATATGCGGATGATGCAAAAAACTGCGGAGAATTCGTTGCTGTCGGTCCTTATGTAAATCTAAAACTGAACAAGGCGGATCAGGCTAGTTCAATCCTTAAAAAAATTTCAGAGCAGGGTGAAAAATACGGTTCTTTGAACGAAAGTGGAAAGCCGTTTCTTGACGGAAGAAAAGTTATGATTGAATTTTCTGCGCCAAATACAAATAAACCTCTTCATCTTGGTCATTTAAGAAACGATGCTCTAGGTGAATCTGTTAGCCGAATTCTTAAGGCTGCTGGTGCGGAAGTCTGCAAGGTTAATCTTGTGAATAACCGTGGAGTTCACATTTGCAAAAGTATGCTTGCGTACAAGTGGTTTCACGAAGAAAAAGGCGAGACTCCAGAATCACTGGGAATTAAGGGCGATCATTTTGTAGGTCAATGCTATGTTGAATTTGACCGCTGGCTAAAAGGCGAAAAGGACAAGCCGGAAACTGCTCACCCGGAAGCGCTTGCACAGGCTGAAGAAATGCTTGTTAAGTGGGAGGCAGGCGACCCGGAAGTTCATGCTTTGTGGAAAAAGATGAATGACTGGACAATCAACGGAATCAAGGAAACTTATGGGCGTACAGATGTTTCTTTTGACCGTTTTTACTTTGAAAGTGAAACTTACCTAAAGGGCAAGGATGAGATTTTAAAAGGACTTGAAAAAGGAATTTTCTTTAAGGCTGAAGACGGTTCTGTCCGCATTGATGTTACTGATGTCGTTGGAAAAGGAAAAGACGAGGACAATCACGAGAAAGTTCTGTTAAGAAAAGATGGAACTTCTGTTTATATTACTCAGGATATTGGAACTGCAATCAGCCGTCATGCGGACTGGCCCTTTAATCAGCTGGTTTACGTTGTTGCAAGCGAACAGAACTATCACTTTAAGATTTTGTTCTATATTCTTAGAAAACTTGGATTTGACTGGGCGGACAAACTCTATCATCTTAGTTATGGACTTGTTAATTTGCCAAGCGGAAGGATGAAAAGCCGAGAAGGAACAATTGTTGATGCGGATGACCTTTTGGATTCATTGCATAATGACGCTCTTAAGGCAATAGAAGAACGCGGTCGTGAATCTGATGTTGATGCGGATGATGTTGCGGAAAAAGTTGCTCTTGCTGCATTGCATTATTATCTTTTGCAGGCGACACCAATCAAGGATATGCTTTTTAATCCTGCGGAAAGCCTTAGTTTTAACGGAAACACAGGTCCTTATTTACAGTATATGGGTGCTAGAATCAGTTCGATTTTGGAAAAAGCAAAGAATTCTGGTGTTGTGGCAAGCGTTGAACATTCAGATTTATTGAAAGCCCCTGAAGAATGGGAACTTATAAAAGCCCTGGGTTCTTTCCCAGAAACAGTTGATAAAGCCGCAGAAAACCTTGATCCGAGCGTAATGGCGGCATATCTTTACGACTTGAGCAAACTTTTCAGCAAATTCTACCAGAACTGCTCAATCGTGAACGCAGAAACACCAGAACTAAAAAGTGCGCGCCTTTTCCTTGCGGAATGTACTTTGACCGTAATGAAAAAAGCCATGAACATGGTTCTTGTTCCATTCCTTGAAAAAATGTAGAAATTTTATCTAAATTGAATTGATTTTAAGGGATTGCCTTTTGTTGGCAATCCTTTTTTTTTGATTGTAAAAACTTACGGAGATTTAAAGTCAGAATTGAATTCTCCGTAAAATTTACTATTTTATGATAAAACGAGCGGTTTCTGAATATTTGAGGGATTGTGTAAATTCACTTGATATTTTTATATTATAGGGCAAATCCCAATCCAAGACTGAAATTGTTAGATTGAAAATCTGAACCTGAATCCTGATAAGATTTTGAAGTCATATTTTTATAACTTTTACCTTTTGTTTTTAAACCAACTGTAAGACTGTATCTTA
>CAVIQW010000023.1:0-36165 GCA_963644915.1 Paratractidigestivibacter sp.
TGCAAGAATTAAAGTTCGAACAGAACCATTATATGTGTATTTATTGAAGCAGATATTATAAAATATCACAAACTATTCGTTATATAGATTTTTTTTATTTATTATATTAAACTTTTATAATACTTGCTGAAAGATTTGTGCGGGGCGTTACGGGGTGTCCCCGTTAGAAGGGGTAGCGGAAAAAATGCGATGGTTGAGCTTGTCGAAACTGGAGCATTTTTGCAGCGAGGGGAAGACTTTCCCCAGCTGTTGAAAAAGCAAGTCAGAATTAGATGCGTAGCAGCTGATTCTGAGTAGTGAAGGACGCTTGGCGGCCTGAACGGCGGGAAGATTTTTCCCCAAAAAGAAGAAAGGAAAAAATATGAATTTTACAAAACCGAATGGAAAAAGAAGAGTTGTTATTACTGGGGCTGGAATGATTAGTGGGCTCGGACAGAATTGGGAAGAAGCATTTACTCAGCTAAAATCGTATAAAAACTGCATTAAAAATATGGAAGAATGGCACGACATTCAGGGGATGAATACTCATCTTGCGTGTCCGGCTAAGGGCGAAATTCCAAAGTATCCGCGAAAATTGGTTCGTGGTATGGGGCGGGTTGCTCTTCTTTCTTATCATACTTCGCAGATGGCGTTGCAGATGGCAGGGCTTTTGAATGAAGACGGAACAATTGTAGATGAATGTAAAAACGGTAGAACTGGTGTTGCTTATGGTTCTTCAATGGGTTCTTTTGATTCGATTCAGGAACTTACTAGCGTTATGGAAGACCGTTGCACTGCAAAAGTAAATTCTTCAACTTATATAAAATGTATGCCGCACACTTGCGCGGCAAATATTGAGGTAACTTACCAGCTTAAAGGTCGAATGATTGTAACGAGCGAGGCTTGTACTTCTGGTTCGCAGTCGATTGGTTATGCGTATGAAACAATTGAAAACGGTTTGCAGGATATGATGATTGCCGGTGGTGCGGAAGAACTTTGTCCGCCGGATGCTGCTATTTTTGACCAACTCGGTTCAACTTCTATCCGCAATGAGCATCCGGAAACTGCTCCAAGTCCTTTTGATAAAGACCGCGATGGACTTGTTATTGGTGAAGGCGCTGGAACTTTGATTTTGGAAGATTTGGAGCACGCTGTAAAACGTGGCGCAAAAATCTATGCGGAAGTTGTTGGTTTTGGAACAAACACGGACGGAACTCATATTACTTCGCCAAACAGCGAAACTATGGGAATTTGTATGCAGTTGGCTCTTGATTCGGCAAATCTTAAAGGTGATGATATTGCTTACGTAAATGCGCATGGAACTTCAACACATCACGGTGATATTGCGGAAACTACAGCGACAGCCCGCGTTTTTGGCAGAAAAGTTCCGATTTCTTCTACAAAATCTTATATCGGACACACTTTGGGTGCGTGCGGTGCGGTTGAGGCTTGGCTTACAATCAATATGATGAACGAAGGCTGGTTTCATCCTACATTGAACTTGAAAAACATTGACCCGGAATGTGGCGATTTGGATTACATCAAGGATGAAGGTCGCAAAATCGATGCGGAATACGTAATGAGCAATAACTTTGCGTTTGCCGGAATCAATACGTCTTTGATTTTTAAGAAGTGGCACGAAGAGTAGCTGAGTATTCTTAGCCCTTTGCCGCTGTTGAAAAAAGCCGGAAAGTTTTTTTTCCGGCTTTTTTATTTTCCCATCGCCTGCGTAATGCTTGCGACGTGGTTCATTTAGGGCACACTTATTCTTCCAGCAGTTTTTGTAGCGTTGGGGAAATGTGCAGCGCGGTTATTAGTTTTTGGGCGGTGGTTTTTGTTTCTTGTTGTGTCGCGTCTAACGGATTTTTTGATGGGGATGTTGTTTGTTTTTCTTGCGGAACGGAAATCGTGGCAGTTGATTTTTTTACAGCACGAATCAGTATATTTTTGGGAGTATGTTCCATATCGATAAATTCTAGAAGTTGGACGTTGTAGCCTGCGTTTTCTAAAAGTTCACCACGGAGAGCGTCTGTTGCAAGTGCGGCAAAACGTTCCTTTATGATTCCGTATTTTAGGAGCGGTTTAAATTCTTCTGGAACGGAATTTTTGTTCAACTGGCTGTTTATTTCGTGCTGGCAGCAAGGAACGCTTAGAATTGCCTTGCAGTTGTGTTTTACTGCGTAATTCAGCGCAAAGTCTGTTGCCGTATCGCACGCATGAAGCGTAATTACGATGTCCGGATTGTTCTGGTAGTTGTAGTCGGCAATGTTTCCTGTGTCAAATTTTATTCCTTTTAGATTCAACTGGGCGGCAATCTTGTTGCAATATTCAATTACGTCTTTTTTTAGGTCCAGTCCGATGATTTCCACATCAAGATGTTTTATTTCTGTTAAAAAATAATGAACTGCAAATGTTAGGTACGATTTTCCGCAGCCAAAATCTGCAATTCTGATTGTTTTGTTTTCTGTCTGCTTTTGAATTTCTGGCAGAATGTCATTTATAAATTCAAGAAATCGGTTTATCTGGCGGAATTTGTCGTATTTTGCGTTGATTACTTTTCCGTCGCTTGTCATAACTCCAAGCAAAACCATAAATGGCACAGGATTTCCATCTTGGATAAGATAATTTTTCTGTTTGTTGCAGTTTTTCCAGATGATGTTTTTATTTTTCGGCGGAGTTTCAGTGTTCAGTTTTTTTACAAGTTTTGTTACGTTTCCTTTTTTGTTTCCTAGATAGGTTATTTCTTCTGAGTCTGTCCGCAAGACGCAATTTTTAAAAGTTGTTCCGGCATGAGTTTTTATGAAGTCGTCTAGTTCTTCTTCTGTCTTTTGTTCGTGAAAAGCCTGAGTTTTTGTAAATTTTTCTATATAATAAGTAGTTTTGTTTGAATTGTTTGCGACTTGTGCTTTTATCCGTAAGTAAGGGCGGTCAAGAAGTTCTTCGATATTTTTTGTTGGTTTGCTGAATGTGCAAGATATTATCATAACAGTTTAAATGTATACCAAATGAAAAAAAAATGATATATTTAAAGTTATGGGTAAAACTATTGTTTTTGTAAACCAGAAAGGTGGAGTTGGAAAAACTACTTCATGTATAAACATTGGAGCGTACATTGCTCTTTCTGGAAAAAAAGTTCTTCTTGTTGATTTTGACTCGCAGGGAAATATGTCTAGTGGCGTTGGTGTTTCAAAAGATAAGCCGACAATTTACGAATTGCTGGCCGAGCAGGTAACTGCGGAGCAGGCGATAAAACATACTCCTGTTGAAAATCTTGATGCAATCAGTGCTTCTATTGATTTGTCTGGTGCGGCGATAGAACTTGTTGAGCAGGATGATAGAGAATTTTTTCTTAAAAAAATTCTAGATCCACTAAAGGAAGTTTACGATTATATTTTGATTGATTGTCCTCCTTCGCTTGGAATTTTGACTTTGAATGGACTTGCGGCCGCAGATCAGGTTCTTGTGCCGATGCAGTGTGAATATTTTGCCCTTGAAGGAATAACTCTTCTTTTGAAATCTGTGAATAAAGTTCAGCAGGGAATTAATCCAAAACTTACAATTGGTGGAATCTTTTTTACGATGTATGATTCTCGCACAAGGCTTGCGCAGGATGTTGTTATGCAGGTAAAAACTTATTTTAAGGATGTTGTTTTTAGCACGATAATTCCAAGAAATGTCAGATTGTCAGAAGCACCGTCAAGAGGACTTCCGATTTGCAATTACGATCCAGAGTGTGCCGGTGCAAAAAGCTACAAAAAACTTGCAGAGGAGATAATGCATCGTGGCTAAAAAGGGTGGATTAGGTCTTGGACGTGGTTTAGACGCTCTTATGGGCGGAAAAAGTGAAGTTCCTCTTTCTGGAATTGGAAGTGCAGAAGATATTCAAAAGGATCAAAACGGAAATCCAACAAATCTTCCTGCTGGAGTAACAGTTGATGAAGATGGAACTTTGTGGGCGAATCCTGCTGATTTTATTGCGAATCCAAAGCAGCCACGAACTGAATTTGACCAGAAAAAACTTGAAGAACTTGCGGATTCAATCCGGGAAAACGGCATTATTGAGCCGATTATTATTGAGCCGGCGGAAAACGGAAAATTTTATATTGTTGCCGGTGAGCGCCGAACAAGAGCGTCTTTGCTTGCAGGGCTTACTAAAGTTCCTGTTCAGATAAGAAAATTTGATGAGATTCAGCGGCTTCAGGTTGCACTTATCGAAAATATTCAGCGTGCGGATTTGAACCCGATTGATGAAGCTCAGGCTTATTACAACTTGATGGAACTTGGAGACCTTACCCATGAAGAGGTTGCAAAACGCGTTGGAAAAAATCGTTCAACGGTAACAAATTCTGTGCGTCTTTTAAAGCTTCCTGATGACATGAAAAAGTCGCTTATTGATGGGCAGATTACTTCTGGTCATGCGCGTGCCTTGCTTTCGGTTTCTAATCCTGCTGACCAGCGAATTATGTTCGGAAAAATTGTCGGCAGCGGATTGAACGTTCGGGAAACAGAAGAACTTGCTCAGGTTTATAACAATGGCGGTCGGGCGGCTTCCAATAAACCTGCAAAAAAGGTTGTAAAAAAAGACCCTGAGATTGCCAGAATCGAACAGAAATTTATAGACGTTTTTGGCACAAAGGTTACGTTGAAAGGTTCGCTTGATAAAGGTTCTATAGAAATAAATTATTTTACAAAAGAAGATTTAAATCGTCTTTACAATATAATTGCACCAAATCAGGAGTGATAAAAGTCAGCGAAAAGTTGAAATTTTAAATTTTTAGCGCGCCAAAAACTTTTCCAATGCTTTCGTGGATTACAAGATTTGATTTGTGGTCGCTGGATGTTTCTGATTTGTTGATAAGGACCATATTCTTTCCGCTGAAATAGTCAACCAGTCCTGCCGCTGGGTAGACTACAAGCGATGTTCCGCCAATAATAAGTGTGTCTGCGTTGCGGATTGCGTCTATTGCACCGTTTATAATGTTATGGTCAAGGCTTTCTTCGTAAAGAACAACATCAGGTTTTATAAGTCCGTTGCATTTTGTGCAATGAGGAAGTTTGTCTGGGGCATTTTCGCTTTCTGCAATAAAATTAACATCGTATTTTGCACCGCAATTCATACAGAAATTTCGTAAAGTGCTTCCGTGCAGTTCAAAGACGTTTTTGCTACCTGCTTTTTGATGAAGTCCATCAATATTTTGTGTTATAACCGCCTTTAATTTGCCTTTTTGTTCCATTTTTGCAAGTTGCAAATGAGCAATATTTGGCTCGATGTTATTTACAATCAGTTTTTTTCTATAAAATCGATAAAATTCAACTGGATTTGCGTCAAAAAAACTTCTGCTTATAATTGTTTCTGGTGGATATTTCCATTCTTGATTATAAAGTCCGTCTTGGCTTCTAAAATCAGGGATTCCGCTTTCTGTGGAAACTCCTGCGCCTCCAAAAAATACAATGTTTTTTGATTCGTCATAAATTTTCTGTAAGGCTTTAATTTTTTTTTCAAAATTATTCATCATAGTTCAATTTTACCACTTGAACTGAAAATTTAAAGAATTTGGGTGAATTTTCCGATAAAAAACTGTATAAATTTGTAAATTATGAATTTGTGGATTAAAATTAATCTGTATTTAAAAAATGGAGAAATTGTGTATGAAAAATTTAAGGGCACTTTTTTTTATTTTTGTTGCTTTTTGTCTAGGCTCATTTTTGTCTGCGCGTGATATTGAAACTCATAGTGTTGAGAATTTAAAAAGTTGGCAGGATACCTTTGATTTAAACAGCAGAAAAGCCGGAAAATACAATATTATGGTAAAAGCAACCGATTTGAGTGAAAATGTTACTCTTGAAGGGCCGTTTAATATTTACCTTGATCCGAATTCTGACCTTCCTGTTTGTGGAATAACAAACCCTCAGCCTGGAGTGCGGGTTGCTGGTAATTTGAATATTGTTGGTACTTGCGTTGATGATGATGCGGTTGAATATGTTGATTTGATTTTTGATGGAGATGAGGAACATCCTGTTCGTGCAAAAGGCAAGGAATTCTGGTCTTATTATCTTGATACAACAGAACTTGAAGAAGGTTTGCACACAATAAAAGTTGTTGGTTGCGATATAAACGGTCTTGTGGGAAAACCTGTTGAAATCAGCTGGAATTTGGACAGACGGCAGCCGGTTACAAATGTTGACAATCACGTAATGGGAGCGCTTGTTTCTAAAACCGTAAAATTTCATGGAACTGTAGCAGATGGTAACGGAATAAAAAGTCTTTCTTATTCTGTTGACCATGGCAATTATTTTTCAAATGTAAAACTTTCCCGAAAAAAAGACAGGATTGAATTTGATATTTCTGTTGATACAAAAAAATTCCCTGATGGTCCAGCGGTAATCTGGTTCAAGGCTGTTGATAACGCAGGTTCAGAAGGAATTTATTCATTCCTTTATTTTATTGATAACACAAGTCCGGAAGTAAAAATTCTTCAGCCGGCGGAAAAAGTTCCTCAGTTTGGAAAAGTTGCAATTGCTGGTTACGCAAAAGATACTGTAGGAATTTCAAACTTGCATTGGACTTTTGGAAAAGAGTCTGGTGATTTTGAAATTGTTCCGGGAAACCCATTCTGGGCAAAAGAATTTGACCTTGCAGGAGTTTCTGAAAAGTCAAGAAAATTTACGATTTCTGCTAAGGATGCGGCTGGAAATGTTATAACAGTTTCTCAAAATATTGCTATTGATGAATCTCTTGATAAGCCAGATGTAAAAATTGCTTTTCCAACAGCAGAATCACTTGTAGAAAGTGGTGATGTTCTTTATATCCGCGGAATTGCAACTGACAAGGAAGGAATTGCTTCTGTAAAATATCGTCTTGATAACGGCGGATGGATTGAAGAGCAGACAAAAGGTGTTTTTTACGGCGTGCTTGCACAAGGGGCGGAACTTTCGGCTGGAAAACATACTGTTTCTGTGATTGCGACAGACCGTCATGGAGTTCAAAGTGATGTTGTGACTTCTGAATTTCAGGCAAGAGGAGCGATTCCACAATTTTCTGAGGCAAAAATCGCAGGAATTCCAGTTGTGAACGGAATTCAAGTTCATCCTGAGTCTGGTTCAACTTTTACAACAACGGTTTCAAGTAGCGTTGGGCTTGCTTCTGTACACGTTGAAACTCGCTGGGGAAGTAAAGGTGTAAAACAAAATGATTACGAGTTGAATTCTGCCAGTTCTTACACAGTGAATATTCCTATAAATGATGAATTTCCAAAAGGAATTGCGAAAATCTATATTTCTGCAACAGATGTTGTTGGTCGAACACGAAATTACAAGGCGATAATTGATGTTGAAAATACTTCTGTTATTCAGGGAAAAGAACCAAAAATCGTTTTTGATGATGGTGTAATCGATGGAAACGGAGTGATTCAAGGAAACAAGGAATTCCCGGCGAGCGCTTGTTTTGTTGGCGAAACTGCACGGTCTGTTGAAATTGTTCCAAAAACTTCTTTTGTAAATGCTCGTCTTTCGGGAAATCAGATTATTCTTGTACCTGGAGATGTGAATGGTTCTTCTGAGCCGGTTGTTGTTCGCGTTACAACAGATCAGGGGCTTGTTTATGATTCGCAGAAAATTGTGTTCAAACAGGATTCTGCTTTCCCTAGGATAAGAATTTCTGAAATTTCTGATGTTCAGCTTTTGGATGCGAGCAGCGGAAAAGTAACGATTTCTGGTTCTGTTTCGTGTGATTCTGGAATTGGTTCGCTTTCTTACAGAGTATTTACTTCAAAGGCAGTGATTAATGCTGGAGTTGTAAATTCGATGGAATCAGTTTCTGCAGGCGATGTAATTCCTCTTTCTGCAGGTCGTTCGTTCAGCATTTCGCTTGATACAAGTGCATACGGAATTTATTTTGTTGAAGTGACCGCGGAAAGCGTTGGCGGAAATAAATCATCTGAAGTTGTTGGTTTTAAAAATATTCCACCGCTTTCGGAAGATGCAAAAGGTTCTTCAAAGTCTCCGATGGTTGTGTGGGCGGATGGAGAAAATGTCTACGCAGGTGCGGCATATCAGGGAGAACTTGTTCGTTCGTTTGAGTCTTTTAAGCGTTCAGAAATGAGTGCTGGTTCAAACGCATTGCAGATGTCTGTTGAATATGGTGATGGAAAAAAAGTTTCTTCAAAATTTAATACAAATAAAACTTTAGAAGTAAAAGCCGCATTTGTTAAGGCAGGAGAAAAAAATTATGCGAGCGGAATTCCTGTTGCATTGGCAAAAGGTTCAAAATCTTCTGTAATTGCATACGTTGATTCAGAAGCACAGGTTTCTGCAAATTACGAAATTACCGGGGACAATGTTCCTGGTGGTGTAAGTCGTTCAAGTGGTTCTGCGGTTGTTTCAAAATCAGAAGAAAAAGAAAACCGCTGGATTGTTGAAATTCCTCTGGAAAATTTGCCAGTGCGGTTGAATAAAATTAAACTTTCTGTAAAGTCTGGTTCAGTTTCAAAAGAACTTTATGGAACGGTTGGAACGGTTCGACCTATCGAGTCTTCAATGGTTGATGACAGGCGTTCAATTTATTCAATAGAAGATTCTGGTTCAAAATACGATAGAGATACAGGCTGCTACATTTTGCGAACGGATGAAACTTTTAGTTTCTATGCAAATGTTCCAGAACTTGTAAGTGCAGATTTTGTTACTGCGGCAAATGGCTTAAAACTTGAACGTCAGGGAAATCTTATAAAGATTACGCCTGAAAAAGAGGGTTCTTACAATGGTGTTGCGGTTAGCGTGAAAGATTCAAATGGAATTTCTTACACTTCTGCGGCGTTAAATTTTATTGTGGATAATGGTGCTCCTGAAGTAAAAATTGTGACACCGGAAAATCATCAATGGGTAAAAAAATCTTTGCGGATTACAGGAACTGTTGCAGACCCAAGTGGAATAAAAAATGCCGAGTATTCTTTGGATAAAGGTGAAACTTGGAAACCGTTGAATTTAAGTTCGGCCGGTAGAAATGCGGTTGGAGCAACTTTTAGTGGAACTGCTGACATAAGTTCTGCGGAAGATGGACTTATTGAATTGGATGTTCGAGCGTATGATGTTGCTGGAAATGTTTCCTATGCAAGAACTGCGGCATATAAAGATGTTACACCGCCAGTTGTAGAAGTTGTTGTTCCGAATGATGACGCTACTGTAAACGGCGATAATCTTATTGGTTTCAATGTTACGGATAATGCAAGTTTTGAAAAAGCGTTTTATATTGCGCCTCCAACAGGAAAATCTTCTGGGGCAAGAACAGAATTGAAAGATATTTCTGAAACTTTTGTTTCAACTCACATTGGTACTTTGGAAAAACCAATTGATGATGGAATGTCTTTTGAATTTGTTGATGCGGCTGGAAATGTTTCTTCTTATGAAGCGTGGAAATTCCTGATTGATTCTAAATCCGATTTGCCAGTTGCAGAAATTCATCTTCCTACTTATCAGGATGTTGTTACACGTGATTTTACAATTTCTGGTGTAGTTTACGATGATGACGGTCCTTCTACAATTTACTACAAAATTGATAATGGTTCGTACATAAAACTTGAAGAAATGGGAACTAGTTTTGCTATAGATGTTCCTTTTTCTACAATGACAGATAATGAGCATACAATCAGTGTTTATGCGGTTGATATAAATGGTGTAAAAGGTCCTGTTGCGGAAAGAAAATTTAGGGTTTCTACGGAAGAGCCAAAGGGTGCGGTGGAAACTCCTACAATCGACAAGGCAAACAAAGGTCTTATAACATTGACTGGTGTTGCCAGCGACAAAAACGGTATTGAAAAAGTTCTTGTTTCTTTGGATAACGGAAACAGTTACAACAATGCGGTTGGTACAACAAAATGGACATACACATTTGATTCTAGGGCAATTCCAAACGGCACAAACGTTGTGTTTATACGAGTTATCGACAAATATGGAATTTCTGGTTTGTATTCAAGTTTGATAAATATTGACAACAAAGCGCCTGAAATGATTCTTGACTATCCTTTAGATTATTCTGCTACAACAGGTCCATTGTTCTTTAGCGGATACGCTTTTGATAACGTTGAGATTACAGATTTGTTTGTTACAATCCGGAGTCTTGATGGAAAAACTGTTCCTAGAAATTTCCAGAAGATTGACTTTAAGTTGGATAGAATCATTACGCAAAATATTGATATTTCTTCACTTGAAAACGGTTCTTACAACATTGAACTTACGGCTTTGGATAAGGCACAGAACGCGACCCATATAAGCCGAAATGTTATGTTGAATAAAAACAAGCCTCTTGCAACTGTAAATCTTTTGTATCCGTTAAATGGTGAGCATAAGCAGGGAACTTTTAATATTTACGGAAGTGCAGAGGCTGACAACAAAATTGAATCTTTAAGTCTTTATATTGATGATAAATTTGTTGCCGTAACAACATTGACGGACAGTTCCTACTTTAAGTTTGAGATAAATCCAGAAATTATTTCAGATGGTGAACACACTTACAGAGTTGACGCAAAAGTTGAATCAGGACAGGTGATTCGTTCAAGAATTCAGACTGTTGAATATAATTCAGTTGGTCCGTGGATTACAATCGACAACTTTACTTATGGGGATTTTGCTACTGGTCGTCCTTACATAAAAGGTCATGCCGGTTATTCTTTGAGTGAGGATGAAAAAGTTCTTGCTTCAACAAAGAAAGCGACAAAAGCCCAGAAAGAAGTGATTAGTAACAAAAAAGTTGAAAAAATTGAAATCAGCTTTGACAATGGAAAAACGTTTACTCAGGTTTCTAAGGGTGAAAAATGGATGTACCGTGTAGAAAACCAGGATATTGGGGAAGGATTCCACTTTATGATTGTCCGTGCGACAATGCGTAACGGTGAAACTGCGATTGAGCGTACAATTATACAGATTGATAACACTGCTCCGCAAATCCGTCTTATTAGTCCAAGTGTTGGCGGACGTTATAACCAGGAGCTTGTGTTCAGTGGACTTTCTAGTGATACAGTTGGTTTAAAAGACGTTCAGCTTACGCTCCGAAAAGGTGACAAGGCTTCTTACGAAGTACCGTCGTTTATTCAGGGATTGTATTTGGACTGGCATTTCTGGGGTGCAACTTTGTTTGATATTGGTGTTGGACTTACGTTCTTTGATGACATTGTAAAAGTTCAGTTCCAGTGGGGACAATTTACTCAGGCGCAGCGAGATATGTTCAGCAACTCTTCTATGCGTTACGGTGGCGATAACGTTATGGGAATTAAGATTCTTGCGAACGTTGCTAATATTCCGTTCAGTTATTTCTTTGGACGTGATTTTGAATGGCTCAGCGCAAATCTTGCTGTTGGCGCACAGTTCAGCAGATTCAACGAGTCAGGTTCGGGAGAGGCTCAGATTCTTTCGGCGGTTCTTGCTCAACTTGAATTCCCGAAGGTTAAATTCCCGAATATGAAGTGTTTTAGTTCACTTTCGTTGTATACAGAATTTTCATTGTGGTTTATTCCAACTGATGTTTCTAGTACAAATGTTGATATTAATAATATCGTGCCTCAGATTGCAGAAGGTATAAGGTTAAGCGTGTTCTAAGGCGGTTTTATGAAGCATAACTTAAAATTATTTATTACATCAGTTGTTTTCGCTTTGTTTTTCGGGTTTGTTCCGGCATTTGCAATTGACGCGTATGTAACGGTTATTTACCGGCAGGTGGATGTTGCTTTTGTTGATAGATCCAACAAGGAACTTGATGGGATTCTTTCAAACTCAAACGAGGACAGAAATTATTATCTTATTGAAAACTACACGATGAAAAAAATCCGTCATCTTGTGGTTTCAGAGGATTATGAATTTGCAAGCGAGGCCGCTTTAGTTGTTATTGATAACAATCTTGACAATATGGAGGCGGTTGAGCTTTATTCAACAATTTCTTCTGCACTGGAAAAGCAAAAAGAACAAAGACTTGCGATTGAGCAGCGAAAACAGGCGGAGCAGGCACGTTTTGAGGCAGAAAAGGCAAAGCAGCGTGCAATTATTGAAAAAGATTATGTTTCAATGAATACTGCGAGTGGAAATACGGTTTATTTGAAAGGCAAGAACGAAAAACTTTCTTCAACTTACTGGGCATTCAGGTTCGGACTTTTTGATGGAACTTTTATTTCTGACACAAGCGATGATTATACAAGTTTCCGTTATGGTTTAAGCGGTGATTTGACCTATGAATACAGTTTTGATAAATTGATGGTCGGCGCGGATATTAGTGGCGATGCGATAATTATTCCGTTCTTTGGGGATGACAGCACAATTCTTGGAAATTTCAGTTTGATTCCAAAAATCAGTTTTTCAAACTTGGGAAAATGGCTTTCGTTCAGGGCTGGATTTGCTAGCGTTATAAAAATGGATTCTGGAAATGGAAATGAGTCTTGCCTTCAAAAAACTCTCTACAGTCCAGTTTTTGGCCTTGGATTGAACCATATAAATCTTGGAAGTGCGGAATTTAGTCTGAACACAGATTATCTTCTTGGTCATCTTGCTTATGACGGTTTGAATTTTGCGATGAATTCTGCTATTAATTTTGCATTGCCGATAATGAAAATGGATAAAGTTCAGCTTAATTTTAATTTTGGAATAAAAGACACGTTATTTGTGAAAGATTCTGGCATTGAAAATCGAGCCGGACTTATTCTTGCAATTGGAGCTCAAAATGTTATCAAATAAAAAAATAGTTTCAGCCTTATTGATGTTTTTAATCGGTTTTTCTGTTGCGTTTGCACAATCTACAAACGATGCAATGGTTCAACGCTATCTTGAGCGTGCTTCTGCTTCTTATGATGACGGAAATCTTTCGGATGCGTATAAAAATATAAATGCTTCTATGAATTTTGGAAAAATGAATGATGGAGTTATTCCAGCGAATGTTTTGGTTTTTGCGCGTTCAATTTATACTCAACGTTTAAAGGAATTGCAGCGAAAATATGTTGAAAGTTCATACATCGACATAAAAACAAATCTGGTTGAAAAATATCCAGAAGTAAATACTCCTGAACTTACTAAATTTATGCGTCAGATTGAAGCAGATGTTGTGGCCGCCGAAAAAGCAGCAGATAAAAAGCAGCAACAGGATTTTTTGGATAGCATAAAAGAATCAACGACTAATACGCAGACAGCAATTTCTGACCTTGGAGAAAAAATGCTTGACCAGAGCAAGCAGAACTCCCAGCAGATGGCAGAAGTTTCTCGTTCTATGAACACAAATATGACAAAGATTTTTATTGTTGTTGTGATTTGCGTTGTTATGATTCTTTTGATTGTAGGGTTGATTTTACTGATTGTTCACTTTAGCGTTAAGCAGAATCATATTCAGCAGATGCAGTATGCCGAAGCGTTTAAACTTTTGGCGGCGAACCAGAGCCAGACAAATCAGCTTATGATTGGTGGAATTGCGGGGCTTTACAGCGATGATGGATTGAAACTTGCTGGTTCTTCAACTTGGAGTCAGAGTTCATTGCCAGAACCAGAAGATACTCCAGAGGAAAAAGAGGCTCTTGCTGAACTTGCACAGAAATGCCGCGAGATTGGTGAAAAAATTGATACTGCCACAGGTAGAAAAAATAACTCAAAAAATGTTTCAGAAATTGTGTTTAAACTTGCAACAAATCTTGGTTGCCGTCAGCATGATGCGATGGTTTATTTTTGTGCGGCAATGGTTTACGATGTTGGATTTCTTTCTGTTGAGCCAGAAACTTTAAAGGCTCAAAGTCTTTCCGAAGAACAGAAAGATAAACTTAGACATCACATTGATTTTGCGGAAAAAGAACTTGAATTTGTGCCAAAGAAATATTGGTCAGTCTTTAGTGATGCGTCAAAATATCACCACGAAAACTATGACGGCACAGGATATTCGGAAGGATTAAAAGGAGACAAAATTCCGCAGGTTGCACGAATTATCCGCGTTGCGGACAGTTACAACGCACTTTCTAGCCGACGTTCTTTCCGTGGTGGAATGGATAAAGAGTCAGCGCTGGAAAAACTTGAGGCAGAGTCAAACTTGTATGATCCGGATGTATTAAAAGCACTGGAAGAAATCATATAAGGATGGAATTTCTACCTAAACAACTTTTAAAAAGATGCCGATAAACTATGTATGAAAAAATACGTAGTTTGTTTTATGGCATCTTTTTTTGTTTTAACAGTTTTGTGTGCAAAGCCGGCAAAACCATTGTATAAAATGCAGGAAAAATCCAAGGTTTCGGATGAGTCTGCACCGCTTGGCGAATCTAAAGTTTTTATCGTAGGCACGAGCAAGGGGCTTTTTAAAGTTTCTAATGGAAATTCTTTTTTTCCAATTTGGTCAGAAGGTTCTGTTGAACAAATTGTGCGAACCGTAGTTTCTGGAGAAGACGGAAAACTTATTGAAAACTGGTATTTTAGGACAAGCAAAGGGATTCTTTTCAGTTCAGATTTGGAAATTTTTGAATACAGAAATTCGGGGCTGCCATTATCTACAATAAAAAATTATGACGGGCAAAATACAGAATTTGAAACTCGAGTTCAAAATTTAAAAGATTTGTGTGCAAATCCGCTGAATCCGCAGCAACTTGTAACGGCTACTAAGGATGCGGTTTATCTTTCGCGTGATGGCGGAAAAAATTGGAAGAACTTGGGTTCAATGAGTGCGGCTACTCCAGGCGTAAAAGCGTGCGCAATCGGTTCAATGCCAGTTACGCTTAGCGATGGTTCTCTTGGAACGGAACTTGTTGTATTTATGAGCCATCCTATTTTTGGGCTTTCGTACATAAAACCAGATGCGGCACGCCCGGCTTGGTATGATGTTGCTAAAGGCTTTGAGATGATGCCTAGTCTTACAAGTCCTGATGAAATTGCGGATATTCTTCCAGTTCTTGTTCAGGATGAATACGGAACTTCCTACGTTGATATTTACTTGAGCCAGACTTTTATTCCTCGTATTTACAAATTTGACTGGCCGAACCGACAGGGTGAACTAATTTATAAGGGTGAAGAACCTGCGGAAACAATTGATGGATTGACTGTTGTTGACAATAAATTGGTTTATTCAAAAAACGAAACTCTTGGTGCGCTAAATCTTGATGATTATTCAAATCCTGGAGTTCCAGAAAAACTTGATGAATGGAAAAAAAGTTTTTCGTGTGTTCCAGGAAATGTAAATTCTGCGTGGATTTCGTTCAATCGGACTGGCTTGAAAAAAGGAATTCTTTTGAATGAGTTGTGGCTCTTGTACCCGGGAACAATAAATTCAGAGTATGGCAAAAAAGCGCTTGGACAAAAAAGCATTTATGTTTCTGCATATCAGTGTAGACTTCAGTCTGGAATTGATAAATTTAAAAAAATCATAAAAGATAACAAATTGAACAGTCTTGTAATTGATATGAAAGATGATTATGGGCTTCTTCGTTATGACACAAAAGATGCTCTTGTAAAGTCAAAGGGAAAAGTTACACAGTATGCGGTTGACCTTGATCATTTTGTTGAAGAATTCAAAAAAGACAATACTTATCTTATTGCCAGAATCGTTGTTTTTAAAGACCGAAATCTTGCGAAATTTGGCGGTTCAAAATATGCGGTCTGGAATTACAACACAAAGTCTCCGTGGGTTGGCATAAAAGAATATGAGGATATTGTGGACGAGGAAACTGGCGAGGTTACTGGAAAAAATCCTGTTTATTACGATGAAAACTGGGTTGATCCGTATTGTCCGGAAGTTTGGGAATATAATGTTTCTATTGCAAAGGAACTTATTGCCCGCGGTTTTGATGAAATTCAGTTTGACTACATAAGATTTCCAACGGACGGTTACAATTTGCGTCAGGCAAGTTACCGCTGGAAAAGTGAAGGAATGGATAAGGAAAGTGCGCTTGTTTCTTTCTTGAAATATGCACGCGAAAATATAAAAGCGCCTATCGGAATTGATATTTATGGTGCAAACGGTTGGTACAGAAGTGGAACTAGAACTGGTCAAGATGTTGAAATGATGGCAGAATATGTTGATGTTATCGGTCCAATGTTTTATCCGAGTCATTTTGAAAATGCGTTTATGAATTTTCCGCCAGTAGAAGACCGTGTTTATAGGATTTATTACTACGGAACTTACAGAAATTCAATTCTTGCAAGAAATCGTGTTGTTGTTCGTCCTTGGGTTCAGGCTTTTTATCTGAATGTAAGTTATGACCGCCAATATTACAACAAAAACTACGTTTTAAAGGAAATTTTTGGAGTTCGGGATTCTGTTGACCACGGTTATATGTATTGGAACAATTCAGGAAATTACGAAATGCTTTCTCCAGATATTTCAAAAGATGAGCCGTTTATTGGAACTTGCCCAGAGTCCAGTCCTGATTTTAGAAAACCGGCTATAGGAACTAAAGAAGCACCTGATTTTGAAAACGAAGGACTTTCCCGGGTTGATAGAATTTATAATCACGAAAAGAATCTGCGGACTACAAGAGAATCTGTGTTTACACCATTTTTACAGATGAAACTTTTTAATAGGAATGGCGAAAAAATTTAGATAGCCTGAATGCCGTCATTTTTTGCCGCTGCCACATACCGCACAAGAGTTGCATATCCGCGGAGAGTTTTGCAGTTGTTCAGAATAGAAGAAATCTCTTTTTTGTTAAAATTATAGATTTTTGCAGAAAGTTCAAGCGGAATTTCCTGTTGATTTTTATCATTGTCAAATCACAAAAAAAGGGAAATTATTAAACATTATTTGAAATAAAGTGAAAACCTTGGACAAAAACGCAAACAACTGTATTATTGTATAATCCACATAAAATAGATTAACCTTTGATTTTACGGAGTCCAAAAATGCCTAATCCAAAATATGTTCCGGAAGAGCCGATTTGTGCGATTGCTACGGCTTTGGCTCCTGCGGCACTGGGTATAGTTCGTTGTACTGGAACTGATTGTGTTCAGTTGTTTTCAAAAGTCTTTTCGCGTCCGAATGCGTTGGTTCAGGCGGCTGGAAATTCTCTTGTTTATGGATGGATTAAAAACGGTGAGTCAAAGATTGATGAGGTTATGGTCAGCGTTTTTCGTGCGCCAAAAAGTTTTACAGGCGAAGAAATGGTTGAGATTAGCTGTCACGGTGGGCCTGGCGTTGTTATGGCGGTTCAAAATCTTTTGTTGAACAATGGATTTCGGCAGGCGGAACGCGGTGAATTTACTTTCCGGGCTTTTATCAATGGCAAAGCGGATTTAACAAAAGCAGAGGCTGTTCAGGAAATTATTGAAAGTCATACTGGCGAAAGCCGTAGCCGTGCGGTCGGGCGGCTTGCAGGAAATCTTTTTGAAGAAATCAACAGCATTAAAAAACTGATTACGGATACGCTTGCTTCAATTGAAGTTGAGATTGAATATCCAGAGGATGAAGAAACTATTGCGGACAGTTTTGACCATTCAGATTTGCACGAGGCAATCCACCGCCTTTCCGAACTGAACGATTCTTGGCAAGGTGAAAAACTTTATCAGGATGGGGCTAGGATTGTGCTTTGTGGCAGAACTAACGCCGGAAAATCGTCTTTGTTCAATGCGATTTTAAAAGAAGACCGGGCGATTGTAAGCGATATTGAAGGAACTACCCGCGACTGGCTTGAAAGTTGGGTTGATTTTGGCGGACTCCCAGTTCGGCTTTTTGATACTGCAGGACTTAGGGAAACAGAAGACGTGATTGAGGCGCATGGAGTTGAACTTACTAAAAATCTTACCGAAGATGCGGATGTTGTTTTGTATTTGTGCGACAGTAAATCTGGACTTACAACAGACGACGTTGATTTTCTAAAAAACGCGGAAAAACCAGTGATTTTCTGTTGGAATAAAATTGATTCAATAGAAAAAAATCTTGCTGAACAAAATTCTGTAGCGTTAAAAAAAGAAAACATAAAAAATATAAAGAAAGAAATTCAAATCAGTGCAAAAAAGGGAAACGGATTTTCTGAACTTTATAATGCTGTAAAGGAAATTTTGTTTTCTGAGATGGCAAATGAACGTCCGCAGGCAGGACTTGGTTCTGCACGGCAGAAGTTGGCTGTTGAAGAAGCTTTGGAAAGCGTAAAACATTCGCTTGTTGCCGCAGAAAAAGATTTTGCGTTGGATGCGGTTGTTCAGGATTTGGAGGATGCCCTTAATTTTCTTGGGGAAGTTACTGGCGAAGTTACAGCCGATGATGTTTTGGGAAGTATTTTCAGTCGTTTTTGTGTGGGAAAATAATATAATATGAAAGATTACATTTTTTTTGACCTTGATGGAACTTTGACGGATTCTAGACCGGGAATTTTTGAATCTTTGCAGAAAATTTTTAGTCATTTTGGAATAAAAAAGACTGAAAACGAGATGATGAAGTTTTTGGGGCCTTCGCTTTGGGACAGTTTGCCAAAATATTGTGGTTTTTCGCACGAACAGTGCGTTGAGGCTTTGGAAATTTTCCGAGAAAGTTATGCGGAAGAAGGAATTTTCAACAATAAAGTTTATGACGGAATTGTGCCACTTTTGGAAAAACTGAAATCTGAAAATAAACACATTGTGCTTGCTACGGGAAAACCAGAACCGCAGGCAAAGATTGTTTTGGAGCATTTTGATTTACGAAAATATTTTGATTTTGTTGGTGGAAGTTCTTTGGATAAAAGCCGTTGCCGAAAAGCCCAGGTTATTGATTATGCGTTAAAAAATTGCGCACTTTCTGAAAACGACAAAGAACGAATCATAATGGTTGGTGACCGCGAAAATGATATTAATGGAGCGCATGAAAACGGAATAAAATCGGTTGCTGTTCTTTACGGTTATGGTTCAAAGGAAGAACTGGAGCAGAACGGAGCAGATTTTATTTGCGAAACCGTAAAAGATTTGCAGGAATTTTTGTTGAATCCAAACTTGTAATCGGGAAAACTAAAGTGGAAAATTCTGAAGAAAAATATATGCGCCGGGCAATTCAGTTGGCTCGCAATGGCGAAGGATGGACGAATCCTAATCCTTTAGTTGGTGCAGTTATTGTTAAAAATGGCGAAATTATAGGAGAAGGTTTTCATCATAAGTATGGAGAAATGCATGCTGAACGCGATGCGTTAAAAAATTGCCAGGAGCGTGGAAATAATCCTGCCGGCGCAACGATTTTTGTTACGCTTGAGCCATGTTGCCATTTTGGAAAGCAGCCTCCGTGTACTTATGCACTTGTTGAATCAGGAATTTTGAGTGTTGTTGTTGGCAGTCGAGACCCGAATCCGCTTGTTCACGGAAAAGGAAACGAGTATTTGCGTCAGCACGGTGTTAAAGTTACGGAAGATTTTTTGAAAGATGAGTGCGATGCGTTGAATGAGATTTTCTTTCACTATATAACAACGAACCGCCCTTATATTGCGTTGAAATACGCGATGACATTGGACGGAAAAATTGCCACAAAAACTGGCGAGTCAAAATGGATTAGCGAAGAAAAAAGCCGTGCAGAAGTTCAAAGGCTTAGAAACCGTTATGCAGGAATTCTTTGCGGAATCGGAACTGTTTTAAAAGATAATCCAATGCTGAATTGCCGTATGAAAGACGGAAACAACCCTGTTAGAATTATTTGTGATTCTCATTTAAGAATTTCGCTGGAATGTAATATTGTTCAAACTGCAAAAGAGATAAAAACTATTGTTGCAACGTTGAATTCAAAAGAAAAAACTTTTGTCGAAAAAAAACTTTTACTGGAAGAAAAAAATGTTGAAGTTTTATCTATTCCACAAGACGAAAATGGAAAGATAAATCTTGAGGAACTTTTTTGCGAGCTTGGAAAACGAAAAATAGACAGTGTTCTTGTTGAAGGTGGAGGAGAAATTAATTTTTCTGTGCTGGAAAAGAATCTTGCCAACTGCATTTACGCATTTATTGCCCCAAAAATTTTTGGCGGAACTGCAAAAACTCCAGTTGCCGGGGCGGGCATAGAACATCCGGCGGACGCATTTACGTTCAGGCTGAAGAACATAAAACATTTTGACGACGATATTCTGCTTGAACTGACAAAAAATTGATTTTAAGTTTTTGATGAACACAATAAAAACGCTTGTGCGCGAAGGAAAAAGGCAAGTTTGGCGTCCTTGAAGTGTTTTTTAGGAAGAATTCTGCGGTTTTCTTTTTATGGTTTTTGCAATACAATTGGTTATTCACAATGAGTGCGCCGGGATTGGAGTGGCCCGCCTTTGCGGGTTGCGAGCAATGAGCGGTTAGCGGAACCACGGAAAGCCCGTTTGCGGATGAAATTTGGCGCCTAAATAAAAAAAGAAAGAAGGAAAAAATGTCGGTTACGGTAAAAGGTGAAGGTTTAACGATTGAAGATGTTTGTGCGGTTGCTTATAAAAATGAAGAAGTAAAATTGCCAGAAAACAAAGAATTTTGGGCTACTTTGGATGAAAGCCGGAAATTTTTGATGGATTACATAAATACTGGCGTTCCGACTTATGGTGTTACAACGGATTTTGGAGATTCTTGCCATAATCAGATTAGCGTGGACAAAGCTGGTGAACTTCAGCGGATTATCTGCACTTACCATGGAATTGGTCTTGGTCCTAAATTTGACCGGGAAACTGGGCGTGCGGTTGTTCTTGCAAGATTGAATGGAAATGTGAAAGGCGGTCATTCTGCGATTCGCCCGGAACTTGCGAAAATGATGGTTACGCTTTTGAACAAGGATATTATTCCGGTGATTCCTCAGTTGGGTTCGGTTGGTGCTTCTGGTGATTTGACTCCGCTTTCGTATCTTGCGGCGGCGATTATGGGTCAGCGAAATGTTTATTACAAGGGAAAAATTGTACCTACGATGGAAGCGTTTGAGGCGGAAGGAATAAAGCCTCTTCCGATTGAAGCGAAGGAAGGACTTGCGCTGATGAATGGAACTTCTGTTATGACGGCGGTTGCTTCTCTTGCAATTAAAAAGGCTGAGCGGCTTGCGAAAATTTCTGATTTTTTAACGGCGGTTACAAGTGAAATTACCCGTGGGAAAGACACTCCGTTTGTTGCAAAAGTAAGTGAAATCAAAAATCACAAGGGTCAGTGCGAGTCTGCGGCTTATGTTTACAATATTATAAAGGATTCAAAGCGCGTTTTTAGATACGAGGATTTTTTGGAAAGCCAGATTTCTAAGATGGACGGAAAGAAATTTATTGTTCAGCAGAATAAGATTCAGGACAGATATTCTATTCGTTGCGCACCGCAGATTAATGGCGTTTACCGTGACACTTTGCGGATTGCCCGCGCGTGGATTACAGAGGAATTGAACAGTGCGAACGATAATCCTCTTGTTGATATTGAGGCGGAACGAATTTATAACACTGGAAATTTTTACGGTGGTCACATTTGTGCTTCCTGCGATTATATGCGTACTGCCTTGGCGAATATTGCTGATTTGTCTGACAAACAGGCAGAAGTTATAATTGACGGAAAATTTAATGGGCTTACGGAAAATTTGATTCCGTTTACTCCAGAAGATAGCCCACGAGCTGGTTTGCGACTTGGTTTTAAGGCGGCTCAGATTACGATTTCTGCGATTCGTGGTGAAGTTCAGACTTATTGTTTCCCGGTAAGCATTACTTCTGCACCGACAGAGGCTTTGAATCAGGATAAAGTTTCGATGGGAACAATTTCTGCTCGCAAGTTGAATGAGCAGATTGAGCTGGTTTTTCTTCAGTTTGCGACGCATTTACTTGCGGCAATGCAGGCTGTTGATTTGGCTGGACAGGAAGATTTTGCGCCGTTCACAAAAAAAGTTCATTCAGAAGTTCGAAAAATGAGTGCATTTGTTGAAGATGACCGCGCTTTGGATAAAGATGCTGAAGCTGTATGCGAATGGCTTAAAAAAACTGATTTGTTTGACTGATTTTGCGGAATTTCTGTTTTTGATGCTGAGTTTTTTATGACGGAAGAAGTTAAGCAGAAACTGAAGGAACTTGCGGAAAAATACGAAAATTCTTTGTTTTTGGAGTCTGATCCAAGCCAGTTTTTACGCTGGTACAAAAATCAGGCTGATGTTGAAATTGCGTCTTTTGTTGCGGCTATGCTTTCTTTTGGAAACAGAAAACAGTTTATTCCTAAAATCCGTTTTATTTTTGAAAAGGCGGATAAAGCTGGCGGAATTTTCTTGTGGTGCAAAAACGGTGTGTTTGAAAAAGATTTTTGTGCTTCTTCTGGCGATGATGATGAAAAATTCTACCGGTTTTATTCGTATAAAGAAATGAAAAATCTGTTCCGGGCGTTTAAGGCTATTTTGGAAGCGAACAAAACTTTTGGCGAATACGTAAAGAATTTTGGTTCGGGGAAAAATCCTGCGGTGGCAATTTCTGTGGCTTTTGAAAACTGTAAAATTGTTCCAAAAGGGAAAAATTCTGCAAACAAGCGTGTGAATATGTTTTTGCGCTGGATGGTTCGTAAAAATTCGCCAGTAGATTTGGGCTTGTGGAATTGGATTTTACCAGCGGATTTAATAATTCCTTTGGATACGCACGTTATTCAGGAGGCGGAAAAATTGAATTTGATTCCAGAAAATTCTTCGGCTTCCATAAAAACTGCCCAAAAAATAACTGCTCAACTAAAGCAAGTCTGGCCAGACGATCCTTGTAAAGGAGATTTTGCTTTGTTTGGACTGGGCGTTGATGTGGAAAAATAACAGGAAAATTGATTTTTATTGGAGAACTTATGATAATTTGGTTGATTCTTGCGTTTTTATTTAATATTTATTTTGTTGCGATGCGGATTTGTTCGCCGGAAACTATTTTCGGTTCATTTTTCAGTTTTTCTTCTATTTGGTTTTGGCTTTCTGTTGCTTGCTTTGTGATTTTTGCTTTAAGAAAACACCATTTGTGGAAAAAATCGTCACGTGCGTTAAAAATTACCGTTTTTTCGGTTTTTGGCGCAGGAATTTTGATTGCTGGTGTTAATTTGTGGTTTATTTGTCATCCAAAACTGGCGGACGGCACAGAAAATCCTGAATATGTGATTCTTCTTGGTGGAGGAATTACAAAAGATGCGGAATTGACGGACAGTGTGAAACGTCGTGTTGCGGTTGCGGCTGATTATTTGAAGAAAAATTCGAATGCGATTTGCGTTGTTACTGGTGGAAAAGGCATTTTTGCTCCTTGCCCGGAAAGTGACGTGTTAAAACCTGCGTTGGAAGCCTTTGGAATTGAAGAAAGCCGTGTTCTTGCGGAAAATCAGGCGAAAGACACGATTCAGAATTTTCAGTTTAGCGTAAAAGTTCTTTCTGAATATTCAGGACGTTCTGCTAAAGAAATTCTGGCCGCGCCGATAGCGGTTGTTACAAACGATTTTCATCTTGCGCGTGCTGAGCGACTTGCACGTCGGATGGGATTTTCGGATGTTGTAGGGGTTTCCGCGAAAACTCCAGCATTTTTTGTTCTGAACGCATATTCCCGCGAAATTCTTTGTTACATAAAGTTGAATCTGCGTATTTTGTTTACTGGAAAACCAACAAATTTTTATCTTCTATAAACAAAAAAAATCATATAAAATTAAGGGGTATGGAAACTCCTTTTTTTGGCGAATTGCTGATTGTTTTTTTGATTCTTTTGAATTGTGTGCGGATTTTTCTTTTAAAGTTTGGAAAAGTTGATTCGCTTACAGTTCTTGCACCAATCAGTGTTCTGCTTGCGGTTTTGCAGATTTTTGCATGGAATTTGGATATTTTTTCGCTTTCGCTTCTTGCGATTTCTATTTTTTGTTTTTTTACAAATTTCCGGGCGTTTTTGCGTTTTTCTAGCGGACTTTACGTTGACCATTACAGCATTGCATTTAAAATTGGTACGTTTTTTGTAATTATTTTTTGCCTTTTTGAAGGTTTTGTTCTTGTGAAATATCGGCCAGTTTTTCTGAGTAAAAAAGAATTCAATACAATAGAGAAAAAAATCAGGCTTTCGGGGGATTTTGCGGGCGGTTTTGAAAAATCTGAAAAAATTGGTTTTTCTTCGGTGGAAATCCGAGTTTTTTCTCCTGCCAACAAAGAACTTTGTAACGGTCAGTCAATAATTTTGATTTCAGACAAGCGTGCGGATGCTATTGAATATGTTCCGTATATGAAAATGCTTGCGGCAAAAGGATTCAAGGTTTATTCTGGCGATTTTTATGCCCGCGACGGAAAATGGTTTCACAATCTTGCGGATTTTAGGATTTTAAGGAAATTTTTTATGCTGATAAATTATTTTCAGAATCCTGTAAAATTTGAGATGCAAAAGGAATTTTATTCATTCAACACGGAAAAAGAAGTTCGGGCTATGCTGAATTTTGTTTCTTTGGAAGAAAAAGATTCTGAATCCAATGTTGAACCGATTTTTGTGATTGGCGACTGGATGAGCAATATTTGTTTTGATGATTTTTCAAAGAAAATGCCGGAAAATGTAAGCGGATTTTTTAAACTTTCAGATTTGGCGGAATATTCAACCAGGGGGGTTGGTTTTGTTCAGCAGACCTCGCCGTTTGTGGCGCGTTTTTTAAATTTAGAACGAGAACCGAACCTTGAAAACTTGACGGCAATTGTTGAAAAAACTCTGAACGCAATTCCAGCACCAGTTTATAAAAAAGAAATTGTTGAGCCTGCGGTACAAGAGGAAGGGCTGCAAAATCTGGAACTCTTAGGAGCAGAAAATGACGTTGAATGAACTTGATAAATATTTTAGAAGTTTTTTAAATATTGAAAATTATCCTGCGGATGTTTCAAAAAATGGAATTCAAATTCAGAACAGCGAGCCGGATAAAAAGCAGATAAAAAAAGTTGCGTTTGCGGTGGATGCTTGTCAGTCAACCGCCCTTAAAGCCGCAGAAATCGGGGCGGATGTGCTTTTTGTTCATCACGGACTTTTTTGGCCAGAAACAGAAATTCTTGTGGGCGCTGCGTACAAGCGATTTTTGCCGTTTTTTAAAAACGATGTTGCGTTATATGCGTGCCATATTCCTTTGGATGCGAATAATCCGTACGGAAATAATTATGGACTTGCCGCAAGAATTGGATTAAAGAACTTGCAGCCGTTTGGTGAATGGAGAGGAATGTTGTGCGGTGTAAAAGGCGAACTGGAAAATCCTGTTTCGGTGGAAGAACTTGCTAGGCTTGCCCATAATAAAGGCGAAAAGCCGCTTTGTGTCCTTCCGTTTGGAAAAAAAGAAATAAAAACTGTAGGAATTATTTCTGGTGGTGGAGCAGGCGAGTCAGATATTGCACAGGCAGTTTCTGAAAAATTGGACGCATACATTACCGGCGAGGCGGAGCACAGTTCGTTTCATTTTATAAAAGAGTCCGAGATTAATTTTATTGCGATGGGACATTATTTTAGCGAAACAATCGGTGTTCAAAACGTTGCAAAAAAATTAAAAGAAGAAACTGGTGTTGAAACAGAATTTATAGATTTTCCAACAGGATTATAAAATTTTTCTATTTTTCTTTAAAAAAAGAATTATAAAAGGTATATTTGATATATGAACATTGAAAAAAAGAATTTGATTCCATTTGTTTTGACTTTTGCCATAATTTTGGCGGACCAGTTGACAAAATTTTTGGTTGAACTTTACATTCCTCTTGGTTACGCGAATGGGCATTTGGGAATCGGTCCTGCTTTTTTTGGAGATTTTTTTAGAATTATCAGGGTTTATAACACAGGAGTTGCCTTCAGTCTTGGGGATTCTTGGCCACTTGCACTTAGACGGTTGAGTTTTGGTCTTGTTCCTTTAGTTGTGATGATTCTTGTGATTGTTGTTTATTTTAGAAATAAAGAGTTTTCAATGCTTCAGCGTTGGGCAATTTGTGGTGTGCTTGGCGGTGGATTTGGAAATCTTATAGACAGATTTTTTAGGGTTCGTGGAGTTGTTGATTTTATTGATGTAAAATTTTATGGACTTTTTGGTATGGAACGTTGGCCGACTTTTAATGTTGCTGACTCGGCTGTTGTTGTCTGCGGAATTCTTTTGGTGGTTTCATTTATGCTTCAGATTGCAAAAGAATCCAAATCAAAGAAAACAGAAAATAAATAGGAAAAAATATGAAAAAAATTGGAATAATTGGTGCAATGGATGTTGAAATCAGCATTTTTTGCGAAGAAATGGAAAAAAACGGAAGCCTAAAAAAGACTGAATGTGGGAATCTTGTCTTTAATGAAGGAAATCTTTTTGGAAAGAATGTTGTTGTTGTAAAAAGTGGTATTGGAAAAGTAAATGCGGCGTTATGTGCTCAGCGATTGATTCTTCAGTTTGGTGTGGAAAAAGTAATCAATACAGGAATTGCCGGTGCAATTCAGGAAAATTTGCACATCCACGATATGGTTATTTCAACAGATGCGGTTTATCACGATATGGATGCGACTGCGTTTGGTTATGAGCCGACAGAAATTCCTCAAATGCATACTTCGGTTTTTGATGCAGATGAAAAAATGATTAAAGCTGCGGAAGAGGCTTTTGCCCAATCTGAAAGCGCAAAAAAATACAAACTGATTCGAGGCAGAGTTGCTAGCGGCGACCAGTTTATTTCTTATGCGGAACAAAAAGAGCGAATAGAAGAAATTTGCTCGCCTGCCTGCGTGGAGATGGAGGGTGCTGCGATTGCCCACGCTTGTTTTTTGAACAAAGTTCCTTTTGTGATTTTGCGTTGCATCTCTGATAATGCGGATGACAGTTATGAAGTAAATTACAGTTTTAATGAAAAAATTGCTTCAGAGGAATGTGCGGCTGTTGTCTTAAAAATGTTGGAATTCTTGGATTAGAAAAAAAGTGGATTTGGAGGAAATATGGCAGAACATTCAGAAGGTCATTACAAAGTTGACAGTTTTAACCTTGACCACACAAAGGTTGTTGCTCCGTATGTAAGGCTTGCGGCAAAAAAAGTTGGCGAAAAAGGTGATGTTGTAACAAAATTTGATATAAGATTTTCCCAGCCGAACAAAGAATTTATGACAACTGGGGCAATTCATTCTTTGGAGCATATTATTGCAGAGTATATCCGTGACGAAGTTGATGGCGTGATTGACTTCAGTCCTATGGGTTGCAGAACTGGTTTTTATTTTACAGTTTTTGGTGACCGTAATGAAAAGTATATTGCAGAACGTATGTTGAATATTCTTAAAAAGGTTGCTGTTTGGGACAAGCCTGTTCCTGCGGCAACAGAAAAAGAATGTGGAAACTACAAAGATCAGGATTTGGACGGCGCAAAATCCTGGGCAAAAAGATGGGTTGAAGGAATTGAACGCAAAGGTTGGGATTGCTACGGCAAGAAGACAAACTAACGAAAAATAAATACACAATAAATTTGGAGGTAAAACAGTTGAACATTCTTGTAAAATTAAAAGAAACTGTAACTTCAGTATTACCTGTAATGCTGATTGTTCTAATTCTTGGCTTGACTGTCGCCCCCTTGGGAGCGTCTTTGCTGGTAAGGTTCGTGGTTGGCGGTGTTCTGCTTATTCTAGGACTTACGATTTTTTTGCTCGGTGTTGACATTGGAATCCGTCCGCTTGGCGAGCAGACTGGTGCGGCGTTGGTTTCAAAAAGAAACCTGTTTATTTTGCTTAGCGTTTCTTTTGTAATCGGTTTTTTGGTTACTGTTGCAGAACCTGATATTCAGGTTTTTGGTGACCAGATTCATAGCGTCTTTTCTGCGGTGAATAAGACTGGGTTGGTCTATATTATTGCGGCGGGCGTTGGACTTTTGATTACAGTTGGACTTTTAAGGTCGATGTTGAATTGGTCTTTGAAAATTACACTGCTGGTTTTGTACATCGGTGTTTTTATTCTTGCATATTTTACACCGGAAAGTTTCCGTGGAATTGCATTTGATTCTGGTGGTGCAACAACCGGTCCGATGACTGTTCCTTTTATTTTGGCGATAGGAATTGGCGTTTCTTCAGTTCGTTCAAAAGGTGCGGATAAAGACAGTGAAAGTTTTGGACTTACAGGAATTACTTCTGTTGGACCGATTATGGCGGTTCTTGCGTACGGAATGTTTCTTTCGCTTTCTGGAAAACTAGATTCGGGAAATCAAATTCTGGCAGAATCTGAAAATGTTGTCGGTCTTGGAATTTTTATTCAGCTTCTTCCTGGACTTGCAAAAGAGGCCGCTCTTTCAATCTTGCCGCTCTTTATTCTTTTTGTGGTTTTTCAGATTTTTCTTTTGCATTTACCGCCAAAAAAAGTTGCAAAAGTAATTGTCGGACTTGTTTATAGTTTTATAGGTCTTGCAGTCTTTTTGATTGGTGTAAACGGTGGTTTTATGGACGCAGGAAAGCAACTTGGAGCAATTCTAGGTTCAAAAGCCGCTGAATTAGGCGGATTCTGGAATGTACTGCTGATTGCGACTGGAGTTTTGCTTGGTGCCGTTGTTGTTTGTGCAGAGCCTGCTGTTTGGGTTCTTACGGAACAGGTTGAAAATCTTTCTGGTGGAACAATAAAACGAAAGTTTATGCTTACCTTTTTAGCCGCTGCCTCTGCAGTTGCGATTGGCTTGACGATGTGGCGTGCTCTTGAAGGTTTTAGTATTATGCGGATAATTGTTCCAGGTTATGCGACTGCATTGTTTCTTATGATTTTTTGTCCAAAACTTTTTACGGCAATTGCATTTGACTCTGGTGGAGTTGCTTCTGGACCGATTACTTCAACATTTGTCCTTTCATTTACAATGGGGGCTTCCCATGCGGCAGGTGGCTCTTCAAATGCGTTTGGCGTTATCGCGCTTGTTGCCATGACTCCGCTGATTGCAATTCAGGTTTTAGGAATTCTGTTTGCGGCAAAACAACGAAAAAATGAGATTACAACAAAAACGGAGGAAAAATGATGTACGACATGATTATGGGAATTGTTCCTAGAAATTGCGGTGAAATTTTGACTCATGCGGCGGTTGCTGCTGGTGCGCACGGCGGAACTATTTCACGTGGAAAAGGAACTGCGGCAAATACATTTCTTCAGATTTTGGGAATTGCAGATTCTAACAAAGATATTGTTTATGTTTTAGTTCCTTCTGAAAATACAAAAAAAATTATGAACGCAATGGAAGAATCTGCTTCTGAAAAAAAACAACCTTTTGGAATTTTGTTCAGTACAAAAGTTTCTCAGTTTGTAAAATCCGGAAAATCAACCGGAAAGGATGAAAATATGACAGAAACAACACATCAGCTTATTACTATAATTGTTAATAAAGGTTATGCCGAAGACGCAATGGCTGCGGCAAGAGATGCTGGGGCTACAGGTGGAACAATTCTTTCTGCCCGCGGAACGGCTCGTCCTGGCGATGACACTTTTTTTGGCGTTGAAATTGTTCCAGAAAAAGATATGCTTCTTGTCCTTGTGGAAAATTCAAAGGCTAACCAGATTATTGATGCTGTAAAGGAATTGGAATGTCTTTCAAAACCTGGAAGCGGAATAGTTTTTTCAAATCCTGCTGAAAACTTCACTCTGCTTGGAAATAAAAACTAATGACTGTAAAAGATTCTGTTTTTTCAGTTCTGCAAAGCGTAAAAACAGAAGATGGCTTTGTTTCGGGGCAGGAACTTGCAGAGCGGTGTAAAGTAACAAGAACTTCAGTCTGGAAGGCAATCAACACATTAAGAAAACAAGGCGCGCAAATTGAGGCTGTTACAAACCGAGGATACAGGCTTGTTGCAAATGATGTTTACAATGCTTCTGAAATTTTAAAATATATTTCAGACAAAGACGTAAAAATCAGTTTTTTTGATGTGATTGATTCAACTAACACGCAGGCAAAGCGTGAGTTGGCGGAAAAAGACGGAAAATCACTTCATAAAACGGTTTTTGTTGCTGCAAAACAAACTTCTGGAAGAGGTCGTTTGGGACGGCCGTTCTATTCTCCGGAACAAAGCGGAATTTATTTTTCAGTTGTTTATTCAAAAGGAAATATCACAAAACCTGCGGTGATTACAGCTTCAGCTGGAGTTGCCGTTGCTCGTGTTCTTAAAAAAATTTATAACGTTGATGCAAAAATAAAATGGGTCAACGATGTTTTTGTCGCGGGAAAAAAAGTCTGTGGAATTCTTACAGAAGGCGTTGCAAATTTTGAAACTGGAATGATTGATGCGGCGATTATTGGAATTGGAATCAACATTACAACGAACGAAAATCAGCCTGAAGAATTAAAAAATATTGCAGGAAGCGTGACTTCTTGTGCAGAAAATAGAAAACAATCAGAACTTTGTGCGGAAGTTATAAACGAACTTCTTTTTATTCTTGATGGCGGTACAGAAGAAAGTAAAAAATCAATGCAGGAATACAAATCTCGCTCTTTTTTGATTGGAAAAGAGGTTGAATTTTCCCCTGTTATAAATGCGGAAGAAAAAAATTTTAAATGCGTTGTGCAAGATGTTACAGACGACGCAAAACTTGTTGTAAAACTCGAAAATGGCGAAATAAAGAATCTTGATAGCGGAGAAGTTTCCATTCATTCTAAAATCGTGGTATAATATAAATTATTCAAAATAATTAACTGGTAGGTAAAGAATGGCTGACGATTTTGAGGATGAAATAAACAAACTGCTTGCTGACGTGGATAATCATCCGGCTGGCGATGTTGACGTTTCATCTGAATTTGAACAGAAAAACGGTGCATCTTATTCAATGCAGGATTTTACTAAAAATTCAAAATTGTTCAATGCAAAAGTTGAGTCTGCTCCAAGAAAACTGTCAATTCACGAGGTTGATTTAAGCAGGCGGCAGTTTGACGAGATTACGAAATTTACGGAAGATTCTTCTTCTAAAATTTTTGATGACACAAGTTATTACAAAACTGCTTTGACTGGGGAAAATGCTTCTGCCCAGCGTTTGCATCAGGTTCTTTCAAAATATTTGACTTGTCAGGATCCAAAAGACAGAACTGTTTACCGTCAAAATATAATTTCTGCTTATTGGGAACTTGTGCGTGGAATGGCACCAAAAATGGCGGATTTGAATTTGTCAATGCCAAAAAGAATGTTGATTCGGTTCGGTATTCTGCTTCCTTCTCTTTTTAGACCTGAACAAAAGGAATTCTTTTCAAAGATAATTTTTGAAAACCGCACTGGCGAACCAGTCCTTTATGAAGATGAATGGTTTCGTGAAATTTCTAGCGGACGGCTTACAAATTCAATGACTGATGAAAAAAGGACTCCAAAAAAAGCAGCGACTCAAGAAGAGGCGAATACAATGGAGCAAAACCGTTTGCAGCAACTTCAGTCAAAGAATTCTGGAAAAATGCAGGCGGCGGAAAATCTTGTTAATATGAAAGAAAATGAACGAAGTGTCCTTGAGCAGGAACTCCGCGAACGTTTTGATGAACTTTGCGAGCATAACACGATTCCGGGGCTTGAACCGCACCGTTCGGCTTATTCTGAAAGTCAGCAACGACTTTTTAGTGAAATAACTGATAGGTTGCACAGACTTTCTAAGAACGGAAAGGAATATGTGCGCTGCCTTAAAGATTTTGAAGATGCGAAAGGCGTTTACGATAGCGTAGAAGGAAAACTTTCTGCAGGCGGTGGAAATCAGGCTCATGCCGCAGACACAGATGCTGTAAATGTTGAATTTGAAACAGTCCGTCAAATGGCAAAAATGACTGTCGGCCGTCAGGGAAATCAGTTCCCGCTTTTTACACGTGAATTTTATCATTGTATGGAGCGTGGAACAGGAACTCGTGAAAATGTAATTGATATTTTGCGTTGGGTTGAATCAATTGACCCCGGGGCGTTCTGCCGTGTTCATAAAAATGTTCCGAACCGAATTGTGCCATATGTTTTGCTTCTTCCGACTTATGGCGACCGAGGTTTTTGCTGGGAACCGTTTGACCGTTATAACCGAGTTACAAGCCGTGGACGCATTGTTGTTCCGATGTATCCGCGAGATTTAAAGATTGCTGTTCTAACGGCGGTTGCTGACTTACGCTGGCAGGTTGCAAAGGAAAAAGCTTCATATTATTGGATGGAAGAAGGTCTGACTGGACAGTATTATCAGTTTATTGACCGACAGAAATTAAAAGGCGACTTAAAGTCTTTCTTTATTGAAGATTATGTTTTGTGGATGACAAAAGAATCTAATGGAGTTCAGCGTTTGGACAAAGAGGTTCGCGGAATTTTCTGGAGAAATATGCCGTTCCCAGATTCCTTAAAACAGGAATTGCGCAAACGAAGTCTTGTCTACGATGAACTTTGCATAAAAGACAATAATCGTGCAATGAGCGATGGTTATTGATATTCATTTTTCAAGTTTGAAGAAAACACCCCGAAAGTATCTTTTTTGTTATTTTTGGGGTGTTTTGCATTTATACATTTGAGCCAGAGATATTTGGAATAATTGGTTTGTCGGCAAGAATCATATTTTTTAATTCCGCATATTTTGCTTTTTCATCTCCAGAGCCAAGTTCGTTCGTATGAGTTTTTACTTGGGCAATTCCACGCATTTCTGCAAGATTGTGGTATCCGTGGCTTTTCATAAATTTCTTTAAGCCTTGAACAATATCGATTGCAACATCTGGATTTGTAAATTTTGCCTGCCCGATTTCAATTGCCTCGGCTCCAGCCATAATAAATTCAACCGCATCCTGCCATGTTGAAATTCCGCCGATTCCAACAACAGGAACTCTTTGTGATGGCGGAAGTTTGTTTATTTCTTCAATTACATCGTAAACAATTCTGAGAGCAAGTGGCTTTAGCCCTGGTCCCGAATATCCTGCGTGAACATTGTTAAAGAATGGCTTTCCTTTTTCAATGTCGATTGCAACTCCGTGAACCATATTTATAAGGCTGATTGCGTCTGCTCCAGCTTTTATGCAGGCAATTGCAATTGGTCGGTTGTCTGGTGCATTTGGTGAAAGTTTTACCATAAGAGGCTTTTTTGTTACGGCACGAACTGCTGAAACGCAGTAATAAGCTGTATCGGCGCTCATTCCCCACGCAAGCCCAGCCGCTTTTATGTTCGGACAGGAAATATTCAGTTCAATCATATCACATTCGGTTTTATCAAGAAGTTTTGCACCCTCAACATAAGACTGAATATCGCTTCCGGCAAGGTTTGCGATTACAACAGGACCAAGCCCCAGCATTTCTGGAAGAAGTTCTTTTACAAAAGTAGGAATTCCCGGATTTTGCAAACCGATGGAATTCATATTTCCGCCTGGAACTTCAAGGCTTCTTTCTCCCTTGTTTCCTGCACGTGGTTCAAATGTGCATCCTTTTGAGGCGATTCCACCCCAAGCGGAAACATCGCTTACGCCACGAAAATTCTGCCCGTAAGAAAAAGTTCCTGCACTGGCAATTGTTGGATTCTTAAAGTGAACGCCTGCTATTTCAACTGATAAATCAGGTTCTTCATCTTTTTCTAGAGGTTTTCTGCGTGGCTCTGGTTTTGGAAAATCTATGATTTTTGCGTCAAAAACCGGACCGTCCTTGCAACATCGTTTTAATCCTTCTTTTGTTTCAATTGTGCAGCCAAGGCAAGCACCTAAACCGCAGAGCATCCTGTGTTCCATAGAAATCCAGCATTGAATTCCAAGTTCATCTGCAACAGTTTTTACATAATTCAACATTGGTGTTGGCCCGCAGGCATAAATAATTTTGTAGCCCGATTTTTGAATCGCTTCTTTTGAAAAACCTGCGGGAAGCATTCCGTGAATTCCAACGCTTCCATCGTCTGTTGTGATTATTGTGTTTGACGCTTTTACGTTTTCTAGTCCGTAAGAACCAGATTTAAAGGATGCGTAAAAGTCATAGGTTTTCTCTGGCAATTTTGAGGCGAGATTTGCAACTGGTGCGACACCGATTCCGCCACCAACAATTGCAATTTTTGGTGTATTTGATTTATTTTCTGCAATAATTTTTTGCGCATCGTCGATTGGCCATTCTTTTCCGAGCGGTCCGATTAAACTTAATGATTCTCCAATGTACATATGGCAAAGTTCTTGCGTTCCCCGGCCTTTTTCAAGAATCATAAATTGAATTTTTACTTCTTTTTTTCCATTTTTGTTGATTTTTTCTTCTGAATGATAAACACTGATAGGACGATTGTAATTTGTCGTTGTTTTTTTGCTTCGTATAAGATAAAACTGTCCAGCTTTTGGGCTTAATTGGGTTGTTCGTTCCAAAATGGCAGTTGTTTCAAGAAGAAATACATTGGGCTGGCCTTTTATTTGTTCAAGTTAAAAAAAATTATCAATAACGAAAAATTTTTCAGATTGAAGCGGTTAAAACTTTGATTTGAAAATGGACGGAATATAGTGAAAAAAGAATGGTTTGAAAATGCGGAATTTTGGGAACATTATTCACCAGTCATTTTTGATGAAAATCGTTGGGCGGAAGCGCCGGCTGTTGCATTTGCGGTGAAAAAACTGGCTAATTTAAAATCTGAAAATTCTGTTCTTGATGCAGGATGTGGACCCGGACGAATTAGTGTTGAACTTGCATTGTTGGGGTTTGACGTTACTGGAGTTGATATAATTCAGTCTGAATTGGAAGCGGCCGCAGAATCCGCAAGTGATGAAGGTGTAAAACTGACTCTTCAAAAAGAAGACCTTAGAAATTTTTCTGTGGAAAAAAAATATGATTGTGCCGTAAATCTTTACACTTCATTCGGTTATTGCGAAGACGAGCAGGATGATTTAAAAATTTTGAAAAATATTTATAATTCGCTAAAAGTTGATGGAATTTTTATTCTTGAAACAGTCAGCCGGGAAACTGCTATTATCAATTTTACAAAAGGTGAGGAATTTTTTCGTTCAGGAATAAAAGTTGTTACAGATTTTTCTGTTGTTGGTGCTTGGGAAGGGCTTTGTTCAGCATGGACGTTGGTTTTTCCTGATGGAAATAAGATTGAACATCAGTTTGTTCAAAGGCTTTATTCTGCTCCGGAACTTAAAAAGGAACTTTTAAAGATTGGCTATAAGTCAGTTGAAATTTTTGGCGGTTATGAAAAACAGCCTTACGACCAGAATGCCGCAACAATGGTTATGGTTTGCAAAAAATAAAGGGAATACCAAATAAGTTTCAACTTTTATGGCATTCCCTTTTAGTTAGGATGAATTACGAATCTCTAACGCTGGAATTTTATTGTTGTGTCGTAAGAAGTAGAAGTCCAGTTTGGATCAATATGCATTTCAAGGTCTGCGTTTAATGTAAGGGGTTTTGTAAATTTGTAGGAACGTTCTGTTTCTTCGCAGTCAAAAGAAATTGTTACACCAGAAATTCCTGCGTCAAGCTTAAAATTCTTGACATTTGAATCATTGAAAGTAAAAACTGACTCGCCTGAAGATGCTTTTGTAAGATTAATTTTGCCGTCTGCGGCGAATGTCCAGTTTGCATCCCACTTTGAATCTTGCCAAGTTCCCTGAACATCGCCAAGGTCAAGAGCGAATGAACTTGTTGTGACCAAAGCCATTACCGCAAGTGTTCCGATAAGTTTTTTCATTGATATGCCTCCAACAAACTAAAACTGATTGTGAATACTATTTTATTGCTAGCCTACGTTTTTTTCAAATAAAAATTTAGACAGCACCGTACTGTTTGTAATATTCATCGATTGCGGTTTTTATTTCTGGAGTGATTATTTTTTTGTCGCCGTTTGTGTAAAGTGCGTCTACAACATCTTTCATTGAAACAATTGCTTTTGCCGGAAATCCGTATTTTTCTGTTATTGTTTCAAGTGCAGATTTTGTTGAATCAGCGGCTTTTTCCATTCGGTTCAGGCTTACAATTTCTCCAACGATTTTTATTCCGCCTGGAACTGTTTCCTGGGCTTTTATTTTTGGATAAGTTTCGTCAATTGATTTTCCAGAAGTTGTTACGTCTTCAATTATAACAACTTTATCACCATCTTTTATTTTATATCCAAGCAAAGCACCTTTATCTGCACCGTGGTCTTTTTCTTCTTTTCTGTCTGAGCAATATTTTATTTCTTTTCCGTAGAGTTTTGAATAAGCCACGGCAGTTACAACTGCAAGCGGAATTCCCTTGTATGCTGGACCGAAGAAAACGTCAATGTCATCTCCAAAATTGTCGTGGATTGCCTTAGCGTAAAATTCTCCAAGACGTGCAAGTTGGCTTCCTGTAACATAAGCACCGGCATTCATAAAAAATGGACTCTGGCGACCGCTTTTTAGTGTGAATGAGCCAAATTTCAAAACCTGACATTCAACCATAAAATCAATAAATTCTTTTTTGTACTGTTCCATAC
>CAVIQW010000024.1:0-17015 GCA_963644915.1 Paratractidigestivibacter sp.
GAAAAACGACCCACAAAATTGCCTTGGTTTTTGCAGATGACGCAACCGGTGTTTTAGGATGGAAGGAAGAAAACTAAAACGAAATTATTTCATCGTAAACTTGGATTGCAAAAACGTCTGTCATTCCAGAGATGAATTCCACAACGCACTTTGTGTATGAGCCAAGGTCATTTAGATTAAAGACTTGCACGGTGTTCAGTCGCAGGATTTTTTTTCTGTCCATTTCGCTTTTCCATGTTATCGGGCGGTAATTTGTATATTTAATCAGCCATTCAACAAAAGTTTTTCCTAAAACTGGATAATATTTTAGTGCCTGCGTCATTCTTCCGTTTTTTGCATAATCGTAGTAGCGCATTAAGGTTCTAAAAATTGTTTGCAGGCAGTTGTCCGCATAGCAAGAAAATTCTTTTAGCCGCCAATGGTTGTAGATATGTGCAAAATTGAATTTTTTTATTTCAAGTATAAAGTTAAAATATTCCTCGCTAAAGCAAAGTCCTTTTTCTGGACTGCTCTGCTGGCAAAGGTCAACAACAAGGTCGTTTATTAGAACTGTGGTGTTTACGGCTTTTCCGCTGCGGAATGCGTGGTTTCCTTTTAAATTCAGTGTTGTTGCGACAATTTCGCGCATATGCCGGTATGCGGCCATGTCAAGAATGTGGTATTGTCTTGCATCCTCAATGTCGCGCCCAAGATATGCAATTTTGTCCGCAATTTTTACAACGCAACCTTCCCATGTGAATGGCTGAATCAAACCGGGGCGTTTTATTGAATACAAGTCGATTGCTTCTTCTCGAGGTTTTATTCCCTGCTGGTCAATTTCTCCGCAGTGGCAGATTAATCCATCGCGCACTGCATAAGTAAGATTTAGTGGCTGGGCAACTCCATCTGGATCGGGTAAAGTTTCTATAAAATCAGCAAAAAATAGGGAATTCCGTTCGTGCCAGAATTTTTTTGGGGCATCTTTGCCTTCTTTTTGTTCCATCAAAGAATTAAGGCAGTCTTCGCCGTGATGACCAAAGGGGGCGTGTCCAATGTCGTGTCCCAAGGCGATTGCGTTGGAAAGCTGTTCGTTCAAACCAAGGTATTTGCAGATTGTGCTTGCGACGCTTGCAACGTGCATAACGTGTTCCATTCTTGTGCAGACGTGGTCATTGTGGGGCGCATAAAAAACCTGTGTCTTGTGTTTTAGACGGCGGTATGCCTGACAGTGAAGCAGTCGTGTGTAGTCGCGTTCAAAATCCGAACGAATGTCGTTTCTGTCATAAATCGGAGTTTCTCGTTTTATCGCTTCTGCCCATTTTGGACTATTTTCGTCGCACTTTAAAGATTCAAAACCGTTTTTCATATTTTGATTATATTGGCACTCCCTTAAAATTTCAATTTAAGATTCCAGAATGTCGTCTGCCCTACGTTCAGCCCTGCGGTCTTCACTACCCAAAAAAACAATTTTTTTTTGGCACGGGCAGCCTTATTATGCCCTAGAAGGTCGGCTGAGCCGCCCGATTTTTTGTTTCTTTAAAAACAAAAAGTTCCTGATGAAAAAGGAGAAAAATCACCAGGAACTGGAGTATGTTCTTTAATTATTCGCTTTACACTAAAACAACAATCCCTGGTGCAAAAGGTTACAGATTTTTTTATTTGTTTTTTTTTACTGCCAAAATTTACGCTGGTTGGAAGTTTGCGGATGTTCATAGTTTAGTTATACCGACATATTCAGAGCAGGCTAAGATTATTTTCAAAATACAAATTTTCTGGCCAGTGTATAAATTTTCTGCCATAAAAAGTCCACGTTAAATTAATTTAAATCTTGCCGTTTCGTGTTTTTCCTTCTTATATTTAATGGTAACGAATAGCATAGAATTCGAGTTTTATGCTAAGAGATTTTTTTTAAACGCAAAGAGGTGTTTTTCAAATATGGCAAAACATGAATTTCAAACAGAGGTAAATCAGCTTTTACAGTTACTTATTCATTCTTTGTATTCTAACAAAGATATTTTTCTTCGCGAGATTATTTCCAACGGAAGTGATGCGTTGGACAAGCTGAAATATCTTACAGTTTCTGATGAGGCTTACAAAAATATAAAATTTGAACCGCGTCTTGATATTTCTTTTGACGAAAAAAACAGTGTGCTTGTTGTTCAAGATTCTGGAATTGGTATGAACGATGAAGATTTGCAGAATAATTTGGGGACAATCGCTCGTTCCGGAACAAAAGCATTCCTTTCAAAATTAACCAGCGAGGCTTCTAAAGATTCTAATTTGATTGGTCAATTCGGTGTTGGATTTTATTCAGCATTTATGGCGGCAAAAAAAATTGATGTTTACACAAGAAAAGCGGCTGGAGACGGAAAAATCTGGCATTGGTCAAGCGACGGAACAAATTCCTATGATTTGGATGAAGTGAGTGCAGAATCTGAAACTGCTAAAAAATACGGTTTTGAAAATCCTGAACATAGCGGTTCTGCAATTGTTATGACTTTGAACGATGACAGTAAAGATTATGCATCACGCTGGAAGATTGAAGAACTGGTAAAAAAATATTCAGACCATATCGCGTTCCCGATTTATCTTCACTACGACCAGAATAAATATGACGACAAAGGAAATGTTACTTCAACAGAAAAAAAAGTTGATCAGGTGAATACGGCAAGTGCGCTTTGGAAAAAAGCAAAAAGTGAACTAAAGCCAGAGGATTACAACGAATTCTATAAGACAATTGGTCACGATGGGCTAGAGCCGCTTCATTACGTTCATACGCATGCGGAAGGAACTTTGGAATACACAACGTTGTTTTATGTTCCGCAGGTTGCTCCGTTCGATATGTATCAGGCTGATTATAAGAGTGGCGTAAAACTTTATGTAAAACGAGTTTTTATCACCGATGACGACCGTGAACTTTTGCCGGCTTATTTGCGTTTTGTCAGAGGCGTAATCGATTCAGAAGATTTGCCGTTGAACGTTAGCCGCGAAATTTTGCAGCAGAACAGAATTCTTGAAAATATCCGTAGTGCTTCTGTAAAAAAATTGCTCAGCGAATTTAAAAAGATGGGCGAAGATGCGGACAAGGCTAAGAAGACAGAAGAAAGCAAACGTACGGATGAAGAAAAGAAGGCAATTGAAAAATGGAACAAATTTGTTAAAAACTATAACAGGCCGATGAAAGAAGGTTTGTACAGCGATTATGCAAACCGTGATGAGATTGCGGAAATTGTTCGGTTTAAGTCAACGGATGCAAGCGGAACTGGAGATGGAAATTACACAAGTTTTGCTGAATATGTGAACCGAATGAAACCTGAGCAAAAGGCAATTTATTACATCACTGGAAGCGACGAAAAGAATCTTCGTGCAAATCCGTTGTTAAAAGCGTATGTGAACAAAGGTTTTGAAGTTCTTGTGATGGATGACGATATTGATGAAGTTGTTATCGGTGGCTACGGAAAGTACAAAGATTTTGAGTTGAAGGCTGTAAACCGCAGCGGAAGCGACGAGGATTTGGGAATCAACAAGGAAGAAGCTAAAAAGAAGGAAGAGGAATTTAAGCCAGTTACAGAAAAAATTAAAAAGGCTTTGGGCGACAAAGTAAAGGAAGTTCGACTTTCTAAAACTTTGAGCGGCGAAAATCCTTCTTGCATTGTTGTTGACCAGAACGATCCAAGTTGGCAGATGGTTCAGATGATGAAGGCGATGGGGCAAAACGGACCGGAGTTAAAGCCGATTCTTGAAATAAATGCCGAACATCCTATCGTTGCAAAAATCAAAGATTCTGCGGACGAAACGGTTGTTGCCGATGTTTCAGAAGTTTTGCTTGACCAGGCATTGCTCGTTGCAGGTGTGGAACTAAAAGATCCGGCAGATTTTGTAAAAAGTCTGAATAATTTGCTTAGCAAATAGTTCTGGCAAAACTGTGTGATGAGGCAAAAATAATAAAAAGTGGCTGTCTAATAAGTTCAAAAATGGCATAAAAGATACTTGTTGGACAGCCCTTTTTTTTGTTCATACGGCGTAAAATAAAGATAAAAAAGATGATATTTTGGAATTTCTTTCTTTGTAAAATTAAAGTGAAGTTTTCTTTTTATGTAAATTTTCAATTACAACTGTAAAAAAATAGGTTATAATTCTGGTATGAAAAATAAATCAGCCGTAAAAACATTTGGAATTTTGACTTCTGGGGGCGACGCACCCGGTTTAAATGCAGCAATTCGTGGCGTTTGTCGCTCTGCAATGATTAATTATGGAATGAAGGTTATCGGAATCAAAAATGGTTACCGTGGACTTATAAACGGTGATGGGTTTCCGATTACTTCAGAAACCGTTTCTGGAATTCTGACCCGTGGCGGAACTTTGCTTGGAACAAGCCGGGAAAAACCTTTTAAAAATCCAGTTCCAAATCCAGAAACAGGACTTCTTCCTATTGAGGCAATTAAAAAGAATTATAAAAAATGGAAACTTGATGCTCTTGTTGTTCTTGGTGGAAATGGAACAAACACAACAGGTTCTCTTCTTGCAAAAGAAGGATTGAACGTAATCGGGCTTCCAAAGACGATTGATAATGATATTGTTGGTTCTGATGTTACATTTGGATTTCATACGGCGGTTGATGTTGCCACAGAAGCGATAGACAGAATTCATACAACTGCACATTCCCACAGCCGCGTAATGGTTGTTGAAGTTATGGGGCATAAGGCTGGCTGGCTGGGCTTGTATTCGGCTTTGGCTGGTGGTGGCGACGTTTGTCTTTTGCCTGAAATTCCTTACGATATTAATTCTGTTGCAAAAAATGTTCTTGCACGCCGTGATGCCGGAAAAGAGTTTTCGATTGTTGTGGTTGCAGAAGGTGCTCTTTCTAAAGAAGAAGCAAAAATGGACAAAAAGACATTTAAAAAGGTTCGGGCAGAAATGGTTCAGTCGATTGGTTACCGTGTTGCAAAAGAACTTGAAGACGCAACTGGTCTTGAAAGCAGAACTTCTGTTTTGGGATATTTGCAACGTGGCGGAACTCCTAGCCCTTACGACAGGGTTCTTGCAACGCAGTTCGGTGTTGCGGCGGCAGATTTTCTTGCACGTGGAGAATTTGGTCAACTTGTTGCAATGCAGAATAACCAGATTGTTGGAATTCCGCTTGAAACTTGTGCCGGAAAAGTAAAAAACATTCAGTTAGACGATCCTCTTATTGCAACTGGCCGTTCTGTAGGAATTTGCTTTGGTGACTAAAAATGCCAAAAAACAGTTTTAAGTGCAATTTTTGTAAAGTTTGCCTTGGACGTGGTTGCGTAGGGCAAATGCCGGGCATGGGCGGTGTGAACAACAGTCAGAATTTTATTTTGAACTGCGATGCTTGGGATAAAATTTTGGCCGATGAGGAAATTGAAGTAAAAGCTGAAAATCTTGGAATTGCGCCGGTTACAGGAGCAGTCCAGAATATTGGGTTTGAAAACGAAGAGGATTTTTACTTTCCATATTTTTGTGCCGCACAAAAAGAAGAAATTTCTATCTGTGTTGGCGACGGTGCTCCAGATGAAAAATTAAAACTTGGGTTGGAGGCCGTACAAGAACTTGGCACAAAGGCGTTTTTTTTTCTAAAACCATATTCAAATGTCCGGCTTTTTGAACGAATTGACTGGATTCGGCAAAATGCGCTTGCTGTTGGAATTGATATTGATGCGTTCAATATTGTTTCTATGCGGAATCAGGCGAAACTTGAAAAAAAATCGGTGACACAACTCAAAGAATTCAGAAAATATTCAAAACTTCCGCTAGCGATAAAAGGTGTTTTTACAGACGAAGATATTGAACTGTGCAAGGAACTAAAACCGGAAATAATTGTTGTTTCAAATCACGGTGGCAGGGTAGAAACGGAAACTGGCTCTACCGCAGAATTTTTAAGGGCAAACGCAAAAATTTTAAAATCTGTTTGCGAGGAACTTTGGGTTGATGGCGGAATCAGAAAAAAACGCGATATTCAGGTGGCAATAGCACTTGGTGCAAAAAAATGCCTTGTGGCCCGTCCATTTATCAGCGCATTGTGCGAAGGAATACAGAACGTTGGTTTGGAACACGGCGTACAAAAGATGCGTGAGGAAATACAGAAAATGCTTTGTTTGCGTTAGCGCTGGGAAGGGCGAACGAAGTGAGTTGCGAAGCAATGAGCGTTAGCGGAACCCTGGACATAGCGACCACCGCGGTTGTTGAGCCTGCCGAAACAGAGCGGTGGAAACGCCCGAATAATTATTTTCCAGATGAATTTCTGCACGACAAAAAGAAAACGGAAACAATTATAAAAATCAGAACGTAGACGATTGTTCCCGACACAAGCGAAAATGAAACGCCAGAAATTCCTAAAAGTCCGTAATTTATGAATTTAAAAAGACAGACGGCAAGGTTGAAAAGGAAAAAGTAAGCGGCGCAAAGAAGAGGAATCATTGCTGACCATTTAAATTTGAAAACGGAATCTTCTTCAAGCCGGAAATGCCACGCCAAATACGCGATTACAACGAAAAGGATTAAAATGTAGAGCGGTTTTAACATTCGGTTCATAAGAATGTGTGCAAAAGATTCTGCGGAATAACCGTATGTTTCTGCTTTGTTTACAAAATTAAAAAGAGAAATTAAATTCATTGCGTCTGCCCCGTTAGAAGCCTGCTCGATTAACTCAAAGTCGCTGAACGGCATTCCTAGAATTCTGAGGCCGCTCAATTCTGTTTTTGTGTTTCCAATTTTGAATTCTGGTCTGATTATTTGTTCCGGGAAATTTCTGTCTACCGAATTTAAAAGGATATAAGGAACTGCGTTGATTTTTTTGTCGATTCCAAGAAGATTTTTTGTGTCTTCGTCTAAAAATTCTGTTTGAAGAGCCGTCATTTTTGCGTAAGGAACGTAATGACCGCAAATTACAGTTCCTGAGCCATCTAGTTCAATGATTTCAAGACCACGCAGGTACAAAATCATATTTGATGTTGAACGGCTGGTTGTGATTCCGTGGATAAAATAAATGGTTGAGCGTGTTGTTCCGTTTTGCTGGATTTTAAAGTATACGTTGTTTGCACTTTCGTATGCCTGAAGATTTTTTGTTTCATCTTTGAAAAAATATTGATTTTTTAAAAGTTTTTCTGAAATTTCAAGGTATCGCACAACGTCCGGATCGGTTGAAAGTTTTTTTGATTCAAGCGAAAGTGCGTGAAAAACATAATATGCGTGCAGAATATCACCGTTTATAAGCGAAACGTAACCTTCGTATTTTTTTGCAAAAGTTTTTTGTTCTTCGGTTGCACAGAGTTCCTTTGCCTGATTGATTTTGTTCCATGCTTCTGCGGAAATCTGTTTTAATTCTGAGACATTTATGTCTTTTGTGCTGGCAGATTTTAGAGCAAGTTGTGAGTAGTAATGTGCGCCGAACCAGTCTTTTTGCAAAAGGCAATTTTTTGCAAGTTTCATAAGTTCAAAAGATTTATAAGGCATTGTGGCTGGCATGATTTTTTCTTCTGAAACGTTAAAGTTGGTGTCTTTAAAAGTCATTTCGTTGATTTTCTTTTTGATTGAATCAGAAAGTTCTTCCTTTTTGTCGTTGTGGCTTTCTGTTATAAAGAGAATTTCCTTGTTTGTTTCGTTTTTTGGGTCAATTTCGTAGGCTAGTTTTGCAAATTGAAAAGCGGTTTCGTAATTTTTGTTGTTGTAGAAAAATTTTGCAGAATTTTGATATTCGTGCATAAGTTTTGGTCTAAATTCCAGAATTTTCATCTGAGTTGCGATTTGCGGCATAAGAATTTCTATTGCACAGGTTATAAGCAGTACAAAAATTAGGGAATTTATGACAACGCCTTTGTAGCGGTTGAACATTGCGTCTGAAAAGCGAAGACGGCTGTTTTCTGGGTGAAGTCCAAAATCGATGCACCATGCGACATTGGCACTGGCGGCAAAAACAGGCGGCAACACAAAGCAAAAAACTTTTATGGCAGAAAAGAATTTGAATTTTCCGACTGAGTCAGAAGTTAATTCCGGGAGTTTTGCGAAAAAAAAGCCAAATATAAGGCAAAGTATAAAAACAAAAATGCAGAATGTGATATTTATAAGAAAGTTTCTTGTTCTTTTTTTCATTTTATTTCCTATTCTTTGTTTCTTAAAATTGCGATTACAATTCCGGCGGTTGTAAAGATAAGTCCGAAAAGTAAATTTATCAGCATAAGGGGAAATTCGATTCCTTTGTCAATAAAAAAGTTCAGTTTTCCGCTTTCGTAAAAGAATGACTGAAGAAAATTGCGCATTCCGTTGCTTGCTGTGGAAAAATAAAAATCGTTGAACCAGATTACAATTCCTGAAAAAACAAGTGCGCATAAAGCGTTTACCATTCGCCACGAACTGAATTTTATAAGGCTGTAAAGCGAACACAGTGCGAATCCGAGCGAACAAAAACATAGCCAAGAGATGAATCCGTAGTTCCATGCACGGATTGCCTGAAATTTTATTGAATGAAAGATGTTTATTATCTGATAGGGAATGTCGGTCATGGTTTCTTTTGTAAGCGGGTCCCGGAATGGACTTGAATCCTTGTGGAATTCTGAATTTGCGGAAACATCAATTTTTTCTTCTTTTGCAAAATCTAGTGGAGCGGCAGAATCGTCTAGCAAAATTACGTCTGCTGAATTTGGTTCTGTTTTTTTGTTGAAAAAATAAAGTTTTCCAGCGGAATTTCTAAAATATCCAGAGGACAAGTCATTTAACTTAAAAAAATCACCGTTTTTTGCCTCTGCAAAATTTTTTTCAGCGATATTTTGAAATTTCAGTGTAACAGGATAAAAAATGAACCAGTTTAAAAGCGAAAGAACTGCAAAAGTTGCAGAACTAAAAGCTGGATTGTCCTTGTGCCTGATTTTATAAAGGATAAGCGCAAACGGAAGCAAAAGGAACATTACTGGAAGTGTGTAAAATACGCTAAGAACAACAATTTCTTTTGAAACAAAGAAGCGTTCACCGGCAACTAGATTTATGCTGTCAAAATATTGCAAGCAAATGAACATTCCGATTGCAAAACCGACAATAAGCGTAAGAAAATAATCTAAAATTAACGAGATAACCTTTCGCATTAAAAACCTTCCAGAATTAGTATCGGCAGAATAAAAAATACTCTTTATTGTTTCCACATTAATATCGATTTGATATAATTAAAAGGATGAAATTTACAAGTACTAGAAATAAAAAATTATCAGTCAACTTTGCACAGGCGGTTTTAAATTGTATGCCTCCAGATGGGGGATTGTATGTTCCTTCTGAAACAGAGGATTTACGCCGCTGGCTCTTAAATGTTGGCGAAGATACTTCGTTCAGTTCAATTGCTGGAACTCTTACTTCTGCATTTATAAATGATGAATTTTCTCCGATTATTTGTGAAACTATTGCGACTCGGGCGTTTCCATTTTCTCCTGAAATAAAGCAGCTTGGCGAAAATTTCTTTCTTCTTGAACTGAATCATACTCCGACTGGAAATCATAGGGATTTTGGGATTTCGTATTTGACCGCGTGTCTGGAAACAATCCTTCAGTTAAAAGGCGAAAAAGCGGTTCTTGTTGGCGTTTCTGATTGTGGTGAACTTTGTGCAAGTCTTGCGTGGGCTTTGCGTGGTAAAAAAAATCTGAAGGCTGTTGTAATTTGCGAAAAGAATAACGTTCGTGGAGTTCTAGAAAGCGATTATGTTTGGAACGGAGGAAACATTTATCCTGTTGAAGTTGACGGTTCGGAGGAAAAATGTCATCTTTTTGCACGTGAACTTTTTGCAGATTCTGAGTTTGTAAAAAAACACAACATTACAGTTGCAAATACAACGAATATAGGGCGTTTGTTGCCACAGGCTTTTTTTTATCCGTTTGCTTTTTCAAGGATTAAAAATAAAGTTCACAGCGATATTTACTATGCTTTGGCCGCAGGAAATTACAGCAATGTTGTTGCAGGATTGTATGCATGGCAATTTGCTCTTCCGTTGAATGGTTTTATTCTTCCTTCAACAGATGAATTTGCGCTTAATCCGGGCGGAAATCCGGTTATTCTGGATTCTCTTGTTCCTTTAACAGAACGTGCACATTCTGATCCGACTGAACCTTCTAATTTAGAACGTTTGGAAGATGTTTTTTCTGCCAATAAATTGATGATGCGACATTTTATTTTTCCAGTAGATGTTTCTGAAGAAGAAATTGACAGTGCGGCAAAAGAACTTTTTACAAAATATAATGTTTTTGCTGACCGTCATACTTCACGTGCTTATGCGGCTGCAAAAATTCAAAAATCAAACCGCGATGAAGAGTATGCAACGGTTCTTATTGCACGTGACCATCCGAGTCTTTCTTCGGAGTATATTCATCACATTGTCGGGGAAAATCCTGAAATGCCCGATTCTGTTCGAGCGGCAAAAAATGTTTCAAAAACTGGAAAACCTTGCGTAAAAAACTCCTTGGAAATTAAAAAGATAATTGAATCTTTGTAAAAAATGGTTAGAAAAGAAAAAAGCGACCCGATTTGGGCCGCTTTTTTTTAGTGTTTATTTTTTGGACTTTTTAGTTTTTGCCGTTTTTTCGGCTTTTGGCGATTTTTCTTTTGCCTTTGTTTTTGCGTTTTTTGGTGCAAATGGCTTGATGAATAAATCGCATTTGTATTCAGCCTTGTCTTTTGCTTTTACAATTGAATCAAAAGCGTTTAGAGTTGCCTCACATTCTTTTTCTTCAAGAAGTGCAAGTGCAAATCCGTGTGCCAATGTCCAGTCGCAAGTTTCTTTGTTGAACCAGACTGTTCCATCGTGAAGATTTGCTCCTGTCAGCATTTTTGCTTTGTCGCTTTCGGTTAAGAGTTTTACAATGTTGTACAATGCTGATTTTTCGTCTTTTGCAATTGCTTTTGCATTACAAACAGAAGACAGAACGAACAGGCGGTTGATATTTCCTCGTGAATCGCCAAGGTTTATTCCATTTGAAGAAAGATAATCGCTGAATTTTCGTGCGAATCCCCATTTTTCAGCAAGCCCATTTTCGGCATATTCTTTTACCATTGCAAAGCAGATAAGTTGTTCTGCAAGGTTTTTGTCTGTCGCAAACAGAGTTTCAAGATATTCCGCGGCAGTTTTTGCCTTTTTAAGTGCCACTGTGATGTCTGAAGCGGATTTTGCCTTGTTGTTTATTGCGGTGCCGATTATTTTTTCTGCAAGTTTTTCAAATTCTTTAAGCTGTTTTTCTGGCTCTGAAATTTTTGAATTGCCTGCGAATTTGTTTGCAACTGCATAGAACTGAAGAGCGGCTTCTTTTGCGGAAGAAACAATATCCTTTAGCTGTTTTTTTGCTTCTGTTTCCGAAATTTTTCCAGAAATAGGATTTATAATTCCGTGTACGCCAAGTAAAACAGAGTTTGCGTAATTTGCAAACGGCTGGTAAAGTTCGCGGTAGCAGATTTCTTCCCATTCTGTTTCAAGGTCGTAGCAACCGCGGCCCTGCAAAGTGTCGCACAAAATCTGATATTTGTGGTCTGCTCCGTCTGAAACTTCGTGGATATCCATATAAACCTGATATTCAAAACCGTTCAAGCCGATGTACATTCCTCGTTCACAGATTTCACGGCTGCGGCGCACAAACCAAAGCCCTGAACGATGTTCACGGAAAATGCAGAATTTGTCGTCTTCCGCATGAAGATTCAATCCTTCCGAAATTGACTTTGAACGCATTTCAACGTGCTGGTTTTCACCTTCGCCAATTTTTACTGCATATTCACAAGATTGCTTAATCCATCCTTGTGCGCGTTCGTACTTATTGTTATAGAAGACAACTGAATATTCGTTTCCGCAAGAGTTTGAGTATGCAAAAATATTTTCGTTCACGTTGCCGTTATCCCAAACATCGTAGAAAAGGAAATTTTCTACGTTTGCAAAGACGTATCGCTTTTTCATCAGAGGGAAAATATCGTGCCAGTGGCGGTTTACAAGATTCTGGTCTGGAGTTTCATTTTTATACGCTTTTGTAAATTCCATTCCGTATTTTTCTGTAAATCCTTCAATCTGTCCGTGACCAAACATTGGAAGTCCAGGCATTGTAATCATCAATGTGCAGACGCCAAAATATTTGTCATCTTTTCCGAACTGGGCAACGGCTGTGTCTTCGTCCGGGTTGTTCATAAAGTTTACATAGCGTTTAAGAATCTGCGGGTCAAACTTGATTGTATTTTTTACAGAGTCGCGGTACTTTTGGTTTTCTTCCTTTTTGAGCATATTCATAAATGCTGAATTGTAAACACGGTGCATTCCTAAAGTTCGTACAAAGTAGCCTTCCATCATCCAAAATGCTTCGGCAAGCAAAAGTGTGTCTGGAACTTCTTTTGCAACGCGGTCAACGACTTCTCGCCAGAATTCGTTTGGAATCTTTGCTTCAAATTCCTGGTCAGAAAGCGCATATTCGCTGCGTGAATAAATGTCTCCGCCTGAACCCGGTTTTGGATACCAAAGTCTGCGGATTGATTTTTTTGCAAGAACCATAGCCGCATCAAACCGAATAATCGGAAAGTTTCGTGCAACGTGCAGAATATCTTGCATAACGGCTTCTCGGGCTTCTGGATTCAAAAAGTCAATCTGAGCGGTGTCGTTCCAAGGCATTCCTGTTCCGTCATTTCCGTGATAAATGTAACGAGTGTCTCCGTTGCGGAAGTCAACACGCTTAAAAACAACTGAACAGTCTGAATGATTGTAGTAATGGTCTTCAAGCCAAACGCCAACATTCGGGTCCCACGAAAGGTTTTCACCGTTAAAAGTGTATGTTGAAGAAGGCAAGTCGCGACGCTGAACGAATAAATCCGGGCGGTTTACAACCCATTGAGAATCCATTCCAGTGTGGTTCGGAACCATATCTGAAGCAAGACGGATTCCTCTCTGCCAAAGTCTTGTTCTAAGGTTTGAAAGTGCATCCCAGCCACCGATATTTTCTGCGATATTGTAATCGTAAAGGGAATATGCGGAAGCGGCTGCCTCTGGATTTCCGCAAAGCTGTTTGATTCTTTTGGATGCGTTTGAGCGTGTCCAAAGACCGATAAGCCACAAGCCAGTAAAACCTTCATCGCGCAAAGCGTCCAGTTCTTCATCTGGAATCTGGTCAAGGCGCGTGATTGGGCGGTTGTATTTTTTTGTAAGTTGGTCAAGCCATACAAGAACAGTTTTTGCCATAAGGATTACACAAGGCATCCATTCTCGGTCTGGACTGAATCGTTCATATTCTTTCATCAGACCGTCGTAATTGTAGGCTTCCATATTTACTTCGCCACCGTTTATGGGGTTGTAGTGCAAAAACATTTTTTCTTCTTCTGTAAGAGTGTCCATTCCAGAAAGAAGACGGCGCAAGAAGTCGCCAAGCAAATCTGCCCAGTACTGACGGATGTAGTCGAGCTGACCTTTTAGGCTATTCGGGCTGAAAACAACTGGTTCTCGCAGCATATTGATAAGGTCATTGTTGAAAGGTCCGAATTTTGGAAGGTTCTGGAATTCTTTTTGGATTGTTGCCCAAACCTTGTTGTAAATCGGGTTTTTCTGAAGTTCAATGTCGCTAAAAAGAACAAAGAATGGCTTAAATGCTGGGTTTTCGTTTGCAAGTCTAAGAAGAATCATTTCTTCCAAAGTTTGCTCGCGGTTTGAACGCATTGTCTTTGTTCCTGCATCAAGTTCGTTTTTTGCAAGATATTCCTGTGCAGAAATTTTTCCCTGATAAACTTCTACTGGAGGAAATTCATTTGTAAAATCAAGAAGAAGTTTGTCTACGGCTTCTTTTGTGTATGCGCTGTCTAGTGCGGCTAGAATATTTTTAAAGGCATCAAGTTGTTTGTCTCTGCGGAAAATCATGCAGACATAGTGAAAAACCTCGTCAATAAGTCCCATTGCATTTACAGAGCCAGCAGAAACACGGTTTTCTTTTTGATTTTTTTTGTCAAAATAAGTGTTTAGCTTTTCGGCAAATTTTCTTACGGCTGGCATATTTGCTAAAACAACATTTCCGCTTGATGAATAAAGGCGTTCGTCAAAATTGCAAATTTCCCTGATTTTTCGACCGATATGAAATTCGTTATAAGAAATTCCCATTTTTTCCTCCAAAAGTAGTAATTCTAAAAGCTGAAAAAACTTCTGTTTTTATTCAGGCTACTTGTGCAATGCAACAATGCCTTTGATTTTTTCTGTTAAATCGTTATCTTTTGCAAGACTTTCTGCGGAAACTGGCATTCTATAAGTCCAGTTAAAATCATTTACTGAACCTGGAACATTTATCCGCTCTGCGTTTGAGTCCGCAAGCCAGTATTTTTTTTCCATAAACATAAAATCTTGTAGCGGATTGATAATCCAAGCAGAATTTGAAGTTGCAACACCTTTAAGGTAACTTTCTGCAAGTTCCGGGCTGAATGGAGCATTTGCAATCTCGTTGATTTTTGCCTGGTCAAAACCGTCAACGCCAAACGCCCAAGGATTTGTTCTTACAAAAAGACTTGAACCGTCGCGGTCTTCCTGCCACCATTGACGAACCGTTGTGGAGTCGTGTACAGAAGTTGTTGTTACAGAAAGGTATGGCAATTCACTTAGCGGAACATAAGGTTTTCCTGGTTCTGCCCATCTTCTGCACCATCGGTTTACTCGCAGTGAAAGAATTCCATTTTTTTCCATAATATGAGGAAGGCACGGTAAATCTGCCCCCAAGTCCTCTCCGCAAGGAATCATATCTACAGACTTTGTTAATGCTGAAAGAATTTCGTCCGACTGGGTTTCCCAGAGTTTGTTCTGTTCCCATTCTTTTGCGCTGATAAGATTTTTGAGCGCATTTTTTTCGCCATCGTTCAAAGATTTCCACGCGGTAGACTCATAATAAGTCCAGACTGGAACAAAATTGTTTTCAGTTATTTCAATAAGACACCGGTTTTGCCATGCTTTGCTTAAAGCGTCTTTGCAACGTTGAGCAGCTTCACCTTCGCAGAATGCACTTAAGTCAGATTCGTAAATATCTTTGTCGCCGGCAATGGTTTTCTTAAAAAGCCACAACTCTTCGTTTCCGATTCTGTCCATAAATTTGGAAAGGATTGAAACCGCTTTTTCGTGGTTCCATGTAATATCTTCAATAAGACCTGTTTGAACGTGAGGCTGGCTTAACCATCGGATTCTTCCGTCGTCAAACCCGATGTTGTGCAAATCATCGCGGCTCATAGGAACGTAGGGAACTGTGTGTCCAAGAACGGCTGTTGTGTCGCGTACAGGAATTGCCCAAATTCTAAAGAATCCAAGGATGTGGTCAAGGCGGTAAGCACCGTAATACTGTGCGGCATTTTTAAGCCGGCTAATCCACCAGTCAAAATTGTGTTCTTTTAGATAATCCCAGTTATAAGTAGGGAAGCCCCAGTTCTGTCCTGTAGGATTTTCACCATCAACAGGAGAACCAGCACGCAGATTGTGATTGAAAATTCCAGGAAAAGCCCATGCATCGCAGGAATCTTCGTTCATAAGAATCGGCATATCGCCCTTGAGAGTGATTCCTTCTTTTTTTACCTTATCTGTTGCTGCCTTGAACTGCTCGTTTGCACGCATTTGAACCCACGCAAAGAACAAATGGTTCTTCAGAAGTTTCTTGTCGTTCCAGCGGGCTTTTATTTCTTTTTCGCTAGGAGTCCTGTCCTCTTTGGACCAGTCTTTCCAAGTAGCCTGATTATATTTTACCTTAAGATTTTTATAGACTGCGTAAGGCACAATCCACGAATTTTTCTTAATCCATTTTTCAAGTTCCTCGTTTGGAGAGGCGTTTTTGGCAATTTCGGTTGAATCATAAATTTTGTTCAAGAGTGCAGTTTTTGCTTCAAGAATTCCGCTGTAATTGTAGCGACCCTGACCATTGTAAGGAAAATCTTTGAGCATCTTATCGTATGCAGATTTAAATTCCTTGTCTGATTTGTATAAGGATTCAAATTCTGGCAAAGCGGTTAGGTCAATGTAAATCGGATGAAGGGCGAACGCGCTCAATCCACTGTATGGGCTAGATTGAGTTCCTGTGTCGTTTACCGGCAAAAGTTGAAGAAGCGTTAAACCTGCTTTTTTGCAGAAAGCCGCAAACGCCGGGAGATCGGTGTATTCACCAATGACTGTGCCATCTTTTGTATTTGTGTAAATTGCTCCCAAAGGAATAGATGTTCCTACCGCCTTTGAAACTGAATTTCTTTCATTTTTATTGCTCATTTAAGTTCCTTAATGATGATTTTTTTGCGCATCATTATTCAAAAATTATACCACGTGAATTCTAAGTTGTGAATTTTAATCGGCAAAACCGTAGACAAACGAATGTATAATCGTGTACAGATTTTTTTCTGTTGCTACAAGTGCATTTGCCGTAACTTTTTTTGCAATCGAACAGATATTTGACAAAAAAAGCGTGCTATAAAGTTCCTCCTTTCCTCTCATATTTCCAAATTCGGTTGCAGAAAGTCTAAAAAAATCTAGCATAAGATTTTCAAGTTTTTCTGCAAGCGGAAAAAATATACTAAAAGATTCAGACTGTTTTGGCGAATTTAAAAGATTTATTCTAAGCCTAAAGTAATCTTCGTTTTTGAGGGCAAAATCAATTTCTGCCTTTAAAATTTTTAAGAGCGAACCAAAAAATTCGTGTTCATAGACTGCGGCATTTTTTAGAACGGCAAGATGTTCCGTTTCATTTTTCTGCACAATCGATTCCAACAGACCAGTTTTGCTTTTAAAATAATAGTATAGGGTTGGTTTTGTGATTCCAGATTTATCAACGATTTCCTGAACGCCAACCGCATCAAAGCCTTTTTCTGCAAAAAGCCCAAGAGAAACTTTAAAAATGTGATTTTTGGTGGACTCCGCCTGAAAATCTTCTGACACCATACGATCGATTATATACCGAGCGGTAGAAAAAGCAAGCGAAAAAAAATAAATTTTAAAGATTTTTTCATAACAGGCTTAGTAAAAACAATTTGAAAAAAAAACTTTATTTTTTTTTTTCAATGTTATTCTGAAAAAAAAA
>CAVIQW010000024.1:17162-30222 GCA_963644915.1 Paratractidigestivibacter sp.
TTGACTAAAATAGCGTCAAAGTTTTTATTCATAAGTTCGCAGCGCAAACTTTCTCATTGCCTTTTTTTTTGAGGATAAATTTTTATGAAATTAAGAAAAATATTTTGTTTCTCGGCTACAGTTGCAGTTATCTGCAGTTTTATCAGTTGCGGTTCTGGCAACGTTAGGGGGAAAATCTTGGGCGATTACGTTGTTGAACTTCCTGTTTACACAAAATTGAACTATGACAAGGCGTTAAAGTCCGACGACGAAAATTATGGAAAATTCGGTTGTACGGGCGTTGTAAAAACCCTTGAAAATGGCGACACCGTTATCGGTCGTTCTTATGATTTAGGATACAGTTTTAAACCTGCCTACATTGTCCGTACGGCAGTTCCTGGTTTTCATAAGACTGTTGGCTACATCTACAACACTTTTGCAGGTCCTACGTTTGAAGAAGTAAAGAAAAACGGCATTCCTGCGGATGTTGCGGCTACCTTGCCGTTCTTTACAGGTGAGTTGATGAACGATGCAGGTTTTTATGCGGAAGCAAATATGCGGCCATGTGAACCTGAATCAACAGGAATTAAAGAAAGTTCAGGTACAAATCCAGGTGCGGAATACAGAATGACTTTTGCGGCTCTTATCCGTTTTATGGGAGAACGAGCAGGCTCAGTTGATGAAGCTTTAAAGATTGCAAATTCTGTTGACGTTCACAATTTTAAGACTGAACACACGAGTTGGGGTGGCGGAATTATTCTTGCCGACAGCACAGGTCATTACGGAGTTCTTGAGCTGGTAGACAATAAACTTGTTTGGTCTGATATGGCAAACGCTCATGCAAACTTCTATATCAACGACGAATACCGCGAAAGAAGTGCCTACAGAATGGGGCTTGGACGCTACGAAGTTGTAAAGGCTGGAATTGACAGCGTAAAGACCGAAGAAGATATGCGTAAACTGATTACTAAAGTCCGCTACAATCAGATGTCTTTTGATTCTGCAACATGTAAGTTCAATCCGCTTGGTGAAGTTCAAGGGGAATATCGTCCTGAATGGGAAAAATGGGGTGGAATCCTGTCTTATAAAGACGCATACAATCCAGCAAACAAAGACTATATCATGAGCGTGCTTGCAAAAGACAACGAGGCTGCAAAGAACGCAACAGACGCGCAGTTGCGAGAAGTAGGCTTGTGGCAGTCAGCATGGCAGTCAGTGGCAAACTGCAACAAGAAAACTCTTAAAGTGACATTCTTTGAAGATGATAATTTAACATTCGACCTTACGGTTGAATAATAATTTTAGATTTCATTAGGTACTAGGAGGTACATATATGAAAAAAACTGCAAAATTTTTAGTTTCAGCAGTAGTTTTAGGCTTGTCGGTAATTTTTGCAAGTTGTAATTCTGGCAATGTAAAGGGAAAAGTTTTGGGCGATTATATTGTCGAACTTCCTGTGGTTACAGAAATCGATTATGACCTTGGCTTAAAAAAGGACAGAGAACATTGCGGTAAAGGTTTCGGCTGTTCTGTTGTTGGAAAAGTTCTTGACGATGGCGACATGGTAATCGGTCGTTCTCTCGATTTCTTCTATTCAGAAAGACCATGTTACGTAATCAGAACAAATGTTCCTGGCTTCCTTAAGACTGTAGGTCTTGCTCATAATCCATTGAGCGGAACTGTTTTTGAAGAAGTAAAAAAGAACGGAATTTCAAAAGAGGAACTTGCAGGTCTTCTTTTCTTCACAACTGATATTTTGAACGAAAAAGGCTTCTATATTGAAGGAAATATGCGTTCTTCTCAGCCAGCTGAGACTGGAATCAAAAATAGCACTGGAACAAATCCAGATGCAGAACTTACAATGTCTGTTGTTGCCCTTATCCGCTACATCGGTGAACGAGCTTCTACTGTAGACGAAGCTCTTGAAATTGCAAAATCGATAAACGTTCACGGTCTTATGGCTGAAACATTTACATGGGGTGCAGGCTTCTTTATGGCAGATAAATCTGGTCATCACGGTGTTCTTGAGCTTGTTGACGACAAACTTATCTGGAATGAAATGCAGGACATTCAGACAAACTTCTATCTTAACAGTGAATACAAAGACAGAGCAATTATTGGTTCTGGTTTAGGTCGTTATAAGACACTTTCTGAAGGCTATGCTGGTGTTAGGGATGAAAAAGATATGCAGAATTTAATGGCAAAAGTTAAGTATTCTCAGCTTTTCACACCTGACACAAGTGAATTCGATGTTCGCTCAGAATTCTCAGATGAAACGTCTATAGACGGTCATATGCTTACAATGGAATTTGTTACAGCAGAAGAAAACCGCGATTTGATGATGAAAATGTTGCGCGAGTTTGCTGCCGCTGAAGGCAGTAAGAGCCTTGAACAGCACAGAAAAGAAGGAACTCAGTGGTATTCTTCTTATCAGTCAATCATCAACTGTAACAAAGGCACATTGCGTGCAGTATTCTACGAAGATCCGTCATTAACATTTGACTTTACAATTGAGTAATAAAAATGATTCCGGTTGCCGGACATTTTGACTGACCTTAAAAGGACTCGGTTCTGCACAAAGCAGGACTGGGGCCTTTTTTTTGTGTGAGGGGGCTATTTCAGGAATCCAAAGTTCCAGTGCCAGATTGGTTTTGCCAGTTTGTTTGAAAATGGTTGGGGTTTTGTAAAATCTGGAAGCCAACTTGTGTCGTCTGTAAGTTCCTGATAAAAAAGTGTTTCAAAATCGTAGGCTTCAATCAAATCCTGCAGGTCGCTGTCTTCCTGCTTGTTTACAAGGCGGTTTTCGATTGCGTTTAGTGCTTCATTCCTTGCTTTTAGTTTTTCTTGGTCCTCGGCGAATGGAACTGGCGTGTATTGGTTCATCAGCGAGATTATCGCTTTTCTGTCCGCGTGTTTTTTTAGCCATTCAAGGACATCTGCCGTTTCTAAAAATTTTCCCGGCATAAAAAGATGGCGGATTATTACGCCCTGCGTCATTTTTTCACGCTTTTCGCCTTTTTTGACTTTTGTGCCGTTTGCATCTGAATAATCATTTTTTGATTCTTCTTCGGTGATTTTAAGTGGAAAATTTTCCAGCATCCACAAGATTGCTTTTTCGGCTGTTTCTGGGTATTGAGCCGTGCAGAACAGTTTTGCCGCAAGGTTTTTGTCCAAAGTCTTAAAGTCCGGAAGCCAGATTTTTACAAAAGGCTTTAAAAGTTCCAGCATTTTAACATCTTCAAATGCAGAGGAATTCCAGCAAAAAGGAATTGTGCATCCAGCATTTTGTGCCGACTCAATAAATTCCGCAAGTTTTGGAATTGCGTGGCTTCCAGTTACAAGATTTATGTTTTCTGCCCCGGCTTCCTGGAGTTTTATGCAGATTTCGCAAAATTCTTCCTTTGAAACAGTTTTTCCCATTCCGTCCTGCGAAATTTGATAGTTTTGGCAAAACGCGCAACGCAATGTGCATCCTGTAAAAAAAATGGTTCCGCTTCCACCGTGGACGGTTATTAAAGGTTCTTCCCCAAAATGAAGGCACGCCAACGCAATCCTGACATCATCAGTTTCGCCGCAAAAACCGCATTTTTTTTGAGTCCGGTTTGCATTGCAATTTCTGGGGCATTGCGTGCAGGTTGAATAATAGTTTTCTGTCATAATTTTTTTTTCTTACAAAATCCCACGGTCAACCAGTTTTCCCATAAGGGATTGGAGTTGTTCAAGGGGCATGGTTTCGGCTTCGTCATCTATTGCGTTGTTTATTTCTTCCAAATCATTGTCGGAAAGAATTTCTTCGCCTTCGTCGGCATCGTTTAAAAAGGAAAGGAGTGCGCAGAGTTTGTCGATGTGTTCTTCGGTTGGCTCGTTTTCCGGGGCATTTGAATGGTCAATGTATTCGTCGCGCCAGTAAAATGCAATTGCTCGGGAAATGCTGCCGGGAACAACGCAGTTGCGTTCAAAAAGTTTTTGGATTGAATCGCAGGCTTTGCTTGAATTGTAGCGGCCGTTGTTTTCTGCACGTTCATGTTTTATGGTTCTGTTGATGTCTGTTCTGAATTTTTCAATTAAGGTCATAATGTGTAAAGTATAGCACAAAATAAAAAAGATAATATCCAGAATGTGGATTTTATTTAGTGAAAAAAATGAATAAGCTGTCAGAAAAAGCGGGCGTTGTGGGAGGCTTACCCCAAATTAAAATTTTACCTGTAATATTTCATAATTTTTCTTGACAGAAAAGATAACTGTAAATAAACTTAACAATATGGATTTGAGAACTGTATTAACAACTGATACTGTAAACCTTCACTTGAAGGGAACTACAAAAGAAGAAATTATTGACGAGATGATTGACATCCTTGTTAAGGCTGGAAAAGTTACAAATAAAGCAGAGGCTCGCGAAGTTGTACTTGACCGTGAACGAAAGATGTCTACTGGAATGAAGCACGGAATCGCTATTCCTCATGGAAAGACTGATTCTGTAAACGATTTGGTTGCCTGCATTGGAATTTCAGATAACCCGGTTGATTTTGATTCATTGGATCAGGAGCCTTGCCGCATATTCATTATGACTTTGTCGCCTGTGAATAAAACAGGACCGCACCTTCAGTTTCTTGCTGAGGTAAGTCTTCTTTTTAAGAGCGCAGAAAAACGACAGCAGATTTTGAATACTCAGGACAAAGCTGAAGTAATTAAGATTTTAACGGAATAGTTTATATCTATCTTTGTATATAAAAGACCTTTGCGCTTAGGCTTTTTTTTGGCTGTGCAGAGGTCTTTTTTTTATTTTTTTTTGATTGGAAAAAATAGAGGGGATTATGAAATTTGACCCACTTGTTAAGGTTGTTGAAAATAAACTTGTAAAACTTTCTGATGGTTCAGAGATTGGCACAGAAAATTTGAATATTGTTCAGATTGATGGCGTTGATTCGGCTTTGACTCCAGCGTCTGGCAGTATTACTGCGGTTGTTTGTCCTTGGGATAAGGTTGAGATTGAAGACGGTAACTACAATGAAGAAATTCTTGCAAAACTTCGCGATTTTCTAAAAAAAATCGAGGCGGCAGGTGCTTTTGCGTTTATTGTTCCTCAGGCACAGAAAAGTTTTTCTGATGCGGACGAGGCGGATTCTTTTATTAAGGCGATGGTTCATGTTGCAAGAAGGATAAAAGACTGCACGAGCGTTTTGGGGTTTGCGGTTGCGGCAGAACTTGTGGAAAAGGATGCTGGTAAAAAACTTGACGAAAACAGCTGGTCGCAATGGTTTATAAACGAGATGAACGTGAAGCATGGTCATTATGTTTATTTTGTTGGAAAATCAAATGTCAAAAAATATGGGGTTCTTCCAGTAACTGCATCTTGCGAATTAGTTTTGTATTAAACTGTATTATTTGCGAAAAACCGCAATATTTGCAAAATTTTTCAGGAAAAAGTTAAAATTTCTTAAAAAAATAATAAATTTCTCTTGATTACTTCTAAATGTTGTGTCATAGTACAGGTGTTTAGAGAGATTAGCAAAAGGAGTTTGAATGACAAATCAGACTGAAAATTCTGGTTTCCAAAACTCATGTCGCAATTCTTTGTTTTTTTGTGGCTTGCTTCTTGTGGTTGCGAGTGTGATTGCAGTTGTGTTGCCGGCTAAAAATAAAGAGGCTTCTGTTCCGGTTGTAAAGGCGGCTACGGAAGTTGAAAACGAAGTTGTTGCTGATTTTAATAATTTGATTGAAGAGGCTGGCTTTTTGGCTTCAAAGATTAAAACTGGCGATGAGGGGCTTTCTCTTTATAGACAGCCGAACTCAAGGGCGGCGGTTGAATGGTTTTATCTGCACGTAACAGGAAACCGTGAAACTGCGATGGCGATTCTTGAGGAAGCTGAAAAAAATGATATACCACTTTCGCTGGCATTTGCATTGGCTTATACAGAAAGTCGCTACAATGTGAATGCGGTGAACAAGAATAGAAATGCTTCTATTGACCGCGGATTGTTCCAGTTGAATAACCGTTCGTTTCCGCAGTTAAAAGAAGAAGATTTTTTTAATCCTGCAATAAGTGCAAAGTATGGGATGAGCCATTTACGTTTTTGTATGAATGTTGCAGGAAACGAAGTTGCGGCGTTGGCAATGTACAATGCTGGAACTAGCAAAGTGCGTGCGGATAACACACCTCAGACAACATTGAATTATGTTGGAAAGATAATGGCTTATCAGGATAAACTTGATAGGTTGTTTGCGGATGAGGTTCTTTCGTACTACGAAACTACACGCCCGGTTACAGGAATTTCCGTTGCATTTTTAGGCAACCGACGTTTCGACCGCTAAAATTAGTCCTCCTTATTAAAAGCCCGACCGTTTTCCCATTCTTTTATCCGGTCGGGCTTTTTCTTTTTTATGTGTGAAAAATACGGTATAGTAAAATTATGCAGAAAAAAATTCCTGTTTCTACAAAAAAACGTATGATTTTGCTTCTGAATCTTCTGAAAAAGTGGCAAAAAACTAGAATCACTTCAAGGGAAATTGCGGCTTTGCTTGGCGTAAAAGATTCTTTGGTGCGGTATGACTTTGCTTTTTTAGAATTTCCAGCAGATCACAGGGGTTTTAGAAACGGATATGAGATTTCTGTTCTGGAAAAAGATATTCGGCTTTCGCTTTTGAAATATGAGGATAACCTGGCTGGTGATGTGGAGAAACGAATTTGCATTGTGGGGCTTGGCAGGCTGGGGGCGGCTCTTTTGGATGATTCTTTTTTTGATGAAAGTGGTTTTAGGGTCTGTGCAGGGTTTGATTCAAGTTTGAACCGGGTGGAACTTATACGCTCAACTTTTGAACTTTTTCCTGCAAGCCGGATTGAATCTGTTTGTTCCGCAAAAAAAATTGAATATGCACTTTTGTGTTGTGAAGAAAATGAGGTCCAGAAGATGGCTGATAGGCTTGTAAAGGCTGGAATAAAAGGAATTGTGAACTATACTAGGGCAGTTTTTACCGTGCCGGATTGCGTTAAGGTGCAGAATATTTCGCCGGCGGTTGCATTGGCACTTGTTGAGTGAAATTTTTAAAAAGTAGTAGAAACCTTTGCGTTTTGCTTGCGGAAAAAATGGTGGTGGTGTACAATTGGCTCATTGGCTCATTGGCTCATTGGCTCATTGGCTCATTGGCTCATTGGCTCATTGTGGCTGAAATATCGGTATATGTTATTATGGGGTTTTCAGCATGTTATTGCTCATTCTTGCGTCTGTTTTGCTTTCTCTTGGTTTTTGTCCTTTGATTATCCACATCTGTAAAAAATTCAATTTGTATGATGAAGTTGATCCACGAAAAATTCATAAGGGGAACATTCCTCGTCTTGGTGGAATTGCTGTTTTTGCTTCGATTTTGATTGTGTGGCTTTCTGCCCGATTTTTGTTCAAGGTTATAAATATTGATTTTTTCGGCTCATTGTTTGTGGGCTTTGGAATTATTCTTTTCTTTGGCGTTGTTGATGATGTTCTCAATATGCGTGCAAAAATAAAATTCTTTATTCAGATTTTGGCGGCATTAGTTGTAAGTTTGAGCCCGAACCATTTTTCAAGTCTTTTTATGTGGAAATTTCCGCCTGTGTTGGGAGAGGTTGTTACTTTTGTCTGGATTTTGGCCATAGTGAACGCCTTTAATTTGATAGACGGAATGGACTGGGTTTGTGGAGGAATTTCATTTTTTACGTGCCTTGCCCTTGGATTTATATTTAAATTTCAGAACAACAATATATGTTTCTTCTATTTTATAATATGCGGTGCTCTCGCTGGGTTCTTGTTCTGGAACAAACCGAACGCAAAAATCTTTTTGGGCGATGGTGGAAGTCAAAGTTTGGGGTATTTGATTGCCATTGCGCCGTTGTTCAATTCTGTTGATAAGAAGTTTGAGTTAATACAGTTTCCGGTGATGCTTTTGCTTTGCTCAATTCCTTTGACAGATGTTATTGCTGCAATCTGGCGACGGACAAGGGAACACAGAAAAATCTTTGCACCAGACAGGGCTCACATTCATCATAAGTTGCTGAATATTGGATTTTCTAAACTTGCGGCGATTTTCTTTTTGCTGATGCTTCAGTTTGCGGTTTGTCTTGCTGTTGTTGTTTCTTATTTTATGTCGATTAAGAATGGCGTGGCTCTTTTGTGTTTCTGTCTGGTTTTTGTATGGGGAATTTTTATAACGTTCCATTATTTGAACCGTGCGGTGAATGTTTCACACAAGGGGCTTTTGGAAGATCATCCTATGGAGGAACACTAGTTCTTGGAATACTACTGTGTGATGGTTAGGACTGGGGAAGAGGAAAATTTTAAGAAAAAAGCTGTTGAATTGTTTGAGCCGCAGGCGTGTGGTATAAAATTCTATTATTTTCAGCGGACGTTAAAGACAAATCAGGGTGTTGCGTATGAAAAACCGCTTTTTCCAGGGTATTTGTTTTTTCAGATAGACAATCTTACCCCTCAGGTTGTTCAGGCGTTAAAGAAGATAGATGGATTTATTAGAATTTTGCTTGAAACTATAAATCCGCTGAAAATTCTTGGGGCGCAGTTGGAGGAACTCCGTCTTTTTATGACTCACGGCGAACATTTGGGCATTTCAAAAGTGGAATTTCTTCCGGGGCAAAACCTTAGGGTGATTTCTGGTCCGCTTATGGGGTTGGAAGGCAAAGTATACAAAGTGAACAAAAAACGCGGCAGAATCACAATAATTTCTTCTCTTTGCAATGACGACCGCAGAATTGACTTGGCGTTCGAGTGTGTCCAGCCGGTGTAAATTTTGGGTTACCTCTGTGTCTGGGGTGTTTTGATTGATTTCATAAGGTTGTGTTTATTATCGATTGGACGATGACAAAGACTGTTTTGTAATGACGATTTATAGTTCAATTGAATTAAATTTCAGAAGCATTATAATATAGTCAAATGGTTTTTGTGCTAAAACATTTTGATGAAGAAATATTGAAATTCTCTGCAAATGAAAATTCTAGCAATCCTGATTATAAAATTCTTTGGGTAACGGAAAACAAATTTCTTTTGCCGTTGGGATTTGGGTGCACAGAACAAGGTCTTGAATGCTGGATAAAGCATCGTGCTGTTCCAAAAAACAGGGCGTATATGGACAATCTTCTTGCAAAATGTAATCTAAGCCCGAACAGACCATTGACTGTTGTGTATTTTTCTAAGGGGCTTTCTTTGAATGATGTGTATTGGGTAGTTCCAGAAGATTTTAAGGGTTCATTCAATGATGTGAATCTTTATGACAACCGTTTTAGCAGAGTTCTTTCTTATATTGCGTTTACAGGATATGGAAGTTCATTGAAATCTTCTTTGTTTAGCAGTCCTGAATTTACCACGAATGGTATGCTGCCAAAATGCTGGCGCAGGATAAATGGAAAAATTGAGCTTTATAAAGGGTCGACTAGCGGATTTTCAAACGCAGGTTATGAATCGTACTCTGAATTTTACGCTTTTCAGATTGCAAAAGAAATGGGCTTTGATGCACTTGAGTATAATCTTGGCAAATGGAAAGGCAATTTGTGTTCAACTTGCAGATTGTTCACAAGTAAAGAATATTCATTTGTGCCGGTTGGAAATCTTGTTAAAAAAGGCGGGTTTGACGCTGTTCAGAGTTTTTATAAATCATTGGGAAAAGAGTTTGAAAAGTCATTGCACGATATGCTTGTTTTTGACGCAATAATAAAGAATACGGACAGACATTATGGAAATTTTGGTTTTCTAGTGAATAATAGAACTAACAAAATAGAAAAACCTGCGCCTTTGTTTGACCACGGAAATTCGCTGTATAATCTTGCAATCCTTGAATGTTTTGAAAAAGATGGAAAACTGCTTAGAAAATATGATAAAACCTTGCAACCATGTGTTTATGATGATTTTATTGGAACTGCAAGAAAAGTTTTGACGGCAGAACACAAAGAGAGGCTACGTAGTTTATTGAATTTTAAATTTAAAAAACATCCTAGGTATAATGTCTCGGAAGCAAGGCTTGAGCGTGTAAATGAGCAGGTTCGGGAGAATGTAAGGGAACTGCTGGGGTAGTGGGTATGTGTGCGATAACTTTCTTCTATTTTTGAACATCTTGACAATTGGGGCTTTGCATAATAAAATCTTGTTAATATCAAATTGCAGTCTGTTTACGAGGGGCGTTAGGTCCATAAATAAGAGCAATGTCTACAAACTCCGGGAACAACAGGGAGAGAACTGTTCCGCTATGGAAGCTTAGTAAAAAAAACGGCTTGCCAGAAAGGGAGAGGGTGTAGATATTGCGGAAAAAGTGTGTAAACTAGGCTGATTTTTTTTGTCTTTTCTTTAAAAACTTATCTTGTGCATTGAAAGATAAGTTCTGTAAGTTAAAAACTCTAAGAAAAATGGTTAGAAAATAAAGTTTCATTTGTTTTTGGGTCTTATCATTTTTAGTTAAAATATCAACTAATTTTAAACTAATCTCTTCTATATTATATGTCAAATACTTCTCGCATTGCCAAAAACACACTCGCTCTCTACTTCCGGCAGATTCTCATAATGCTCGTGTCGCTGTACACGGTGCGCGTTGTGCTGAATACGCTCGGCGCGGAAGATTACGGAATTTACAATGTTGTTGCCGGTGTGGTTACGATGTTCGGTTTTTTGAGTGGTGCGATGGCGACTGCAAGCCAGAGATTTTTCTCGTTTGAAATGGGGAAAGAAAATGAAGCTGGACTTGCGCAGATATTTTCTGTCACTCTGACAATTTACGTTTTTCTTTCAATTGTGATAGCCATTTTTGCGGAAACATTGGGGCTTTGGTTCATATGCAATAAACTCGTAATTTCCCCAGAAAGAATGGCTGCCGCAAAATGGATTTATCACTGCGCAGTAATCTCGTTTTTGTTCACGATTATGACCACTCCGTATATGAGTGCAATAATCGCCCATGAAAATATGAATGTATATGCGTATGTGGGAATTGTTGAAGTAGTGCTGAAGCTTGCAGTTGTATTTGTTTTGAGAATTGTTTCTGCTGACAAATTGGTTCTTTACGGAATACTTCTTTTGTTTGTGGCTGTTATAAACACTGGACTTTACCGTGCCTACTGCAAGAGGTACTATAAGGAATGTAAGTTCAGGCTATTTTGGGATAAGAAAATGTTTTCTGAGATGTTCTGTTTTACCAGTTGGACTCTTTTCGGGCAGTTTACAAGTATAATTAGAAATCAAGCAGTAATGGTTCTTATAAATCAGTTTTTTAATCCTGTTGTTGTCACGGCAAGAAGTATTGCTCAGCAAGTTACAAATGCGGTCAGTGTGTTCTCGTCAAATTTCAATACAAGCCTTTATCCGCCAATTATAAAGGAATATTCTGCTGGAAATAAAGCAGAAATGTTCCGACTTGTAAATAACGGAAGTAAAATGACATTTTTTCTGATGTGGGTTTTTACACTTCCTCTTTTGCTTCATCTTGATTTTGTACTTGGTCTCTGGCTTAAGGAAGTTCCAGAATGGACTGTCCTTTTTACTAGACTTTCTTTGGTTGACGTTCTAATAAATTCTCTGAGTTTTCCATTGCAGACTGCTGCGCGCGCTCCTGGAAAAATGCGGACTTATGAGCTTACGCTTGGAATTATGCAGCTTTTGATTTTTCCCATTAGCCTTGTCTTGTTTAGAATGGGATTCGCAGCGTGGTCTGCTTTTGCCGTTTCAATTGCGGCAACTGTCTTGATGATGTTTGCAAGGCTTGTTTTGGTAAAATGTTTAGTTGGACTTTCTCTTAGACAGTTCTTTATAAAAACTATTTTGCCTTTATTTGTGATGATGGTGTTTTCGCTTTGTATTGTCCTTGGAATGAGATATTTGTTTCCTAAGGGGAATATTTCTACTTTAGGACAAATTGTTTTTTCTGTGCCTGTTAGTTGTACAGCAATGTTTTTTATTGTGTTAAACAGAGAACAGAGAAAGCAAATGATAAGAATAATAAAAAATAAATTAATTCATTGATTCTAAGTAGTTATGATAATAATTAAAGATAAAAAAAAATGTTCAGGATGTACAGCATGTTATGCAACATGTTCTGTGAGTGCTATAAAAATGGAATCTGATGAAGAGGGGTTTCTTTATCCTTTTGTTGATAAAACAATTTGTGTTGAATGTCATAAGTGTGAATATGTATGTCCAATACAAAATCATAAGGAGCTAAGTAACGACTTAAAGAAAACTTTTACAGCAAAAAATATAAATTCTCAAGATAGAGTCATAAGTTCATCAGGAGGAGTGTTCATTTTACTTGCCAAAAAAATCTTGCAAGCCGATGGAATAGTATTTGGATGTGCATTAGATGAAAATTTTTTAGCTCATCATATTTTAATTTCTTCTGAATCAGAGTTACCAAATATAGTTGGCTCTAAGTATATGCAGAGCAGATTAGATAATATTTTTAATATAATAAGAAACAACTTGAAACTTAAAAAAAAAGTATTATTTTGCGGAACAACTTGCCAAGTTGCAGGATTGAAAGCTTTTTTAGGAAAAGAATATTCTAATTTAATTTGTATAGATTTTATATGTCTTGGAGTTCCTTCTCCCAAAATTTGGAGTGATTATTTGCATGCCTTTTTTAATGTACAAGATATAAAAAAAATAAATTTCAAAGATAAAACAAATGGATGGCATAAATTTTCTTTGCGAATTACAAATAAATCAAAGGATGATTTTGTTGAGATTGGGGCAAAGACATTGTTTTTTGCTGGATATTTTAAAGGATTGTATGTTAGACCATGTTGTAGCGAATGTGTTTTTAAGAGTGACAATTGTAGAATAAGTGATATTACAATTTCTGATTGTTGGGGTGCTGAACATATTGCTCCAGAATTAGATGATAATAGAGGTCTTTCTAGCGTTGTATGCCATAGTCAATCTGGTTTAGATTTGTTTTATTCAATTTCTAAAGAATTGATATTCAAGGAATCTGAATTAAAAGATATTAAATTTTATAACAGCGGTTATTGCAAAAGCCGTTCTAGCGGAGTTTTAAGAAGTCAGTTTTGGAATGATTATTATAAAAAAGGAGTAAAGGAATCGTTCAAGAAATATTGTAG
>CAVIQW010000024.1:30290-32300 GCA_963644915.1 Paratractidigestivibacter sp.
GTATAAAGAATATATTGATTTTGACAAGCGATATAATGCAAAATTTCGTGGATTTGGAAAGAAACTTCCAAAATCTTTTAAAAACTCTTTTGAATGGAAGTCTGTGGTTTTATATAGAAAATGCCAAAGCAATAAGGAAAATATATGGCGTTTGTTTTATGAGTATAAACTAAATAAATTAACTAATAAAACAGGAATAGATTTTGCTAAAAATTATACAATTGGAAAAGGATTAATAATAGGACATTGGGGGAGAATAATTCTAAATACAAATGCAGTTTTTGGAGATGAAATTTTTCTAACACATAATGTAAATGTTGGAAGAGATATACGAGGAAAAAGGAGTGGTTCTCCTACTTTTGGAAATAAGGTTTGTATAAGAGGAAATTCGACAGTTGTTGGAAATGTTCATATTGGAAATGATGTTTTAATTGCTCCAAATACATTTGTAAATTTTGATGTTCCTGACCATTCCGTAGTAATTGGTAATCCAGCCATTATACATTTCAGAGAAAATGCAACAGAAGGTCATCTGCCAATACTTTAATTCAGAGGAGATATAAAATGAATATATTGCTAATTGGTGGTACAGGAATATTAAGTACAGATGTATGTTCAGAAGCACTTAGAAGAGGAAATACTGTTTATATGCTAAATAGAGGAACTCGTGCCTATGCTTTTAATGAACAGGCTATTTTAATAAAAGGTGATATACGAAAGGATTCTATTAGAGAACTTCGTTCTAAGGTAGGTAATGTTTCTTATGATGTAGTAATAGATTTTTTAACTTTTAATCCAGATCAGATGAAAAAAACTTTGGAAATCATTAAAGGTGTATGTTCTCAATATGTGTTTATTTCATCTGCTACTGCATACCAGAAGTCAAATGAAGAAGAGGTAATAACTGAAAAAACTTCAATAGGTAATTCAAATTGGGATTATGCTTATCAAAAGTCACTTTGTGAAAACTGGCTTGCAGAAAACTATAAGTCATTTGTAAATTCTTGGACTGTTATTCGTCCGTATGTGACATATAATGAAACACGAATTCCATATGCTATTGTTTCAGATGGTTATTATTGGGCATTTGTGAACAGAATTAATATTGGTAAACCTATTATTTTATGGGATAGTGGAAAAGCAAAATGTACTATAACCAATACAAAAGATTTTGCTGTAGGAGTAGTGGGAACTTTTGGAAATGAGAAGGCTTATCAAGAGGCGTTCCATGTTACATCTGATGAACGTCTTACATGGAGAACCGTTTTAGATACAATTGTTGCAGTTAATGGAAAAACTGCAGAAATAATTGATATGCAAAGTGATGAAATTTGTAAAGTTCTGCCAGAATTTAAAGGAGTACTTTATGGTGATAAAGGTACAAATATGCTATTTGACAACTCGAAAATCAAACAAGTTGTACCAGATTTTAAAACAAATATATATTTCAAAGATGGAATAAAAGATACATTAAAATATCTTAACCAGCATAAAGAACTTCATATAATAAATTTTATTATGGAAGGGCGATTAGATTATTTAAGTGAATATTATTACAGAAGAAATAAGATTAAATTTTCAAAAAAAATTCTGTCTATAAAATTATTTAAGGATAATGGCCAGATTAACGGATTTAAGGATGTAATAAAGTACAATATTGGAAGAAAACCGGTTCTTTTTTTTACATACAATATGGTTAGAATTTATGGGCGTAGAGTAAAAATATTGGTTCAAGAACTTTTAGGAAAATAACGAATATGGCACTAGAAATTGACTTTAATACACTTAATATAAAAAAGCCTCAAAACTATAATGTTGATTATATTAGGCATATTGTACAGCAAGAAACAATTTCTTTCTTACAAGATTATGAACATTTGATTAATGAAAATGATTTTTCTCGTCTTTTTACCTATCATGTGGAAAAAACTCGTAAAGAGTTATTGGAAAGAATAGTTATTTACTACAAGAAAACTGAGCAAAAATCAAAGGAATTGACAACAGAGCATT
>CAVIQW010000024.1:32310-34091 GCA_963644915.1 Paratractidigestivibacter sp.
GAGAAGAATAAAGACAATTGGTTTAAGATGCATTGCATTTCGATGTTAAAGGCTTTTGATTTGCTTGTAAAGAAAATCAATAATGCTATTAAAGACATTCCAGAAAATGATTTATTTAAGAGTCCATTTATTTCTGCAAATACCATGCATTTGAGAAAACTCATTATTGATGCAGAAGAGTTTTTGATGTGGTTGGAAAAATATAAAGGGGGTACACCTAAAAAGCAAATTTTTTTTGGTAGAGCAGTTAAAGGTTTTGACTCAAACTGGTTTGCGGCTCTTTTGTTTAATGGTATTGTTGATACTTCAAATTTTGCTTTTTTTGTAAGTCTTGCATTTTTACTTAGAGATAGTCTTGAACTTAGGGTTAGAAATGCTCTTGGAATTATTGATATTAGTAAACCAGATGGAACACTCGTTAAAATAACGAATGGTGATTTTGTAGATTTTCTGTTTGAAAATGAAAACATTGTGATACCTAATCTAAATAAAGCTCTTATTAAAAAGATTTTTGAATGGTGCAATTATCATATTCATAGAGGCGTTGTGCTGTATGAATGGCAGCTTGTTCTAAGTTATGAATATATTCAGGATTTTTTTAAGCCTGGAAAAACTTCTTCTCAAATGTCTGTTTTTGGTTCTGTCCAAATGACTGAGGACTATTATAAAAATCAGCTGAAAAATGATTTGAAAAAGTTTCTAGTAGATAAGAATCCTGATAATGAAGAAATTAAGATAATATTATTGGATAAGCCAGAAGCGTTGTTAATGCAATAGTTTTAAGGACAAGGAATATTAATAAAATGAAAGTTGCAGTGATAAACCAGCCTCTTGCAAACCGTGGAGATGAGGCTGCCCACAAGGCTTTTATAAGGGCAATGAGCAATGCTTTTCCTGAATATCAGATAGATGTTGTTTTTCTATGTGCGGAAAAGGAGCTAATAAATTCTATAAAAGTTGAAGAAGAAAATGTCTCGTACATAAATATACAAAGAGTCCGCGGTTTTGTAAGATTTGAGCAGTTTGGTTTTCTGTTTGATAATTTCTCATTCTCATATTTGCATCCGTCTTTAAAAAAGTTCCACAACCTTTTGAAAGAATATGACAGAGTTGTGTGTGCTCCCGGCGGAATGTGCATGGGCGGCTTTACCAACTGGGATCATATCTGGCAGCTGGATGTTGCAAGAAGGCTTAATAAGCCTGTTTGTTACTGGGGCAGGTCGATTGGACCATTTACTGAAGAAAGTTTCAAGAAAAAACTCTTTAAAAAATGTAGCAGACGGCTGTTGAAATGTTTTTCTTATATCAGTTTGCGGGATAAAGTTTCTGTAGATATTGTAAGGCAGTTTGAAGTGAATGCCGATGAAGTTGTCGATTCTGCATTTCTTGAGGTTCCTGCGGCAAAGATTCCTGAAAGCATACTAAAAGATATTGGCTCTGAGTATGTTGTGTTTGTTCCGAATTCTCTTACATGGCATCCGCGTTACAAAGAAATTCCGCAGAAAAGAATAGATGAATTTTATTTAAGAATTATTAAGTTTCTTGAAACAAAATTTGCTGGTAAAAAGATTGTAATGCTTCCGCAGACTTATAAGTCGGTTATAAATGACTATGAATATTTTTTGAAGCTGAAAGAATTGTCTGAAAATAAAAATATTGTCGTAATTGATGAAAATCAAAGTTCAGATATTCAGCAGGAAATCATAAAAAAATCATGCCTTGTAATTGGAGCAAGGTATCATTCTGTTGTTTTTGCAATAAACAATGAAATTCCATTTGTC
>CAVIQW010000024.1:34101-34861 GCA_963644915.1 Paratractidigestivibacter sp.
GCTATGAGCATAAGATGAAAGGTCTTTTGGAAGTTTTGAATATGACAGACAGAATGGTTGAGATTCAGAATATTTTTGATAGCGATACAAGTGTTTTTGAATCTTCATTAGATAAAGTTGCGTATCTTATTTCTGGAAAATTGGAAAAGCCTTCTGCAAAACAGGCAAGAGAAATTGTTTGGAATGGTTTTAAGAAATTTGCTGACAAGATAAAAAATATGGAGACAAAATGAAAGTTTCAATCGCGCTTATTACATATATAAAGAAAAGAATAATGTCAAATAATAAATTTAATATTATTATTTCGCAATTTCATCCAATTGTAAAAAATGATGAATGGGGAAGAAAATGTTTTACAGAATGGGGGCGTGGTACAAAATCTGAAAATATCAGGCGGTGTGCCTGATGAAAAAGTTGCTTGATGTTTCAATAATCATTGTAAACTACAACACAAAAGTTCTGATAAGAAACTGCCTGAGGTCAGTTTTTAAGCAGACAAAAGACGTTTCATTTGAAGTTATTGTTTCGGACAACGGTAGTAAAGACGGTTCTATTGAAATGATAAAATCCGAATTTCCGCAGGTTGTTCTTATAGAAAATAATGCGAATCTTGGATTTGGAGCAGCAAATAACCGTGGCCTAAAAATTGCGAAAGGAAAATACATTTTCTATCTGAACAGCGATACGGTCTTGCTGAACAATGCTGTAAAGATTTTTTTTGACTATTGGGAAAATTCTTCTGAAAAGGAAAACATTGGTG
>CAVIQW010000025.1:0-966 GCA_963644915.1 Paratractidigestivibacter sp.
TTAAATGGGCTTTTGAGGCATGAGAATCTTGATATTTATGTGACAGGTAGTAATTCGAAATTTCTTTCTTCTGATATTTTAACTGAATTTAGGGGACGAGGGGATGAAGTAAGAGTCAGACCTTTTTCTTTTTCAGAATTTTTTAGTGCTTACAACGGTGAAAGAAAATCTGCCTGGAAAGATTACATTACTTACGGTGGTTTACCTCGTATTCTAAGTTGTAAAAGTGACGAGCAAAAAAGTAAATATCTTATGGATTTGTTTAAAAATGTTTATATCAAGGACATTATAGAACGTAATCGGTTAAAAGGTGATGTTATAATGGAAAATCTTGTGGAGGTATTGGCTTCCTCTGTTGGTTCTCTTACAAATCCTGTAAAACTTGCGAATACATTTGTTTCTAATGGAATAAAGGCAAACGACAAAACGATTTCTTCATATATTGGTTATCTTGAAGATTCTTTTTTGATTGAAAAAGCTGAACGCTATGATATTAAAGGAAAAAAATATATAAATTCTAAACGAAAATATTATTTTTGTGATAACGGATTAAGGAATTCTCTTTTGAATTTTCGTGAGCAGGAACTTTCTCATCTTATGGAAAATATTTTGTATAATGAGCTTTTATTTCGTGGTTATAATGTGGATGTTGGTGTTGTTGAAAAATATTCAGTTGACCAGAATGGTAAACAGAGCCACAATCAACTTGAAATCGATTTTGTCTGTAATTTTGCAAGTAGCCGTTGTTATATTCAAAGTGCATATTCGATTCCTTCCGCAGAAAAATTAAAACAAGAAACCGCTTCTCTAGATAGAGTTAATGATTCATTTAAAAAAATAATTGTAACTGCTGATGAAATAAATCCTTATCAGACAGAAAAAGGCTATTATTTTATAAATATCATTGATTTTCTTTTGGATGATAAAATGCTTGAAAAAATTATTTAGGGCACAAGCTATTTTTTT
>CAVIQW010000025.1:1009-23364 GCA_963644915.1 Paratractidigestivibacter sp.
GGAGAAAGGTTTAAGAAGTCTTGTAATAAAAGACAACCGGCATTTGAAAAATCTTTGCTAGAAACAACATAAACTTTTGCAGAAGGATATTTTTCTTTAAAAAATTTCATTCCTAAATTTGAAGAGCGTATGCCACTTTTTACTTCTATTGCACAAATTTCATTTGCATTTGAAATTACAAAATCAACTTCATTATTGCCTTCTCGCCAGTAGTTTACTTTATATCCGCATTGGAGAGATTTATTTAAAATATGGGTGCCTACACAAGATTCTACAAAACGTCCCCAAAGGTCAGGAGTTGTAAGTGCAGTTTTAAAATCTTTATTTAAGCATGCCGCTAAAAGTGCATTGTTATAAACTTGTAATTTTGGACTTGAAGAGCGGATGTGTTGCTCGCTTCCTGAGTATTTTTGAATTCCACAAAGAAGTCCAGATTCGTCAAGCAAGTTCAAATAATGTGCTAATGTAACGGTATTTCCCGCGTCGGTCAAAGTTCCTAGCATTTTATTGAATGGAAGAATTTGAGCTGAATATGCTGTTCCTAATTCAAACGTCTGCTTTAAGAGTGCAGGTTTTGTGATTTGTGTAAGCATCAAAATATCTTTTGAAATGCTTGTTTCAATTATTGCGTCGCGAATGTACATTTTCCATCTGTTTTCGTTTTTTATAAGTTCAGAAGCTCCTGGATATCCGCCAAAATAAATATATTCTTCCAAAGTGATTCCGAACGCTTGTTGCATTTCTGCAAAAGACCAATGTGGAATATGAATAATTTCAAATCTTCCTAACAAAGATTCTGTAAGTCCTTTTTCAAGCAAAAGTCTTGATGAGCCACTTAAGACGACTTTTATGTTGAGTTTGTTTTTGGTGTCTTCATCCCAAAATTTCTTAATGATTTCACTCCAGTTTGGAATTTTTTGAATTTCGTCAATTACAATTAAAATTTCAGGTTTTCCAGATTTTAATTTTAGTCTGGCTGTGTTCCAAATTTGTTCTATAAAAATTTGTGAAGAAGAAATATTATCGGCACTTTCACTTATGAATTCATTTTTGTAACGTTCAAGAACGTGGCCTATAATTGTTGTTTTTCCAACTTGCCTTGGTCCTGCCAGAACTTGAATGAATTTCCGTTTTTCAGAAAGTCTTTTTTCAAGTTCCATCGTAAATTCTGTTCTTTCCATAAAATTCCTGTTTTTACTCAATGCATTGAGTATTTTTACTCAGTGCATTGAGTATTTTTACTCAGTAAGTATAGCCTTTTTTGTTTATTCTGTAAACTTTTTTTGACATCTGGTTTTTGTGTGTTACAATTTAAATGATGTGGAAAGATGGGAAAACTTTCCGTACTATCGGGTTTTATTTTAAAAGTAAGGTTGGAAAAATGAAAAAAGTTTTGTGCGCAATTGGAGCGATTGTGCTTTTTGCGTTTTGTTCTTGCAACAATGAACTTGAGGAAAATGTTCAGGATGTTGCTTCCTTTGTCGGGGGGGGGTATGGTTCGGTTGCGGTTCAAGACAATGATTTGGCTCGTGCTCTTGATATTCAGTCTTTAAAGTTTGCTTCTGCGTTTGTCAGTGGGCAAGGAATTTCTTCTGGAAATGAACCTTCTGCAAAAGATATTTCTATAACAGACGGTGCAGGAACTTTTACAATCGACAAGATCCCGGCTGGAAAAAATCGTATTATTACAGTTCAGGCTTTTGATTCCTCTAAGTCAGAAATTTATGGCGTAACAATGCGTGCGCTCTGCGATGTAGAATCTGGAAAGACAACCAACGTTTCAGTGAACTGGAAAACCACCGCGCTTGGAAATGTTTTTTATGAGTTGAATAAGAGCGGATATAAGATTTCGGAGATTTCAAAAGATGATGTAAACAGAATAGATAGTTTAATAGATAAGACTGTTTCTTCTTTTCTGGTGGATACAGAAACTCTTGCTGCTGATTTTAAGAATAATACTTTGCAGGATGCTTCTTCTTATACTTTAGAACCTGCAACTCTTTCATTTACCTGTAATAACAACGGAAACTTTAAAATTCAAGTGTGTGATCCGGCTTCTTCTGTTTTTTCTGGAAGTGGAACAAGTGGAAATATAAAAAATATTGCACCGGGAAAATGGAAAGTTCTTCTTTTTGGAGATGATGGGGCAAAACTTGCTGAAAAAACTGTGACATTCACTTCTGGAAAGGAATCTGCTGTTTCTTTTGCTACAATAACTGATAAAATTATAGTTCATGTTGAAGAATCTGCCGGTTGGTCTAATGTTTATGCGTGGATTTCAGAATCAGAAAAACTTTTTGGCGACTGGCCTGGAGAAGCTATGAAAGATTCTGATGGTGATGGCTGGTATGATGTTGTTATTGAAAAAACTTCTTGCAATCTGATTTTTAATAATGGCGGAGGTAGACAGACAGAAAATCTTTCTCGCGAAGCTGGAGAATGGTGGTACAAGGATAATGTTTGGTATGAAGAAGATCCGACTGATTCAGAGGTTCCACTAATAAACTCTTTGGATATGAATGGGGAATCTCCTGTTTCTGGGACTGTAACTTTTACTTTGACTGCAAGTGATAATAAAAAATTGAAAAATGCGGAATTTTTTGTTGATGATATAAAATTCTCTGAAAAAAGTTTTAGTTCTTTGAATGATTCCTTGACTTTTGAATGGGATTCTTCTGTTGTAAAAAATGGCGAGCATAAGATTTCTGTGATTGTCTATGATGCGTCTGGAAATGAAAGTGAGGAAAAAACACTTTCTGTTGTAACAAGTAATGAAAATGTTCGACCGGTGGCATCAATAACTGGTTCTATACGAGTTTCAAAAGGTGCGGAAAAAAATTATTCGGCAAGTAACTCAAGTGATAAAAATGGAACTGTTGTTGGTTACAAATGGAAAGTTTCTGGCGCAACTATTATTGCAGGTTCTGAAACAACTGAAACTATCTCTGTAAAAGCTCCAGATTCTGAAGGAAGTTTTACAATTTCTTTAGTTGTTACGGATGACGAAGGCTTGGATTCTGAAGAAACAAAGATTACTGTAAATGTTATAGAAAAAGTTTCTGTTGATTTCCGCGAGGAAACAATTTATTTCTTGATGACCGCTCGTTTTTATGACGGTGATTCTTCAAACAACCGATATTGCCGTGCGGACGATAATTCTGGCAACAGGGCAAATAATGATCCGCCTTGGCGTGGTGATTTTAAAGGTTTGATTGAAAAACTTGACTACATTAAGGCTTTGGGATTCAGTGCAATTTGGATTACACCGCCAGTTTTGAATCGTTCTGATTATGATTTCCATGGCTATCATGCCTGGGATATGACAAAAATTGATCCTCGCTTGGAATCAACTGGAGCGACATATCAGGATTTGATAAATGCGGCTCATGCTAAAGGTATTAAAATCATTCAGGATATAGTTTTGAACCACAGTGGCCGTTTTGGATTAAAAAATTTCTTTGTTCCTAAATATTGGGGTGACCGTGATAATCGGTATTGGGGAACAAGCAACGAAATAAATTATTACGATGAATATAACCCTAGTTTTGAATACAACGGACTTGATGTTGAGCCAAACAGTGGAAAATCTTGGTATAACGGAGATTTGTGGCAAAAAGAAAAACCTACACTTTCTTGGAATCCTGATTTGTCTGATTGGGGCGTTCAAAAAGGTTTTAATACCAACGGCAGGGCTTATTACGGATGTCAATGGCCGGACTTGCGGCTTTTTGATCCGGAAAAATTTCATACTGACTGGCTTAAAAACTGGGAAGATGAAACTTGCCAGACTGGAACAATCCATGAAGATTGTATTGATTTGAACACTGAATCAGCTGTTGTTCAAAAATATTTGATTGATGCATACACAAAATATATTGAGATGGGTGTTGATGCGTTCAGAATTGATACAGTAAAGCATGTAAGCCGAAACACTTTTAACCGTCGTTTTATTCCTGCATTTAAAGAGGCTGGTGGTGAAGATTTTTATATGTTCGGTGAAGTTTGTACCCGAGTAAATGAAGTCTGGAATAAAGGCGTTGCACCTCTTTCAACTCCTTTTTACACTTGGAAAGAACGTTCGACTTACAGCGATGATGACACAACGGCCGCGCATGAAGCTTATGATTATGAACAAAATCAGGGAACTGGAAATCAGCCGACTTCGGACAATCATGCTTTAAATGGAAATGAATATCACAAACCGGACTATTCAAAGGCTTCTGGAATGTCTGTAATCGATTTTCCTATGCATTGGAATTTTAGCAATGCTAGTTCGGCTTACAATCAGCGCGGAAATGATATTTATTATAATGATGCAACTTGGAATGTTGTTTATGTAGATAGTCATGACTACGGACCGAATACAGACAGTCGCTATGCTGGAGGAACATCTGCATGGGCTGAAAATATGACTTATATGTGGACTTTCCGTGGAATTCCTTGTATTTATTACGGAAGCGAAATTGAATTTCAGGCTGGTTGCCCTACGGACAAAGGTTCTTCTGCTCCTCTTTCATCAACTGGGCGGGCTTATTATGGTGATAATATTGAAGGAAGCGTACAGGTTTCTGACTTTGGTGAATGGTCAAATGCGACTGGAGCAATGGCAACAACTTTGGAAAAGCCATTGGCAAAACATCTTTCTCATTTAAATAAAATTCGTCGAGAAATTCCTGCGTTGCAGAAGGGGCAGTATTCAAATGAAGGTTGTTCTGGTGGAATGGCATTTAAGCGCCGCTTTACAGATGATGAAACAGACAGTTTTGTTTTAGTTTCAATTTCTGGTGGCGCGACATTCAGCGGACTTCCTGGTGGAACTTACACGGATGTTGTAACTGGCGATTCTAAGACAATTTCAGAAGGCGGTTCGATAACTGCTTCTTGTTCAGGTCAGGGGAATGCAAGAATTTATGTTCTTTCTACAGCAAAAACTCCTGCACCAGGAAAAATCTCTGGAAACAGTCCTTATTTGAAATAAAACATTATATATAGGAGAAAAAAGCCTCTGGATAAAAATTCTGGGGGCTTTTGTTTTCTGTCTTTTTCATATTTTATATTTTATATTTTACATTTATTTGTTTTACTTCTATTTTCTGTTGTGTTAAAATTAACTTGTTCTAAGTTATTCAGCAAAATGGATCGGGTAGATAATGAAATTTTTTTTCAAAATTCTTATTCTTCTTTCGGCATGCCTTCTTTTTTCATGTGCATCTACAAAAATAGATGATGCAGATGTTGTCGTGGAAAAAAAACAAACTTCCAAGAAAATAAAGCCGATTAAGTATAATGAAGAAAAATACATAAAGGCTTATGAACAGAGGGATTATTCAACTTGTCTTGGAATGTTTTTGTACAAGACGAAAAAAAAGGCCAACATAAGGGATAATCTTGATCTGGCGATGCTCTATTTTCTTAACGGCGAATACGAGCAGGCTTCTGTTGTTTTTGAAAAAACTGATGCTCAAATGTTCGATGCGCTTGGAAAAAGCATTACTAAATCAATCGGCAAGGCTGTTATTAACGAGAACTTAAAAGAATATACTGGCAATGTTTACGAGTATCTTATGGTCAACACGATGAATTCCTTGTGCTATTATCTGCAGGGGGATTTGAACAGTGCCGTGAATCAGCTTACAAAACTTTCAGATTTAAAACTCCCCGAATACCGACGTCTTTATGGCGAAGTTATGATAAAAAACGGAATGGATCCAACTGCTCAGGAGGAATTTTCTTCTAGCATGAAAAGTTTGGGAACTTACAGCATAGACTCTTCTGTGTTTACATCGGCTATGCCTCCAAAACCTACGAAAAAAGATGTCTACAGGGAATCTGCACTTGCAAGATATTTGAGTTTGATTTTAAGACAGGCGGATGGGGATAAAAGTCAGATTGATTCTGATTCTGTTGTACTTAAAGCGCTTGTGAAGAATTTTGATGAGGCGGATTCTGAGATTCCTTCTGGAAAAGGTCGTCTGGATGTTCTTGCACTTGCTGGACTTATTGGCAAACAGACTGAAAGAGCCTTGTATTTTCCTTCTAAATCTACATTTTTTTATGTGCCGACTGGAAATTCCTCTTATCGGCTTCTTCCTGTTCAGTTCAAGTTTGTTCATCCTTTTTATGAGAAAAAAGATACCGTTGCTGGTGTTGATGTTGTGCTGGACAATGTTGGAACAAAAAAAACTATAGTAATAGAAAATTTCAATACAAATCTGGAAAAATCTGTTACACTTAGGGCTAGAAAAGAGTATGCTGCAAGTATGACCCGCAGCATTACAAAAAAAGTAAGCGGAATTGTGGCTGGAATTGCAAGCATAAACGCAAGTTATGAAGGTATGAGGGCTTTTCCAGCAAATGGAATTGCCCGGGCTTTTGCTACTGTTGCTTTTGACGCGATGTGTGTTTCAACTGCTGCAGGTCTTTCTGCAATAGATTTAAGCGAAACTGCTGATTTGCGTCAGGGGGAATTTTTTCCTGAAACTGTGAACGCGGCTGGATTTACTGTTCCTGCCGGTTTGTACAGTGGCAAGGTGATTTATCGTTTTTTTGACGGAACTGTGGTTGAAAAACTTTTTGAAACTGAAGTAAAAGAAGGAAAGCCTTCTCTGGTTGTTTCTTCTTGCATAAAATAGATTTGTGTTTTAGAGGTGTGATTTATGAAAGCAAAGGTTTTGTTGGTGAATTTGTTGTTTATCTCTTCATTGTTCTTCGTTTCATGCGGAACAACTTCTGTAAAAAGATATGGTGCTGATGAAAGCGTAAAGGACTTGAGCGGATACTGGAATGACAATGACGTTAATCAGGTTTGTACTTCGTTAATTGATTCTTGTATAAAATCAAAGCGTGTAGCAAATTTCAAGAGTTCAATGGGGCGAACTCCGGTGGTAATTATCGGTACAATAAAGAATAAGAGTGTTGAACGGATTGACACTTCAATTTTGTCAAAGAGATTTCAGAATGCAATCATCAATGACGGAACTCTGGACTTTGTGGCAGACGCAAATCAACGAGAAGAACTCCGTGCGGAAAAATACGATCAGGCGGAAAATGCCTACGAAACTGCAAAATCGATTGGAAACGAAGTTGCGGCGGATTTTATGCTTCAAGGAACTGTTTCAACAATCGTGGATATGGATGGCAGACGGCAGGTAAGAACATATCAGGTTGATATGCAGTTGATTGATTTGGAAACGAACAGAATCATCTGGTCAGACCAGAACAATGATATTAAGAAATACATAAAGAAATCAGCGGTTAAGTTTTAAAAATCGTTTTAAGACTATAACTTGAGCAGTTTTGGGTTTTATTTATATGAAAAAGAGTTTTTTGACTTTTTTATTAGTTTTCTCTGCTTGTCTTGTGTTCGCCGCAAAGAAGAAAATGCCAGACTGGATAATTCTTCCTTCAAGCGTGTATCCTTCTGAAACTTACATGAACGGAACAGGTTCTGGAAAAGACAGGGAAACTGCGGAACTTGAGGCGGTAAGAAATTTGTCTTCTGTTTTTGGGCAGACAGTCAAATCGACTTCGGTTGCATCAAAAAAAATGGAGCAGGCTCTTTCTGACGGAAAAGTTTCTTTTTCTTCTTCTGGAAATTTACAGCAGAATATAACAAGCCAGATTGAATCGGAAAATCTTATCGGAATAGAGATTGCGGAATATTTTTACAGTTCATCTGAAAAAAAATGGTATGCAATCGCAGTTCTTAATAGAGAAAAAACTGCGGCGGTTTATCAGGAACTTATCAAAAAAAATGATGTGGTTGTAAGACAGTCTGTAAGAGAGGCTGAAAAAAATCCTGGTTCTTTTTACGGCTACAGTGAAATAACATTTGCTCTGGATATTGCTTCTGAAAACGACAGATTGCTGAAAAATCTTTCTGTGATTGATTCTGACAAGGGAATTGCTGTTGGCAAGGAAATTGTTTCTGTTCAAAGCGTGCAGAATTCACAAAAGAAATTTGCGGAAAACATTGTTATTTATGTAAACGTAAATGGTGACAGCGATAACAAGATAAAGTCTGCTTTTCAGAGTGTTTTTGCAAAGTACGGATTCAAGACTTCTCCGCTAAAAAAGGAAAAATATGGTCTTGACGGAAAGTATTCTTCTGAGATTTCAAAAATTGGAAAGATTACCTACTGTGTCTACACTTTGGATTTGGATTTTTCTGACCAGCAGGAATCGGAATCTTTGTTTGCGATAAACTTAAAAGGTCGTGAGGGGGCGTCCTCGGAACTGGATGCAAAAAACAGGACTTACAGGGTTTTGGAAAGAAACATCGAGGCGGAATTCAGTAAGAATTTTGATTCTTATATGAATGGCCTGGCCTTTAAGTAGTTTTGTTTGAACTTGGTTCTATTCGTCTTTTGGCGATTGAAATTTTAACAAAAGATTTGTTTTTAAAATCTTTTGTTATTCATATTCTAATTGACTTTTATTAGGAGAAATAAAATGAAAAAGAGTATTTTTATTCTTTCTGCTGTGGCTGCAGTTTTGCTCAGCAGTTGTGGAACAACAAAAGTTGCTGGTTCTGGAATTAAAGGCAATGCCGCAAAGGTTCAGAAAAATTATGTGACAATTGTTGATTATCAGGGTGCTTCATTCGGTTCAGAAATCCCACAGTGGGTTGTTGAGATTGGAAACGGAAATTATTCAGCTGAATATCTTTCGCCGATTATGCCTGGAATTTCTGGAAAAAAGCCTTTCGTTGTAGTTGCCCGTGGCGACAATCTTGAGTTCACAAAACAGTGGGCTGATTTGGTTGACGTTGAAGTTCAGGTTGGCGATGAAATGCAGCGAATCGTTGGAAAAGCAGTTTCTGCGGCTCAGAAGGGACGCTCAAAGCAGACTGGTGATTCAAAAGATGCGACTGTGCTGGAACAGGAATTGAATATGTATAAGCAGGCGGTTTCTGCTGTTGAATTGAACGGTCTTGAAAAAATTGCCTCATATTGGATTCAGAAAGAAGTAAAAACTTCAAAAAAAGCAAAGGACTCAAAAGTTTATTATGAATACTATGCTGTTTGGGGAATGTCTAAGAAACTTTACGACATTCAGATTCAGAGTGCTATGAACAATATCGAAGAGAACACTGATGAAGGAAAGGCGTTGAAAGAAGCACTTTCTTTAAAACTTCAGAATATGATGATTACTTCAAACGACGAAGCAGTTAATACAGAAGCTGAAGATGTTCTTGATGCAAAATAATTTTACACAATATTTGATTATTAGTTTTGTGGATTGATTTCCTGATGAATAAAAACTTTGTCTGTTTTTGGGCAAAGTTTTTATTTTTATGAGGTTGGACGGTTTTATGTTTTTTTTTGACATCTTATTTTTCTGTGTTACAATTTGATGGATGCAAAAGGATGGGAAAACTTTTTCATCACTGAATTTGAAAAGTAAGGTTGGAAAAATGAAAAAAGTTCTTGCTTCAATATGGGGGGGGGTAGGAGCGTTGTTGCTTTTGGCGTTTTCGTCATGCGATAACGGTCTTTACGAAAATGCTAGGGATGTCGTTTCGGGCGGTGAATACGGTTCTGTAAGTCTTGGAAAAAATTCTGATGGCGTGCGTGCGCTTGACATTCAGTCCTTAAAATATGCGTCTGCTTTTGTTAGTGGCGATGGAATTTTATCAGGAAGCGAGCCTAGTGCAAACGATATTTCTGTAGCAAACGGTACTGGAACTTTTATAATTAAAAAAATCCCTGCTGGAAAAAATCGTATTGTTACAGTTCAGGCGTTAGATTCCTCTAAGTCGGAAATTTATGGTGTAACAATGCGTGTGCTCTGCGATATTGAAGCTGGAAAAACAACTAGTGTTTCTGTGGACTGGGAAAGTACCGCTCTTGCAAATGTCTTTTATGAATTGAATAAAAGCGGTTACACGGTTTCGGGGATTTCGGATTCAGAAAAAACTTTGATTCAAGATGTGATAAAAACAGATGTTCATGCAAGCCTTGTTGACTGTTCTTTGATTGCATCGGATTTTATTAAATTTAAAAACAATGAAATTAGTTCTTTGCAGTCTGCGGATTCTTATGTAAAATCTGCGGCAACTCTTTCTTTTTCGTATTCGGGTTCTTCATATAAAGTTCAAGTTTGCGACCCGGCTTCAAAAGTCGCGGAATGTTCTGCTTCTTCTGGTTCTGTGGAAAATATTGCTCCGGGAACTTGGAACGTTCTGCTTTTGGATGATGACGACAATTTAATTCAGAAAAAAGAAAACGTTGAGTTTGCTGCAGGCGAAACTGTAGAGATTGAATTTGAAGAGCCTTTTGACGGAATCAGAATTTTTGTTGCAAAATCGCTTGGTTATAATCAGATTTATGCGTGGGAAGGCATCAATACGAACTTGTGCGGTGCTTATCCAGGCTCAGAGATGGAAGAAAGTGGTGATGATTACGTTGCAAAATTCGAAGGAAAATCTGCCCTCAAATTTATTATAAACAAAGGTTCTAACGATGCGGACAAACTTACTGGCGACCTTGAAATAACAAAAAAAGGCGATTACCGTGTTGATTCAAGCGGAAAATGCACAGAAATTTCAGACGGTTCAGGTGGTTCGGATGATGAGCCAGAATTAAAGGCTGTAATTTCTGTTTCTGGTAGCACTGTTATTGGAAATGAGCTTACTTTTAGTGCGGCTTCTTCTACTGGAAATATTTCTTCTTATTCATGGACGTTTGCGGACGGTTCAACTTCTTCTGAAATTCAGGTAAAAAAGACTTATTCTGCTGCAGGAAGTTATCTTCTGACTCTTACTGTTTCCGATTCTGACGGAAAAACAAATTCTGCCTCAAGGACTGTTACTGTTGTAAAGCCAGGTGAATTTGTTCATCGTGACTTTAGGGAAGAAAATGTTTACTTTTTGCTTACTGACCGGTTTGCGGATGGTGATAAGACAAATAACAATATCTGGGGCGATGAATATCTTCCGAATGGCGAAGCGGATTTGTATAAATTCGATGCGTCAAAAACTGGGGTTCTTTCTTATTATCATGGTGGCGATTTTCAGGGAATTATAAATAATCTTGATTACATTGCGGATATGGGATTTACGGCAATCTGGATTACTCCTTCGGTAAAGCAGCCGGAAGGGCGTTATTTCTATGACGGTTCTGGCGGTGGCGACGCTTATCAGGCTTCGGCATTTCATGGCTATTGGGGTTACGATTTTGATAAGATTGATCCGCATCTTCATTCTTCTGGAAAGGAAAGTGACGGTTGGGATGACTACAAGGCTTTTATAGATGCCTGCCATGCACGCGGAATCAGGGTAATGCAGGATATTGTTATAAATCACGGAAACCACACTGCGGCAACTGCGCCAACAAAATGGGTGAAGTATTCTGTTCAGACTATTATGGACGGAAAAGAATGGGCTTGGAAAACGCTTGACCCTTATTATGATGAAAATAATCTTAAGAATGGATTTTACGCATATACTGACTCATGGCAATGTGCTGATTTGATAGATTTTGGTGATCATGGTGAAGATGGAAAGGATGCTAGGCAGCATTTGATAAATGTCTACAAAAAATTTATTGACGCAGGGGTGGATGCGTTCAGAATTGATACAATGGCATACATTACAAATGAATTTGCTGGTGAATTTGCAGACGCAATGTACAATTATGCAAAGTCAAAAGGCAACGATTATTTTTACATGATTGGCGAAGCCTGGTGCGGCCGTTATGATGCTGTTGCAAGACATTCAAAGGACACTACAGATTCGCTTCATATGCTTGATATGCACTTGAGTTGTTTGGACTATCCGGGACAAATGCAGGCTGCTTTTAGAGAAGGTGGTGATTTTTCTATATATAACAATGCTACAAATGATGACAAGCAGTTTGCCTGCATGACACCAGAAGAATACACAAAGACGGCAATGTTTGTAGACAACCACGACTGTTACAGAAATGAGGCAATATTTTCAGAGGCACAATATAAAAATGCCCTGAACTATATTTATATTTTCCGCGGAGTTCCAATTGTTTTTTATGGAACAGAAGCAATGTATTCTTGGTCAGGAACTCATCCAAGCACAAATAAAGATGATGTTGTTTCAAGATGGATGCTTGGCGATGAAGGAATTAATTACGTAAAAACAAATAAACCGCCAATGTACAAGCATTTAAAAGTGCTGAATGAAATTCGTTCTAACAGTCCGTGCATTCAAAAAGGCGAGCAGGAAAATCTGGTTTTAAAAGGAAGCCAGGCTATTTTTACAAGAACGTACAACGGAAAAACCGCTTACGTTGGTTTGAATACAGGCACAAGTGCGTATTCCTATGAATTTTCTGTAAATTCAGGAACTTACACATTGATTTCTTGCAAATCAGACGGAACTTACGAAAACTCGACAATCTCGGCTTCTGGCACATATTCTTTGAGCGTTCCTGCAAACGGTTTTGCATTTATAGAACAGCAGTAGAAATAGAATTTGCTCTAGTAAATCAAAGTGTTAGGGGATGTCTGATGGGTGAAAATTAGTATAAACACTTTTTAGTTACTGGCGTTCTTCTGCTTTATAACAAATCTTTAATTTGACGGATTGATATTGTGGACTTACAATTTTTTTCTAGGGAAAGTTGATTAAAAAAGTTTGGTTCTTGCCTAAAATTAAGGGAAAAAAAATGAAAAGTCTAAAGCGGTTTTCGGTTGTTGCTCTGGTTCTTGGAGCTGTGCTGTTTTCTGGTTGTTCAGACCTTGTTTCTGAAAAAAATGATTTGGAGTACGGCTCTGTTTCTGTTAATGATTCAGAAAAAAGAGCAATTTTTGTTGACGACATAAAAACGGCTCGGGTAAGAATTTTCGGTTTTGATTCGAATGGCGATAAATTTGAAAAATCTGCCTCGGTATCAACTGTTACAAAAGGTATTGGAACTTTTTCTAAGATTGAACAGATTCCTGTTTCAACTAATGCTGTAGTTGAAGTTCAGGCTTATGAAGATTCTGCCGCAGATTCAAAAATTGACGGAATTACGTTGTATGCGGTTTGCAATATAACGGCAGGCGGACATAGTTCTGTAACAGTAGACTGGGAAACTTCTAAAAAAGGCAAGGTTTTTGCCGCCCTGTTTGAAAAAGGCGTGAATCTTACAACCCTTACAGACGAACAACTTTCTTCTATAAACAATGCAATTCCTTCTGATACGCACGCAAGTCTGATTTGTGCCACATCGATTGCTACAGATTTTAAAAATAATTCTTTAAAGGCAAGTTCTTCCTATGTATTGACGGCTGGAAGCGTAAAGATTACGGCAAACGGTTGTTCTGGCTGCACAATTCAGGTTTCTGACCCGAACTCAAAAGTTACTTCCGCAATTTCTGACGATGCTGCTGAAGTAACGATTTCTGATGTTGCACCGGGAACTTGGAATGTTTACGCTGTAAAAGACGGTTCAATTGTAAAAAGTGGAAGTGTAACGGTTGATTCTGGTACGGCGGCGGAAGTTGTGCTGGGAGAAACTGAGGTAACTGAGTATGACGGAATAAAGATTCTTGTTGCAAAGTCATTGAATTATCCATTGATTCATTATTGGGATTGTTCAGATAAGGCTACATATAAAAATACAGAGTACCCTGGTATTGCAATGGATTCAGAGGTGAGCGATTCTGATTATGTTTTTGAGTTTAAAAAAGTTTCTTCTGTCAGCATTTTGATTACAAATTCTTCACAACAGAAATTACACGAAAGTGATATGGTTCTTACCGAAAAAGGAACTTACCGCATAACTGCAAGTGGGGAAGAGAAACAGTCGTTTCTGGTTCCTCCATCTGTAACAATTTCTTCAAAAGCATATTTAGGCGGTACGTTTACAATTACAGTTTCAAGCGACATATCTTTAATTTCAAACACAGTTTCAATTAATGGAATTACAAAAACACTTGCAATTGGCTCTAACTCATTCAATGTTTCGGACTTTACAACTTCTGTTGGCACAATTTCAGTTTCTGGAACAATTTCAAATTCCGCAGGAAGCAAAACGGTTTCCGGCTCGATTTCTATTGTTGAGAAACCGGTGAATACACTGGTTACTAATTTTAATGAATTAAGAATTTATCAGGTTATGGTTGCAAGTTTCCAAGATGGAGACCCATCAATTGGTTATACTGATATGTGGGGACCTTCTAATCAAACTAAAGGCGGTGATTTACAGGGCATTATAGATGCTATTCCGTATATAAAAGTTCTTGGATGCAATGCTCTATGGATGACTCCGATTTTTCCTTCCAATACAGAAGATTATAAACTTAATGCAACAGGATATTTTGCTTCTGATTATTTTAATATTGATCCAAATTTTGGAACAATGGCAAAATTTGATGAACTTGTTGCGGTATGTCATGAGAATGGTATAAATGTGATTCTTGATGGTGTATTTGGTCATAATGCTGCATCAAAAAAAGGCTCGGTCGGTACTGTTCCTAATGTGAAAGGTGTTAATAATCCAGGTATTTCTCCATCAGGAAATAATCCTGTTGATTACGCAAATAATTCAAATTCATTGAAATATTATTCTGATGTTGCCCGCTATTGGATTACAGAGCATAAAATTGACGGTTGGCGCTTTGACCAGTGCTATCAGGTTGCCTTTGGAGAAAATGCGCTTGGAACAACAGCTGATAATTGTAACACTGGCGGACACAATTATTGGTATGATATTCGAAAAGTAGTGGAAGAAGCTGCTTCTTCAAATGGAACGTTGGGTACAGATTGGGGAACTTTGGGCTATATGGTAGGTGAACATTGGCGTGGTGCGGCTGAAACTATTCAGAATGGAACTGTAAAACCTGGAAATTCTGCTGGTTATGGTTTGAATTCTTGTTTTGATTTTCCGGCATATTATCAGGTTGTTCAAGGTTTTGCTCAGGAATGGGGTGGCACTTCAACTGGCAATATCACAACAGGTTTGAGTTATCTGTATAAAACTTATTCAGAAAAAGGATATTCTTGTAAAGAAGATGACGGTTCTTACGAAACATATTACCCGAATTTTATGCTTTCAAATCATGACTTGTTCAGAGTTGGAGATTTAATCAACAAAAAATATAATGATGGCTTTGAAAGTGACAACTATGCAAAACGAAATATGGTTCTTTTGGCGGCTCAGGCTGCATACAGTGGACCAATAACAATTTATTATGGTGATGAAATTGGTGACCATAATGCAACAACAACTACTGGCTGGGGTTCGGATAATGTTGCTCGTTCTTCTGGAAAAATCAGCGGATTCAACACTCGTGAGCAGACTATTCACGATTGGACACAAAAATGTCTTTCTGTACGTTCTGAACACGAGGCTTTGTGGAACGGAACAAATGAACAGGTAATTGGTGAAAAAGATTTTTACGTTGCAAAAAAAGTTGGTGGCGGAGAAACAATTTACATTGCGTTCAACTATAATTCTTCATCGTCAAAATCATTCAGTGCAAGCGGAACAGACTTGCTTACCGGGGAAACTTTCAGCGGTACAGTAACAGTTCCGGCTCTTTCTGCAAGATATATTCTTGTAAAATAGTCAGAGTATGGAGAAAAAATGAAAAGATTTTTTAATTTATCGGTTTTTGCGTCAGTTGTTTTATCTCTTTTTGTTTTAGGATGTGCTAATTCTCTTGAAGAAAATTCTTCCGGGGCAGTTCAAGGAACAGGTTACATCAGAGTTGGAACGTCTGAAACTGAAAATTTAGACACAGAAAATAAAAAAAATCGTGCTTTGGATTATGAAACTTTAGGCACGGCACAAGTAAAGATTTATTATCAGCAGGAATTAAAACTCTGTTCTACGGCGGCAGTTTCTATTCCTGTTTCTTCTGAAGGAAAAGGCACTTTTACGATTGAAAATATTCCTACAGGAAACAATCGTGTTGTGGAAGTAAAGTCGCAGGTAAGCGGAGCGGTTTTGTACGCTCTTATAGACCAAATTAAAGAAGGCGATAACGGAATAATTACCGTAAACTGGGATTCAACGCCTTTGGGTTCTGTCTACTACAATTTGATAAAGGCAAGAACCGACATTTCAGAATACGGAAACACTGAAAAAGAATCTTACAGCGAAAAAATTGAATCTCTTATTAAAACGCATAATGTTCATCCAAGTCTGATTGATGCACAGGCGATTGCCCTTGGAACATCTGATTCAGATTTTATTTTGGGTTACGGAACTGTAAAGGTTACCGCTTCCGGCTGTTCGGGTTATTCTTATCAAATTACGGACATTGCAACAAAAAAACAGAGCGTTTCATCTTCTTCATATTCAGCGGAATTAAAGGCGACTCCAGGAACATGGTGTCTTTGGGTTTTTGATTCTACAGGAGCAAAAGTTGAAACAAAGACGATTGCAGTTGCGGAGGATGCGGAAACTTCTGTAAAACTTTCTTATGAGGAAGCGGTTACAGGAAAAATCGTTCTGCACGTTCCGACTTCGCTGGGATATTCTTACATCTGGGCATGGAATCCTTCTGAGGATTCAGACAATTACACTGGCGGAACTTGGCCTGGAAAGTCTATGACCCAAAACGGTAGTTATTATGACTACACACTTGAAAAAACTGCGGCGAAAGTAATTTTCAATAAAAACAGTGGCTCGACAGTTGGAACAGCTCAGACAAACGACCTTTATATTACAGAAGGCGAGTGGGAATATATCGGCGGTTCTTCTGGAACAAAGGACACAAACGGCTCTTCAATTTCTTCAAACTTTAAGGCACTTTCAGGCGAAGGCTTGACTGTTGATATAGAAAATCCGGCTGTTCCTCTTCCTCCTACTGTAAGCATAAATTACAGTGAAGGCGATGATGTTTCTCTTTCAGGTTCAATTACATTTACAGTAACAAGTGAAAACACTGAACTTACAAGCGGAACATACAAATTCGGCACAAAGTCAGGAACTCTTACCGCTGGAACAACTACCGTAAAACTTTCTGCGGCAGGAATTACAAGCGAAGGAGAGTTTTCCGTTACTGCAAGCGTTACAAACGCAAAAGGAACAGACTCTTTAAGTGTAAAACTAAATGCAAGTGACACAACAAGTACAGTTCCAACTAGGCTCGGCGCATATTACACAAAAAAAGCAACTTCGTTCAGTATTTGGTCACCAGATTCAAGTACGGTAACTGTAGAAGTAACTCCAGTTGGCGGAGAAACAACCTCATATACTTGCGAAAAAGGCTTTACCGTAAACGGTGATTACCCAGATTCTTCTAATATTTACGGTGTAACAGTTCCGGGTAACTTACATCTTGCGGAATACCAGTTCAAAATCGGTGGCGTGGCAGTTCGCGACCCTTATGGCAAGATGATTAAGTACGACGGAAATCAGCAGAAAACGAATGTTCTTTGCAACAATACCGCATTCTATACTGGCGGACCAACAGGCTCTTCTTGGGCTGGTCCTAGCGTAAATATTGTAGTGGATATGTCTTTGACTGAACCAACAGACGGCTGGGCAACTCGACCAGTTCTTGAAAAACGAACTGACGCAGTTGTTTACGAAGTTCATGTTGGCGATTTTACTTCTTCATCTACATGGAACGGAACTGAAAAGTATAGAGGAAAGTTCCCAGGAATGACAGAAACCGGAACTACATACACAAGTGGAAATACAACTGTAACAACTGGTCTTGACCATTTAAAGGAATTAGGAGTTACGCATGTTCAGATTATGCCGATGTACGATTTTGCAACAAAATATGTAGACAAAACTGGCGAAATCTATAACTGGGGTTATGACCCGGTAAACTATAATGTTCCAGAAGACAGATATTCAACTTGTCCGGGTGATTATGTTGAACGAATCCGCGAAGTAAAGGAAATGATTAACGAGTTCCACAAGAACGGAATCCGAGTTGTGATGGATGTTGTTTACAATCATACTTTTGCAAATGAAATGTTCAAAAATATTTCTTCAAAATATTACACCGCAACTGATTTGTCTGGATGTGGAAACTCAGTTGATGTTTCTAATTCAATGGTAAGCCGAATGGTTCGTGATTCTTTGGAATATTGGGCAGAAGAATACAATATTGACGGCTTTAGATTTGACCTTATGGCAATCTTTACAAAAGCGGCCTTAAAGGACTGGGGCGAATATTTGAACAATACAAACGAAGAAACAAAAGACAGGAATCTTTTGATGCAGGGCGAGCCTTGGCAGTGTAATAATAATTCTTCTACAGATTATGGTTATGCTTCTGCAATTTCGGAACTTTCAAATGCCCATATCGGTTGTTTTGCTGGAAAATGGCGTGAAACTTTAAAAGGTTCAAGTGATGATGGAAATACTTTAGGTTATATCTTTAGCGGAAAAACTGACAAAGACGGTGATTCTACTTACTGGAATACAACTGTGGGTTTACGTGGTTCGGGTACAGGCTTGGGAAGCGACAGTGAAGGTGTTTGGACACGATATTTTACTGCAAATCCTGAGCAGGCTGTAAATTACCTTATGGCGCACGATAATCTTTGTTTCTACGACAAAATTGCCGCCGCAGGAACTAATTATACAAGTTATGCGGACGCAATCGTTAAATTTGGACATGGAATCTTGCTTTCGGCTCAGGGAATTCCGTTCATTCACGCAGGCGACGAATTCCTTCGTACAAAGGCGGTAGGAACTTTTGCAAGCGAAGCCCACAACTCTTATATGTGGGGTCAGGAAATGAATCAGATTGACTGGAGTTACAAGGCAAAATACGTTGACTGTTTTAATTACCATAAAGATATGATTCAGTTCCGCAAGGACAACGACGCATTACGAAATAGAAATGGAGTCGGTTCAACAAAGATAAGCGGAAATGTTATTTATTACACGGTAACAAATTCTTCTTCTTCGCCAGAGAATGCAAATAAAACTTTAACAATTGTAATAAATCCTGGAAGTAATTTGACTTTAAGTGGAAAAGGTACAATGGTTATGAACAAAACTGGTGCTGTAAGTTCAAGTGATACAACGTGTGAAGGAACTGGCGTTACAATTTTTGCGCAATAATACTAAAAAAGTGATATTCCATCACATTCCGTGTGGGAAAAGCGGAGTGTGGCGGTTTAATAAAAAAGTATGAAAATTTTAAGGAGGTGTGATAAAAATTACATCCGTGTAATTTTTATCACTAAAGTTTATTACGTGCAGAGCACTTCATAAACTTTGATTCAGCACCTCCTGTGCTGCCACTAACGTGGAGTTATTAAGGAAGGAAAAATGAAAAAGTTTGCAAAAATCATTGGAGGCATTCTTTGCTCTCTGGTGATGTTTGGTTGTTCCGATTTGGCGGAACTGAATTCTGATTCAGGTGACGAAAATTTTGGAACTATAGTATTCGGTTCAGGTGAACGCTATGTTGATAAAAATGAAATTATCAGTGCGGACGTAACCGTTTATGTTTCTAAAACAGCAAAATATTCTGCAAAGGATGTAAACATTTCTGGCGGAAGCGGAACTTACACGATAGAAAATATTCCAGTAGGAAAAAACAGAATAATTGAAGTTACAGGTTACAAGGATTCTGCAAAATCAGTTCCTGTGAAATATCTTTACAAGGCTGTTGAAATAAAATCAGGAAACAATACAATTGCTCTTATTAAAGACGGTGCGGATTCCGCAAAAGGAAAAGCGTATCTTGCTTTGCTGAACGCAGGTGTTGATGTTTCTTCAGTTACGCTTAGCGGTTTTGATAGCGTTTCTAGTGCATATCTTTTTGATGCGGACGGATTTGCCGCGGCGTATAAAACTAATTCTTCTGCAAGTGTTTCTTCTTATATTCAGACTGCAGGAAGTGTTACTTTTTCTAATATTTCAGGTGCTTCTGGTTATTCAATCTGGATTGACGACCCTCTTTCTGGAAAGGTTTCTGTTTCTTCTGACAGTCAGACTAGTGCGAGCGCGTCAAATGTTGCTCCTGGAACATGGAATGTTTATGTGAACGACGGAAGTGCAACAAAAAAAGCCGGAAGTGTAAATGTTACTAGTGGCGGAACGGCTACTTATTCAGATTTTATCGGAAATGCGCTGGCTGGAAAAACGGTTATTTTTGTAAAGTGTGCGGCAAATACAAATCTTTATGCTTGGACAGAAACTTCAGAAACTTCAGTAACTAAATTGTGTGGCGATTGGCCTGGAACAACTTTGACAACAGCGGCAACTTCTGATTATATGAATGACCCTAGTGGCTGGTATATGATTAATGTTTCTGAAAAATATGGAAGCTCCACAGAAAAAATCAAAATCATTCTTATTCCTCAAGGTGGAAATAAGAGTGGTGATTTGGACTCAAAGATTGCTGGAACTTTCTGGTACGATTACACTTCTGATACGTTCTACGATTCCGACCCTACAGCCGCACCAGTTTTGGACAGCGACGCAACTTTAAGCGACATAAAAGTGAACGGTTCTTCTGTTGGCGTAGTTACTTCTTGTGAAGTTTCAAACAAGACTAAAAGTGCAACCGTAACGGCAACTGCAAATTCTTCCAAAGCGACTGTAGCAGTTTCCCCAAGTTCGGCAACAACGTTGACTGCTGGTTCAGCAAAAGATTTTACAATCACGGTAACTGCAGAAGACGGAACTGTAAAAACATACAAAATTTCTGTAGCAAGAAAAGCAGAAACAGAAAATGATGTAACACTTTCTTCTATTAATGTAAACGGTTCTTCAATCGGAACAATAAGCGGAACAAGTTTTACAAAATCACTTACAGGTTCAGGCGATTCTTTGAGTGTAACCGTAACTGCCAAAGCAAATGCAAGTTCTGCAACCGTAACCGTAACAGACCCGCAGACAGTTTCAGACGGCGGCTCAAAAACATTTACAATCACAGTTAAAAATGGCTCAGCAAGCGCAACATACACAGTAACGGTTTCTTATACAAAAGCCGAAGTTGTGGCAAGCGAATACTACTGGACGAATAAAAACGGTGCGGTGGGAACAAACAAGACTATTTCAAGTTGGAGCGACTGGACTGATGCTGAACGGATTGCACAGAATGCCGCTTATGATGACCCTAGAACTTGGAAAGGACATCAGGAAGTTCCGTATGATGTTTATGCTCTGTATGCTGCTTATGATGATACAAACTTGTATTTAATGGTGGAACTTACAAATATTGCAGATAGAGCAAGTTTTATGTGTCATGACTATGCAGGAAGTGATAATGCATGGTGGAATAACCGTGATATTCCTTTGGGAATGTTGTTTAATACTGGAAAGGGGGCAAATGCCACAAAACCTACTGTTGTTTCGAAAAATGAGCCTATTTGGGGGTCAATTGATTTTTCTGACGCTCAAGGATTTGATGCGCTTTTCTATCATTCTTCAAAATATGGAGAATTTGACGGAACTTTTGTAGAAGTTGGAACGCCAGGTTTGTTTAAAACAACAAGTGAAGGTGTCTTTAGTTATGATGATGATTATTGTTTTAGTTTTAATACTGGTACAAAAACTGGCACTTCTGGAATCAGTGTAAAATATCAAAGACAATGTGCTGTAAGTAAGACGATTTATTATGAATCAACACCAACGGACAACAGAACAACTTCTGGTCAAGACGGAAACGATTTACTTGCAAGCACAACTTACACTTCTGTTTCTACAGGGGATCTTGACATGAGTTACTGGTATACAATTCCACTTTCTACTTTAGGAATTGACAAAGCATACTTGCAGTCAACAGGAATCGGTGTCCGACAGCTTACAACAAACGGCGGTTCTTTGATGGACTGCTCTCCATGGGATATTTCTATGGTTGATATAGCAAGTGAAGGCTGTCCAGATGATGCATCAACTTCTGCAGAAAAAAAAGATTGCGATGACATGACAAGTGATCAGGCTAGAATCGGTCACATGTAAAACAACAACCCCAGCCTAAAAAATCTTCTTCCCTGAAACAGGTAAAATCAACCTTGCTTCAGGGATTTTTTTTGTAAAAATCTGCATAGAAAATCTTATTGGTTATTTTTTCCCCTTTTCATTTTTGGCTATTACAACTAAAATTATATGAAGTTTAAAATATTTGGGGTGAACTTGTGAATTCTGGTTCTATTTTTGTTCAACAGCTTATAAATGGTTTGTCGCTTGGAAGCATTTATGCGTTGATTGCACTTGGCTACACCATGGTTTATGGTATTGTAAAGCTTATAAATTTTGCCCACGGTGATGTTATGATGGTCGGCGCTTATGTTGGCTATTTTGTTCTTTTGGCACTTGGGGCTAGTGCTTTTGGAATGGCTGGTGCATTTATCGCGGCTATGGTTCTTTGCGGTCTTTTATCAATACTGATTGAACGTTTTGCATACCGCCCTTTGCGTGAGTCGCCCCGTCTTAATTCCTTGATTACTGCAATCGCTGTTGAAC
>CAVIQW010000025.1:23374-33278 GCA_963644915.1 Paratractidigestivibacter sp.
CTGTTGAACTTATTCTTCAGAATCTTATGCGCGTTCTTCCTTTTGTTGGTCCAGATCCGCGTCAGTTTCCTACGATGGAAACAAAAAATTTTACGTTTGGTATTCTTTCTATTTCGAATCTTCAGCTTGTTGTAATTATTTCTAGTGCGGTTCTTATGGTTCTTCTTAATTTCCTTGTAAACAAGACAAAAACTGGAAAGGCAATGCAGGCTGTTTCTTACGATTTAAAGGCTTCTGCCCTTATGGGAATAAATGTTAACAGAATCATTGCGATTACTTTTGTTGTTGGTTCTGTTTTGGCTGGTGCGGGCGGTGTTCTTTATGCAACGGCGTATCCGCAGGTTGACCCTGTTATGGGCTACATTCCTGGACTTAAGGCGTTTGTTGCCGCGGTTCTTGGTGGAATCGGTTCAATTCCTGGTGCAATGGCCGGCGGTATAATTCTTGGAATTGCAGAAACTTTAACAAAAGGATATTTAAGCAGTCAGTATGCGGATGCGATTTCTTACATAATTCTGATTGTTATTCTTCTTGTAAAACCGGCTGGTCTGTTCGGCAAAAAGACAACTGTTAAAGTTTGATTTTCCGATGTTTTAGATTTTATGAGGTCAAAATGAAAAACAAATTTGTACGAAATACATTTATTCTTTCAGTTGTTAGCCTTGTTGTGATTGCTGTTCCAACTTTGCTCACTTTTACTGGTGTTATGGACGCTTATTCTTCCGGTGTTTTTGCTCTTGCCGGAATTTACGCGATTATGGCGATAAGCGTAAATATTATTTCTGGAATTACGGGGCAGCTTAGCCTTGGTCAGGCCGGTTTTATGGCTTTGGGCGCGTATGCCACAATTCTGCTGAATACGAATGCCCATCTTCCGCTTCCGCTGGCCGTGATTTGCGCTGGTCTTATAACAGCTTTCTTTGGATTTTTGATTGGTTTTCCAACTTTGAAACTTGAAGGCGACTACCTTGCGATTGTAACTCTTGCGTTTGGCGAGATTATCCGCGTAGTTCTTGTTAATTTAAAGCAGTGGACTGGTGGTCCTAACGGAAAGTCTTTTCCTACAATTCTTACGCTGAATCCTACGATTGCGGTTCTTGTTGTTACAATCGTTCTGGTTCTTGTTGTGGTTTTTGTGCAGAATATTATCCGCTCTACTTTTGGACGTGCTATTCTTGCTGTCCGCGAAGATGAAATTGCCGCAAATTCGTGTGGAATTCACGTTTTTCACTATAAGATGGCAGGTTTTGTTCTTGCAAGTTTTGTGGCCGGAATTGGTGGCGCTCTTTACGTTATGTACGTAGGTTTTATCAAGCCGGAGCAGGCTGCCTTTACTAAGTCAATTGACTATCTTATCTTTGTTGTTCTTGGCGGAATGGGTTCTATGACTGGCTCAGTTCTTGCCGCTTTTGTTTTGACTTATCTTCAAGAGGCGTTGCGTTTCCTTCAGAATTACCGTCTGCTTTTCTACCCGGTTGTTCTTATCCTTGTAATGCTTTTTAGACCTCAAGGACTTCTTGGTACAAAAGAATTTAGTTTTGTTAATACTTTTGACTGGATTAAATCTGGCGGACTAAAAAGATTCTTTTTGAGGCTTCCTGCAAAAATCAAAGGCTGTTTCAAACTCGTAAAGAAATTCTTTCTGGAACTTCCTGCAAAATTTTCTAAAAAAGAGGTGCGATAATGGCTGAAAAAAAACTGGTTCTTCAATGTTCTGATGTTCAGATTGTGTTTGGCGGTCTTTGCGCTGTAAGCGATGTCTCTTTTGATTTGTTCGATGGTGAACTTGTTGGTCTTATCGGTCCGAACGGTGCTGGAAAAACAACAATGTTCAATATGGTTTCTGGAATTTATACGCCTACAAGCGGTCAGATAAATTTTTGGGATAAAGATGACAAAGTTCACGTTATAAATAAACTTGGACCTGCCCAGCTGAATAAACTTGGAATTGCCCGGACTTTTCAGAATATCCGACTTTTTGGTGAACTTTCTGTAAAAGATAACGTTCTTATTGCGCTCCACAACCAGCGTCGTGTTTCGGCTTTTGATGTTCTGTTCAGAACTCGTAAATTTCGCCATGATGAAAAGGTTATGTCTGAAAAAGCAATGAATCTTTTGGAGCTTTTTAAGATTTCTGGAAAGGCTGATGAAAAGGCTAAAAATCTTCCGTATGGAGAGCAGCGAAAACTTGAAATTGTTCGTGCGCTTGCCTCAAATCCTAAGTTGCTGTTGCTAGATGAACCTGCCGCGGGAATGAATCCGCAGGAAACAAAAGAACTTATGGAACTGATTGCGTTTATCCGAAGCGAATTTAATCTTACAATCCTTTTGATTGAACACGATATGAAACTTGTTATGGGAATCTGCGAACGAATTATGGTCTTGAACTACGGCAGAATCATTGCGGCAGGAACTCCAGGGGAAATTCGGGCGAATCCGGAAGTTGTAAAAGCATACCTTGGAAACAATTAACGCTCGTTTTAGGAGAATCTGACTATGATGCTTGAAGTAAAAAATCTTTGTGTAAGTTACGGTGCAATCAAGGCGTTGCACGGAATCAGTTTTGAAGTAAATCAGGGCGAAATAATTACTTTGATTGGTTCAAACGGTGCCGGAAAAACAACAACGCTTCATTCAATTTCAAATATTATCAAAAAACAAAGTGGAACTATTCTTTTTGACGGTGAAGATATAACAAATCTTGCGGCGGATAAAATTGTGGCAAAAAATCTTATTCAAGTTCCAGAAGGTCGCCGTGTGTTTGCAAATCTTTCGGTTCTGGAAAATCTTCAGCTTGGAGCATATCTTAGAAAGGACAAGGGTGGAATTAACAAAGATATTGAACACGTTTTTTCGCTTTTTCCGCGCCTTAAGGAACGTATTAAGCAGGCGGCAGGAACTTTGTCTGGCGGTGAACAGCAGATGCTTGCTATGGGACGTGCCCTTATGAGCCGGCCAAAACTTTTGCTGCTCGATGAACCTTCAATGGGACTTGCCCCGATTCTTGTTGACGAGATTTTTGAAATCATAAAGCGAATCAATGCGGACGGAACAACGATTCTTCTTGTTGAACAGAACGCGTTCAAGGCACTTTCTATTGCGGACCGTGCATACGTTCTTGAAACTGGAGAAATAAAAAAATCTGGCAACGCCGCAGACCTCCTGAACGACGATTCAGTAAAGAACGCATATCTAGGCGGCTAAAATTTTTCATTTACTTTTATATTTTCGTGGTATAATTAAACAATCTTTCATTGGAGTTGCTTATGTTGGTAAAAAATGTAATGACAAAAAATCCTATTACAATTGCACCGGAAAATTCAATCACAGAAGCCAAGGCTTTGATGACCAAAAAAAATATCGGAAAACTTCCTGTAGTAGACAAAAACAATAATCTTGTAGGAATTCTTACAAAAAAAGATTTGGCAAAAGCCGCGCCTTCTGATGCTACAACGCTTGATATGTTTGAAATCGGTTATCTTCTTTCAAAAATCAAAGTTGAAAAAATTATGACCAAGAATGTTGTTTCAGTTTCAGAGTCAGAGGTTGTTGAAAACGCCGCAAAACTTATGGTTGACAATGGAATTGGTTGTGTTCCTGTAATGTCTGGTGAGTGCCTTGTTGGAATCATCACGGAAGGCGATTTGTTCCAACTTTTTACAGATATGTTTGGCTCGCGCGAACCAGGTGTTCGTTTTATTCTTACTCTGGATGATACTCCGGGCCAACTTTCAAAAATTGTGAACGAAATTGCAAAAGTGAATGGAAATCTTGTTTCTCTTGTTACACGGGAAATGAAAGAAGCAGGAAAACGCCGTCTTACAGTAAAAGTTGCCGGAGTTACAGAATCTAAGGTGAAAGAAATTTTGGCAAGCCTGAACATTGTTGTTGACGACATAAGATAGAATTCAATTTTTGCCCACGCACGCTTGCCCACGCATTGAAAACAACATAAAAAAACGTTATTCTATATCATATTTTTAAAGTAGAATAAGGAAATGTTATGTTGATAAACGGTTCTCAGATTGTTATTGAATGTCTTATAGAGCAAGGCGTAGATACGGTTTTCGGTTACCCAGGAGGCTGTATTCTTAATATTTATGATGAACTTTATAAGAATTCTGACCGTATTAAACATATTCTTACTGCGCATGAGCAGGGGGCTAGCCACGCCGCGGACGGATATGCACGAGCAACAGGAAAAGTTGGTGTCTGCATGGCAACATCTGGTCCGGGAGCAACAAATCTTGTTACAGGAATCGCAACTGCCTATATGGATTCTGTTCCAATTGTTGCAATCACGTGTAATGTTGGAAAGGCTTTGCTAGGGCGTGATTCTTTTCAGGAAATTGACATTACTGGCGTAACTTTGCCTATTACAAAGCACAATTACCTTGTAAAAGATATAAAGGATTTGGCTCAGACAATCCGGGAAGCGTTCCTTATTGCAAAATCTGGCCGTCCAGGACCGGTTCTTGTTGATATTTTAAAGGATGTAACGGCGTTGAATGTTCAGTATAAATTTGAACCTTCAAAAAATCCGGATTCTCTTGCACGGGCTGCGTTGAATGCTTCTAGTTTTAAGCGTGCGGTTACTGTTCCAACTCCTGCCGAAGACGACATAAAGAAAGCCGCTGAAATGATTAATGCTTCTGAACGCCCGATAATCTATGCTGGTGGCGGTGTAAAGATTTCTGGTGCGGAAGAGGAACTTTTGCAGTTGGCGGAAAAGGCTGGTATTCCTGTAAGCGAATCATTGATGGGACGTGACGTTTTTCCTTCCAACCATCCGCTTTGTACCTGGATGGTTGGAATGCACGGAACTTACGCAAGCAACATGGGAATCACCGAAGCGGATCTTGTGATTGCAATCGGTGCGCGTTTTTCTGACCGCGTTTATGGCGATCCTTCAAAGTTTGCTGAACGTGCAAAAATTCTTCATATTGATATTGACCCTGCGGAAATCAACAAGAACATCGATTCAGATGCAAGCGTTGTGGGCGACGTAAAAGATGTTCTTTCAAAACTTATTCCTCTTGTAAACAAAAATGAACACAAGGAATGGCTTTCTCAAATTAATGAATGGAAAAAGACATATCCATCTTGTTACGATAAAAATCCAAAAGATTCTATTAATCCAAAATTTATCTGCGAGCATATCCACGAGGTTGTTGGCGATGACTGCTTTATTACTACGGAAGTCGGTCAGCATCAGATGTGGACGGCTCAGTTTTATCCGTTTGGTAAAAAACGCCGTTTTGTTACGTCTGGTGGTCTTGGAACTATGGGTTATGGAACTGGCGCGGCGATTGGAATTTCTCTTTCAAAGACAGGAAGCCGGGTTGTTCATATTGCAGGTGACGGTTCGTTCCGTATGAATTGCAACGAACTTGCTACAATTGCGCATTATAATCTTCCTATTGTAATTGTTGTTGAAAATAACAATGCGCTTGGAAACGTTCGTATGTGGCAGCGTCTTTTCTATGGAAAAAGGTTCAGCCAGACAACGCTGGATTTTGGACCTGATTGGGTAAAACTTGCGGATGCTTACGGAATCAAAGGCTACAAGGTTACAAACGCAAAGGAATTTGCAAAAGTTTTTGACGAAGCGTTTGAATCTGGAAAAGCCGCAATTATCGATGCAAGAGTTGACAAAGACGAGATGGTTTTACCAATGGTTCCTGGCGGAAAGCCAATCTACAATATGATTCTTGAACTTTCAAAGGAAGTTATGGCTAACGATTAAAACTATCGTACATCACGATTTTGTGCTATACTGTTTGCGAAGGAAACTGATAGGAGCAATAGTGATGTACGAATCTGGTGAAGATTATCTTGAAGCGATTTTGATGATTTGGCAGGAAAAAAATGAATGTCATTCTGTTGATGTTGCCCACAAGTTGAATGTTTCAAAACCTAGCGTAAGCCGTGCGATGGGAATTTTAAGAGAAGACGGCTATATTTTTGTTGATGAAAATCAGCATATCAATTTTACTGAAAAAGGTCTTGCAAAGGCACAGGATGTTTACGACAGACACCAGCTCCTTACAAAATTCCTGATGAAAATTACAGGTCTTGAAGAAGAGCAGGCTGAACAGAACGCTTGCCGCATTGAGCATGTTATTGATTCTGATGTTGTTCGCGGCATAAAAAACTGGATGAAGAACAACTAGAAATAGCAAAGTTGATGAAGAATTTTCTGCAGTATTTAAGAACTCGGTCTCTTGCATTTACAAGCGTGGTTTTTCTTTTGGTTGTGTATTTTATGATGGTCTTTGCGGAATTTTTTGCTCCGTACACAGCGACTAGAACTTACGAAAATAACACTTTTCATCCGGCAAATCTTCAACTTACAAAAAATGGACTAAAGGTTCGTGAATACCGTGCGATAAATAAGTCCACATGGAATTACGTTCGGGTAAAGGATGCGGAGTGTATTCACAATTTTAAACTTTTTGTAAAAGGCGAGCCGTACAAGATTTTGGGAGTTATTCCCTGCCGCACTCATCTTTTTGGCTCTGATTCTGAATATCCTGTTTATCTTTTGGGAGCGGACAATCTTGGTCGTGACCTTTTTAGTCGAATTGTCTACGGCAGCAGAATCTCTCTTACGATTGGTTTTGTTGCTACTGCGATTTCTCTTTTGCTTGCGATTGTGCTTGGCGGATTTTCTGGGTATTTTGGAAGCGTTACCGACTGGGCAATTATGCGCTTTGCGGAATTTTTTATGCTGATTCCGTCGCTTTATTTTATTCTTTTTTTGCGTTCTCTTTTGAATACAAAAATGGACTCTGGCACATCGTATATGGTGATTACGTTGATTCTGGCATTGGTTGGCTGGCCGGGAAGCGCACGCACAATCCGCGGTATGGTTCATTCAATAAAGCGTGAGGAATTTGTTGTGGACGCACAATTGGAAGGAATTCCAAGTCTTGTAGTGATTTTTAGGCATATAATTCCGCAAATTTCAAGTCTTTTGATTGTAAGCACGGCTCTTTCTGTTCCAGGATTTATAATGAGTGAAACGACTCTTTCATATCTTGGGCTTGGGATAAGCGATCCTGCGGTCAGTTGGGGTTCATTGATAAACCGGGATATTTCAACGCTTTCTAACTTACGGAATTTTCCGTGGCTTTTGTGGCCGGTTTTAATGCTTCTTCTTGTTACGCTTGCTTTTAACTTTTTGGGCGATGCGTTGCGTGACTTTTTTGATCCGTACAATATTGTGTTTAAAAGACGGAAACTTGCCAATGCTGAAAAAACTGAAAATCCTCCGTGCGAAAATAAAGATTCTTTGCTTTCGGTTGAACATCTTGCCGTTTCGTTCAGGATGCTGCGTGGAACAAAAAAAGTCTTGGTTCAGGCTGTAAAGGATGTTTCTTTCCATATAAATAAAGGCGAAATTTTGGGAATTGTTGGAGAATCAGGGTCAGGAAAGTCGGTTTCTACAACTGCAATTCCTGGGCTTCTACCGCAAAATGCAGAAATGTCTGGAAAAATTTATTTTAACGGCATAGATTTAACAAGTCTTGGGCAAAAAGAACTGCGGAACTTCCGCGGACAAAAAATTGCACTGATTTTTCAGGAGCCGGGAAGAAGTTTTGACCCTCTGCAGAATATTGGAAGCGTATTTTTTGAAACGTTCAGGGTTTCTGAGCTGGATATTACAAGGGAAGAATCTGACAAAAAGGCCGCAAGTCTTTTAAAGGATGTGGGGTTGCCGGATTCGTTTGGGCGGCTAAAGGCTTTTCCGCACCAGTTTTCTGGCGGTCAGTTGCAAAGAATAGGAATAGCGCTGGCGCTTGCGCAGAACTGCGAACTTTTGATTGCGGATGAGCCGACTACCGCGCTGGATGTGACAATTCAGGCTCAGATAATTTCTTTACTTTTGCAATTGAAGCAGGAACGTGGACTTTCAATTATTTTTATAAGTCACGATATAAATCTTGTGGCACAGATAAGCGACAGAATTTGCGTTATGTACCATGGAAAAGTTGTTGAAACTGATTCTTCCGAAAAAATTATGAAAAATCCGGCACATCCATATACAAAAGCGTTGATTTCCGCATTGCCAAAATTTGGCGAACATTACACGAACGGAAAAATGGCTTCGATTTCAAAAGAGGAAAAATTTGACTAAAGATGTAAATTCTTGCGAAACAGGTTTTGTTTCTGATTCAAAAAATAAAAAAATCGCGCTAAAAGTTTCTGGGCTTACAAAACAGTTCAATCTTGAGGCTGGATTTTTTGCCAAAAATAAAAAAATTGTCTACGCCGTGAACGACGTTTCATTTGAAATTCCTGCTGGTTCAACTTATGGAATTGTTGGCGAATCTGGTTGCGGAAAAACCACGACAGCCCGGCTGATTGTGCAGATGTACAGGCAGACTTCTGGAAAAATTGAGTTTTTTGACCGCGATATTTCTTCTTTTAGCAAAAGGGAATTAAAGAGTTACCGCGAAAAAGTTAAATATATTTTTCAAGACCCTGCAAAATCCTTGAATCCGCGTATGAGTGTCTACGAAATTCTTGTTTCTGCATTGCGTTATTCATCCTTGTGGAACGGAAAAGAAAATGCCCATAAGCGTGCTGAAGAAATTATTCAGGAAGTCGGGCTTTCTACGGAAGATTTAAAGCGTCGACCGTCGGAATTTTCTGGTGGCCAGCGGCAAAGAATCTCGATTGCGCGCGGTCTGATTATGAATCCCGAACTTCTAGTGTGCGATGAAGTTGTTTCAGCGTTGGACGTTTCTATTCAGGGGCAGATTATAAATCTTCTGCAGGATTTACGGCAAAAAAGAAATTTGAGTTTTATTTTTATCACGCACGATTTAAAGGTTGCCTCGTATTTTTGCGACAGAATCGGTGTTATGTTCCGTGGAGTTGTGGTGGAGGAAGGCGATGCCCGGACTTTGTATAAAGATGCACTTCATCCGTATACAAAACTTCTTTTTGAAGGGGCTGCCGGAAAACTTTCAACGTCAAATATTGAAGTAAAAACTACCCTAGAACAGGAGCATTGCTGCCCGTTTGCCTACCGCTGCCCAAAAGCAACAGAAAAATGCCGGGCGGAACTTCCGGAGTTCAGGACGCTTTCAGATGGACACAAAATCCGCTGCTTTTATTGATTCGTGCTGAATGTGACAGAACAGTCTAATAGCCCAAATTTCGACTTAATCAAATAAATTTACAAAAATGGCGTAAATCTTTAAAATTTTATTTGCAGAAAAAAAGCAAAGAGGTACGCCATGACCGAAATCAGTCTGGAACAAGTTTACAGCATAGTCGATTCTTGTCAAAAACCGCAACATAATCGAAACAGCATCGCGGCATTTCTTATCCTTAATTCATCCCTCAAAAATAAAGCACTGATTGTTAGCTAAAAGTCGAATTTTGGGCTATTGATTTTTACAAGATGTCCGGTTCTTTCACAGTTCGTTGTGGTAGAACCGGACTTTTTTACTGTGCGTTTCGAACCATGCGGAAACCTATTGTGTCGTTGCCATATTCAAATGTTGTGTCGCTGCTACTTCTGGCTGCTACAGTGGCAGATACTGAGGCAGTATCATACCAGCTGCCACCGCGTATAACACGAGCTGTTCCAGAGGTAGGTCCTGTTGCTGCAGTGTCGGCCGCGATTGTATCAGTGTACCAGTCCCAGCACCATTCTGTTATGTTTCCGCACATATCGTAAAGTCCGTAACCGTTGGCTTGCTTAGTTTTTACTTCGTGGGTTGAATTTTCTGAATTGCCACTATGCCACGTTGTGTCGTCCGCTGTGGCGCTTCCTGCGTAGGCGTAATTTTCACCGCCACGTGCCGCCCATTCCCATTCTGCCTCTGTAGGAAGGCGGTAGCCAGTTGCTGTAAAGTCGCAGGTTACCGCATCCCAAGTTGAATCTGTG
>CAVIQW010000026.1:0-1064 GCA_963644915.1 Paratractidigestivibacter sp.
CTCTTCAACAATCGCCTTGTGTTTTTAATTTGCTTCAATATTTTTTCCTATACAGGAATTATGAGCGGACAAAAAAACATTAAAATCAACAAAACAAAATATTTTGATATAATTTATCCAGAAACTTCTATTCAAACAGCAAAAATTCTTTACGAAAATGCTGACGCACTCTACGAAGAACTTGCAGAAAAGTTCAGCTTAAAAAACAAATTCCGCCTGCCAGTTGTAATTTCCGCCGCCCAAGATGATTTTAACGCATATTTTTCATGCGGTCCTTTTAATCACATCGTAATTTTTGACACGGTTTGCACCACAAGCCTTGCAGTTTTTTCAGACGAAACACTCAATACTTTTAGACACGAATTAACGCACGCAATAACTTACAACCTTAGAAACGATTTTTGGTTCAACTTTGATAAAATTTTGGGCGACGTTTACAATCCAGCCTTGCTTACAATAACCCAAGCTTGGGCGGAAGGTGCAACAGTTTCAATTGAAAGTGACAAAAATGAAGGCAGACTGAACAGTGAATATGCACTACAGAATTTAAAGCAATCAAAAATTGAAGGAAAATTTCCAAAATACTCAGAGATTCAAGGTGCAATGGACGTTTTTCCAGCAGGAAATGCAAGTTATATGTTCGGCGGAGCATTTTGCGGATGGCTTCAAAAAAAATATGGAATGGAAAAATACGCAGAATTTTGGTATCGCTCTGTAAATTTAAAAACTCTTACATACTTTGGATGCTTTAAAAAAGTTTACGGAATTTCAATAAAAGATGCGTGGAAAGAATTTTACGCTGAACTTAAAGTTCCAGAAATTCCTGCAAATCCAACAGAAAATCCTTGGATAAAAAACGTCAATTTTAACAACAAACTTTCCGCATACCCAACACTCACCAGCTGCGGAAACAATTTTTTTTACTACGACAAATACAAAAAAACAGTAAACCACGCTGATCCAGAAAAAAAACGAATCTTGCACAAAATCCCAAATATCTCCTACCTGTCTGTTTCAAAAGATGGAAGGTTTTTGGCAGAATCATATTCTTCATCTTCTTATTC
>CAVIQW010000026.1:1074-1614 GCA_963644915.1 Paratractidigestivibacter sp.
TTCTTATTCAGTGCCAAAAAATAAAATCAGAATTTACGATACGCTAAAAAAATCGTTTTTTAACGTAGCAGAAAAAAGTCTTAGGGATGCCACAATTGTTTTTGCAGACGGAAAATATTTTTTATGTGCGGTAAAAACTTCTTCGGCTTTTTCAACATTGAAAGTCTACGAATTGCAGTTCAAAAAAAATAAAATCAACGGAATGGAACTTGTTTTTCAGAAAGAATTTCCGATTGAACAGCAAATTTTCAGTCTGGAAGGAAATTGTTCCGGCAAACTTTTTTATATTTTAAAAGATAAACTTGATTTTTTAATTACAGAATTTGATTTACAGACAAAAACTGAAAAAATCTACAGCATTCCGCAAAAAGGAATTGTTTTTCAGGGATTAAATTATTTTTCAAACGAAAAAAAACAGTTTCTTTCGTTTTCGTTCACAAGAAAGAGCGAACTTCCACGGCTTGGACTTCTTTTGTTAGAAGAAATTCCAACTTTTAAACTTCTTTCACAAGATGTTTCGGGTGGAATTTTTAATCCTGT
>CAVIQW010000026.1:1786-9188 GCA_963644915.1 Paratractidigestivibacter sp.
TCTACAACGGTTCAAAACTTTTTTCCGCAAATATTTCAAAAATTAAATTTGAAGAATTTTCCGCACAGACAAAATCCGCAGAAAAAGAAGCAACTGTTTCAAACTTAACAAAAAACGAAGATTTAAATGAATTTTCCACAACGAGCGAAAAATTTTCCGCCTTCAAATATAATTTTTCCGGACCGCACGGAACTTTTGTTCCTCTTGCTTTTACAAACACTTACACAAACAAAAATCTTTCAACATTAGATTCAGAGTGGCTTCCCTTTGGTATAACTTACGTTTCTTCAACTCCGTGGACAAATCCAATCTGGTATTTTTCCACTGGCTACAATTTTCTTACAAATTCAGAAGCAATAAATTTTTCAATCAACGGAAATTCCCTTACAGAACTTTTTTCTTTCTCAGGAACTGCACAAATCGAATTTGATGACAAAGGCTACAAACAGACATTCGGAAACCTGACTTTTAACAGCAAAATTCCACTTTTTGGAATTTCTTACATAAAACTTTCTGAATCAGGAACTGTTCTAGAAGGCCGACAGAGCGAAACTTCTATTTCAAAAGACAATGAACCAAAAAATCTTGCAGGTTATTTTAAAATCTTAAGAACAACAAAAGATGAATATTTATATCTAAAGAATTCATCTTCAATCTCATTTGGAAATATCCACAAATCAGGCTTTAATTATTACGACTACAGCGGAATTCAAATTAACGCAACGCTAGAAAACAACTTTTTTTCATTTGCAGACAATTTAAACATCAACAAAAGGTTCGACAATATTTCATTCAGTTTTATGGTAAAAAATTCTGTACTGCTTCCAATAACTTTCGAAGCAATATTATTCCCAACAGAAGATTACATAGCCGCGGCAATGTCAAAAATTGTGCTTTTCAACTGGGAAATCCAAAAATCAACAGACTTTTTACCGCTTTTTTACGCAAACCGACTGACCTTTAGCACTTACTACGTTGGAAAAATCGAAGACAACATAGATTCCTGGGCGATAAAAGAAACCCCAGATTATTTTGAACACATAAAAGACGGCAAGACCGATTATTCAGATGAACTTGCATTAACTTGTTCTTTTTCGTTTACCCCAAATATCGGCGGATTAGCCAGAAACAGCTTTATGTTCACCGTTTCTGGCAATGCAAAATACAGATTTTTTCCAGCAGAAAATCAGAAGAAATTCATAATTTCCGCCGGAATTGGAAGCAACGTTTCCATTTAGAAAATCTTTTCAGTTCAATTAGTCAATCTGAAGAAAAGCCTTATATCCGTTGTAAGCCTGAACAATGTCTTCACGGGCAGTAATTTCCCAAGGAGCGTGCATACTCAAAACTGAAACACCCGCATCAAGAACATTCATTCCATATTTTGCCGCAAGGTAAGCGATTGTTCCGCCACCACCCTGATCAACTTTTCCAAGTTCAGCCATCTGATATTTTACTTCAGCCTTTTCCATTGTTCCACGGACTTTCGCAATAAATTCAGCATTGCAGTCGCTTGCACCGCTTTTTCCACGGCTTCCTGTATATTTGTTGAACACAAGTCCACCGCCAAGGAAAGAGGTATTATCCTTGTCAAAAAGAGCCGCATTCAGCGGATCAAACGCAGCGTTTACATCACTAGAAAGCATATTGCAGTTTGCAAGACAACGGCGCAAAGTCAAGTCGCTATAACCGCCTGGCAAACGTGCAATAACTTCTGCAACAGCATTTTCAAACATATGGGAATCCATTCCAGTTGCACCAACGCTTCCAATTTCTTCTTTATCAACACAAAGACAGCAGCCTGTTCTTTTTGAAGATTTTGAATCCATTAACGCCGCAAACGATGTAAACGCACAAGAACGGTCATCCTGACCATAACCCATAATCAAAGAACGATCCAAACCGCAGTCACGCGCATTTCCTGCAGGAACAATTTCAAGTTCCGCAGACTCAAGATCTTTTTCTTCAATTCCGTAAGTATCTTTTAAAAGTTTCACAATGATTTTTTTGCTTGAGATTTTTTCTTCTTTCTTCTTTTTCTTATCTTTTTCGTCTTTGTCTTCTTTCTTAAAATAATACGAACCAAGAATTACATCCAAATCTTCGCCCTTCACAATTTCAGAAGCATTGCGCTTCATCTGCTCCTGCGCCAAATGCGGAAGAATATCAGAAATGCAGAAAACTGGATCATCTGGGTTTTCACCAATATTCACGTTGATCGTTTTTCCATCAGTCTTGCAGATAACACCGTGAATTGCCAGCGGAAGCGTTACCCACTGATATTTTTTGATTCCACCGTAATAATGCGTGTTCAAATATGTTATAAAATTATTTTCATAAACAGGTTTTTGCTTTGCATCAAGACGAGGCGAATCAATGTGCGCACCAAGAATGTTCATCCCATTTTCAATATTTTCTGAACCAATTTGAAAAAGTGCAATCGCCTTATTCATTTTTTGAACGTAAACTTTATCGCCAGCTTTTAAGCTAGAATATTCTGTAATTTCTTTGTAGCCGTTTTCGCGTGCCGCTTGAATAATCTGAACAACACATTCCCGTTCGGTTTTTCCGTTGTTCAAAAAGTTTTTGTAATTTTCCACAAGGTTTTCACCAAGTGCAGCAAATTTCTTTGTTCTTGCCATTTTTTTATCTCCAAATATTTTCAATTTTTATTTTACCAAATTCAAAATTTCACTTGCGTTGTCAACGATATTTTTTGCACCGTTTTTTTCAAGGAATTCTCTTCCGCGGAAACCCCAGCTTACACCAATAAAATCCAATCCTGAATTTTTTGCCGTCTGAATATCAACATCGCTGTCGCCAATGTAAACTGCATCCTTTTTTTGAATATTCAAAATCCGCAAAATTTCATTTACAGAATCAGGTGCTGGTTTTGTCCTAAGACCTTCACGCTGACCAACAATTAAATCAAAAATCCCATTAAAATATTCTTTTCCAAGTTCCTGTGCTGGAACATCCGCCTTGTTTGTGCTGACAGCAGTTTTTATTCCCTCGTTTTTTAAATTTTCAACAAGCTCGTGAATTCCCGGATATGAAGAAGTATTGTCCGCGCTATGAACTTCATAATATTTCAAGAAAACATCCATAACTTCGTCAATTTTTTCTGCAGAAGTTCCTTCTGGCACTGCACGTTCCACCAGTTTTCTGATTCCGTTTCCAACAAACATTCTGACTTCTTCCAAAGAACGTTCCGGCATATCAAATTTTCTGAGCGAATAATTTGTGGCATTTTTTAAATCTTCCAAAGTATTTAAAATTGTTCCGTCCATATCGAAAATCACAGCCTTATATTTCATCATTGCCTCTAAAATTTAATTCAAAACTAAAACGATTATAATAAATATAATAAAAAAATGCCTCTTTGAATCAAATTTTTATACATTTTCCTGTTTATTGAAAATATTTTTAAACAAACAAAGTTTTTGTGTCACGGCAAAGATATTGAACTGCTTTTCGACCAGAACAAACGGCAATCGGCAAGCCACCCGGCATCATTGAACGCTGACTGGCAAAATAAAGACCTTCCACGGTTTTTGACTTCTGCGGCAACACAAAACCAGTTTCACCAGGTTTCCATACGCTCATCCAACTGCCTTCAAAAGTATTGCAATAACGTTCATAAGTCAAAGGCGTTGCAACATCGTAAACTTCAACATTTTCTTTGATTTCTGGAATGAATTTTTCAAGTTCACTGATAAATCTTTCCACCAATTCCTGTTTTTTTGCCTTATAAGTTCCGTCCGTTTTTGCATCTTTCCAATATTTATAGGAATCGCCAAGAAAAAGGCAAGTCAAAGATGTGCAACCCTGCGGTGAATGATTTTCATAAAGAGAATAATTGTTGATTCTAAACTGAGTAAATTCAACTCCACCAGCATTAAACGGCTTTTCCAAAGGAAAAACCACACACTTTGGATAATTTTTTAGGTCACATTTTACGCCAAGCGCAATGAATATATTTTGTTCCGAAACAACTTTTTTCTTCATTTTTGAAACCCATCTTTCTTTCAATGGAATTTCAAACAAATCTTCAACGGTTTTTCGTGTATCTTGAGCCACAATTACCGCATCTGCCGGAATTTTTTTGCCATTGGCAATAACGCCCGTAACCTTTGAGTCTTCAACTACAACTCTTTCAACAGTCTGACGATATTCAATTTTTCCGCCCAAAGATTCAAACGTGTCCGCCATATTTTTTGTAAGCCGCAATGAACCGCCCTTTGGATAACCGCAATCACCACTTGAAAAAGAAGCCAAAGTGTAAATAAACGAAAGAGCATTGTATCTTTGCCCAATCACAGAAAGCAAAAGTTCGCGCAAATCATTGTTCTTAAACTTTGCAACATAATCTGTATACGACATCTTTAAAAGTTGAACAAGCCTGCCAACAGCTGGAGTCATTGCCAAATATTCAGAAAGTTTTGGATGAGTTGGATATTTTGACTTTAAACAAGAAATATCTGCAACAAGCATATGAACATTGATAAAAAGTTTTATATCAGAACACAAACGATTTATCATCTTTTTGTCTTCTGGTGAATACGCAAGAAATTCCTGTCTAAGTTTTTTTATGTCGCGGAAAAGTCTAACCTGCCTTCCATCTTTTGAAATAAGGGTATAAATCGGGTCTCTATAAAAAATTGGATTATTTTCTTTTAAAGCACCAACTTCGTGCCAAATTCTATTTAAAGTTAATTTTTCAGAAGAACCTGTAAGCCAATGCATTCCACCTTCAAAAAGATAACCTTTTCTTGTCCAGCTTGTGCTAAGACCACCAGGAATAATGTGCTTCTCTAAAATAACAGTTTCAAATCCAGACCGCTGTGCATAAACACCAGCCGAAAGCCCCGCAACACCAGCTCCAACAATAACTACTCTACTTACAGCCATTTGATAAAATTATATCATAAAAAATAAGATTCCGCTGAAAGAATTTTTATCCAGAAACAAAAAAATCAAACAAAAAATTAAAGCCATTTTACAGGAATCCACATTCTTTTGACCAACTGAACTGCAAAATTCCTAAAAAGTTCATCAAAAACGCACAAAAGTGCTATATAAGCAATAAATGAAAGACAGATAAAACTTACAAATTTTACTTTGACAACATTAAAATCAAATCCGCATGAAAACTGGAATGTTGCAAAAAGCAAAATATAAAGAACAAGAAAAATTAGCAATTTATCTTTTACAAGAGCAACAGAAACCAGTGTAATCATTGTAAGCAAAACAGAAACCAACTTGTTCACGCCATTTGCAGTTGCAAGCGAAAAAATCATTTTGTATAAAAAATAAGCCACAAAAACACAGGCAATTATAAAAATTGTAAGGTCTGGAATTTCACTTGATTCTGGCAAAAGATTTTCAAACAAAATTAATTTTAAGGAATCAAAATCCATCTCTCTAAAATATGAATTCTTATTTTCAAAATTCAAAAGTTCCGGACGCAGACAAAAAAACAATCCGCAGACAAAAACAACATCAAAGATAACATCAAAAACATTCAAAAAACCACGGAAAATTCTTGCACCAGTGCTTTTTAAATAAATGGTTCGCTGTTCAGCCTTTTCACGCTTTCTTTGCTCACTTTCTTGTTTGGCTTTTAAATTTTCTTCCTTTTTAAATTGAGCAGCAGCCTTTTTTGCCTCTTTTTTTATTGCCCATCTCTTTAAAAATTCTTCTTTTTTTAATTTGATTTTCTCAAAAAATTTTTTGCACCCCGAAACAACAAAAATCCGGCAATCATTAAGTTTTTCACCAATTTTCCTAAAAAATAAGCCGATTCCTTCAAAAACTGCAATAAAAAAGTTTCTCATTGTTTCAAGAAATACGTCCATCCTAAGACTCCCGAATACGATTTTTTATTTTGCAATCAAATAAAATTACCTGCAAATATATGTCGCAACAGTCTGATAAGAAGCCGTTTTTGCAGAAGAAACCCCTATATTAAGTTGAGAAACATTTATTGGAACTGTAAAATCCAAAGAAAAAGTTCCATCTTCCGACCTTTGCATTTGGGTAAAATTCTTACCACAAATTACGGCCGCAAAATTTTTATCCGGACAAGCAATTTCAAAATGATAAGTTTCACCGTTTTTTAACGGCATTTCAATCGGACTAATCACTTTTGCCTCAAAAGAATTCTGGTAAATAATCGGATAACGAATCTGACTTCCTTCTTGAGCGTTCACAAAAAATTCTGCACATCCAGAGCCTTGCCTTTCTGTCTTCTTGTAATAAAAAACTTGAATTTGATATTTTCCTGCTTCTGGAAACTGAATCACTGTACTTGAAAGATTTTCATTCGTTTCTGTAAAAACAAGATTTTCAAGCCGAGTGTTCTTTCCGACCTGAGTTATTGAAAAGTTTAACCGATAATTTTCGTCTGGCACATATTCAAATCGAACCGAATTTAAAACTTGATTTGCTTTCTTTGGCAACTCAGACTGTTCAATTACAAAATTTTCGGCAACTTCAAAAAATTTCGGCTGAAAGTTTGCAAGATTTAAAAATTCAACATTTGAAACAGGTTCTTTTAAAAGTTGCTGATTTTGTTTTTCTGGAAGATGTGTAAAAATAAAATGTTCAGGTTTTATAAAAAGCCAATCAGTTGAATATTTTTGAACCGAATTTTTCCCGTTCATATATCCAGAATCCCAAGTGCTATCAATAAAATAATATGAGTTTTCGATTTTTACCATGTTCCATGCATGATTTGAAATTGTATTATTTTCTGACAAAAGCGAAACATCAACTCCGCGAGCATAACCAACAATTTTTAAATTCTCAAAATTCAAAGTATCTAAAAATTTCTTTAAAAGATTTGAATACCCCTCGCAAACTGCATAGCCTGTCTTTAAAACATTTTCATAATTTTGAGATGGAATTGTTCCTGCCCAAAAATTTTTTGCGTCATATTTTACATTTAAAGCGACAATATCATGGGCAATTTTTACTCTTTCAAAATCATCTGTAGAGTTTGAATTAATGAACGCACAGCAATTTTTTACATATTCTGCTGGATTTGAAGTTTTTAGTTTTGTAATATTTGCAGGAATTTTCTTTACAACAGGGTGAGGAGTATCGGTCCTAAAAGAATATGCTTTTGAATAATCCTCAGGAATTTTATATATTGCCGAAGATATTTTTGTACCTGACGAAACCCTAGTATTTTCCTGACTTTCGTTATTCTGAATATTAGATTTTTCACTTCCAAAAAGCGAAGAAAATGTATCCTGCAAAAAATCAATAGTTGCACAAGAAGAAAAAACAAAACTCAATATTACGCAAAAGGTTGTAAATAAGAACTTTAATTTAGATTTCATAAAGATATTTTAGCACAATTTTTTTTAAAATCAATTTTATAAGTAATAAATATTAC
>CAVIQW010000026.1:9198-27737 GCA_963644915.1 Paratractidigestivibacter sp.
AGGTAATATTTACTACTTATAAAAGAGTTCTAAAAAACAAAATACTCTGCATAATTTTTTGTGTTATGGATGCAAACAAATCAAATGTTGCTCAAGTTTTTGCCAGTAATTTAAAAAATCAACGCAAAAAAGCTGGCCTTACACAAAAGCAACTTTCTGAACGTTTGGAAATTTCTCAAAAACATCTTTCATTTATTGAAACAGGTGTTCAATTCGCTTCCGCATCATTAATTGACAAAATTTGCAAAGAACTAAAAATTTCCTGCGGTGATTTGTTTGCAAGTGAAAAAGACGTAAACATAAACGAAGTAAATATGATTTGCACAATGATGCAGAATATCTTAATTCCGCGATTCTTAATAATTGATTCAAAACTGAAAAAAATAGAAACTAAACTAAACATCTCACCAGAAGACGACACATTTTTTAGTATTTAACCAGTTTTTTCATTCATTTTCTCCTGTGCTGTCTATTTTTCCCAAATCTGCAACTCTTCAGAAAGTTGAACAAACCAAGAATAAAAAACTGAAATCCTATTCCCAAACCGTTCTTGTCGCCAAATCAAGTTCTGCTGTTGTTTGCGCTGAATCCACAACCCAAACGGATTTTCCTTTTCGCAGGAAAAATACAACTTCGTTTTGCGCGTATTTTACAAAGTGCATTCCCTTTGAAAGTGGCGTTATTTCCGGCATACCTTTGTCTAAACCTGAATCCAATGTGCAGCGAACCATTTTCATATCTTCCGGTAAATAAACGTTTCTTCCTGTGGCATTTTGTCTATAAACCGGGGCAATCATTATGTCATCATCGAGCAAAAGCTGATCTTCTGTTTGAAGGGCAATTTCATCATCTTCAAAATCAAATGCAAGGGGCTTAAAGAAAAGCGAACTTTCACCGCTTGCCTTTTTTAATTTTTCATAAAGATAAGGAAGAATTCTGTACCTAAAACTTATAATTCCTCTAAAATCTTCTGTATTTTCAAATTGATAACATTCCTGCTCGCGAGTTCCAAGTGCAGAATGATTTCTCATCAGCGGAGTCCATATTCCAACGCCCAAAAAACGAAGCAAAAGTTCACGGCTTGTGTTTCCGCCAAATCCACCCAAATCGCATCCTGTGTACAAAAAGCCACACATATTCAATCCTGGAAGCTGATGAATCAAAAGTTCAATATGATTCCACCAAGACGCATTGTCGCCAGTCCAAATTCCGCCGTACCTATGGGCACCGATATAAGAAGCCCGGCTAAAAATAAACACATCATTTTTGCAGTTTTGAGTAAAAAATTCGCTTGCCGCACGAGTCATATTATAACCGTAAATGTTATGAACTTTTGAATGTTGAACTACCGCAACTCCATCCTTAACATTTTCCGCAAGACCGCCAGCAATATCGGCAGGAACTTTGTGGTAAAAACTTTTGTAGTCTTCCATTGAATTTTGAACGCCAAGCACGGCATCTTTCAGTTTCCAAGTGTCGTAGACTTCTGGATTTTTATTATCTATTACAGAAAGAATTTCTTTATAAGCATTTTTCAACCCATCTTCAGAATAAAAAAGAGCCGGTTCATTCATATCGTTCCAAAAACCGTCAATCCCAATATCTGTAAGTTTTTTGTAAAGACCGCCAAACCATTTTCTTGCCGAAGGATTTAAAAAATCTGTAAAATGCGAAAGTCCCGGCCAAACGCCAGCCGCAAAAAAAGAACCATCCGCTTTTTTGCAAAAATAATCTTTTTGAACGCCCTCTGAATCTGGAGAATCTGAAACCGCATTTTCAACTTTTATCCCTGCATCAATTATTGGCACAATGTGAACATTCTTTTCCTTAAACTCAGAAACAGTTTTTGAAAAATCAGAAAAATTCTTCTTGTTGATAGAAAAATCCCTAAAACCTTCCATATAATCAATATCCAAGAAAATCGCATCAAGCGGAATATTTTTTTCTTTATAGTTCTTGTAAACTTTTTTCAAATCTTCTTCTGAACCATAACCCCAACGGCTCTGCATAAACCCTAGTGACCAAAGCGGCGGAACATAACTTGCACCAATCATTTTTCTGAACTGATTTGTAATGCCTAAAAGGCTGTTTTCTTCCATATAATACATATTCAAATGCACATCTTCAATTTTTACACTAACAGTATCAAAACTAGAAAAAGCCGCGTCAATTTGAACCAATCCCGGATAATCAAAGAAAAGCCCGAACGCACTTTTAGAATCTGGCTCGTAGAAAACCATAAAATTATGCGCACCGTAAAGCGAAGTTTTATCCTCTGTGTGATTAAATTCATCCGTACACCAGCAGTTATAAATCCTGCCCCGTTTGTTAATTCCTCCCATAGATTGCCCAAGCCCGAAAATCATCGTTTGTGGCGAAACGTGCATTTTAAAAGAAAATCCTTCCTTTTTGCCTACTGAAATTTCCGCATATTTAAAAGAACTAGCATCATCCACAAAAATTTTTGCTTCACTAGGAAGCCAAACCACAGATTCCGTATTAAAAGGTTTTCCAAAAACATATTTGCTTATCATAAGTTTAGTATAATGGCACAATATCGGGTTGTCGAATTTTTTATTAGCTAAAAAGTCAATTTTTTAATTATGGCGTTCCGGCCGCTCCAGTTGAGTTTCGCGCCTCTGGACGCAAAACCCAACCGCCGCAACCGTCGGCTGTTCCGCCCTTCGCTCACCGCTCATCCGCTTCACTCACTTCGTTCGCTCCAGTGGACTGTTCCGCAGGGTCTCCATAGCCTAACGCACGCAACCTATGCTTACTAGAATATATTCGAAAAATAACAAGACAAGCCACAACATATAGAATAAACGTTTTTTCAAGTGTAAAATGGAATTAAGAAATTTTACCATAGATTTTGCAAGAATTTAGGAATGACGAATGGCGGAATGGAAAAAAGTAAGGCTTGGGGATATTTTTAATTTACAAATGGGAAAAACTCCAAATCGCAAGAAACTTGATTACTTTCAAGGTTCTCATAAGTGGATTTCTATTGCTGATATTTCCAAGTCAGAGAAATACATTTTAGAAACTAAGGAACGTTTGACTGACGAAGCTATTACTTCAAGTAGGATAAAAAGTATTCCAAAAGATACTGTTATAATGAGTTTTAAGTTATCGATTGGAAAAACTGCAATCACTTCTGATGAAATGTATTCAAATGAAGCGATTATGGCTTTTTTACCTAACGGAAAATATGAAACTGACAATTCTTTTTTGTATCATCTATTTTCAAATAAAGACTGGTCTGAAGGTAGCAACAAAGCCGTAAAAGGTATTACGCTGAACAAAGCAAGCCTTACGGAAACAAAAATTTTTCTTCCTCCGATAAAAATTCAAAAACAAATTGCAACCACACTCGACAAAGTTTACAAGATAATTACTGAAAACAAACAACTTCTTGAAAAATACAACTTGCTCATCAAATCCCGATTTATCGAGATGTTTGGAGACCCGATTCAAAATTCCATGGAATGGGAAGTATGCAATATTGGAAATTTTATAAAATATGCTAATAATGGAATGTCAAGACGCGGAAATGATAAACATGGAAATATAGTTTTACGCCTTGTTGAATTACAAAGAGGTTTTATTAACTTTTCAGAATGCAATCGTATTGAAATAAAAAGTAATGAAGAAAAATTTTTATTAAAAAACAATGATTTTCTTTTTGCTAGAGTTAATGGGAATCCTGACAATGTTGGTCGATGTTGTTATTTCAAAGATATAGGAGAACCAGTTTATCATAACGACCATATTATAAGAGTTCATTTTGACGAAAATAGATTAAATGAATATTATCTTAATACTGCATTAAACAGTGAGTATGGAAAATCAGAATTTAAGAAATATATAAAAACTTCCGCAGGTCAATATACAATTGCACAAGATGGAATTTCATCAGTTCAAATATATGTACCTCCACTTGCGCTCCAGCAACGATTCGCCCAATTCGTCCAACAAATCGACAAATCAAAATTTATCGTGGAGAAATCGCTTGAAAAAGCGGAAACTTTGTACAAATCCTTAATACAGGAGTATTTTGGCTAGCAAAATTCGGTGGGCAGCTTGCTGTGGCGAATACTTCGGATAATGTTTTCATTGACAATTATTCACTTTGGTTCATATAATATGAACATGTGGAATGTGGCTTCATCAGAAAAATATGATACATGGTTTGAAACTTTAGACGAAGAAAGTAAAGAAGCCGTTTTGGAACGAGTTTTGCTTCTTCGCTATTTAGGACCAAACTTGCCACGTCCATATTCAGATGTTCTGCATGGAGCAAAGAAACATAAAAATCTTAAGGAACTGCGAAATCAAACATTGAAACATGTTCTTCGAGTAGCTTATTACTTTGATTCTGAAAGAAATGCCTTTTTACTTACTGGTGGCGACAAAAAAGGCAAAGATCAAGATAAATTTTATAAAGATTTAGTTTCAGAATCTGTAGCAATTCTTGAGGAACACGAACGGAGGTTGGAAAATGAAAGACGCAATAAAAATGATGGAAAGTAAAATGTCCCCAAAATCTGTAAGACGAGCACAGATAAAAGCCGAGCAAGATATTATGACTATTCGTCTTGCACAGCTTCGAGAAGAACAGAATGTAAAACAATCAGAAATGGCAAATTTTACGCAATCTTCTGTTTCAAAAATTGAAAAAAGAAAAGATATAAAAATTTCCACCCTTATAGATTATTTGGATAGTTTAGGAATGGGATTAGAAATTATTACATACCCAAAAATTGCAGTATCAAATAAACAGGAAAAAATTCTGTTAAAAGTGTAGAAAACCTAACAGTTGGTTGTACCGTAGTTTTGAATTTTACCGTGCAGAAAACATTGGAAAAAGCAGAAAAGCAAAATTAGCGTAATTTGCCATTTTTTTTTTGCCGCAGACATTTTTGCGCAATTATTTTTCAGGCGCGCTGAATTTCCGCATTTTCAAAAACAGCCTAGCCCCGATTGCCACGGAAAGACCGGAATGGAGCGAATGCGGAATGAGGACTTGCAGTAAAAGCGGGTCGCGCACTGATGGAATTTGCTCCTTTTTACCAAGTAAATGGATAATTGCCCAAAACAAAATATCTTATTAAAATAGAAGAAATTTGTTGTTTTTTGGACACAGGATGGAAAATATAATGGAAAATTCAAAAAGAACTGTAACTTGCGGCGAGCTTACAAAGGCTGACGTTGGCAAAAAAGTTGTATTGAACGGCTGGGTTAGCCGCACACGCGACTTAGGCGGACTTGTTTTTATCCGCTTGCGCGACCGATATGGAATCACACAGGTGATGGTTGGCGATAATGCGTCGGAAGAAGTAAAAAAAATCGCCGCTTCGCTAAAATCTGAATATTGTATCGCTGCAGAAGGCGTTGTTGCAGCCCGTGCGGAAAAAGACGTGAACAAGGACATGGCAACCGGCGAAATTGAAGTTGAAGCAACAGACATCGAAATTTTTACAACTTCACAGGAACTTCCTTTTTCTATTGAGGAAGTGCGCCAGAAGGACGGAACTGTTGTTCTTCCAAACGAAGATTTGCGCTTAAAATACCGTTATCTTGACTTGCGCCGCGAACCTATGCAGCACAACATAATCTTGCGTTCGGCAGTAACATTTGCAACTCGCGAATTTTTGACTTCAAAAGGATTTTTGGAAATTGAAACTCCTACGTTTATAAAATCAACTCCAGAAGGCGCACGCGACTATTTGGTTCCAAGCCGTGTTCACCCAGGAAAATTCTATTCTTTGCCGCAGTCGCCGCAGCTTTACAAGCAGCTTTTGATGGTTTCAGGCTTCGACAAGTATTTCCAGATTGCACGCTGCTACCGCGATGAAGATGCACGTGGCGACCGACAGCCAGAGTTTACCCAGATTGATATGGAAATGAGTTTTACAAACCGCGAAGAAGTTCTTGAAACAACTGAAGAACTTATGCGCCATATCTTTAAAAAGACTCTGAACTACGAGCTTCCTGTTCACTTTGACAGAATCAGCTGGGACGACGCATTTGACCTTTACGGAAGCGACAAGCCAGACTTGCGTTTTGACATGAAAATGCAGGACGCGGCGTTTATGGCGGATTTGAGCGACTTTAACGCATTCAAGGCAGGTGCCGCAAACGCAGACAAGAACATTGAACGCCATAAGAGAAGCGGACTAAAAGCCCTTGTTGTAAAGAACGCTGCGGACAAATATTCAAGAAAGCACATTGAAGCCCTTGAAGCAGTTGCAAAAATCAACCACGCAAAAGGTTTGGCCTGGATGAAAGTGGTTTCGACAGGCTCAACCACCGCAGATGTTGCTTTTGAAGGCGGAATCTCAAAGTTCTTTGCCGGAAAAGAAGAAGAAATCTGCTCTAAACTCGGCGCTGAAAAGAATGACCTTCTTTTGTTCGTAAGCGACGAAAAATGGCAGACAGCGTGCATTGCCCTCGGTGCAGTGCGCAAGCAGCTTGGAAAAGACCTGAACCTTTACAATCCAAACGATGAATTCCACTTTGCATGGATTATCGATTTTCCGTATTTCGCATGGAATGAAGAAGAAAACCACTGGGAAACTGAGCACCACATGTTTACTCTTCCGCAGAAAAAATACTGGGACACTTTGGAAAGCGACCCGGGCAGTGTAAAGGGCGACCTTTACGACCTTGTTTTGAACGGCTACGAACTTGCATCGGGCAGTATGCGTATCAACGACCCTGCATTGCAGGAACGCATTTTTGAAATCGTAGGGTACAGCCGCGAACGCGCAGAAAAAGCATTCGGATTTTTGGTACAGGCATTCAAGTTCGGAGCACCTCCACACGGAGGAATCGCCCCAGGCCTTGACCGCCTTATCATGCTGATGTGCCACGAGGAAAGCATCCACGAAGTTATCGCCTTCCCGAAGAACAATCTTGCAGCCAGCCCTATGGATGAATGTCCAAGTGCAGTTGACCAAAGCCAATTGGATGATTTGCATTTGAAGTGCACAGAAGTTGAGAAATAATGTTTGCGAGTTTTGCACCGCAAAACTCGGTAAGCAAGACGCGATGCGGATTGCAACACTTGCATATCACGATTTCTGACCCGGAAAAATAAAATGCGATGAAAAAAGCGGAGCGTAAATGCTCCCCTTTTTGTTTTTACCGTCGTGAAACTTTAAGTGGCGTAATTAGCTAGTTGATAAAAATTGCATTGTTCTAAAAAAATTGCAAAAACTTTATTTCTTCAAGAATTCTTCCATTGTATCAACAAGTTCGCTGAAATTTGAACGTAGCCGTTTCATAAGCTCCTGAGTGCGTTTTGTGTCGTAGGAGACGTTTGTTTTTGGCGGAAGAAGCAGCTCGTAAGGCTCAACTTCAAGCGCGTTTGCAATGGAAACTAGAGTTTCAAACGAACCGATTCGTCTGCCGGTTTCCAAATCGCTGATATATTTTTCACTTAATCCTATTTTTTCAGCCAGTTTGTCTTGCTTTATTCCCAGTTCATTGCGTTTTGATTTTAAATTTTCTGCATAAATCTCTTTTAATTCCTCAAAATTCATTTTGTCCTCTTTTTAGGAATTAAAAGATTAAAAAAAATACTTTTTAACAGTCTTATAATTATAAAATACCGACTTATAGTTTATTTGATATAATGATTAGTCGTATTTATTCCGACAATAAGAGAGATTAAACCGTCAAAAAGACGGATTTTTATTTGGAGCATAAAATGCCATTTACAGATTCACCGGAAACAAACGCATTAAAATCAAAAATCGAAGAAATATTAAAAACTGTTCCTGACTTTGTGACGCAGACCGGCGAATTGAAACTTAACATAATAAAAAATGCGGCGGAAAACGGCGAAGAAAAGCTGCTTGAGCCTCTGCTGAAAAGTCATTCAATAAAAAAAGTTTTCTTTAAGCCTGTTCTGGACAGTTTTGTTTTTGAAAGCGCAAAATTCAAGGAGATTCTGGAATATTCGAGCGGATGCAACTCGTATTCAAAATATCTCGGGCAGAAAATAGGGCTTTACTTTGGAGATTCCGCGCTGACCGACAGAAGCGAAGTTGTGCTTAATTTTCCGTTCAAGGATTGTGTGCTTGAAGGCGGACAGAGCAAAGAGGACGGACTTGACGCATATTTTGAATGGGACGAAAAACTTCAAGATTTTACAGAAAAGAAATCAAAACGCCGCGAAGTTTTTTACAATGAGATTCTGGCTCAGGACGAAATCGACAATCTTTTTAGCCCGAAGGCATTCTGTAACGTAAAGCGATTTGAGCGCGATTCAAGCGGAACAGCCAAGCAAGCTAGTGCGGTGGTTGAGCCTGCCGAAACCGCACATCTCAACCGCGACGCCGAAATAAACAGAAAGCGCGGACTTAGCGACGACACAATCACAGACAATCTGATTATAAAAGGAAACAACCTGCTTGCACTGCACTCGCTCAGAAAAGAATTCGCTGGAAAAATCAAGCTGATTTATATTGATGTTCCGTATAATACAGGAAGTGACAGTTTTTCATATAATGATAATTTCAATCATTCTTCTTGGTTGACTTTTATGAAAAATCGGCTCGAAGTCGCAAGGGAACTTTTAAAAGAAGACGGAGCAATTTTTATACAAATCGACCATCATGAACTTGGATATTTACAAGTTTTAATGGATGAATTGTTTGGTATTCATAATAAAGTTCAAATAATTTCAGTAAAAGCTGCCTCTGTATCAGGATTTAAGGCTGTAAATCCTGGACCGATTGATATAACAGAATATATTCTTTTTTATACAAAAAATAAATCTGTATTTGAATTTAAGAAAAATAGAGTAAAAAGTGAATATAACAAAAACTATAATCTATTTTTGGAAAAACAAAATCCAGATGATATTAAAACTGGGAAATTTATTCCAATAAAGCAACATATGCTAGGTAAAATAAATAAAACTGAAACAGAATTGAAATTACAATTTGGTGATATGTACAAAACTGTCATTGAACAAATGGTTGCAAAATATGCTTTTGAAAATGCAGAAAATATTATTAGTTTACGAGATTTACATAAACCAACGGAAAAAATGAAAGAATTACAAGAACTATCAAAAATTAATAGAAATGTTATTTATACTTATACAAAAACTTCTGGTGAAAAGACATATCTGTACAATGGCGGTGCTGTTACATATTATTCATCAAAATTACAAGAACTTGATGGCGAAAAATGTGTAACAGAATTATTATCGGATTTTTGGGATCATATATCATGGGCTGGAATTGCAAACGAAGGCGGTATAAAATTAAAAAATGGCAAAAAACCTGAAAAACTAATAAAACAAATCATCGAAATTGCCGCATCATCACAAAATGAAATAGTTCTTGATTACCATTTAGGCAGTGGCACCACCGCTGCCGTCGCACACAAAATGAACCGTCAATACATAGGAATCGAGCAACTTGACTATGGTGAAAATGACAGTGTTGTACGTCTGCAAAATGTCATCAACGGCGACCAAACAGGCATCTCAAAATCCGTGGGCTGGCAAGGCGGCGGCTCGTTTGTCTATATGGAGCTTGCAAAGAAAAACGAGCGCGCGGCGGAGCTTATTTCCTCATGTAAAAATCTTGACGAGCTTGTAAAAATATTCGACACGCTGAGCAAAAAATATTTTCTTCATTACAACGTGCGCGTAAAAGAATTCAGAAACGAAGTTGTGGCAAGCGAAAAATTCGCCGCGCTTCCGCTTGAACGCCAAAAAGAAATGTTTATCCGCATGCTGGACTTAAATCAGCTTTATGTGAATGTCTCCGACCGCCACGACACCACAACTGGACTTTCCCAAAACGACATAACATTTACCGAAGATTTTTACAGATTGAAGAACGACTAAAATGATGTATAATCAACTTCAGGAGGCAGACTTATGGAAACTTTGACACTAAAAAAAGAAGCGATTGACATTATAAATGAACTTCCTGACAGCAAAATTCAAGCTGTCGTGCAATTCGCGCAGTTTATCTTGAAATATGACAGCCCTGTTTTTCAGATGGAAGAAAACAAGAAAAAAATACTTGCGGCTTTATGCGGCTCAATAAACGACAGTTCTTTTGAGCGACCTTCACAGCCGCTGCTTTCTGATGATGCGGAAAGGAAGGCTATATGATGTATTTTCTTGATACAAATACATGCATAGATTTTCTTCGGAATTTGTCGGAAAGCGTGCGGAGCCGTTTTCTTTCAGTTCCTCTAAATGAAATAAAGATTCCTGTTGTCGTAAAAGCGGAACTTTTGCTCGGTGCTTACAAAAGCACTAAAACAGAAACTCTTGAGCGGACAATTCAATTTTTAGACCTGTTTGAAGTGATTTCTTTCTCTGATGAAATGTCCTATACCTACGCAAAAATCAGAAAAGAACTTGAGGTCAATGGAAACAAAATCGGTGCAAATGATTTGTTCATTGCAGCGGCGGCTTTAAATAAAGAAGCGATTCTTGTCACGCATAATACGCGTGAATTTATCCGCATTGACGGGCTGCAACTGGAAGACTGGAATATTTAAATAGTGGTTTAAAAAGACTGCCACGCTCCCTGGCACTGCAAAAAGCAGGAGAAAGGATTACGTGGCTTACAAATAGAATATATGCCATAATCTGGAAAAAGTCCATTTATAGTTTTGTTAAAAATGAATTATAGGAAAAACACAATGCTTTACGAAATAATTGAAAATCAGAAAGATACGCTTTATCCCGAAGATTACGAAATTCCTTCATACATAACGGACAATCTGAAATTTCCGCTTTATGAATGGCAGAAAACCGCGCTGGAAAATTTTCTTATAAATGAAAGAACGCGCGCAATCAAGGCAAAAAAAGGAGCCGTCTTGCCGCCGAATCATCTTATGTTCAACATGGCGACCGGGAGCGGAAAAACGCTGATTATGGCGGCTCTGATTCTTTACTACTACAAGCAGGGCTACCGCAACTTTATTTTCTTTGTGAACCAGAATACGATTCTTGGAAAAACTCAGGCGAATTTTATAGATAAAAACCACGGCAAATATCTTTTTAAAGAAAATGTTGTGATTGACGGAGTGCCGCTGAATTTTAAGGAAGTGGAGATGTTCGGCAATTCCTGCGGCGCGGAAACAGTCCAGATAAAATTCACTACAATCCAGAAACTTCACAACGACATCTACAAGGAAAGCGAGAATTCCCTTCTGCTTTCAGACTTGCAGAAACGCGACATCGTTTTAATCGGAGATGAGGCTCATCACCTGAACGCGGCAACATCCAAAAAGAATTCTGCTGTCTCCGCTTCTTCGGCAAGCGAGGAAAACGGAACTTTTTCCGACATCTCTTTTTTGGGCGAGCTTAAAGACAGTCCAAAAGATGAGGACATTGAACGCTCCTGGGAAACGACTGTTTGCCATTACATTCTGAACAAAGGCGGAAAATCTGCAGGGCAGAATAAAAATGTGCTTCTGGAATTTACCGCGACAATTCCAGAAACCGAAGCCGCACAGAAAAAATACGAAGACAAGATAATCAAAAAATTTGCGCTGAAGGAATTTGTTGAAGCCGGTTGCACAAAGCATATCCGTCTTGTGCGCTCGAATCTTGAAATAAAAGAGCGCGTTTTGCAGGCGCTGCTTTTAAATTGGTACAGATATTCAATCGCACTAAAATACGGAATTGCGAATTTCAAGCCGGTGATTTTGTTCCGCAGCAAGACGATTGACGATTCAAAATCTGACTATCAGAAATTCCTTGAGCTGTGCAAAACTGTAAGCGCAGGCGATTTTGAGTTTGTAAGGAAAATTTCTGCGGTTAAAAAGTCAAATTCATTCAAACTGGAAACGGACGGACTTTCTGACGCATACAATCTGGACGGAAAAATCTTTGAGCGCATAAACGCTTATATGGGCAAAAATAATTTTTCCTACGGCACTGTGGCGCAGTTTATAAAGGAAAATTTCGGCGAAAGAAATGCAATCATCACAAACTGCAAGTCGAACAAGACAAAAAAAGAAAAAACTGACGGCGAGACTGACCGTCTTTTGAACAGCCTTGAAGATTCTTCAAACCACATAAGGGCGATTTTTACAGTTCAGCGGCTTACGGAAGGCTGGGATGTCTTGAACCTTTACGATATTGTGCGCCTGTATTCCGGGCGCGACACGGATTTTAAGAACAAAAAGGCCGGAGCCAGCACAACAAGCGAAGTCCAGCTGATTGGGCGCGGAGTGCGGTATTTTCCTTTTGAATATGAGGGCAAGGAAAAAAGCCGCCGCAAGTTTGACAATGATTTGCAGAACGAGCTTAGAATTCTGGAGGAATTTTATTTCCACAGCGACGATGACGTGAAATATATAAGCGAACTTTCTCAGGAACTTAAGCGGACTGGAATTATAAGCGACACAAGAACTCAGAAAACTTTCCGCATAAAGGAAGATTCAAGAAAAGAGCTTGAAAAACTTTATCTTTTTGTGAACGAGCGGAAGGAAAATCCTGAGCGCAGATTGCGGACTTTGCCCGATGACTTCAAGAATATTCCGCCTTTTCCATACGATTTGAAGACTTCATTACATTCAAATATCCGTGCTGTAAATTTTCAAGGCGATGACGAAGAGCTTTCTGATGCGGAATCTAAAAATATTTTTACAGAAAGTTTTGCGTTTTCGGATTTTATAGACGGTTACAGAAATGTCTACACAAAAGCAGTTCATGTCTTGAATACGAATCCTGCGTCGTATTTCAGCTTTGAAAATCTCCGGCAGAAATTCAATATCTGCAGCACGGAAGACTTTTTTGACTTTATAAAGGACATAAAAATCATTTTAACTCGCGACGCGGAATTTTCTGACATTCCGAACAAAGACTTCTTGAAAATGTTTGAAAGTTTCTTTTTGTATTGCCAGCAAAATCTTGAAAGCTACGACAATCCGTTTGTGGGAAGCGATTTTAAGCTCGTTCCGTTTTCAGAATGTTTTGCGGCGGAAAAAGAAAAATTTATAAATATTGATGGGAAAAATCCTGAAACTCTGGAAAATAATCTTCTTGAAAAAGAAATCTGCTCATCGGAATGTAAATGGTATGCGCTGGACAATTTCTGGGGAACAGGCGAGGAGCGGAATCTTGTTCAGTTCATAAAGGAAAGCCTTGGAAATCTCTATGAAAAATACGACAGAATCTGCCTTTTGAGGAACGAGGAAGTCTACAAAATTTTTTCATTCAAGGACGGTCAGGGATTTCAGCCGGATTTTCTATTGCTTCTGCACGGCAAAAATGACGAGAATGCATATTTTCAAATTTTTATAGAGCCGAAGGGAAAACATCTTGCCGGAAAAGACAATGACGGCTGGAAAGAAGAATTCCTGGAAGAGATTTCAAGACGCTACGGATTTTCAAAGCCCGCGCGAAAAGAAACAGAGAAATACTGCCTTTTCGGGCTTCCGTTTTTTAATGCAGGCGACAAGACGATGAAAGAAAAATTCCGGGAGCAGTTTGAAAAAATTGTGTGATAAAATGATAAGAATAAAAAAAACTTTGACCAAACGTGCAAATGTCTGTCAGTGGTAGAATACAAACAGTTTAAAGAATTGTATTAAAACTATATGAAACATATATAGTTTTAGGCTTTTTTAATTATTAGCCCAAAATTCGACTTTTAGCTAACAAACAGTGCTTTATTTTTGCGGGATGAATTAAGGATAAGAAAAGCCGCGATGCTGTAGAAAAAATGGCGGAACATACCGACAATGCTTCTTGCCCGTGTGTAGACAAGACAAAAACTGCCTTTAAGAACGCTCCATGCAGTTTCGATTATGTTGCGTTTTCCTAGGCTGCGGAACTGTTCTTCTAAGATAAGGCGGTTCATATTCTTTCTTGTGGCGTTGAGTCTGCAAAATGAACTCGCTCAGCCCTGCATTTTTCGCGGTTTTTGGCAAGAATCGCGTTTACAAAACAATGAAAAGCTTTCAGATTTGAAATCTGCATAAAGAATCTGTAAAGATTGAGCGAAATTATATCGCGCGGCGAAAGCCTACACCCGAATCCCCTCTTGCCGTAATAGTTTTTCTTGAAATATTCAACTAAAAAGCTCCCCTCAAAATGCTTGAAAAAAGAATCGACTATGCTATAGACTTGTTCCAGACTGATTTCGGTCATGGCGTACCTCTTTGTTTTTTTTCCGCAAATAAAATTCTAAAGATTTACGCCATTTTTGTAAATTTATTTGATTAAGTCGAAATTTGGGATTTTATTAAAATTTCCCCCCAAAAAAACAATCATCTCAAAAGTCAGTGACTTTCTGCCTAAAAGTTACTGACTTTTGAGATGAAAATTGATAATTTTTTACAGCATAGCTAAGTTGATTTTTTCCAAAATACAGTTTTTTCCATTTTTATAATTGAGCCTTTTCAGTCTATATTGTAAAATATTCTGCTATGAATTTAGAAAATCCTTTGATTGTTCAAGGCGACAGAACTCTTTTGCTCGATGTGCATGCCCCTCTTGCCAAGGAATGTCGGAACGCTCTTATTCCTTTTGCTGAACTTGAACGTTCTCCGGAACATCTTCATACATACAGACTAACTCCGCTCTCTTTATGGAATGCCACAAGCGCAGGCTTTACAGCGGAAAACGCTATTGATGTGCTAAAAAAATACTCTCGCTATGATGTTCCACAGTCAATTGAAGTATGGATAAAGGAAACCGCAAGCCGATTTGGAAAACTTCGTCTTGTTCCAGGACCGACAATCCAAGTTCCTGTGAAGACTGCGGATATTCTAAATGATTCACCAGAAAAAAAGGAAATAAAACTTGTAGAAGAGCAATATCTTTATCTTGTTGCAAACTCACGACAGATTTTTCTTGAGATTTCTGCAAATCCGCAGGCAAAAAAGATTCTTGAACCTTGTGAATTTGACCCGTCCGTTCTGCCAGAAAACATTTCTGTCTCCGAAGAAGAAAAAAAATACTGTTTCCGCCTAAAACTTACAGACCGAGGCACAATCAAGCAGGTTTTGCTCAAAGCCTTGTGGCCGATAAAAGACGAAATTCAACTAAAAAACGGTGAACCGTTAGATTTTCATCTGCTAGAAACAACACGCTCTGGAAAACCTTTTCAAATCAGAAATTATCAGGAAGAAGCCGCAAATGCTTTAGTCGGAAACCAAGGTCCTGGAACTGGTTTTGGAACGGTTGTTCTTCCTTGCGGTGCAGGAAAAACTATTGTCGGAATGAATGTTATGAATCTTCTGAAAACCAGCACCCTGATTATCACCACAAATATTTCTGCGGTTCATCAGTGGATTCAAGAACTTTTGGACAAAACCAACCTTTCTGCAGAACAAATTGCGGAATACACTGGGGAAAATAAAACTCTTGCGCCGGTAACAGTTGCAACTTACCAGATTCTTACGTGGCGACCAGAAAAAGACGGTCCTTATCCGCATTTTTCAATTTTCCGTCAACGAAATTGGGGACTTATAATTTACGATGAAGTGCATATGCTTCCAGCACCAGTTTTTCGAGTTGTGGCGGAACTTCAGGCAGTACGCAGAATCGGACTTACCGCAACCCTAGTCCGCGAAGACGGCTGCGAAGGTTATGTTTTCAGTCTTGTTGGACCAAAACGCTACGATGTTCCTTGGAAAGAACTGGAAAAAAGCCATTGGATTGCAAAAGCAGAATGTATAGAAGTGCGACTGGATCTTCCTGAATCTTTGGAAATTGAATACGCAGTCGCCCCTGCACGTACAAAACACCGTCTTGCAAGCGAAAATCCTATAAAAGCAGAAATTACAAAACAAATCATCTCTCGCTTTCCAGACGACAAAATTCTTGTCATCGGGCAATATCTTGAACAACTAGAAATTCTTTCAAAAGAATTAAAAACTCCGATTATCACAGGAAAAACCCCAAACAGCGAGCGTGATAAAATTTATCAGGATTTCCGGGAAGGAAAACTCCATGTCCTTGTTGTTTCAAAAGTTGCAAACTTTGCAATTGACCTTCCAGACGCATCTCTTGCAATTCAAATCAGCGGAACTTTTGGAAGCCGGCAAGAAGAAGCTCAGCGCCTTGGACGTATTCTTCGCCCAAAAGAACGAACCAGCCGATTTTTTACTTTAATCACAAGAAACACTGTTGAAGAAGAATTTGGTTCAAACCGTCAGAAATTTCTTGCAGAACAAGGTTACGCATACAGAATAATTCGTTACACACAGGAAAGCGACCTAGATGAACTGAACAACGAACTTTCGGAGTCTTTATGAATACACAGGAAATGAATCCAAAAACTCAACGCATAATTCGATGGCGGGAAACGTTGTCAACAATGGATGACGAGCGTTTTTTTGAAATAATGCGGATTTACCTTGGAGAAATTCATACGCCTTACAACAAAGACAAACTCATTGAACAACTGAGTTCTATTCTACGCAAAGAAGAAAACAAAAACACTATAATTTCGTTTCTTTCTGATTTTGACAAGAAAATTATTACGGCAATTTCGTTTATTGACAAATGCACGCAGCAAAAATTAATCGATTTTTTTAAGGCTGAATATTTTCTTTCTGATATTTATTCTGAATTAATCAACTTGAATGAACGGCTTCTTATTTATTCGTACAAGGATTCAGAAACGGATGAAAACTTTATTGCGCTGAATCCAATTCTAGAAGAAACTCTTTTGTCTGCCGCAGACTTACAGAGTCTGTTCCCCGAACCTACGTTTATGGAAAGAAATTACGACATTCCTTTTTCACTTTCGCCATCTTTTCTTGCGGCTTTTTATTCCTATATTCTAGAAAATCCCGCGATGTGCAAAAACAACACCGAGATAAAAAAACGCGACGCTGAACGGCTTTCTGAAATTTTTACAGGTCATTTTGACTGCATACGACTGCTTTTGACTTCATTTTTTAATCTTGGACTTATAAAGTTTGGCGAAAAAGACATTTTCATAGATACAAAAAAATTTGAAAAATTTTCACAACTTGAAGAAACAAATCAATACGCATACATTGCAGCCGCCTCAGTTGCACGACTTGGCCGACAGTCTTTGCAAAACCAGGCTCAGCTTCTTTTAAACACAATCGCCTCGATTCCAGAAACAGGGCTTTCTATAAATTCTGTTTTCAGGACAGCTTTTCTTATAAAATACAAAAAAAGTAACGTTGCCTCATTGCCAACTCAATCTCGTTTTTCAAGACTTTTAGAGTCGCACAAAATTCAGCCACCAGAAAATCTTTCAGAAGAAATAATTTACGACATCATAAAAAACGCCGTTACACTTGGACTTTTGCAAGAAATCGGAAAAGATGAGTCTGAAAATCCGATTGTAATTCCAGGAAAAATCTTTGCGGAAAAACAAAATCCGCCTGCAGAAAAAAAAGGAATTTTAAATATCAACGCAGGAACAACCATTGTTATTCTTCCTGGGCTTTCACTTGAAGAACTTTTACCGCTTGCCACTTTCTTAAATATTGTTTCTTTTAATACGGTCTGTGAATTTGAAATTTCAAAAAAATCAGCCTACCGTGCATTTGACAACGGCATTTCCGCACAAAAGATAACGGAACTTCTTTCAAGTTACAGTGCATACCGCCTTCCGCAAAGTCTTTTGATGAACATTGAAGAATGGAAAAATTCTTATTCGGCGGCAATTCTTTACAAAGGATTTGTTTTAAAAGTTAACGAAAAAAATCAGCGCATAATTGAAAACAATCCGAAAATCGCACCGTTCATAAACATTAAACTTGCAGAAGGAATTTACCTTTTAAATATTCCATTGGATGAGGAACCAGCAAATTTTATAGCACAAAGCGGACTTGAACTTCTTAGCGCAGTAAAAACATCAAAAACGGAAACAGAATCCTTGCCGTTCCCGATAATAAATCCTGGAAAAAACCAGTTTATGCTGAAAGACGAAAATTTTCTGAAAGAAAAAAATATAACCAATGAAAATTCAAAAAAAGCAGAACTGACCAAATCAGAATTTCTTTTGTATCTTGAAACGCTTGAACTTTCAAAGCAACAAAAAGAATGTCTGACAAATAGAATCAAAAAAAATATAATTCTTACAAAAGACCAGCTAAAACCAGAAACGGTCCGCCTTGAAATCCTTGAAGCAGACGGAATGAATTTTTCTGGCAAAATCCATCTTATTGAAAACGCAATAAATCATTCTGATATGCTAGAAATTTTGATTCCTGCAGAAAACAATTCCGGCAAAATGGAAAAATTCTTTGGAAAACCGATCTTGGTTATCCGTCAGGCAACAGACAGCATATTAAAAATGCAACTTGATAATTCTGAAGAAACAAAAATCTTTTCTGTAAGCCGAATAAATCACGCAAAAATCATAAAAACTTCTGTTTTTTAAAAGAAAAAAAGTGGTCATTGGCCAACCCAAAATGACCTTATTTTTATTCAACAAAAAAAACAAGCAACAAAACATTCTGTAAAAACAAAAAAGCCGAACAAAAAATGTTCGGCTTCTTACATCTCCTAGCAGAATTGAACTGCTGTTGTCGGGATGAAAACCCGATGTCCT
>CAVIQW010000027.1:0-27049 GCA_963644915.1 Paratractidigestivibacter sp.
AAAATAAGATTCAGCAAGTTTATGAAAAAGAATCTGCTGAAAAAATTGATTTTTCAAAAATCAATGCAAAAGTTTTGGAAAATAAAAATATGTTCGATTTTGAAAAATTACCAAAAGATGCGGTGAATGTCCTTGAAAATTTTGATGAGATTGTGCAGGGCGTTCGTCCGTTGAACAGTCGGCAAATGCAAAATCTTACAAAAGATATTCGGACACTTTCGCATCAGCTTACGGATGAACGAGAAACTAGGCGTACCGGTTATATGAATGCGAATCAGGAACTTTCTGCCTACGTTCGTTATTTTACTTGGTGGAATCTTGTTCGCCTTACCAGAGTTTTTTCAAATATTTCTTCTGATGCGTTTAATTTAAAAGATGGAGATGTGATTTTGGATATAGGTTCAGGACCGCTTACGGTTATTTCTGCACTTTGGTTAAGTCGCCCGGAACTTAGAAACAAAAAACTGACTGTTTACACGATGGATATTTCTCAAAGCACAATGTCTGTTGGCGAGGATTTGTATCTTTCAATTGCGGCAAAATCCGTTCCGTCAGAAGAAAATTCCTTGCCACATTGGAATATAATCCGCGTAAAAGGAGAAATAGGAACTTCTGTTCGTAAAAAAGCGAATTTGATAACTTGTGCAAATATGTTCAACGAGCTTTATCAAAAAGAACACGAAAATCCAGAAAAAATTGCGGATGCACAGATTCAGCGTTTGCTTGCGTATGCGGATGAACGTTGTTCTTTTTTTATTGCAGAGCCAGGAATGCCTGTTGCGGGGCGTTTTATCAGTCTTATGCGTGAAAGGTTTATCAAGAATAACCATCCGATAGTTGCGCCTTGCTCTCATCAGGGAACTTGCCCGATGGACGGAAATCACGCGCGTTACGGTGGAAGTTCAAAATGGTGTAATTTTTCGTTTTCCACTGAAAAAGCCCCAAAAAAATTGCTTAAACTTTCTGAATCGGCAGGGCTTCCAAAGGAGCGTGCTGTAATCAGTTTTATTTTTGCCGGAACAAAGCGTGAAGTTTCAATAGGCGAAAAAGACAGTAAAATTCTTTTTGCAGATGTGGTTTCTGACCCAATTTATCTTCCGCCACACAGGGCAGGTTTTTATTCTTGTTCGGAACGTGGGCTTTTGCTTTTGGTAAATGGAAGTGGAAAAAAACTAAAATCTGGGGATAAAATAAAAATGTCCATGCTGAAAAACACGGACATTTTGGAAAAAGATAAAAAATCTGGTGCAGTTCTTATTACAGTTTAGAAAATTTTAGTTTTTGTCGTCTGCAAAAATTTTGTTGATTTGTTCTTTGTAAATTTCTGTAAGACGATAGCGCATAATTTCCTGCTTTGCGGAAAGTTCAACACCGACTTCAAAAGGTTTTGTAATCAAAGCGAACTTGTTGATTCGTTCAAACATCTTAAATCCATTTTTGGAATTTATAAGAGAACTTACTTCTCCTTCAAACAGTTTTTGAATAAATTCCGAGTTGATTAAATTTTCGTAAGTGTCGTACTGGATTCCGTTTTCTGCGGCGAAATTCTTTACTTCGTCTTCTTCAACAAGAATCAGTGCACCAAGATAATGTTTGTCCTGTCCAACAACAACAGCCTGCCTGATGTAGCGGGATTCTGAAAGTTTCAGTTCAATTGGGAGAGGTTCAACATTTTCACCGCCTAACAAAACGATTGTGTCTTTTTTTCTGCCTTTTAAAACAATTTCGTCATGAATTGAAAGGTAGCCCAAATCGCCTGTGTCTAGCCATCCGTCTACAGTCATTGTTTTTTTAGTTAAATCAGGGCGTTTGTAATAACCTTGCATTACAGTTGGACCTTTTATTTGAACTGCACCAAACTGCCCTCTCTTTAAAACGAATCCGTCGTCTGGATCTACAATTCGGCATTTTACACCGCGTATTGGTGAACCGACATTTCCAAAAACAGGGGCTGCAATTGGACGAACTGAAATAACCGGGGCAGTTTCTGTAAGTCCGTAGCCTTCTACGATTTTTACGCCGATTGCCCAGAAAAAGTTATCAAGAACTGGTGGATAAGCGCCACCGCCAGCAATTCCTGCCCGGAAATTTGTTCCAAGCATTGCTTTTATTTTTCGGAAGACAAGAAGATTGCCCAAAAGTTTTAACGGCCAAAGCAAGCTCCACGGAATGATAAACGCAAACCACCATGCGACTGTGTAATATCTTGTAAGGCAGACATTCTGGTTGAACATAAGTCTGTGCATTCTGCTGTGAAGAATTGCAACTTTTGTAAAAAACTTGAACAAGGTGTAGACAATTCCGCCGGTTTTTCGCATTTTTCTTTGGATTCCGTCGTAAACGGCCTCAAAAACTCGTGGAACAGCCGGAAGCAACGTTGGATTCAGTTTTTTTAAGTCTGCAAGAAGAATGCTTCCGATTGGTTTTGAGTAACACAATGAACCGCCCTGAATAAGAATTACATATTCGACTTCGCGTTCAAAAACGTGCCATACAGGAAGAACAAGCAATGCTTTTTCGCTAGGATTTATCATAATTCGTTCTGGAAGTTCTTCCAGCTGCGCAAGGAAATTTCCGTGACTCAGCATAACGCCTTTTGGAGTTCCAGTTGTTCCGGAAGTAAAAATAATACACGCCAAATCAGAACTTTGACCTTTTTCAAGTTCGTTTTCAATTTCGTCTTTGTGTTCGATTCTGAAAGTCTGACCAAATTTTAAAATCTCTGCGAACGAATGAATTGTTATTCCGTTGTTTTTTGCTTCTGCAAGAATTTCTTCTGTAGGTTCGTCAAAAACAATGATTTCTTTTACAAATGGAATTTTTTCTTTTATTGAAAGGATTTTTTTTACTTGCGCTGAATTTTCTGTAACAATAAATTTTGTTTCGGTGATTGTAAAAATTGCTTCTAAATCCATAAGGGTTGCGTCGCAACCACGAGGAACATCAGTTGCGCCGATTGCCATTATTCCCATATCAGCTTGAAGCCATTCTTTTCGGTTGTCAGAAATCAGCCCGATTAAATCGCCACGTTTAATTCCTATTGAAAGAAGCCCTGCACCAAAATCCAGTGCTTTTTGGTATAATTCTCTATAAGTTACCGGTTCAAAATCTCCGTCTTTTTTTCTTGCAAATTGAGCAACGGTTTCCGGCCATTCCATTGCGGATTTTCGTAATAGTTTTGGTACAGTCTGTTCCATATTTTCTCCAAAATGGTAATAGAACGATTATAAAATCAAATTTCCTGTAACGCAAGTAATGTAAAATTAATGTAAAAGTCGGGCGGAATTTAGAAATCCAAATCAATAGCCGGTAAGCAAAATGTCTTTCATAGGAAGTTTTATTCGGTTTGAAATGTAAAGCGTTTCCAAAAATGTGTAAACAAGTTCAAAGTTACGGCTGTTGTGAAGTGGCTGGTAAATGTTTCTTACGGCAAGAACAAGGTATTCAACGCTGAACATACATCCCGCTTTCAACATCAAAATTTGCCAAAAAATCTTAATGTGGTATAATTTTAAAGATGAATTCACAAGATTTAATAAAGTCGATTGTTGGAAATTTTTATGATGATGACAGATTAAATGTGACTTACTTGTGCTTGTCTGAAAACCTGATGAAAAAGTGTGTTTCAAAAGGTTTTGATGTTCTTGAAATTGATTTACGTGATGAAAAAACACCTTTGGCACCATTTTTGAGTATTCTTTCAAAATCAAAAATTTCTAGTGAAGTTTTAAAAAAATCAGCCTACAAATTGCAGTACGAAACTTTTAGCTCGTTTTTTAAAGATGAATATCCAACAATTAGGAATGATTCTTTGATTCTTGAGGAAATTGACTATGAAAAAATAAGAATGCGTGCGACAATTCTCGCTCTGCTCAAGAAATGTTTTGGCGGTAAAGTTGCAATTTACAACGCCCAGCTTATGAGCGATGATGCACTGAAAATTTTGGGCCAACTTGAAAACTCGGAGATAACGGGAAAATTTATTTTTTGTTTCAATAATCTTGATTTAGAAAAAAAATCTTCCGCAATGAAGAATTTTTTCCAGAAAATCAGCGGACAGAGCAATTTTTATTCAATAAATTCGCTCGAAGATTTTTCTGAAAACGAATTCCTTTTAGAACCAAAACAAAATGAGCTTGTCTTTAAGAAAATTTACAAAGAATTAAAATCCTACAGACTTTTCCTTGATATTGAAAAAGCGTATGGGATTGTAAAAGAAATTGACCGTTCAAACATTTTTTCAGAAGTAAATGTTGATGATGCACGACTTCTTTATATGGAAATGGCAATTATTTCGTTTTATTACGGTGACACTGATCTTGCTAGTTTTTATTTTAACAACGTTATTGAATATCAGATTGGTGATGAAATTGACTGTTACGCATTGTACTATTTGGCTCAGGTTTTTTGCCGAAAAAATATGAATTCCGTTGCGCTGAAATATATTTCAACGGCAATTACAAAATCAAAAGGTTTTACTCAGTTTCCGATTTACGCTTTGTCGGTAATGCTTGAATACATTATTACGGAAAAAACAGATTCCCAATATTCTTCGGAAAAATATCTTAATGCGTTGGAGCAACTTGATAAATTCGGGCTTGTGAATAATCGTATTTATACTTCGCTTGTAATTCCTTATGGCGTTATTTACGACAGCAATTTGCGCAAACAAATGTTTGTTCACGTTGAAAATGCCCTAAAAGATGCTGAAAAACTTAACAACGAATTTGGACTTTCAATTGCGTGTCATTGGATGGGAATTATGATGACAAACGAAGGTCGAAAAGATGAGGCGATTTTTTGGTATAAAAAATGCTTTAAATTGCGAGAGGAAATGGGAGATTTTTCTTCGCTGATGAAAGTTATAAACGGTCTTTCCTATGAATATCTGATAGATACAAAATATTTGGATTCCTACAATTTGGTAAATGACGTTATAACAAACCTGCTTGATAGCCGAGATTATTCAGAAATAATTATCACTTTGTACAATTTGGCACGAACTTCTTTTTATTCAAGAAATTTTGACATTTCGGCGGAACTTTTTCAAACGATTTTTAATTTGCTTTCAATTTTTGATATTTCTGACCTCTATATGAATTCTTTTTTGCCAGAAAACAATGATATTCTAGCGTACCGGGCAATGCTTGATTTTTACCGTGGAGAATTTATCCGTGCAAAAATGAATCTTTACAATATGCAGAATAACGGTAAGCCTTTTACCCCAATAGAAGAATTTGTAAAGTTTTTTCTGGATGCAAGTCTTCATCTTGAGGAAAACAACAAGGATGAAGCCATAAAAGTTTTTGAAAAATGTATTTCTGATTTTTTTGCAATTGGCGTAACTCAGGAACACAGAATTGTTTTTATGATTTATGAATTTGCGAATTTCCTTGAACAAAAAGGTTTTCACGGTGAATCAGAAAGTTATATTGCACGTGGTTTTAAAATTGCAAAAGAAAAAAATCTTGTGAATTACACCAAAGGAAAAAATTCAATAACTTTAAAAGAATACCTTGATGGTGTTGAAAAAATTCCATCGCTACAAATAAGTCTTGCCGCTTTGGAAGAAAAAGCCGAAAAAGAGCGGTTGTTGATTCAGCTTCATAAACAGCTTAGAAATTCAAAATTTTTGAACAAACTTTCTACAAATAATATAAACGATTTTAATGATTCAAGATTTTCTGCAAATATTGTTCAGTCTGTTTTTGATTATACAATGGCGGATGCGGTTTTTCTTGCAGAGAAAAAAGATGGACGGTGGACAATGCTTGGAGGTTCCGTCCGCGAAAATATCAGTCAACCATTAGAAGATAAATGGGAAACTCTTGTTCAATGCAATAAGCTGCTGGAAATTTCAAAAGAAAAAGACGAAGACCGTCAGGTGATTTTTATAAATCTTTCAAGGTTTGAATTTATTGGCGGAATGATTATTTATCTTCAGAAAAAATCTTTGCTTAACTCCGAGGAGATGAATATCATCAGCATTGCCGCTTCAAATATTCAGGCACAACTTGTAATGTTAAAACAAAATGAACATCTGGCAATAATTTCTGCGACAGACCAGCTTTCCATGCTGAATAATCGTCGTGCTCTTGAAAAACATCTTCTTCTTGAAAGCGAAATGATTAGCCGTTATGAAAAAAAACGAAATCTTTTTATGCAGGATACCATTTCGTTTATGGATTTGGACAATTTTAAATATTACAACGACACTTTTGGTCATGAGGCCGGAGACCTTCTTATTGTCTGCTTTGCAAAACTTTTAAAAGAAATTTACAGAAAGGTTGATTTTGTGGCTCGTTTTGGCGGTGATGAATTTGTGGTTGTTCTTCCGAATACAAACTGTTCAGAGGCGGTTCTTGCGGCGAATCGTCTTTACGAGGGTCTTGTAGAAAAAGAGCATTTTATTCCTGACTTGGAAAATCTTTTGGGTAAAAAAATTATTATTCCAAAGTGCAAAAAGCTTGGATTCAGTATGGGAATAAGTTCAAACACTGATAACGAAGATATTTCTGACTTAGATACAACTATGACAAATGCCGATAAAGCGTTATACTATTCAAAACAGCATAAAAAAGGCACTGTGACAATCTGGGCTGACATAAAGGATAAATTCAATGGAAACAAAATGCTTGCCAGACCTGAAAGGTAAACATAAATGACCCGAAAAAACATTTCGCAGGAAAAGATTATAAATGCATTTTTATTTTGTTCTTTTGACAAAAGTGCAGGTGCAACTTCTATGGCGGACATTGCGGAATATCTGGGAATAAAAAAAGCGTCTTTGTATAATCATTTTGAAAGTCGCGAAATAATGTACGAAACAACCTTAAAATACTGCAAACGTTCAATAAATAGTTTTACTTTTTTGCCGGAAAAATATATTACGCCAGATTTATTTGAAAAAAATGATGTTTACACAATTTTTAACAATCTTATAAAGCGTTTTATTCAATTTTACGAAGTTGAGCCGTTTTTTCAGATTTTTACTTTTGTTCACACAGAAAAGTATTTTAATAAATTTGCGGCAGAAATTGTTGATGAGGAGCATTTTTCGCTGGAACTTGGGGTAAGCCAAATATTGCTTCGTTATTGCGTTGAAAAAAAACTTGATTTAACGCCGGCGGAAATTGATTCTGCGGTAAAATGGTACAGTTCTTGTCTTATGCAGCAGATTGACTTGTACATTATGCATAAAAAAGAAATTGTTCGGCAAAACCCGGAATGTGGTGCTGGAAGCCTTTTTGCGTTGCCGACGGACGAGGATGCGTTGAACAAAATTTTCAATCTTTCAGAAAATTATTTAAAGCGCTTATTTTTGTAAGATGATTTTTGTTTTGCGTTGATTTATTGTAAAGAACGATTTTTTTAATTAGAATATAAAAAAGGAATTAAAAATGATTTTTTCACCAACAGAAATACAAGAAACAGTTAGTATGTTTATGAAGCAAAAACTCGACATTCGTTGTGTAACGATGGGAATTAATTTGCTTGACTGCGCGGATTCGGATTCAAAAAAATCTTGCACAAAAATATACGATAAAATAATGAAAAAAGCCGGAAATCTTGTAAAAGTCGGTCAGGATATTGAAAAAGAATTCGGTGTGCCGATTATAAACAAACGTATTTCTGTAACGCCGATTGCTTTGGTTGCCGGTGCAAGTGACGCAAAATCTTATGTTGAATATTGTAAAACTTTGGATAAATGTGCAAAAGAACTTGGTGTAAATTTTATAGGCGGATTTTCTGCACTTGTTCAAAAAGGAATTACTCCTGCTGACCAGATTTTGATTGATTCAATTCCGGAAGCACTGGCTCAGACAGATTTTGTCTGTTCTTCTGTAAATGTCGGAACTACAAAAAACGGAATCAATATGGATGCCGTAAAACTGATGGGCGAAACAATCTTAAAAACTGCTGAAATTTCAAAAACTCTTCCTATTAACGGTTGTGCAAAACTGGTTGTTTTCTGCAATGCGCCGGAAGACAATCCGTTTATGGCCGGGGCTTTTCATGGTCCAGGAGAAGGCGATTGTGTAATCAATGTTGGTGTTTCAGGACCTGGTGTAATTTTGGCTGCCGCACGTGAATACAAAGGAAAACCGATAAACGAGCTTGCCGATGGAATCAAAAAAATGGCATTTAAAATTACAAGAATGGGGCAACTTGTTGGTTCAGAGGCGGCAAAACGTCTTGGTGTGGATTTTGGTATTCTTGACTTAAGTCTTGCTCCTACACCAGCTGTAGGTGATTCTGTTGCACGAATTCTTGAGGAAATCGGTCTGGACGGTGCGGGGGCTCCTGGAACAACTGCGGCTCTTGCAATGCTTACGGATATGGTTAAAAAGGGCGGAGTAATGGCTTCTACAAATGTTGGCGGACTTTCCGGGGCGTTTATTCCTGTTTCTGAAGATGAAGGAATGATTAATGCGGTTGAAAAAGGTTCAATCTGCCTTGAAAAACTTGAAGCGATGACAACTGTTTGTTCCGTTGGGCTTGATATGATTGCGATTCCTGGTGATACGCCGGCAACGACAATTTCTGGAATTTTGGCGGATGAATTTGCAATCGGAATGGTGAACAATAAAACTACTGCCTGTCGCTTGATTCCTGCGCCTGGTAAAAAAGCAGGTGAATGGGTTGAATTTGGCGGACTTTTGGGTGGTTGTCCTGTAATGCCAGTAAGCAAATTCGGTTGTGCCGACTTTATAAACCGTGGTGGAAGAATCCCGGCTCCAATCCATAGTTTTAGAAATTAATTTTGCAAGGCTGAATTGCCAGAATGTTTTTTGTTCCGATAAGCGAAGTCCGGGGAAAAAATAAATTTGCGTTGATGCGGTTTTTGTGCAGATACGAATCTTTGTGCGTTCAGTTTTCGGCACTTCTTAAAAAAAATATTTCTGGCGCATATGCTGTTTTCGTGAATGATTTTTCTTCTCGTGATTTGTACGGAATTTTTTGTATAAAAAAGACGATTTTTCATATTTTTCCATTTGTTAAAACTGATTCTGAATCTGACTTGGAAGATGATTTTGTTGATTCGTTTGTGGATTTTTATAAATCGGGAAAATTTGATAATCCTATTTGCATAAATGGAACAAAAGACGGCACAAATCTGATTTTAAAATGTTTTGAAAAAATGGATTTTCATCCTGTTCAAGTGAACGACTACAATCTTTTAAGGCTTGAAAACAAAGAATTTCTTTTGAATCTGAAAAAACGGCCGTTGCAATTCGCTCAGATTGAAAAATTTCAAATAATTCACTGCAAAAAAGATATGACAGAAGAAGAAAGCAAGGAACTTTTTGAACTTCAAAAATCTTATGAGCAGGAAGAAGTTGTTCCTGACTGTTTTAATTTTGATGAAGATTTATGTCGCCTGCGTTTTTTAAATTCTCTTAGAAGTCAGTTTGTTCTTGCGTTAAAAAATGAAGAAAATCAGTTTGTGGCAAAAGCCGGGACAAACGCTCTGGGATTTAAATTTGTTCAACTTGGAGGAATTTTTACTAAAAAAGAATTTCGGGGCAGGCGTTACGCAAAATTTCTTTTGCAGGTGCTTTTATTCAGGCTCTTAAAAATACACAAAGCGGTTGTGCTTTTTGTAAAAAAACAGAATATTCCGGCAAACAAACTTTATAATTCTTTAAGTTTCAAGAAAATATCAGATTATTCAATTGCATATTTCAAGCATAACCTTTAAAGTTTTATCATCAAAAAATAGTAAGAGGAAATTATGACTCCACAAGTAATTGCAAAAATCATTGCATTCGTTTTGTATTTAGGATTTATGATTTATATAGGTCTAAAAAGTGTAAGCAAAAATAATGATTCTGCGGATTTTTTTCTGGGCGGACGAAAAATTGGGCCGTGGGTAACAGCGCTTTCTGCGGAAGCTTCGGATTCTTCCGCGTGGCTTTTGATGGGATTGCCTGGGCTTTGTTATCTTGGCGGTATTAAGGAAACTTTTTGGACATCACTTGGACTTTGCGTTGGAACTTATCTTGCGTGGTTGTTTGTTGCTAAGCCGTTAAGAAAATGTTCGGTCGCTTTTGGTGATTCAATTACTGTTCCAGAATTTCTTTCAAACAGATTCAAAGATAAATCACATATTCTTTCTGTGCTTTCTGGATTTTTTATCGTTCTGTTTTTTACAATTTATACTGCTTCTGGATTTGTTGCTTGTGCAAAACTTTTAAATTCTGTTTTTGGGCTTCCGTACCATGCTGGTTTGGCAATTGGTTTGGTGGTAATTCTTTGTTACACGATTACTGGTGGATATACTGCGGTTTGTAACACGGACTTTGTTCAGGGAACTTTGATTTTTGTGGCTTTTGTTGTTTCTGCGACAGTTGCTATTATTTCTGTTGGCGGTCCTGTTAAGGCTATTGAAGCAGTTCAGGCTTTTGATGCACAGGCGGTTGCCGGAAATTTTGGCGAGGCGATGAAAAATGCTTTTGGTGCAAACAGTCATTACAGTGTTTTAAGTATTATTTCAGCCTTTGCATGGGGGCTTGGTTACTTTGGAATGCCACACATAATTGTTCGCTTTATGGGAATTGATTCAGTTTCTTCTATTAAAACTGCGCGACGAATTGGAGTTTCATGGATGATTATTTCCTATATTGGAACATTTATAATCGGAACCGTGGGAACTGCATATCTTTTGAATCATGGAATTCTTTTGAACGGCGGTGAGCAGATTGCAAATTTTGTTACTGGTGACTCTGAAACTGTATTCTCTGTAACAATGCAGCAGATGTATCCAGCATTTATTGCAGGAATTTTCCTTTGCGCGATTCTTGCGGCTTCTATGTCAACTGCGGATAGCCAGTTGCTTGCGGCTTCTTCAGCAGTTAGCCGTGATATTTATAAAGCAATCATCAAAAAGGATGCTAAAGAGAAAGAAATCTTGAATGTTGGGCGTTTTGTTGTATTCTTGATTGCGTTGATTGCTTTGTTGCTTTCTTTGAATCCAAATTCTTCTGTTTTTGGTCTTGTTTCTTATGCTTGGGCAGGATTTGGTGCAACTTTTGGACCCCTTGTTCTTTTGGCATTGTACTGGAAAGGTGCGACTGCAAAAGGTGCAATTACAGGAATGATTCTTGGTGGAATTACAGTTGTTGTTTGGCATCGTATTCCGGCAACGCTTTCTCCAATTTTTGGAATTTACGAAATTCTTCCAGGGTTTATAGTTTGCCTTGTTTCTGCTGTTGTGGTTTCTTTGCTTGATAAAAATAAAGATTCAGAAATGCTTGCAGAATTTGACGCTTATAAAAAAATGGCGGACTAATTTTATTCATTTATGTTAAAAAGCACGGGTCATGCAGATTTACCGCTTCATTACGGAACTGTTCCGCGTTGGCTTGCAGACCGAATGATGGTTCTTGGAACTTTAATTGTTGAATCTTTGGTTCAAAATTATGGCAAAAAAGAAGTTCTTCGTCGGTTAAGCGATCCTTTGTGGTTTCAGTCGTTGGGAAGCGTAATGGGCATGGACTGGCATTCTTCTGGAATTACAACCAGTGTAATGTATGCGTTGAAGCGAGGAATAAATCCGCGGGCAAAGGAACTGGGGCTTTACATTTGTGGCGGCCGCGGAAAATATTCCCGCAGGACTCCAGAAGAGCTTTTTGCGTTGGCTGAAAATTCTGGACTTGATGGAAATGATTTGGTTCGTTCAAGTCGATTGTGTGCAAAGGTAGACAATACGGCGCTTCAGGATGGATTTCAGCTTTATCAGCATAATTTTATTCTTTCTAGCGATGGCGACTGGGCAGTTGTTCAGCAGGGAATGAATGAAAATGCACGAACTGCACGGCGTTATCATTGGTGCAGTGCAAATATCAATTCTTTTGTGGAAGAACCGCATACGGCGGTAATCGGTGAAAATCAGGGAAAAATTTTAAATCTTACTGCCAAAAATGCGGAAAAAACTCGTGGCGCAATTATGAATTTTACTAAAGAAACGCCGGATAAACTTTTGCATGAAATAAGAAAAATTTCTGAGCCAGATTCAAGTTTTTCTGTTGGGTACGGTGGTTCTTCTAAAACTGTGGCAAAAAATTCTAACTTTGAACAAGGACTTCTTTTTCCAGAATTTGCGGATTCTGCTTCGCATTCAAAAGTGAAGATTCAAGTTGACGAAAGCGAGATAATTCATGCGGAACGAAACATTATTTTGCCGCAGCACCACGAAGTTAGGCAGGAAGATGTGGATTTAAAGCGTTTGGGAGCGGTTCTTGCGACTGCCTATGAAAGTCAGCCTGAAAATTTTGAGTCGCTCTTGCTTACTCTGGGGCTTGGACCTAGAACTCTTCAGTCTTTGACGTTGGTAAGCGAAGTGATTTATGGAACGCCGAGCCGTTTTTCTGATCCGGCACGCTTTAGTTTTGCTCATGGTGGAAAAGATGGTCATCCGTTTCCTGTTCCTTTAAAAGTTTATGATGAATCAATCCGGGTTTTGCACGACAGTATTGAAAAATCAAGGTTGGGTTACAACGATAAATCTGACTGCTTGCGTCGGTTACATCAAACTGCGTTGAATATAGAAAAAAATTGCGAACCTCGGGCAGATTTTGAGGCAGCCTTAAACCACGAAAAAGAAAATTCCAAAAATTGGGGCGGTCGTACAGTTATGGACGATTAATCCGTTTTGTATTATACTACTAAATTACTAGGAAAATAGGATATGAAAATTTCAACACGCGGAAGATACGCATTAAGTTTTATGATTGATTTGGCTCAGCAGGGAAAAGGAGGTTATGTTCCTTTAAAAGATATTTCGGAACGTCAGGGAATTTCTATAAAATATCTTGAACAGATTACGGCTCTTCTTAGCAAATTTGGTTTACTGCAAAGCATACGTGGGCCGCAAGGTGGCTATCGTCTTTCAAAAGATTCATCTGAATATACAGTTGGCGAAATTCTTAGGACAACGGAAGGTAATCTTGCTCCAGTTGACTATGATGAAAAAGACGCAATTTCTTCTGAACAGACGATAAATACTGCAACTGCAAAAATGTGGGCAGGGCTGAACAAAGTTGTAAACGATTATTTGGATTCGGTGACTTTGGATTCTCTTGTTTACAACTCTGGTACTTACGATTATGTGATTTAACTTATTTTGTTAATTCATAAAGTATGATGGAGCTTGCCTGGGCTACATTTAAGCTGTCTACGGCAGGCTCTTTTTTTCCTTCTGAAATTCCGGCGAAAGGAATTAAAACAAGTTCATCGCAATTTTGTTTTACTTCTTTTGCAATTCCGTTTTCTTCGTTTCCAAGGACAACAACTGCGGGTTTTCCTTTTGTGATTGATTTTATGTCGGAGGCAAATTTGCTGCGTGTGGATAAATCAGTTCCGATTCTGACCATCTTGTTTTTTAAGGCTTCCAAAAGACGTGGAATTGAGCGCACAGAATAAATTTTTACAAACTCCATTCCTCCTTCCGCAATTCTGTAGGAACTAGTTGTGATTGCGCTTTCTGATTCGTCTTCTGGGATTACAATATTTTTTACGCCAAAAAACGCTGCGCTTCTTACGATTGCACCAAAATTATTTGCGTTTCCAATGTGGTCAAGGATAAGGGCGTTTTCCTTGTTTACAATCCATTCTTCAGTGATGTCTGAATCCAGCGGAACAATCTGAGGCATATAAATCATTGCAACAACACCTTGATTGTGAACTGTGCCACTAAGTTTTTCCAGTTCTTTTGTATCTTTTACTTTGTTATAAATTCCTTTTCGGGCTGCAAGTTTTTTGCAAAGTCCGCCAAACAACGGGGCAAGTTCTTCTGTGAAATAAAGTCTTCTGATTCGGTCGCTGTTGTGTTTTTCTAGTTTTTTTACGGTTGCAAATCCGCAAACCGCAAGTTCGTTGTTCTGTTTGTTTCGCATAAAAAAATTATATCTGAATTTTAAAGTTTGTGGCAGTCTTGTGTAAAATATTGACTAAAGTTTTTTGATATGGTTTAATCAATTTGCGAATCAGTCGCAAATTGATTAAACGATGATATATTCAACAGAGCAAAGAAATATTCTTCTTTCCTTTTTAAGCAAAAATCCAGATAAAATATTTTCTGTAAAGCAGATTGAATCTGGGCTTGCTGGAAAAGGGATAAGTAAAAGTGCGATTTATAGAAATTTGGCGGAACTTGAGGCAGAGGAAAAAATCCGTAGATGTTCTAAATCTGGTTCAAGGGAAATGTTTTATCAATTTTATGACTGTCAGGTTTGCCGTTCGCACATTCATCTTTCGTGTTCAAAATGTGGAAGAATTTTTCATATGGAAGATGAAAACGCAAAAAAGTTGATTTTGGAGTTGGAGCAGACCGAAGGTTTTGAGATAAATAAAGGCGAAAGCACATTGATTGGAATCTGCAAGGAATGTGTTCTTTTAAAATAAGGGTGGTTTTTAGATTTTATGAAAAGAAATTTTAGTTTGTTTTTGACAGGCGTTATCTTGCTTGCTCTATTTTCTGGATGTGCAAAAAAGTCATTGAATGAAGGAAAGATTAATGTGGTTGCAACGATTTTTCCAGTTTATGATTGGGCAAAAAATGTTTCTGGCGATTCTTCGGGAATAAATGTTGAACTTCTTGTAAAAAATGGCGTTGATTTACATTCGTTTCAGCCTTCTGCGGCGGACATAATAAAAATTTCCACGGCGGATGTTCTTGTTTTTGTTGGTGGCGAAAGCGATTCTTGGGTTAAAGATGTTTTAAAAAATCCAGTGAACAAAGATATTTCGGTTATAAATCTTATGGATTTGCTAAAAGATTCGGTTAAGCAGGAAGAATTTGTTGAAGGAATGACAGCGGAAGAACCAGAAAATCATTTGGATGAGGAAATAAATTCTCATTCTCATGATGATGTTGAATATGATGAACACGTCTGGCTTTCTGTGGAAAATGCAAAAGTTGCTGTGGAAAAAATTGCGGAGATTTTTTGCAAAAAAGATTCTGCAAACACTGAACTTTATTCAAAAAATAAAAATTCTTACATTCAGCAGCTTGTTCAAGTAAAAAAATTTTATAATCCTCAAAGTGAAAAAAATAAAACCATAATTGTTTGCGACCGATTTCCATTCAGATATATGACGGATGAGCTTGGAATAAAATATTTTGCGGCTTTTGTTGGCTGTTCAGCTGAAACTGAGGCAAGTTTTGAAACGATTGCATTTCTTTCTAAAAAAATTCAGGAACTTGGTGTGCAAAAAGTTTATGTTTCAGAAAGTTCTGACAAAAAAATTGCAGAAACTGTTATAAGAAACGCAGGGCAGGCTGAAAAATGTAAAATTCAGGTTTTGGATTCGATGCAGTCGGCAACTTTTGAACAGTCAGAAAATGGAAAAAATTATATTGACGTTATGAAAGAAAACTACAAAAAACTGAGTGAGTAGTTTGGGTTTAAGGCGGAAAAATGGCGCAGTTAATTTGTGAAAATCTTACTTTGGGATACGATTCAAAAGTTATTGTAAAAGATTTGTCATTCAGTGTGAATTCTGGGGATTATCTTTGCATTGTTGGAGAGAACGGTTCTGGAAAATCAACGCTGATGAAAACAATTCTTCGTCTTTTAAAGCCGATTTCTGGAAAAATCGAAACTGGCGACGGACTTTTGCCGGATGAAATTGGTTATCTTCCGCAACAGACTTTTGTGCAGAAAGATTTTCCGGCTAGCGTTCAGGAAATTGTTCTGAGCGGAAATCAAAGTCGCTGCAAAAAACGCTTTTGGTACAACAAGGCGGAAAAACAACTTGCCGCTGACAATATGAAAAAGATGGGAATAACAAACCTTGCAAAAAAATGTTATCGGGAACTTTCTGGTGGGCAGCAACAGCGGGTTTTGCTTGCAAGAGCCTTGTGCGCGACTCAAAAAATGCTTTTGCTGGATGAGCCGGTTAGCGCGTTGGATCCTGGTGCGCAGGAGGAAATGTATTCTCTTATTGAAAATCTGCACAAGGACGGAATTACAATTATTATGATTAGCCACGATATTGAAGCCGCATTAAAATATGCAACTCATGTTTTGCACATTGGCGAAGAAATATTTTTTGGCACAAAAAATGAATTTATCCATAAGTCAAACTGCCCTGATTGTAACGGACAGATTAAAAAAGTTTTTGGAAGAATTTTTAAGTAAGGGGATTTTATGGGTACGCTTATTCAATATTTTCATTTTTCGTTTGTTCAGTACGCTTTTATTGTTGGCGTTTTGATTGCAATCTGTTCTTCGTTGCTGGGAGTTACGCTTGTTTTAAAAAGGTTCAGTTTTATTGGTGACGGTTTGAGCCACGTTGCGTTTGGTGCAATGTCGATTGCGAGCGTTTTAAATTTGAGCAACAATATGTATCTTGTTCTGCCTTTTACGGTTGTTGCGGCAATTTTGCTTTTGCGGACTGGAAAAAATACAAAAATTCAAGGGGATGCTGCGGTTGCGATTATTTCTGTTTCTTCGCTTGCACTTGGTTATCTTATAATGAATATTTTTAAGTCCTCGAACAATCTTGCAGGAGATGTCTGTTCAACTTTGTTTGGCTCGACTTCTATTTTGACTCTTACAAAAAGTGAAGTTTATTTGTGCGTTGTGCTTTCTGTTGTTGTGATTGCCTGTTTTTTTGTTTTTTACAACAAAATTTTTGCGGTCACGTTTGACGAAAGTTTTGCGCAGGCTGTTGGAACTCACGCTTCGGCATATAATTTTGCGATTGCGGTTATCATTGCGGTAATCATTGTGCTTGCGATGAATCTTGTTGGTTCACTTTTGATTTCTGCGCTGGTAATTTTTCCGGCACTTTCTGCAATGCGAGTTTTTAAAAGTTTTAAATCTGTAACAATTTGTTCGGCTTGTATTAGCGTTGTCTGTGCGGTTTGTGGACTTTTGATTTCGATTTTGGCAGGAACACCAGTAGGTTCAACGATTGTTGTGGCGGATTTGGTTGCGTTCATTGTTTTTTATTTTATTGGAAAAATTGGAGATTGATTTGCGTATTTTTAAGATTTTTTTGCTGATTTTTTTTAGTTTGGTTCTGTTTGGCTGTAATAAAGTTCAGAAAAATATAAATTCTTCTGATTTGGAAATAAAAACGACGGAAAAAGTTGATTTTGATCTTTCTACGATGAAACCGAATATGGTTTATGCGCAAGTTTTTGATATGCTTGTAAGTCCTGAAACTTATGAAAATAAAATCATAAGAATGAAAGGCAATTTTGAAATTTATGAGGCATCTGAAATTATGGGAAGAAGTTATGCTGTTATAATTTACGATGCCTTGGCGTGTTGCCAGCAGGGAATTGAATTTCGTTATGATTTTGGAAATAATCTGCCGGAAAAAGGTTCAGAGATTACAGTAACAGGAAAGTTTATTCTTTCTGAGTTGGAATCTGGAATAAGTTATAATTTTGTTCAGGCGGATTCTGTTGAATTTTAGTTTTTACAGAATCGTTAAAATTCCTTGAAATTTTCGTCGGGTTCTTCTTCCAGCCAAAGTGAAAGTTCTTCTGTAACTTTTAAAAGTTTTTGAGAGCGGTTTTTTCCTGTTATTGAACATTCCCAGACGACTGCGACGCGCCAGAAGTTTTCCAGATAAGTTTTTATGATTTTTGAGTCGCGTTTTTTATTTCGTTCAATTTTGTTTTTCCAGAATTCAACGTTTGTTTTGGGTAGCCTAAAAAGGCGGCAGTTTTCGTGTCCATGCCAAAAACATCCGTTTATAAAAATTACTGCGTTGTAATGCGGAAGAAGAATATCTGGCGTGCCGATGTAGCGCTTGTCGTTTTTGCGGAATCTGAATCCAGCCTTAAAAAGTGCTTTTCGCAGGAACACTTCTGGTTTTGTGTTTGTGCTGTGGATTTTCGACATATTTTGGCTGCGTTGTTCTGGTGTTAATTTATCCATTTTCTTCTATTATAAAGCACTGCAGGTAGAATGGGTAGGCGAAAACGAGTTTACGAGTTTGAGCCGAGGGAAAGGCTTTTCCCTGCAAAATAAAAAAATTATGATTTTTTGCTTGTTTCTATTTATAGAAACGGTTATAATCATCGTATGAAAAAGATGTATTTTGTTGCAGGTCTTTGTGCCTGTGCTATTTTGGCGGCTGGTTGTTCAAAAAAAACTTCTGATAATGCGGCTGCGGGAAAAAATGTTAAAATTGGGCTTGCGAAAATTGTTCAGCATGAAGCGCTTGATGAAATTGAGCGTGGCGTTATTGATGCTATAAAAGATGCTGGAATTAATGCAACTTATGACTTGCAGAATGCGAACGGCGATGTTAATACTGCAAATCAGATTGCTTCGCAATTTAAAGATGAAAACGTTGATGTTGCGGTAGGAATTGCTACACCGATTGCGATTGCTCTTGCTAACACTATCAAGGATGTTCCAGTTGTTTTTGGAACTGTTACTGATCCGGTTGGTTCTGGACTTGTTACAACTTTGGAACACGGTGAAAAAAATCTTACTGGAATGAGTGATGAGTTGCCAACTGTTGAGCATATTAAAATGTTCAAAGAAATTGCAGGAATTAAAACGCTTGGTTACATTTATACTTCTAGCGAAGATAATTCGATTTCTGGTCTTAAACTTGTGAAAAAAGGCTGTGAAGAATCTGGTCTTGAGCTTGTTGTTCAGTCTATTTCTGCGTCTTCTGAAGTAAAACAGGCTGCGGAGGCAATTGTTGACCGCGTTGATGGAATTTATCTTACAACGGATAATACGGTGTTCAGTTCGCTTCCTGCTTTGGTTGGCGTTTTTAATAAGGCTAAAAAACCAATTTTTTCTGGTGATGTTACAGGTGCAAAAAAAGGCGGTTGTTTTATGGCTTCTGGCTTTAATTATTACAAGGCTGGACGTGCAACTGGTGAAATGGTTGTTCAGATTTTGAACGGTGCAAAACCTAGCGAAATGCCTATTCGTTTTATGACAAAACCTTCTGATTCAGATTTGCTTTTTGATTTGGATGCGGCTGCAATTTGCGGAATTACTATTCCAGAAAAATATCTTTCGCAGGCAAATTACATTATTCAGAACGGCAAATTGGAAGAAAAATAAAATATGTTGGAAACTGTACTCATAGAAGGCTTTATTTATGGAATTATGGTTCTGGGCGTTTTTGTTTCGTACAGGACTTTGAATTTTTGTGATATGACGGTTGATGGAGCATTCCCGATGGGGGGCTGTATTCTTGCGGCTTGCCTTCTGCTGGATGTTCCGCCTTTTGTTGCGTTATTGATTGCTTTTATAGGTGGATGCTTGGCCGGGCTTTGCACAACAATACTATACACAAGGTTTCGGATTCCAGATTTGCTTGCCGGAATTCTTATGATGACAATGCTTTATTCTATAAATCTTCGGATTATGAATAATCGCGCGAATGTTTCGTTTTTAAGGATAAAGACTACGTTCAGCAGCATTACGGCTTTTTTTGAGGAACGGTTTCCATCTCTTCCTTCTGAATTTGGAATTCTTTTATTTTTGATAATTTTTATTGTTGCCCTAAAGTCTTTGCTGGATTTGTTTTTTCATACAGACTTGGGGCTTACAATGGGGGCGCTTGGTGCAAACGAGCAGATGGTTATTAGCCAAGGTGTGAATCCGCAGATTGTTCGTGGAATTGGCATTTGTTTTGGCGATGGACTTGCTTCTTTGGCTGGTGCTTTTGCCGCGATGTACAATGGTTTTGCCGATGTTGGAAGCGGAACAGGCGTTATTGTGAGCGGACTTGCTTCACTTATGCTTGGAGAATTTATAATTCGTTCTAACAAAATTGGATGGCAGACCTTGCGCGTTCTGATTGGTTCAATAATTTACCGTGCGCTTATGCTGATTGCCCGAAAATATGGACATTTTATAAATCTTACACCGAATGATTTAAAGTTGATTACTGGAATTTTAATTATCATCTGCCTTGTTATTTCTAACATAAAAGGTAAAAAAGACTGGAAAATTCATTTTAGAAGACCAGCGAAAAATGGAGTTTCAAAATGATAACAATTGAAAATCTTGACGTTGTTTTTAATAAAGGAACTCCTGATGAAAACCATGCGCTTAAAAATATCAACTTGAAAATTGAAAAGGGCGATTTTATAACTGTAATTGGTTCAAATGGTGCGGGAAAATCAACTTTGTATAATGCGATTGCAGGAACTATAAAACCTGAAAGTGGCCGCATTGTTTTGGATGAAGAAAACCGGGAAATTACTTTTGACAAGGAATACAAAAGGGCACGCTATATAGGACGTATTTTTCAGAATCCGCTTTTGGGAACTGCCGGAAAAATGAGCCTGGAAGACAATATGATGATTTGCTTCAAAAAAGGCTGGAAAGGACTAAAAATTAGTTTGAACGGAAAAATGCGCGAATATTTTAGAAGTCAGCTAAAAATCCTTGATATGGGATTGGAAAATCGCCTGAACGACAATGTGAATCAGTTTAGCGGTGGACAACGGCAGGCTTTGACTTTGCTGATGGCGGTTATGTCAAAACCGAATTTACTTTTGCTTGATGAACATACAGCGGCTTTGGATCCTGCAAATGCTGAGATTGTTATGCGGCTTACGCGACAGTTTGCGCAAGAGTATAATCTTACCGTTATGATGATTACTCATAATATGAAGCACGCGCTTGCTTTCGGAAATCGTCTTATAATGATGGATGATGGCGAAATAATTTTTGATGTAAAAGGCAAGGAAAAAGCGGAATTAACAATGGATGATATTGTTGAACGCTTTAAGCAAATCAAGAAAAAAGAACTTTCTAACGACCAGATGATGCTTCAGTAATTTTTTGTTGATGTGGAAATTTTTTGAAAATTCTGTTTTAATGTATGAGTAAATATGAAAATTCCACAGAACAAACTGAACGTAAAACTTATAGCTTTTGATCTTGATGATACACTTTTAAATAGTGAAACAAAAATTTCTGCGAAAACTTTGGCGGCGATTCAAAAGGCGGCGGCAAAAGGAATTTATATTGTGCTTTGTTCTGGGCGGGCGGAAAATGGAATTTTGCCCTACGTACGTGCGTTGAATATTGCTGGAACTCAGCAGGGAAGATTTATAATTGCGTTTAATGGTGCAAGCATTTTTGATTTGCACAAAAGAATTCCTGTTTATAAAAATCAAGTTGAAACTGATATTTTAAAATTTGTTTATAATGAAGCCAAAAAGCGTGGAATGCCTTCTGTTGTTTATGAACCTTCTGTAATTTATTCCTGGGAAGATAGCGATTGGGCACGGATGGATGCAAAACTCTGCAGCTTAAAATTTGAAGTTGTTCCAAATTTTGAAAAATTCCTTGAAAAAGGTTTTCCAAAGATGCTTGTTCCGTCTGAGCCAGAAAAAGTAAAAGCGTTCAAAGAGTTTCTTTGTGAAAAATTGGCTGGTCGGGCAGATATTTTTATTTCAAAACCGTTTTTTTTGGAAGTAATGAGCTATGGTGTTGGAAAAGGTCCTTCGATTTTGCGGCTTGCTGATGAGCTTGGAATTCCTCATGAACAGACAATGGCTTTTGGTGACAGCATGAATGACGAGTCAATGTTGCGTGCCTGTGGCTATGGTGTTGCAATGAGCAATGGACTTGACTACATAAAAAATCTTTGCGATTTTGTTACACGCTATGACAATAACAATGACGGAATTGCAGATTTTCTTGAAAATTTTGTTTTGTAGATTAGAGTTTCAATTTTCTTTCTTTTGAATTATAAAAATCATCATTTTTGCTATTCTCTTGCATTTGTGGAAAATCTTTCTTGTTCTAAGGAAATTTTTCCTAAATGGTTTGTGTGGCTAGTTTAAGTTTTGAACCTCAGAATTAATAGTAGCCCAATGTCGAGTTTTTTAAGAAAAAAGATAAAAGCGTAAGCTGATTTATAATTTGCGAAAACTTTGTGCGATAAAAGAATTAAAGTTGCAAAGCAATCCCAATGACTACAAGAGTAGTGCGAGTACAACCGTCTGGAACAAATTGCAAAGTCGCTGAGAGCGATTTTTTCACAATTTATAAAAAACTCGAAATTCAGGCTACATATAAAAAATTCTCTTTTTTTATTCATTTTCCAATAATTTTGTATTGTGTTTACATCCTATAAGGGCGATTCTGTCAATCAAAAGGCTGTTTTTCGCATGCTTACGTTCAATACAATATTGGAGGATAAGATGAAAAAATTATTCGCTTTCATCTCGGTTCTTGCAGTAGCTATGGCGGGATTGTTCGCTGATGTTAGTGCAAAGAAAAATGCCGATGGAACTGTAGATGTAACGTTCTTCTACGGAAACCCTCGCGCGACAGAAGTTCTCCTTGCCGGTGACTTCACAAGCTGGCAGGACGGAGCGCTTCCGATGACTAAGGGAGACAAGGGCTTCTCTATCACACACACATTCAAGATTGGTGACGAGGCCCGATACAAGTTCATTTCTGACGGAAACTGGACTACTGACCTCCGTGCGCCAGACTTTGTTGACGACGGATTCGGCGGAAAGAACAGCCACATTGTGATCGCTGATCTTGTTGGCGGTGATGATGACGCGGCTGCTGGAAAGGCTAAAATCAACTTTGTTTCTTGGTCTATGATTGGTTTGCAGTCTAGCTATTCAACACAGGGTGCTACTGACAAATCAAAGAAAGGTTTTGATCTTGATTCTGTAACAATTGGATTCAAGTCTTATGATAAATTTACAGGAAACTTTGTTCCTAATGCTCCATTCTATATCGAAATCGCTTTGGCAGAAACAGAAATGGAAGATTATGATGGAAACAAGGCTGATGCACTTACTTATCTATATAGAAAGAATGCATATGATGTAGAAGCTGTAGAATGGGACGATGGTCTTAAGAATTTTGTAAATGGAATTTTTGCTAATCCTGTTGCATATCTTTCTGGTACAAACAACAATAAGTCAGCTGACGCTGGTCCTGGTTCAAATCCATTCCTTGGACATCTTAAATTCGGTTGGAACACTCCATATATCAATTTCTTGACAGGCTTCAACTATGCTAAACCTGATACACGCCAGGCTATTCTTTGGACAACTGTATGCTCTTCTTGGGATGCAGGTTACCATCATGTCGGCGGATTCAACCAGTTCAGCCTTGGTTCAAAGGCAGTCGCTGCTCTTGAAGAGGCTACAGGATTCACATTTGACATTGGATTTGCTCCTAACAAAACTGCTGACCGCAAAGGTACAAAATACGGTTACTGGGGTTGGTTTGGAATGTCTAAGGACAATCTTGTAATCGACTTCCAGACAAATGGTATGTACGATGGTCTCCTTTTTGATGATCCTGTTGAACACGACTTTATCCTTGGTGCAAAAGATGAGTTTGATGTTGGTGACGGAAAACTTTCTATCGCAGCGCAGGGATTGATTGCTACACACCAGAAAGATACTGCAGAGCTTATGGCTATCAACAAGAAGGATAATCCAGAATCTACAACTCCAAATCTTGCAGACTACTTTGGATATTCAAGCGATGTTTGGTACAGAACAAGCGACTTTGATGGAATCCAGAATATGGCTGGTGCTGTAAAAGTTGGTTACAAGGCTGACTTGTTTGATGTAAATGTTGGCTACCGATTCCGTGGTGTACAGGCTTCTATGCTCTATCTTCGTGAAAACCATGATGACGGAACATTCGATCTTTCTGACACTCTTGGCGTTTTGAACAGTCAGGCTATCAATTTTGATGGAACTTTGAACCTTTTGGATGGAGCTCTTGGAATTAACCTTGGAGCAACAGCTGAAATGGCATTGGAGAAAATTGAAAAAGCTGATGATGCTTATACAGTTTATAAAGCTCAGACTCCATCTTGGTGGACAGCACGTGGATTTGATGACTACGATTCTCCATTATTCCAGCGTGAAGGTGGTGCAGAATTCACATTTAAACCGGCTGTTTCTTACACACTTGAAGACTACAACATCACAATTGGTGCTTATGGTGACATGAACTATTGTGCATATCAGTGGTCAGATGGAATTGATGAAGATGAGGCTAATAAATATGGTGCTTCAGATTCTCCATTCAGATTCAAGAAGGCTGGTGCTACATTCAGCATGAAGCCGGACAGCGACATTGTTAAAGGTGTAAATGTTTACTACGGACTTGATATGTCTAACAGTGTTAAGTATTTCAACACATTGATTGGACAGGTTAAGTTCCCTATGGACATCACTGCAAACCTTGCAATCGGTATCAAGACAGAAAACACAGCTTCTGCTGACAAAACTTTTGATTCTGATACAAACAATCCATTCGCATTCGCTGTAGGTGTTTCAAAACAGTTCAAGGCTATGAAGAAACCGGTTGTTTATGCACAGTTTGTATACAACATGGATCCATTCAAGCACTTTGGTGACGGACAGGATAACTTGAATCTTGACCGTGCAAATGTAAAAGGTTCTTGGGCTAAAGAAAGCGTAAATAACACTGTTCGTGATGCAGTTAACTGGTATGACGGACGTGCTGCAATGCGCGTAGGTATCCGCTGGGATATATAATCAAAAAATTGGCAGCACACCAATTGTTGCCGATAAAGACAGGATAAAACTCTGTCTAAGGGTGAAAGCGAACTGAAATATTGCCGTCTGTTTTTCAGACGGCAGATTTTGGAAAGATTCACAAACTAAAGAACTATACTTTAGGAGATAAAAATGAAAAAACTGATAACAGGTGCTGTAGCTGCGCTTGCACTTCTTTTTGGATTTGCAAGTTGCTCTGGCGATTTGCACGACAGTGTTGTTTCTAAACTTTATGCAGAAGGTGATTTCTGTACAGAAAAAGTTGGAAATGATAATGTTCGACTACCTTTTGTAATGACAAAAGGCAGCGACACAGAACAGAAATGTACATTTACATATAATGCTGCTAAAATGATTGCTTGGGGTGGCGGAAGCGGAACCTTAAATTTTAAGATTACCAGAGATGAATGGGGTTGGGCAAAAGACTGGGGTGGAAAAAAGGACATTGCAATCAATCTTTCTGTAAATGATTCAGAATGGCTTGATTTGGAAGGTCGTGATGCTGTAAATAGTAACCCAGGAAACATTGTCCTAAAAGATTTGGCAGATGGAAATACTTATACTCTTATCGCAAAGTATGATGCTCCGGCAGAAAAACTAAGTCTTAAATGTGTTGGTGCTGTAACAGATTACCCAATACTTCGAGCCGTAACTTCAAATGGTGATGATTTTGTTTTGACTCGTTCTGGAACAGATTATAATTATACTTTCACTCCTGAATCAGATGGTTCATATTCTTACTACCTTACAAATGGTTATTTGTACTGGGGTAATGATGGAGAAATGGCAACAGAAAAGCCTGATGAAGATGAGTATATTTCTGGTTCATACAAAAATGATTCAAAGATTTATACTATTTATGCAAATGCTGCAAACTTTTCTGAAGATAGTTCTATAACATCAGACGTTCGTATTTATGATACATCTATACTCGCTAAAGCTGATATTTTTGGCTCTTTTGACGGATGGAAAAATGGTCAAAAACTTACATATGTAGATGGTATCTCTTATACATTTGAATTTACTGCCTCTGCAAACGAAGAAAGTTTTTCTATTCGAGAAATAGGAGATTGGTCTGCTCGTTGGTTTGGTGGAGTAAAACCAGGAAAAGAACATGCTGCGACAGATAAAGTTGTAGATGAAAAAATTAAGGTTGGTGAAAATTCTGTTGAACCTATTTATTATACAAAAGACCCTGGACTAGATGGAGAAAACTTAACAATAACAGGACTCTCTAAGAATTCAATTTATACGATTACAATAAAAATTGAAGATTCTGCTTCTAAGAAGTTAAGTGTTTCTTGTAAATTAACGAAAGCAGTTGAAGCACCTAAAACATATTCTTTTGAAGGTGCTATATTAAAAGGTGGCTGGGAAGGATGGTGGTCAGATGCTAAAACCATGACTGCAGAAGCAACTCAAGAATTCACTACTAGCGTGGGGGAGCATGAAGCTTCTGGTAACGAATTTGGAATTTTCAATCCAGATAATAATTGGGCTGTATCAAATCTTGAATTAGGCAGACGTACAGAAATGTCATATAGTGCTACAAAAGTTGAAAACTGTACGATGAAAGAAAATTGGGAAGTTGGTGCTACATACAAAATAAAAATTGAACTTACGGATGATTCTGTATCTTCGCCAAAAGCTTATATCACAATCTCAAAGAACTAATAAAAAGTAATTGCAAAACAGACATAAGGATTTTTCCTTGTGTCTGTTTTTTTTATGGATAAAAAATTATGAATATAATGTTAGATTTATCAGCGACCAATAAGAATGAGAGCATTAAAGATGAAAATATAATTCAGCAAGACGTTTTAAAAAAAGTAAAAGATGAAATTATTAAACGAATTGAAACAGTAAAGGCAAATATTAATAAAGAATCTGACAGTATCATAAATACTCCAATAACATATAATTCCATATTAATTTCTGGTTCACGTGGTGCAGGAAAAACATCTTTTTTATTCAGCTTACGAAACAACTTAAAAGAAAATACAGATATAGAAATTCTTGATTTTTTAGATCCTACTCTTATAGAAGAAAAAGCACATATATTTTTTACAATTATCTCACTTATAAAATCAAAAGTAGAACAAAAATTTAATGAAATTGGCAATGATGATGACTTTTCAATATACAATAAGAAATCATGGTATGAAAATCTTAATAAGCTGGCAAAAGGTTTACCACTTATTGATGGAGCATGCTCAAAAACTCCTGATTTTTGGGATGATGCAACACATATTTTAAACAAAGCTCTTGATGATGTAAATTCCTCTTTTGAGTTACGCAAAAATTTTGAAGGTTTCTTAAAGTTAAGCTTAAAAATATTAAACAAAAAAGTATTTTTACTTTTTATTGATGATGTGGATACAAAATTTGATAAATCTTGGAGTTTGTTAGAAACCATACGAAAATACTTGGCAACAAAATATATTATAACAATTCTGACTGGCGATTTTGACTTGTTTTCAATGTCTATAAGAAAACATCAATGGGAAAATTTTGGGAAAGATTTTATAG
>CAVIQW010000028.1:0-26633 GCA_963644915.1 Paratractidigestivibacter sp.
TAAAGAATATAGCATAGAAAATGCGTTGTCAATTATTTCTGAATTTCAGACCTTTTCAGAATTTGCAGAACAGCAGAAAAACATGGAAAAAGGATATCAGGAAGAAAAAGAAGAGTTGAATGTGTCTACCTATAAATTCCAAAGCGGAGAAACTCTGGAAGAATTACTAAAAAGTGATAATCATTTTCCATCTGAAAATGCTCTTCTTGATAATTTGATAGATGGCGATATACGCGCAGTCTATAGGTATGCAACAGAAGAGGAGCAGAAAGTATTAAGACAATTTGAGGCCTTCAGAAATGACTATGATATAGATATAAAAAATCTTGCAGTCCAGACAGATTGTATTTCAAGATGGATAGCCGCTGAACATTGGAATCCGGAAAAACAGGAATTTCAAAAGGAATATGTTAATCAGAGTGCAATAAAAGATTTTCCATACAAACTTCCATGGGAAATGAAAGAGATAGAAGCACAAGTTTTAAAGACAAAAAACGAAATTTTTGACAACGGAATAGAATCAATCCAAGTAAATGGCGGAATGAGCGAAGCTGCAATGGAAGCAGAAATACGTTCTCAAGAAAAAGAACATCATGAAGTTGAAGAATATAATGACGGACAGCTTCCTTTGCAGGTTGTTGCACATACTGATTTTAATTATTTTAACTCAGATAAAATCTCTTTTAGAGAATATATAGTAAGAACTGATGCAAGCGTAGTACAAGATTTAATCGAAAAAAATGCTGATTCTTTCAATGAAACCAATACTAAATTGGAAGAAAATGCCATACCTTGCATTATTGTAAGAAAATCAGTAAATCCTGAGATTCCAGACCAATTTCTGCTTTCAAAATATGAAAACAACAATCTGAACAAAGATGAAATAGCGAAACAGGCCGGAAAATTTGCATCAAAAGAAATAAAAATTGAAAATACAGAACTTATAACTCAAATAAAAAATGTTATTGACTGGAATGACAAGCAAAATAAGACACAGACTGATATTCCTGAATTGAAAATATATCACACACTAAAAGAAGATGATGTTAAAAATCTTGAAGTTATAAGTGATCAGGAATTTTCTGATATTGTTGATTCAATCATCTTGAATGACTACAAGAATATTCCAAATGCAATTCGCTTACCAAATCTTAACGACCAACTTTCTGAAAAACTTGGACTTGAAAAAGATTCCGCATTTATTCTGAAAAAGAATGCGACGCACATCAGACCTGATAGGAAAGGTAGCTATGGACAAGCATTTGATGCAGAAGAATATCGCAGAATTCCAGAAATTCTAAGAAATGCTGATTTTGCAGTTGTTGATACTGTTTTTCAAAATTTCCAAATAGTCTTTGATGATAAAAATGATGGAACGAAAATAAACAAACTTGTTTTCAATAAAGATGAACTTGGAAATTATCTTGTAACGCTTGGAAAAGTTGATAGGGAAAGTGCATTTTCGGAAGAAAGAAATCCCATTGTTGCGGTGGGCGTTGCTCCCACAATACAGACACTCAGAACAAGTGCCTCCTCTACTGCTTTGAGGGCATCTACAACAATGGGTAACGATAGTATACCACAAGTTACAGAAAAGTCAATTAATGCAGAAAGAACAAAACTTCAAATCCTAGAACAAGAAGATAAAGAACAGCTTGCCGCAATAGTTATGACCGCAAGAGAAAACATAAAGGACGCTTTAGAGAAAAATGCAGAACCGCTTGTTGAGATAGATTTTTCAAAGGCAAATTATGACAAACTCTTTCCTTTCGGTATTGTCCAGACCCCTCTTGAGAAAGTAAAACTCGGTGAAAACCAGTTTGAAAAACTTGACTCAAAAGACAGGAAAAGATTCCTTCTTGCAACATTCCAGACATTGGCGACACCGGATATTGTCATTGACGAGGAAAGGGAAGGAAGCCATTCACATAACTATATAAAATCATTTGTGTTTGATGAAAAAACAAAGACTGTTCAGGATGTTGTTGTAAATATCAACGGTGAAAATGTTTCCATCACAGCACATCCAAGAGATATAAACAATATTGTGAATAAAATAAAAATGCCCGACCAGCTTGTTTATGCAGCTGCAAAAGTCGGGCAAGTGATTGAGCAGCGAGTTCAACATGAACTGGGGATAGTCAATCCGACAAGGGCAGACAGATTAAGTACTATTTCTGTTCCCTTGAATAAAGAATATAGCATAGAAAATGCGTTGTCAATTATTTCTGAATTTCAGACCTTTAAGGGACAACGAACAGAATCGGCATTAATGAAAAAATTTGAAAAACTAAAAAATCTTTCAAAAGAACGAGAGGAATCAGAGAAAAATTCAATTCCAGAAAAAGATAATCCTGAAAACAAAAAACATACACCACAAACACGAAAATCAAAATCTGACATTATACGGCAAGCCGGAAAAGACTTTCTGGAAAGTATAAAAAACGGAATCGCCCCATTTTTTAATGCAGAAGACGATTTCCAAAGAATAATAATGCATCCGCAGGCAATAATAAATTCGTCAAACGGACTTCCATTCAGCGGAGAATCACAGCTTTTAGCACAAATCTATCATAAACAGCACGAAATGGAAGGAGAGATTGTAACAAGCATGGCCGGTGCAAAAGCCGCTGGAACAATCGTCATTAACTCAAAAGAAAGCAAAAGCCTTGAAAAGAATTTTGCGCTTACAGACACAAGCCAGCTTGCAGAAAAAAAATCAGTTGTAAGAACAAGATATTTTATGCCTGAATCCTGCAAAGAGCCTGATAGAATTTATGCGCATACACTACAGCAGCAACGCCCGGACAAAATAAGAGGTTACCGCGACCTTATACGCCATTTTGAAAACATCCCGAACGGACAAAAAGAAATTGCGGATTTAAGGATAAGAATTTCACATGAACATCTTAAGGAAATCCAGTCAAGATTTGCGACAAAAGAAGAAAGAATTCTGTCTGTTGATGAGATTGAAGAACGCAAAAACTTTCTTAGGAATTATTTTGAAAGACTTCCGTCAGACTACCGCAGCACAGAGCGAAGTGCATTTGAAGATACATTTGGAATCCAGCTGAATCCTGAAAAAACTCTTGAGATAAACCTTGAAAGAAAATTCAAGGATATTGATTTTGAAGAACTAAAAAAGAACACAAAAAAATCAATAGAACTGGAAAACAGGAAACTAAGCACTTTTATTGAAAAAAACACAATGGAGAACAAGAAACTGGCCTCTCTTTTCAGCAGTGAGTATAAAACTCTTGCAAAAGAAGAAAAATTGACAGCCAAGAATCTAAAAATCGAGGCACTGGGAATAAAAGAGCCTGAAACATTCCTTGGAAAATATCTTGCCGCATGCAACACAAACGCAGAATTCATAACAGACCCAGAAACTGTAAAGGAAGTAAAAAAGAATCTTGTAAAAAAACTGGAAGAAAATTTCAAGATTGAAAAATATGACATTCTTAAAGAAATCGGTCAGCAGGCTCAAAGCATAAGCAATGAAACAACTAAGCAAATATCTTTTGAGAAAGCCCATTCCAACAAAAAGAACTTAGGAAAAATGCTAAGCCCTGATAACGAAATCAGTCTAATTGGGATGGGCAAATAAAAACGGAGGATAAAAAAATGAAAAAAACAACTGTCATAACATATTTTTTCCTATTTCTCTTTTATTCCTTGTTGATTCTTGTGACCACGGTAAACATTTCATGCAGTCAAAAAGAAGTGCTTGACAAAAGTTATGAACTGAACGGAAAAAAATCAGATATAAGCGAAATTTTATACCCAGCAAAAATAACAGCAGTCATTGACGGCGATACAGTAAAAATTCAGTTCAAGGATGACCTTCCAAAAGACTGCACAAAAAATGAGACTGTTCGACTGATTGGAGTGAACACACCTGAACTTAATCTGCATAAAGATTTGGAGGCGGAATATTTTGCCGAAGAGGCATTTCTTTATACAAACAGATATTACAAGGAAGACGTTGATATTCAGTTAGACAACATAAGTTCTATGCGCGACAAATACGGACGGCTTTTGGCATATATCTGGCTTTGCAACTCAACGCTTCTTAACAAAAACCTTATCGAGGACGGATACGGCCGGTATTACAGTGCATTCCTGTTCAACGAAAAATATATGAAAGAATTTTCTGAGGCTGAACTTCAGGCAATGCTGGCAGAAAAAGGAATCTGGGGAGGAAGATAAAAATGATAAAAGATGATAATTTTGTTCATATATCTGGATGGATGATAAATGAACTTAAACTTAAAGGCAATGACCTTTTTATATATTCAATAATCCACGGTTTTTCTCAGGATGGAAAAAGCGATTACCACGGAGGGCTTTTATATCTTGCGGAATGGACCAATTCCTCAAAGCAGGGTGTAATAAAAAACTTAAAGTCTCTTATTGAAAAAGGTTTTATTGTAAAAATAGATGAAAAACTGGAAAACAACACACATCTTTGCCGGTATTTTACAACAAAATCAAGGGAAAATATCACTATAAACAATAAAAGTAAATTTAGTTCAACTGCTAAAGAATCAGAAAAAGATGCTGAATACCATTCAACAAAGTTTAATACCGTACAAAATGAAAGTGGTAAACAAAGTTTAATGGGGTATTCAACTGAGTTTAATGGGGGTATTAAACAAAGTTTACCCAATAAGAATTCTTTAAAAGAATTTAAAAATCTGTCTTCTGAAAATAAAACTCCAGAAACAAAAAATCCAGAGCCAGCGGAGCAAAATCAGAATCCAGAAAACAGTCAGGAAAAAAACTCGGGAAATAAAGATGCGGAAAAAACAGAAAGACAGACAGAAATTTCTGAAACATTAAAAAAACTTTTTGGAAACACAGAACTTTTTACATCCGACCTTATTCCTAAACTTTCAAAACTGTGTGCAGAACGACAACTTTTAGCGAATGAATATATAAACTGGACGTATGAAACTCTGCAAAAAAAGAAAGTTTCAAACTTTACAGGATATTTTTTCAGAACAATTCTTAGTGAACCCAACATCTCTAAATTTCTTTTCGAGAAAACTCAGAAAGCGTTAAAGAATACAGATGACGAGTGTAAAAAAAATGCGCCAAAGACAAAGTGCAAGTGCTGCGGCGCCGAACATCCGCTTTACAACGACTGCCCGGTATGCGGACTTTTACTGAACGAGCGTAACGAGCCTGAAAAAATCAATTTCCGAAGAAGAATGTATATGCTTCCGTCAGATGCAAAAAAGGAGATGAATTCTGAAATCCAGAAAATCCACAGGACACAAAGCATTTCCGCATGGGACACAGAAAAAAACAGAATCTATAAAAAATACGGAGTGATTTAGCCAATGAACGACAATAAAAATATTCTGCCGGAGGAGCAGGAAAAAAAATATGCGGAAAATCTTTCGCTGATTACAAAAACTGCTGAAAGAACCGCAAGGAATATAAACTATTCGCTTGATATTCTTGTTGAAAACCTGGAGGCGAAAGTCCAGAAGATAAAACTTATGTCAAGTCAGGCAGTTTATGCAATATCTGAAATTTCAGTCCGAACAAAACTGAAAATCATAACATTTGGAGCAGGAATGTTCTTTGCCGGAGTTTTTACAACTTGCGGACTTTACAACATTTTTATCGACAACGTTATGAACAGGTATCTGCACAAGACAATAGAAACACTGGCAGAAAAACCAGTAAAAGAAGCGCGTCTGAAAGCAGAAAAAATTGTCCGTGACGCAAATATCAAGGCGGACGGAATGTTAAAAAACGCGCGGAAATATTCAATTCAGGAGGAAGAGCATTATGGCAATTGACAAACGCTGCTCAATCAGATTTACGGCTGAGTGCTACGAGGAAATAAAGGCAAGAAGCGCGGCAAGAAAAATAAGTGAATCAGAGTTTGTAAGAAAATGTGTGGAAAAACAACTTTCTAGCGACCTTGAAATACAGGATGAACTTGTGGCAACAATCGGAAGTTTTAAAAGTGAGTTGATGAACGTAAAAAGGGAAATAAAAGTTTTTTCTGGAATGTTTGTCTACTGGCTTAAATATTACTTTACACTTTCTGGTTCTGATTTTGACGCTCTTCCAGATGGAGAAGCAAAAAGAATTGCGTTTGCAAAAGGAGAAACAAGAAAAAACAAATTTGTTGATATGTATAAAAAGGACAACAAATCATACAAATCAATCTATGAACAAATTGTTGCGGATTTTCTTACAGAAAAAGAAACTCCGGAAGATTCTGGGGAACAACAATAGATAATGAACCAGGAGAATGCAGAAGAACTAAAAAAGAAAAGGATGCTGGACAATCTTCTTTCTGATGACATGAAAGAAATTGTTCCGTATCTGGAAGAACCGACTGTAACAGATGTTGCGGTTGTGGATTCGGGAGAAATAATTGTAACAAGATTTGACAGGGGCAAGGAGTTTACCGGGAAATATCTTCCTGACTTTATGACAGAAAGAATCATAAAGGCGGCGGCCGCAATTCAGGACATAAATCTTGACACGTTGTCCGGCTTTCCATGTCTTGAAACAGTGATTCCAAAATACAACGCGCGTCTTACTGGGCTTATGAAAGTAACCCAAAGAAGCGAAATCCAGATTAGAAAACCGCCGTCCAATGTGTACACACTGGAACAGTATCTGGAACACGGACAAATGACAAAAGGAGAGTATGAGCAGATTCTAAAAGCCATAACAGAAAACAAAAATATGATTGTTTCCGGTTCAACAGGAAGCGGAAAGACAACATTGACAAATGCGATATTGCATAAAATGACGGAAATTACACCGGATGACAACTTCTACATTGTAGAAGACACACCAGAACTTCAATGCAAGGCAAGAATGAAAACAATGCTTTGCGTGCCAAAGGAGTTCGCATGGAAAGCAGTGGAGGAATCATTAAGATTCACACCGCAAAGAGTAATTTTCGGGGAGGTGAGACGGGCAAATGTAATGCAAGAACTTATTGATGCGTGGCGAACGACACCGCACGGAGGTGTCAGCACATTTCACGCAATAAACGGAGCTTCTACCTTGATGCGAATTAAAGGTATGTTGCAGAAAGATGACCCGGAAACTGCAAACCATCTTAGCGAGATTATACAGTTTGTGGTTCACCTGAAACGCGACAAAAACGGCGTTCATGTTGATGAAATAATGAATGTGAGGGAAGAAACTGATTCATTCATCTCTGAACTTGCCGCAAATAATCTTTTATAAAAAAACAGGAGAAAAAAATGCAGAAAAAACTAAAAAAACTTTCAGATTTTTTAAGAAACAACAAGAATCTTTTGATTATGATTTTATTTTCATTTGTCGCTGTAAGCCAGACTTTCGCAGACAGTGACCTTGGAGTTTTTGACAGCGTGGGAAACAAACTTCTTACAGTCCTTACATCAACAGGATTAAAAGCCGCGCTTGCCATTATGCTTGCCGGATGTTTTGGCGGAATCGCATGGGGAAAACTAAAGGGGCAGGATGGAATTGTTTCGACATTAGTTCCAGTTTTCTTTGGAATAGCCGGAATTCTTGGCTCTGTAAGTCTTGTAACATGGATTTACGATGGCGTTACAGTAGGCTCATTTAATTAATATGAAAAACAGAAATGCACCGCAAAAACTTAGAGTGCATTTCTGTTATATAGGAATAAAAATAAGAATAAAAAGGAGATTTTATGACAGACATAAACGGATTCCAGTTTACAGGACGAGTTGCGGATGAGGCAAAATATTCATCAACAAAAAACGGAACAGCGACACTTTCATTTTGTCTTGCTGTAAACCACGACAGAAAAGTGAATGAACAGTGGGTTTCAAAAGGAAGTTTCTTCTATCTTACAATCTATGGAAAAAGAGCAACTGGGCTATGCAAAGTCCTTATAAAAGGCACAAAAATCGGTGTTCAAGGTTACCTTGAGCAGGATTCTTGGACAGATGCGGCAGGAAAAAAACAGTACAGAACTGTTTTCTGCGTGGAAAACCTTGTACTTTTAGGGCAGTCAAAAAATAGTCAGGAAAATGAATATAACGGTCAAGAAAACCAGGTTCAGACAGAAAATCCATCTGGCACATCACAAAGTACAGACGATTTCTTTGATCAGGAATCACAGGAAAACAATAACAGCATGAACGGAATACCCGAAAACGGAATTACAGACATTTTTTAAGGAACAAAATGAAAAAACAGATATTTGAAAAAGAAACAAAAAGTCCTCTTGAAATGTATGAAGAATTTGTACACAAGGACGCATTGCGCGAAAAGAAATTCAGAGTCTTTGCCTGGTCAAGCTGCCTTGGATTTATAATTGCACTTTTAATCTGTTTTTATGCGGTAAATCTTCCAAAGCAAGTTCCGCTTGTAATAACAGTAAGCGACTGGGGCGAGGCAAAATATGCGGGAAACATCTCAAGGCTTAACTATCAGGGACTGAAAATTCCTGCTGTTGCAATTGAATACCAGATAAGAAAATTTGTCTCAAATTTCTATGAGATTCCCGGCGATGTTGCAGTTCTAAAGAAAAACCTGCGCGACTGCTACGCCTCCGTAGATTCTGCCACGGCTGAAAAACTTTCAAACACATTGAAAGAGGACAATCCTTTAAAAAATGTCGGAAAAACATTCCGCACAATAGACATCGAAAGCGTCCTGAAACTAACAGACTCAAGCTATCAGGCGGATTTTGTGCTTAGCGACAAGGATAAAAGCGCAAGCCGGGTAAACAGAAGACGATTTCGCGGAATATTGAGCATAAAACTTCTTGAACCGGCAAAAGACGATATGATTCTAAATCCGCTTGGAATCTACATAACGGATTTTGAATTCAAGGAAATAAAAAAATAAAGGAGCAGTGAAAAATTATGAAAAAACCAGTTCTTGCAATGGCAGTGTCGGCAATTTTTCTTACTGGGTGCATGACAGTAGATGTGGAAAAAAACAGGACAAATTCTTTTGAACAGACAAGGGATGAAAAACTTGTTGAGGAAGGAGAACTTAGAGATGATGAATATATCGTTCAGGAAAGAATGAAAGAAAATGATGTGCAGAGCGCGGTTGTTTTTCTTGAGGCTCCAGAAACAATCTACGGAAATCCGGCAGAAGAAGAGAAACTTCTTGAAGGCGGAGAGGCACTTAAACAGCACCTAAAAGACATTACAGAACTTCCAAAATACTCTTCCGAGCAAAACAGGCTTAAGGCGTGGTATTTTAAGAAAGGACACGTATATCAGCTGCATTGCCAGACATTCCATACAACAGTAATTCAACTTGAACCGGGCGAAATCTTAAAGGAATCTCCATATTTAAGCGAAACAGATGTGTGGCGTTTAAGTTTCGGCCAGGGAATCGCAGACGGAATGGAAACAACATTTCTTATGCTAAAACCAGATTATTCAGGACTTACATCAACACTTACTCTTGTTACAGACAGAAGACTTTATATGATTGAGCTAAAAAGTTACAAAGATCACTATATGCCGTTTGTAAGCTGGGTTTATCCGAATAACGAAGATACAAGGACCGCTTTTTCAAAATGGGAAAACAACAAGAAAATGGTGGAGGAATTTTCTGGAGTCAACGCAGAAAACCTTTCATTTGACTATAAAATCCGACATTCAATAACCAACAAGCCGGCTTGGCTTCCAGTTCTTGTATATGACGATGGACAGAAAACTTATATTGTTCTTGATAAAAAGTGCCTGAATATGACAATCCCCACAGTATTCAAGAAAAAACGCGAGATTGTAAACAAGGAAGTCAGAAAAAATATAATCGTCATAAACGAACTTATTGAAAAAGTTACATTACGCAGCGGAAAACAGAAAGTAACCATCATAAAGAAGAAATCATAAAATTAATCTAAATATTGAATTTTTGGAGAAGACAATGGAAGAGGAAAAACAGATAAGGGAACTTACAGAAGATGATTTTGAGGATGAATTCTATGATGATGAAATAAACGCTGATTCAGATGACGGATACTCAAAAGATAAAAATGAAAATGAGCCAGATGAAACAGAAAATTCCCATAAAGAGGCACCGGCAACTGAAGACACGAACGATATTTTAAAAGCCTCAGAAACTGAAAAAGGAAATCCGGAAGAAAACAAGGCATCGTTCCTGAACAGAAATATGCTTTTTATAACAGTCGGAGGCATATTCATTGTATTCTTGTTTTTCTGCGTTTTTATTCTTCCAAACATAACAAAAAGAAAAGTCGCCCAGAACAATGAACTTGATAAAGCCGGAAAAATATTTATTCCTGATGAATATGAGGAGGAAGAACTTACAGATGACAAGTTTCAGCCAGCCAATAACCGTGATAAAACCGCCAGTTATCTTGAAAACATTGACAGCGAGAAAACAAGCATTCCCAGTCTGGACAACAACGGAACAGCACCTGTAGAAGTTCCATCCCAAATGGGACCGGTTCAAAGCGGCGGAAACGGCAGTTCAAACTATCCGCAAAACACAAACAGAAACGAACTACAGAAGGCAATGCAGAGAATTCCGTTTGATTCATATTCTGAAAACACAAGCACTTTTGCAAAATCCACTTCTGTACAGCCCCAAAGTTACGGAAGTGGAATTTCAAGTTATATGGCACAAAAATACGGAAGCGGAAACTATACGCCTTCATCATTGCAGTCAAATATAGGGCAATATCTTGCTTCGCAAGGCGGAAACAACTATTCGTTGCAGAATGACCAGAGCGGAAAAGAAGCGTTTATGAACAAAAACAAGGAAAACGGCGGACAATACCAGTGGAACAGTGAATATTCATTGTGGAAAGGAACTGTAATTCCAGCAGTCCTAGATACAGGAATAAACACAGATTTACCGGGGATGTTGAAAGCCACGGTAACAACGAATATCTATTCAAGCAATAACGGAAAATACATCCTTGTTCCGCAAGGTTCTGTTCTTACAGGCGAATACAACAGTTCTGTAAGTTACGGACAGGCACGGATTCAGATTGTGTGGAATACGCTTATCCGCCCGGACGGACTTGAAGTCAATCTTGGAAGCATGAACGGAATAGACGCGTACGGATTCAGCGGACAAAAGGGGCATAGGACAGAACATCCATTTGAATATCTAAAGGCAATGGGGCTTATCGCAATGTTTTCGATTCTTGACACTAAAGCCGCAAACACTATAAATGCACAGGGAAACACCTACGCTCAAAATGCGCTCAGCGATGCTTACTCGGCAGGACAGAAACTTAATGAAAAAATTGTTGACCGTGCGCTGGATATTCAGCCTACTATCCGCATAAAAAGCGGCACGGAAGTAAAACTCATAACAAACCTGACAATTGAACTTCCGCCGATTGAATCGGTCAAACCAGAAGAAAAATATGTAAGAAATTAAAAGGAGTTCAGGATGGCAAAAAAAGACTATAGAAAATCAAATCCTGGAACACACGGACTTGGTTTTTCGTGGAATGTTTTACGGACCTGTATTGTAATTCTTCTTTTTGTGGCAGGAATTATTGCGGCAACCCAGGATTTTGCATATGCAATGAACGGAGACCAGAGAGTTGTAAACACACCGCTTTTCAAACTGGGAGAATGGTGGATTTATAACCCGGTGTTCTTTATTCTTTCATTCTTTAAATATTTTGGCTATGAGGGATTCCAGCCATACTACTGGCACGCAATGTCATATTTTCTTATTTTTACAGGAATCGCTTTTTTTGTGGCCGTTGTATGGACAATTGCAACAGCAATAATAATAAAGACAAAAGGAACACAGAACGGAACTGCAAGAATGGCTACAGTCAACGACCTTCACAAGAACGGACTTCTTGCACCAGACGGAATTATGTGCGGAATGACAGAGGACGCATTTGTAACATATTCAAAAAAGAAAGACGGTTCATTAAGGTTGCACCAGTACAGAAAAGGAACATACATCTGCCATCCAGGTAAACAGCATACACTTGTAGCGGCTCCTCCTGGAAGCGGAAAGAACGTAAGCATAATCATTCCAACATTGCTTTCATATCCTTATTCTGTAATTGTAAATGACCCTAAAGGGGAAAACTACAAGACAACAGCCGGATACAGAAAAACATTTTCCCACGTATTAAAATTTGCCCCATGCAGTTGGAACACAGTCCGCTATAACTTTGTAAAGGCAATAAGAGACGGCGATGAAAATGCATACCGTGACGCATCCCTTGTCGCAAATGTCCTTGTAACGCCAGGAAACTCAAAAACAGGAACAGACAACACAAGCCAATATTTCAATGACATGGCTCAGGACGCAGTTACAGCCGCACTTCTTCATATACGCTTTTCAAACTATACAGAACCGACACTTCCTGGGCTTCTGCATCTTTTTTCAAATTTGAATGTAGAGGAACTTTGCGAAAACATGAAAAACGCAAAACATTTCTTTGAGATTACAGAAGAAATGTACAAAGGAAATCCGGCGTTCTATAAATCCAGACATCTGAAAGTAGGAGACAAAATCGAGGCAGAAGACATACACCAAAAAATTGTTTCAGGAGCAAACAGACTTCTTAATACAAGGGCGGAAGAAAGACAGACAGGAATCAAGACAATCCTTGGAAAACTTCAGCTTTTTGATGACCCAGTCGTTGCGAATGCCACAAGCGCATCGGATTTTGAGATAGAAGATTTTATCACAAGCAAAAAACCGATTTCGCTTTACCTTGTAGTTCCATCAAGCGACATGAAACGAATTGCCCCAGTTTTCAGGCTTTTGATTTCATTTATGATGAGAAAATTTACAGAGGGAGAAACTTCGTTTGGTGCCACACGCCTGAAAAATGACGTTAATTTTATTCTGGATGAATTCCCAGTGCTTGGCCGACTTGACGAAGTTGCACAGACAATGGCAGTTTCACGAGGCTATGGAGTATTCTTTACCATTGTCTGCCAGACAATACGGCAACTTGAAGATGTTTACGGTGCAAACCACCAGTTCTTTGACCTATGTCCGGTTCTTTTGACTTTTGCTCCAGGGAACATAAAAGACGCGGAAATTTTCTCAAAATTCATCGGGCAGGAGTCAATCCAAAGCGAACAAATCAGCCATTCTGGAATGATAGACATCACAACCACAAAAAATATAAATTTCTCAGACCGCGACTCAGGCAGAAATCTTCTTGATGCGTCAGACATAAAAAGAATTCCTGGAAACCGCGGACTTCTGTTCAGCCACGGAATGCAACCGTATATATTCAAAAAAATTGTCTATTACGATGACAAACGGTTCAAGCAGAAAATGGATATTCCATTTCCAAAAACAGTAAAAGAACTTTATTCAGAGGCCGCCGGACTTCCAAGCATAAAAAAAATAAAAGCCGATATTGAAAACCGCAAAAAAGAAAGGGAAAACATTTCAATCCTTAAAAATGAGGAGCAAAAAGGAATTTTTGTTTCAGAGGAAGATTTTTCAATGTCAAAAAAACTTATGTATCTTTCAAATTATCAGGCAAAAATGATGCAGCAACAAAAAAAAGAAGAAAACAACAAAGACGGACTGGATATGATGAACCTTGCCGAACGGATTGCCGCCGACAAAACGGTTCAGGAAGAGCAGACAGTCGCTGAAAAGTCTTTAGACACCACCAACGAAGATAAAACATTAGAAACTTTCTAATACTTGTGGAGAAAATTATGGATAATTATGAAGACTATTCACAGCCAGTTCACGTTTCCCTTATGGAAAGGAAACTGTTTTTCGGAATCGGTGAAAAAGCTTTCTATATCATTGGCTTTATAACACTGATTATCTGCGCACTTACAACAATATATGCAATTGTAATCGGAGTTTTAGGAATCCTTGTATGCAGGATTATCTGCAAAAAAGATCCGCTCACGATAGATTTTGCACTTGAAAATCTTATGCAAAAAGACGTATACGAGGGGTAAAAATGCTTTTTGAACATCTTAATTTTAAACCATACCACAGAGTTGAATCAAAACTAAGTTCAATATGTCCGTGGCAACTTTTTGCAGAAAACGGAATCTGCTTTCTTAAAGGCGATGCGCTTATGTGCGCCTACGAATTTATCGCGCCAGATTTAGGCTCATCTAGCATGAGGCAGGTGAACGCGCTTTCAAACCTGTTCAATAATGCGATAATCCAGCTTGGTGAAAACTGGACGATTCAGTTTGAACTTCAACGAAGAATAAACAAAGAATATCCTGCCTCAAAATTTGAAAGTCTTACAGGATTTATCATAGAGAGGGATAGGGAAATAAATTATCTTTACGGTGGCTCTCAGTACACAAACCGTTATTTTCTGGTTTTTACATACAAAATGCCAAAAATGTCAGAAATGAAGGTTTCCTCAATTTTTTTCAAGAAAAAGGACGGAAGCCGCACAGAAGCAAACGAAAAGGAACTGATTGAAAAAGAAATCCGCTACTTTAAAAGCGCTACAAACAAAACAGCCGGTGTCCTAAAATCCGCAATGGAAATAAAAATGCTGAACAGTTCAGAACTTGCAAGTTTTCTTCATTCATCAGTTTCATTCAACTGGCACAAGATGATTGTTCCAGAAGCCCAGCGTTCACTTTTTATTGACCGAATAATCACAGATGAAACACTGGAAAATTCAATACCGCTAAAACTTGGCAAGAACTATGCCTCTATAATTGCGGTGAATTCATTTCCAAGCGCAACAGTTCCTGCAATGTTCGATGAGCTTAACAAGGCGGACTGCGAGCTTAGATGGAGCACAAGATTTATGTGCTATTCAAAACAGACAGCATTAAAGAAAATCAAGAAGAAAGGCGAAAGTTATCACGGAAGCGTAACAAGCATTGCACAGATGGCAATAAACGCCGCGACCCATTCAACAGGCGGAGGAACAGAAAACCGCGCCGCAATGGCACAGGAAGATGACGCATTGAACGCCAGCGTTGATATTACAATGGGAAACGAAGGGTATGGTGATTACTGCTCAAATATAATGGTATGGGACAAAGACTTAAAAAATGTAAAAAGCAAGGCGGAATATATCCAGGAACTTGTAACAAGCACTGGATTTTCGTGCAAGGAAGAAACAGTGAATCTTCTTCAGGCGTTCCTTTCAATGCAACCGGGAAACATTTACTCAAACAAGAGGGAACTTTTTGTTTCAACAACAAACACTTGCCATATAATTCCTATAAGTTCAATCTGGGCAGGGCTAGAAGAAAATCCGTTTATGAAGAAAGTAAGCGGAAACGGAGCGCCCCTTGTTGTATGCGAAACGGACTTCAAGATGCCGTTTTACCTGAATCTTCATGTGGGGCAGGTAGGACACACTTTTATTGGTGGTCAAACAGGCGGAGGAAAATCAACACTTCTAGGACTTCTTGAGGTAAGTTGGAAAAAAGAGCCGCACGGCAAGGTCATTATCTTTGATAAAGGACGCTCTGCAAGAAACCTTACAATATGTACCGGTGGAATATATCTTGAACCGGGATTTGACAAGTCAATCACATTCCAGCCACTAAGGGAACTTGAAACTCCGCAGGATTTGCGCTGGGCAAGCGAATTTATACAGATTCTTCTTGTTGAACAGAAAGTCGAGGTAAACGCCGCAATACGCGCTTCAATTTTCAACACACTGAAACTTCTTCAGACAAAAAATCCAGAAACACGGGATCTTACAAGTTTCTGGCAGTATTCAGATTATCAGGACCCGGCAACAGGAAGAAACATTATTCAGGATGCGCTTGGACCATACATTCTTGGCGGCGAATACGGAAACCTTTTTGACGCACGAAGCACGAACATTCTTTGGAGCGACACCTGGACTATGATAGAAATGGGAAGCCTTATGACCTTATCAAGCGCATGCGTAACACCGGCACTTTCATTTCTTCTTCATCAGTGTGAAAAACAGTTTGACGGCTCGCCAGTAATGCTGATTCTGGATGAGGCACATACATTTTTCCAGAATGAAATTTTTGCAAAAGAAATTGCCGTATGGCTAAAAACTTTAAGAAAACTGAATGTTTCTGTAATATTTGCAACCCAGGAAATAGAGGATGTTCTAAAAAGCCCGATTGCGCACACGATAGTTTCCCAGTGTCCTACAAAAATATACCTTGCGGACGAAAATGCCGAAACTCCGCTTTCCGCAGAAGGTTACCGCCAGTTCGGTCTGGAAGAGTCGGAAATAAGTCTTCTTTCAAAAAAAATGCAGAAACAGAGAGATTATTACTACAAGTCATCACTGGGCAGAAGAAAATTCCAGCTTGGGCTTGACGAACTTCAGCTTGCGGTTATTACAACCTCAACAACAGACAACGCTCTTCTGGATAAGATAGAAGAAAAATATGGACGCAACACAGGAAAAGAACTTGTAAAAGAAATTCTTGATGCAAAAAACATTGACTATAAATATCTATTGGAGGAATAAAATGAAAAAAATCAGACAACTTTTTATCTCTGCACTTCTTATGATTTCAGCTGGAATTCAGACATTCGCAAACTATCCAGTTTTTGATGCGGCAAACTGGCTTAGTGCCATAGACAGGTTCTATCAGGGATATGACCAGATTATGAACACACTACAGATGATAGAACAGAACTACCAGCAGATTCAGATGGCGATAGAGCAGGCGAAAAGCTGGAAATTTGAGGATCTTGATTTTAATGACGGAAATTTCCTTGAAAACTTTGACATCCGAGATGAAATTCAGGACGCCACAAAACAGGTGAACCGACAATTGAACAATGTGCGGAAAATCCGCGACACGTTCGAGAAAGAAAATATGCAGATTGGCAACAAGACATTTTCAATGAAAGACCTTGCTGGACTTGGCGACAAAGACAAGACCCTTGTAGACATTGTAAAAGACACAATCGAAATGGAAAAAAACGACTTTGCCGCCGCCTGCGAGGAACTTGCAAAAGAACTTACCGATGAGGAGAAAAGGACAATCTGGCAAAAATACGGACTCAGTCCCCAGAATTTTATGATGGTAAAAAATCTTGATCAAAAAATGCAGGATCAGGTTACAACAGTAATGGCAAACGCAAATGTAAAGGTGGAAGAACTCCGCTGGGGTGAAGATGCCGCAAAGACAAATGCAGTCATCCAAAAAATTTTTCAGGGAGAAGAACTTACAGAAAAAGAACTTGCACAGTCGCAACTTCTTCTTGATAAACTTAACGGCGAAAAACTCACACAGCTTCAGGATGCCCTTAACAACAGTTTCGCATGGCTAGCATGGAAAGACCGCCGCGATGAACAAAAAAAACAACTGGAACAAGAGCAACAATATGAACAAATCAAACGCTCCCTTGAAAAAGACGAAGGCTTTGAAGCATTTTAGGGAAACAAAAAACAAACTATATTTGCTCAAGATAGACTCTCGTTAAAAAACTTCTGAAAATTCACTTTTTTAACGATTAAGTCTATTTCTTGCCATTTTATATACTTCCCGACTATGAGCCATAACTAGCATTAGAACAATGAATTGTTTATCTTGAATCTCCGCAACAAGCCTATAATCGCCAACACGATACTTCCAATAGATATTTATAGTCAAGTTTTTTTAGCACTAGACTAAAACTCTGTTTTTTACGAAAATGTAGACACTATCCGAATGTAGGCGGATATAAAAAGTTTTTTGGAGAAGACTTTATGTTTGAGATTTTGATTGGTTTTGCAGGTCTTGTTTTTGGATTTTTACTCTTTATTTTCTTAGTTCCGTATTTGCCGGAAATATTGGGTGGCTTGAAAGATATTTTCCTTTCAATTTTGGGGCAACTTGGTATTGCGGCGGCAATCGGCATAGGAATCATCGCAGGAATAGCACTTATCATATTCTTGCTCTGCAAATTCCTTATTTTTGCAGATGACAGTTGCCACGAAGACAAGCGTTACGATGAATACCACGAAAGCATAAACAACATTCTGTCAAAGTTTAATTAAAACTGATGACAGGTATAAAAATATAATCAACTAAACAAAAACTAGGAAGTGCATCGCTGGCTAGACTCTTCGAATTTTGCCTGAGATGCACTTTTCAAAATTTAAGGAGGCAACGCCGTACCAAAACTACAGTTTTCTTAATGCGCAGATTTTGCGCTGTAGCCATGCTGATATTCTCGGCATTATTTATTTCATGCGATTTTTTCGCGGATGGAGATTCTGATTCAGATGATGAATCTTCAATCAGTTCAATAAGACTTTCAGCAAGCAGTGTAACGCTGCAGGCTGGCGGAATCTCTTACATTGCGTATGCTGTAACACCATCAGGAACTTATATCTCACCTGAATGGAACTATGACAACAGTATTATAGAAGTCGAGCCACAACAGAACGGAGCGGTAATAAAAGGTCTAAAAGAAGGAGAAACATCACTTACAGTTTCCTACAAGAAATGTTCTGCCACCGCAATCATAAAAGTTTCTGGATTCGCTGACACATACGTAGATTCAACAGAGCCATACATCTATTCAAGCACACAGATTATAAACCTTGAGCCAGGCGACACAGAAACAGTTTCGGTTTCTCTGTACAACGGAAGTGCGGCGGATATTGACGGTTACACATGGACAATTGACAGTCCTGCGGCAGCCACACTTCAGCCGACCGGACAATACTGTAAAATTCAGGCGAAAAACACAGGATATGCGCGCATAAAAGTTACAAACACAAAGTCCAGCGAGCCATATTATATCGGTGTCTATGTCCTGGAAGACCTTACAAAAGCGACCTACATAACAACAAAGCAGAATCTTTCAACATTGCGTGTAAAGGACGGCGACAAGACAATCACAGTTTCACTTGAAAACCCTAAAAGCGATGACAATAAGAACGATTTTTCATGGGAAGTTACCGAGGGTACAGAAAGTATCACGATAACACCAAACAGAAATGAATGTATTGTAACACCGTTAAAAACTGGAGTCGCAACAATAAGAATAAAACATTCGGATGCAGCCTATCCACTTGAAATCCGCGTGCGTGTCATTGAAATTGTTGAGAATGTCTTTATTGAGCCAGACGAAACAAAAGTGAATCTTTCTGGAACTGGAGAAAATTCAAAGACACTCACAATGAAACTGAACGGAATGGAAGAGGGAAAGTATTCAACCGATGAATTCAAGTATGAAGTTGTGCAGGACGATGAAATAATCCAATACAGTTCTTTTTCAAATCAGATTATTGTTACAGGAGTCCATAACGGAGTTGCGCAGATTTACGTAAGTCATCCTGTCTGTCAGAAAAAACGGCAGATTCTTGTCATCTGCGAAAATCAGATTGCAGATGCAGTTGATGCAAGTGTAACAATCAACACTACACAGGACTTTATAAAGACAAAAGTAGGGGCGGAAGAAACAGATTTAAGAATCACTCTTGAGGGCGGAAATTCTGGAGATGAAAACCGCTTTACCTGGAGCGTAAAACAAAACCCAAATGACGGTACATCCGATGTCATTGAAGTTTCTACAACAAACGGAACAGTTGAAAGTTCCAGAATGGCGAGTGCTTCCTACATCTTTGCAAACTGCTATATCAAACCAGTTGCAGAAGGAACAGCCACAATAACAATAACGCATCCAAGAAGTTATTATCCGCGTGAAATTCTTGTAAAAGTTCTTGGAAAAGATGCGGTTCTTGAGCAGCAGTATTATTTTTCAGGACCAGGAATATTGAAATTCCTTAATTCCGAAACCGTGAATTATTCCACAAGTCTAGTCGGCGCAAAAGAATCAGAAAAAAGTGAAATCAAATGGTCAACAGAAAGTGCAACGTTGCACTTTAACGCAAACGGCGAAGAGGCAGAAATTTCCAGCACAGGAACAGGAAACTGCGTGGGAAACATAAAAATCTCGCATCCAAAATCCGCAAGTCCAAAAGATGTCCTTGTTCTTACAGCCGACACGCAGGAAGCACTTGACAGCATGAAGGCGTTCTATTCCGACAAGACATATTATTCAGTGAATGCCGGAAAAACAGTCGGAGTTTTTGTAAATTCAGTTGGATTCGACACTTATAACGAAGAAACTGATGAAAAAGAAACATTTGATTTTTCCTCTGTTGCCTCTCAGGTTGTATGGGCAAGTTCCGACTACAATGTTTGCAGCGTTGAAAAACCTAACGCATCGAATCCGCTTTACGGTGTAGTAACCGGAATAAAATCAGGAACTGCGAAAATAACAGTTTCGTATCTGGACACAAAAGCGACATTCAACGTTACAGTCTATCCTGAAAATGTTGCAATCGGGGAAGTTGAAAAATCGGTCTATCTTTCCGCATACAACAACGTTGTAATTCTTTCAAAAGCAGGGGAGATAAAAGAATTTTCTATAACTCCAGTTGGACTAAGCGAATCCAAATACAAAGACATTGAATGGTCTGTTGCAGACGAAAGTATCGCCACAATTGTTCCAAACGGAGAAAAAGTTACAATCACGGCACAAAAAGAGGGTGAAACAACAATAACGGTTTCCCATACAGAAAGCGAGAACACATTAAAAATCAATGTTAGAATCGGAAGCGAATACGTTATAGAAGGTGTTGACCCGGTTATCCATATTGCCACAAACACAGATGTCATAACAATGCTTAAGGACAGCGGAAACTATTCACTTTCTGCTTCTCTTGTAAACGCAAAAGACGAGGATAATCTTACAGGGTTTTCTTTTGAAATCGATGACACGAGCATTGCGGAAATCACCGCGCAGTATGCGACAGGAAAAGCATATATAAAGCCGGTGACCGCAGGACAGGCAGAAATAACTGTTACACATGAAAAGGCAAAATATCCAAAAAAAATACTTGTTGTAATCGGAAACACAGCGGAAGAGCTTGCCGGATTCACATATCTTTCAACAACAGAAAATGTGGTGAATATCGGGGAAGAAAACACAAGGAATATTTCAGTAACAATGGAAAATTCCAGCGAAATTCACATTGACGGTTACACGTGGAAAAGTGAAAATCCAGAAATCGCCTCAATAGTTTCAACAACAGCAGGAACAGCAGTCATAAAGGGAAATAAGATTGGAGTTACAAGAATCCTTGTTTCTCACAGTGCCTGCTCAATTTCAACACCGCTAGAAATTATTATTCAGGTAATTGATCCGATTGCGGCAGCCGCTTGTCCTTGGATTACAGCGACACCATCAATTATCAATCTTATAGAAAATTCGGGGTGGAGTACACTGAACGCCGTACTTGAGGGCGGTTCGGAGGAAGATGCCAAAAACTTTGTATGGGTAAGTTCAGATCCAGAAATTCTAAACCTTTACGGACAGAACGGAACAGCAAAAGTTCAGGCAAGAAAAGCAGGAACTGCGCTAATAAAAATCTCGCATCCAAAAGCAATTTATCCGGCACAGATAAGGGCAATCTGCGATTCTGCCGCCTCAACAGAATATTCAATCAGCGTTTCAAGCGGAAACATTCTTAGCCTTAAACCAGACGCGGGCGACACGAGCATAACAGCAACGCTTATAAATGGCGGAACTACGGATAAATACAACTTTAACTGGTCGCTGGATGTATACGATGTTGTTGACCTTACATATTCCGCAAACACCGCTATAATCACACCATTAAAGGAAGGAAGCGTAACACTCACAGTCTCACATCCAAAATCAGCATTTGACCAGCAGATAAAAATCAAGATTCAGCAGTATGACACATTCGGATTTTCTGGCGACTCAAAGAAAATAACAGAGGGCGCTTCAAGTTTTATTTCAATGCAAATTCCGGCAAGCAATGTCGAAACCTATGTTTCATACAGAAGCGCAAACGAAAAAATCTGCAAGATAAGTGGAACAAAAGCAGTCTGCGAACTTACAGGAACAGGAAACGGAACAACAACAGTTTATGCAGATCTTGTCGCAAAAAAGACGGATTCTGTTCTTTCAACGGCAGAAATGCTTGTCTACGTTGAAAAAGCGGCTGAAACACTTACTTACATAACAGGTGATGGAGGAATTTCGTCAACATTCTCAATGACAAAAGGAACAAACAAAATCCTTTCTGCTGAGCTTGTCGGTCAAGATGTAAAAATCACAGACCAGCCGAACCTTACATGGGTAAGTTCAAATCCGGGAATAGTGAAAATCAACGGAACCGACACAACAGGAAAAGCCACTGGCGCAAGCGTATACGTAGAGGCAGTTGAATCCGGAGAATGTACAATAACCGTAAGCCATCCAAAAAGCAACACAGACATGGTCTACAGAATCATTGTTCCTGGTGTTGAAGACGCAACCGTTTCACTTAACAAAAGTTTTGTAACACTTGAAAAAGGCAAGACGACAGAAATAAAAGCCACAATAGAAGGCGGAACAAACAAAGACTACAAGTCGCTTGTATGGACTGTGAACAAAGTGAACGGAGCAGAAATCGCAAGCGTAATGGGAAGCGGACAGACAGTAACCGTCTATGCGCTTCAGTCTGGAACTTGCAATTTAAGATGCGCATTGTCAAACGGAGAATATGCTGAATGTACAGTCAAAGTGGAATCCTCAAAATCACTTTCATTTGACAGGCAAGTTCTTTCTGTAGAGCCGGCACACACAAAGACATTTGTGTACAAGGTAAGCCCGGCAGATGCAACTATCGAATGGGTTTATTCAGGTGCGGTAGACGGAGCAGATTACATAAACGTAATCTATGATCCAGAGGCACGCGAGATAGACGGAGAATTTGGCAAAGGTACAGTAACCATCGAAGGAATAAAAGAGGGAAACGTTAACCTTAATGCAGTTTCAAGCTATGGAAACAAAGCCCAGATTCAAATCCGTTGCGAATGGAACTACGAATTCAAGATGGAAAGCGCAATCATTATGGATATGAACAAGAAAACAGAATATCATCTTGAATACTCAGTAAATCCGGCTGATGCAGTGTTTGAATTTACCGGTGATGCCCTAAAATATCTTGAAACATACACAGAAAATTCTGTCACAAAGATAAAGAAAGTCGAAACTGCAAGTGGCTATGGTTATTTTGTGATAACACCAACTTCCGAGATAACAGGAAAAACTTTGAACATAAAGGCGATAAATCCAACAACGGCAACAAAAGGTCAGGATATTGGAAACCAGACAGTTTCAGTAAACTGTTACTACAACACACTGGATGTAATCACAAAAATTGAAAGCGATGGAAAATTCTCAAGAATTGAAAAATCCCAGAACACCAATAACAACATCCTTTATATGGGTGACGGTGAAACCACAAAACTTATATTCAACTTTGCCCAGACAAAAACAACAGCAACAGTCGAAAAGGTCGAGTTCAAATGGGATAACCAGGCAGACAAAAACTACGGCGACAACCGCCCAGGCTCAAACATGACAAACGCAATCACCAAAGACACCAACGGAAACTACATCGCCACGCTGCAGAAAATCTGTTCGGATAGGATAACGGAGGTGTATGAAATAAAGAAAGCATATGTGCCTACCATAAAAGACTCTTCTGGTATTTACAAAACAATTTTAAACTGGGAAACAGATTTTGCATGGTATTTCCAGCATTGTATGCATTCTGATGAGGACTGTGATAACTCTCTTCAGTTACAATATATGGCATATGGAAATTCTAATCATTGTTTGAAATACGGTAGTCTTGACAATACAGGAATTGCACTTGCAAATTGCACACGCTGGAAAAACGAGAATAGTAAAGATGAAGGAACAAAAGAAGAACCATTAACTAATCTCTATACTTTTAAAAGAAACGAACAGTTCAACAAAATATTAGCTCCGGAACTAGTTGGAAAAATCTATCCTGTGTCTGATTTTGAAGAAATTGCATGGTTTTTCTGTCCAGGAACACGGCAAGATGATCTTGATGGTGATTCAAATAAAACAGAGATGGGTGGACATAGCAGAAAACGTCATGACTGGCGGAGTCAATGCCATTCCTATAATCCATTAAAATTTATTTCTTGTGATGGAAATGATATTTATGTTGAAAAATGTCTTATATCGGATAATGTTGAAGCAGAAAAAAAACTATCACCAAATACAACTCCACAAAACGCTGGTACTGTCGGAACAATAACCGTAACTTACTCACATCTTGGAGAAACTCTAACATTTCAGATACCAGTAATGCTGGAAATCCGAGAATGTGAAAAAAATCTTGCGACAAAAAAATAATTTTCTGTTAACCAACTTCAAGCCGCCAGAAATTAATTTTCGGCGGCTTCTTACTTGACATGGGGGGGGGTAGTTCTAAACTAAAAAAAAAATACAAATCCATCCAAAACGACATTCTATGTCGTTCGGATGGATTAAGATAAGAAAAAAAAAGGAGCAGTAAAATGAAAAAAGTATTTGTGCTATTATTCCCAATTTTTGTTTGTGCCACAATTTTTGTTTTATGTTCAAATGATGGCAGTTCTGATAATACAGAGGAACCTAAAACTCCACAAAATTATAATGTAACATTCCATGCAAATTTTCCTAAGGAAGAATTACCGTCAGGAAAACTTTATTACTGGGAATTTGGCGGATGTTACTATACTTCAGATATTTATGATATGGATAAAGTTTATCCCTATGAAAAAAATACTGAAATAACTTTGACCGATTTGTCTAATGCAAATTATGAAATTCGAGTTATTACAAAATCACCTTATTACCATTATGATTCAACCACATACGAAATTGAGGCTAAATACAACATTGAAAGTTGGAATACAAAAGCAGATGGTTCTGGCACAAGATATGAGCTAGACTCAAAATATACTGTAACACAAGATTTGGAATTTTTCGCTCAATATAAAAATGAAACTGATGAAAGAAAAGATGATGAAAATGAAAATCCTGATGAGAATGTTCTGTACATTGAAAAGACAACAGAATTCTCAATGAAAGTAAATGAAACTGTAAAATTAAAGACACTTTCTGGAGATTCTGGCTGGTATTCAATCCAATCGAATGATTTTAACTCCATTTCTTTAGACGATGAGAATATGACAATAACTGCATTGACAGCAGGACAGGCACTTGTATATGTTCAACTTAATTCCACAAAATACTACTGTCTAATAACTGTAACAGTTGACTGCGAAGAGAATTCTATTCTTAATGAAAAACTTGTAGGAAGGTGGGAAAACGGAAGAAGTTATATTATCCTAAATAAAGATAAAACTGGCAGTCTTGCAATCTACCAAAATGGCACGAGAATGAATTCTGGGACCTTCAACTGGTCTACAAAAACTGTATCACAAAAATCTCATGCAGATTATTATTACTTAAGGAACTATCTTATTTTCTCAAATTCGTCAGAAGGCTCAAACTTAGATAGAGATTATGAATTGTACTTTGATTCTGATAACAAGATAATAATCAAAGGTTATCTTGCCATATTTTATTCACAAGAAACAACATGGACAAAACAATAAATTTTGCATATTGGGTAGTTCTAAACTAAAAAAAAATACAAATCCATCCAAAACGACATTCTATGTCGTTCGGATGGATTAAGATAAGAAAAAAAAAGGAGCAGTAAAATGAAAAAAATCTTATCTATTTTGGTAGCTGCATTTGTTGGTATGACAGCTATTTTCGCACAGACAATTCCTGAAGGAAGAGAGTTGTTTCCAGTTGTGTATGACTTTGCGACAGATTTTGAAAACGCATGGACTTACGCACAGATAAAAACTTTTGATGTGCAGAATGATTCTTATGCTGTTGTTGGCTACGCAGTGCAGGGGAAAGGACTTACACTTCACCGTGATGACTACACCGTAAACATCACAAAAGAGAACGGCACTTTTAATGTTGAGATAACAGATTACACAACTGTTGCATGCGGCAAGAATGGTCAGCCATTGCCAAAATCCTCAAAAATCGCAAAACCAAAAAGTTCGGCAAAAAAATTGGCAGGTTTTATTGTAAAAGACATTACAGACCGTCTGGCGAACTGGTCAGATGAAGAATACGCAAAGAAAGTTGACAATGTTGTAACAAATCCTGATTTTCTTGCGACATTGGCAAAAAAATCTTCGAGCCTTTATGTAAAGAAATTCATCAAAAAATATAACATTGAAGGAAAAACAGTTTCATTCCCATTGGTTTTGACATCAATTTCTGAAAACACATTGAAAAATGACCAGACTTTCAAATATGCAATGCAACTCTCTGGCGGTGAACTTCCAGAAAAAGCGAAAAAAGAGTATTTGGCAAGCGGATTTATTGAACAAAACATCTTTGGCTATGGAAATCTTGTAAGAGAAACAAACGTATTTTTCTATTCAAACAACGATGATTTAATCGACAAAAAAGAAAAGGATGTCTTGAAAATTTCAGGAACAATTCAGGACATAACATTCAACGATATAACAGGAAAATTCTCTTTTTACGCAGTTGTTGAATCAGACAAATAAAAAATCATAGTCTACAAAAACTGATTATAAAAGACGGCCGTTAGAATCCAATATTTTTCCGACCGTCTTTTTTTATTGACACCTATAAGGTTACATTTTATAATAAGTTTATGATAAAATCTTGGCGACGTAAAGGATTAAAAGATTTTTTTTGAAACAGACTTTCTGAACTTATCGGTAGAGAAAAAAATATGTGGTCAGTTTCTGTAAATGGGAACTGGAGAGTGACATTTTATTCTGAGAATCAAGACGCTATTTTAGTGGATTATATAGATT
>CAVIQW010000029.1:0-14762 GCA_963644915.1 Paratractidigestivibacter sp.
GTCATATAACGGCTTATTATCTCAGCCTTCCAAGCTGATGACGAGGGTTCGACTCCCTTCTACCGCTCTAAAGTCCTCTGAAAAAGGGGACTTTTTTATTTAACATTCAATCTTTTTTTTTAATTGTAATTTTTTGACCTAGTTCTTTATCTGCTTATACACTATAATGAAGAAAATGGAGGAAAAAGATGGAAAAACTTTTTCATATTAAGGAAAGAGGCTCGACTATCAGCAAGGAAATTATTGGTGGTGTAACAACATTTCTTGCTATGGCTTATATTTTGGCCGTAAATCCAGGAATTCTTTCTGGTGCTGGAATGGAATTTAATTCAGTATTTACAGCGACTGCTGTTTCAGCTTGTATTGCCACTCTTATAATGGCGTTTTTGGCGAATCTTCCAGTTGCACTTGCTCCTGGTCTTGGTCTGAACGCTTTTTTTACATATTCCGTTGTTTTGGGAATGGGTTGCACGTGGCAGTTTGCTTTGACTGCTGTTTTTGCAGAAGGAATTATATTTATTGTTATTTCGGTTTTTGGAATCCGAGAGGCAATTATAAAATCAATTCCTGCGAACTTAAAAAAGGCTGTAAGTGTTGGTATTGGATTGTTCATTACAATTATCGGGCTTTCAAACGCTGGAATCTGTACAACTACAACAGGAACATTGATTGGTTTTGAAAATTTGAATCTTCTTCATCCGACTGCGCTTGTTTTTGTAATCGGTTTGTTGATTACGATTGTACTGTGGGTTCTTAAAGTTCCTGGCGCTGTTCTTATTTCGATTGCAATCACAACAGTTATAGGAATTCCTTTTGGAGTAACAGCAATCGGTGATGGATGGACTCCTTTTGCAACTCCTGCCGCTCCATATCTTTTTGAATTTGAATGGACGAATGCTTTGTCTATAAAATTTGTTGTAGTTCTTTTGACATTCCTTTTTACAGACTTGTTTGATACCCTTGGAACTTTGATGGGTGTTGCAGAGCAGTCTAATTTGAAGGATAAGGATGGAAATATTATAAACGCAAAGGGTGCTCTTATGGCAGATTCTGTTGGAACTGTTGTTGGCGCTTGTCTTGGAACTTCAACTGTAACTTCTTTTGTTGAATCAACTTCTGGAGTTGCCGCAGGAGCAAGAACAGGTTTGGCTTCTGTTGTAACAGGAATTTTGTTCCTTGCCGCTTTGTTCTTTAATCCTGTTTTTGCGATTATTCCAGCCTGTGCCACTGCACCTGCATTGGTTTTTGTTGGCTATCTTATGCTTAAAAATGTATGCGGAATTGATTTTGAAGATCCTACAGAAGGAATTCCGGCATTCATTACAATTATGACAATGCCTTTTGCATACTCAATTTCAAAAGGTATTATGTGGGGAATGATTGCTTATGTTTTCTGTAAACTTATTGCAAAAAAATATAAGGAAATTCCTGTTGTAACAATGATTCTTGCTGTGATTTTTGTTGGTGACATTATTTTTGAAGGCGTAAAAGAGGTTGATTCAAAGAAAAGTGCTTCTGCACCAGTAGAGGCTGTCGCTGAGCCTGTTGAAATTCCAGCTTCTGCTGTAGAAATTGTTGCTGAATAATTTTAGAATTCTTTAAGATTCATTGCTATTGCAAAAAGCAGTTGTCTGGAATATATTTTGGCAACTGCTTTTTTTTTTAGGATATAAAAATGATTGAAAAAAAATACATACGTCCTACTTGGGATGAATACTTTATGGAAGTCAGCCGAACAATTGCAAAACGAGCGACTTGTGACCGTGGGCGAAGTGGCTGTGTAATTGCACGTGATCACCAGATTCTTGTTACCGGTTATGTTGGCTCGCCGGCGGGGCTTCCTCATTGTGATGAAGTGGGGCATTTGCTAAAAAAAACAATCCATGAAGATGGAAGTGTTACAAACCATTGTGTTCGTACTGTTCATGCAGAGCAAAATGCGATTTGTCAGGCCGCAAAGCGTGGTATTTCGATTGATGGTGGAACAGTTTACTGCAAAATGACGCCGTGCCGCACTTGCGCAATGCTTTTGATAAACTGCGGAATAAAACGTGTTGTGTGCGAAAAGCACTACCATGATGAAGAGGATTCATTGAAAATGTTTTCGGAAGCCAAAATTCAAATTGAACATCTTGAAGATTCTATGCAGACATACGAAAATATGTAGGTTTTAGTATTCATCGCTTTTAATCTGATTTTCTGGTTCAATGTTTTCTGATTCTTCTGGTGTTTTAATGTAAGGGTTTAGTTTTTTTGCTAAATTTTCATTGCTCAGTAGATTTGCCAAATTTTCTGCCTGCTTTTTTGTAAAAAAATATTGAATTTTTATTGATTTTGCACTGCCTGCGGCTTTGTTTTTTTCAAGATTTTTTACCGGCCAGACTGTAAGTGTAAAATATGGTGAATTTTTATAAAATCTGTATCCAGATTGAAGTTGTCCATTGCCATAAGCGTCTATCATTGAAGGTATTGTTCCCCATTCAAGCCTGATTGGTTCTTTGCCGTATGCTTTGTATGTTTTTCCTTTTTTTAAAAGAGAATGTTCTTCAAAATCTTTAAGATATTGGCTGACGTTTTCTTTTATTTTTTTTCTAGAACTTTCATTCATAAAGATATAGTAAATCTGGTGATAATAGTTTGCCTTAAAACCTGCCATTTTTAGCGAGGAATTGTAATAAACAGAGCCCTCAGTGTATTCCATTTTAAAAATCTGATTCGGTGCATAGCAAGAAAAAGAACCGCATTCGTAAATAAAATCTTTTTCTCTAAAAAATCCCAAACCTTTAGGTTTATCTGCTTTTATGCTTATAAATTTTTTGTCGGAAAAAATGTCATTGTTTGCATTTTGTGCTGTGCTTTGTGCACTTACCGTAAAAAAAGCAAGTAAAACGGCAAATAGTTTATTGATATTCATTATTTTCTTCCTCTTGGAGTGTTTTCTAATTAATTACAACACTTTAAAAAAAATATCAAGATACTGTACACGTTTCAGAAAATTTGTTAGAGTATGCTAACTTTTTTAAAGTTATATTCCTATGAGTGAAAAATGGAGGTTTTTCATGAAAAAATTATTCGCTTTTATATTGGGGGGGGCACTTACCGCTTCCTTTGCATTCGCTGATATTTCTGTTGGAGTTACTGGTTATGGTGCTGCCCGCGTTTTTGATTACTATGGTTGGAACAATGAGTATGATAACAATACGGCAAAAGCTATGTTTGAAAATTCTGCTATTTTCGATGAACTAGGTGATGGAGTAAACGCAAAAGATGGTTCTCATTCTTCTCCAGCAACAACATTCGCTGAATTTGTTCACGACTTTAATTTCAGCGCTTCAACAGAAGACAATAAATTGGGATTCAACCTTGACTTGGAATACGTTGTTAATTCTGATGAGGGCGGATATGAAAAAATAAGTTTTCCTGATCAGGCAAAAGTTTGGTGGCAGCCAACAGACTGGTTCTTGGGACAGATTGGTATGATTGAAGTTGATGACCTTCGTGGCTCTATCGGCGACTGGGGAAATGACCGCCGCGACATTGGCTCTCTTGGTGAGGATGATATTTTTGACCGTTTTTATCCACAGGCTGGTGTTGCGCTTTCTTTCTATCCTGTAGAAGGACTTTTTATCGGTGTAACATTTGATGCTTATAAAGATGGAACTGATGGTTATGGTTGGGCAGAAAACTTCTACAAGAGTATAAACATTGGTTTTGGCTACACAATTGATGACAAATTCCAGATTAAGGCTGCATATTTTGGAGCTAAAGACAATAAAAAAGCTGATAAAGATGAACTTGAAGATGATGACTTTAACGGAAAACTTGAACTTGGTTTTGACTGGAACATCAATGAAAACAATCTTCTTGAAGTTGGCGTAAAACTTCCGCTCTGGTCTGATAATGACAAGAGAGATGGAGAGGATGGCTATTTGTTCCAGGTTGTTGCCGGTGTAGCTGGAGAAAACGACAATCTTTCATATAAAGGTCATGCGGTTTATCGTTCTGTAAATGATACAGACAAAGATGGTGATTTGGCTTATTATCCGGTTTTTGGTGTTGACGCTGGTGTAGAATATGCTCTGGACAACTTTACTTTGGGCGGAACAGTTAATTACGGTGGAGCATTTAATAATCTTCATGATAAAAATGTTTCTGTAAACACTTTTGGTGCAGAAGTTTATATTAAAAAGGATGTTGCTGCTGACTGTTTTGTATTTGCCGGAATTGCTGATACTTTGACTATAACAGATGCTGAAGATACAGTAAAAAATACAACAAACCGCTTCTATATTCCACTTGGAATTGAATACGCATTCTAATCAGAATAACAGTTAAAAAACAAAAGGCGTCTCTGAAAAGAAACGCCTTTTTTATCTAATTTAAAAAAAGAAGCAAAAGCTATTTAGCAAGATTTGCTTTTAACCATTCCTTGAATGTTTCGTAGTCATTTTTCATTGGAACAGCCATATCAGGAAGGTTCATTACTTCCTGCAATGATTCTGGTATGGCCGGTTCTCGACCAGTTGCCTCTGCAACAATTGAACCAAATTTCGCAGGATGTGCGGTTTCAAGTATAATTCCAACAGCATTCTTGTTTATAACTTCATCAGCCCATTCTGGAAGATTTGGAGTAAGTCCTGGTTTTGAAATATCATTCTTTATGCCATTTTTCAAGGCTTCAAAGCCACCGTTACGGATGTCATCCCATGCTTTCCAGCCGATTGCCCCGTGCGGATCAATTGTATAGCCAGTTCTTGTGTTGCAATCTTTTATGGATGCCATAATACCATCGTTGTCAAGCCAGTAAGAACCAAACATTTTTCGTACTTCATCAAGAGAATACATTGCCTTGATTCTTTCATAGTTTGAAGGCGCTCCAACATCCATTGCGTTTGCGTAAGTTTCAACAGAAGCACGTGCGTTGTATTCACCAGTTGCAATCCAGTCTGGAATTGTCTTGTTTGTGTTTGTTGCGGCAACAAATCCACGGATTGGTGCCCCCATCTCTTTTGCAATCAAGCCTGATGTAAGATTTCCGAAGTTTCCAGAAGGAACTATGCAGATAATTGAAGCATCCTCAAGTTTTGTGTCAAGCGGTGCTCGGTTTCTTACAACAAGGGAAGAGTACATATAATAGAAACTTTGTGGCAAAAGACGTGAGATATTTATTGAATTTGCAGAGGAAAGTCTGAATTCCTTGCGGAGTTCAGCATCTGTGAATGCTGTTTTTACAAGTTTCTGGCAATCGTCAAAAGTACCTTTTACCTTTAACGCACGCACATTTCCTGTAAAAGTTGAAAGCTGTTTTTCCTGAATCTTTGAAATTTTTCCCTCTGGATAAAGGATTGTAACATCAAGCCCCGGAACATTGTGGAATGCAGAGCCAACTGCAGAACCAGTGTCTCCAGAAGTTGCAACAAGAATATGCAGAGTTCCTTTTTCAGTTCTGTTGAAATATGACATAACACGAGCCATAAAGCGTGCTCCAAAATCCTTGAAAGCACAGGTCGGACCGTGGAAAAGTTCAAGAATATATGCAGATTTATCAACAGGTACTGTTTTTGGTGTAAACGGATAGGCATCCTGAATGATTGCCATAAGGTCATCGTCTGGAATTTCGCCTTCTACAAAAGGTTTTGCCATATTAAAGGCTACATCCCTAAAACTCGGCTCGGGATTTTTGTTAACAAATGCACTGTCAAGTTTTGGAATACTTGTTGGAATGTACAATCCGCCAGTTGCAGAATTCATTCCGTTCATCACTGCTGTTCTAAAATCTGTTGAAACTGAGTTATCTCTTGTGTCTGTGTATTTCATTTTTATATCCTTACATACCGTAAATTATTGCGTCTGCGGCTTTTTCAGCTAAAAGTTTTCTGCATTTCTGTTCAGCATTCCATTTTGTCTTGTCGGTCGCTGATTCTTCAAAAGTTGTCTTGTAGATAGTGTTTCCGTTTTTCATGTCAACGCAGGTAATGTCCGCTACAAGTTTTACAGTTGCGGTTGCTTTTTCTGCGTCTTCAATTGCAGGTTCAGCATATTTAAAAGAACCGATTACAAGAAAGTTGTACATATTTCCGACAATATTGTGGTTTGCCGTGTAAAGCTCAGAAACAGGCTTGTTAAAGTAAGATGTGTCGCTTACAGGAGAGTTTCCAACGCTTACTCCAGCATTTCTAAGGCTTTGCAGAAGCGTGAAGTTGTTTGTTGTCGGTCTTCCTTTTTCGTTAAAGTCATAAACGTAAAGAATTCCATACGGATATGTGACGTAACTTGATTTTACATTGAAAGGTGCTTTTACAGCCGCATTATATGAAGCCTGAACAATGCTTGAATTTGAACTTATTGGCGTAGGGTAGAATGTGACCTCGCTTTTTACAGCAAAACCTGTCTTTTCTGGTCTAAAGGAGATTTTTCCTTCTCCGTCAGTTTTAAGCTGGATATTGTTAAATGTGATTGTGTCGTTTGTTCTTGCAGAAGGATAAGAAACGGTTATATCCAAATCTTTTACAGGTCCGTCTTTTCCTGTTACGGTTACAATATACGGAGAATCAAAATTCTTGTTTGAGTATACAGTTTTTGTAGGTCTTGAAGTAATCTCTAGTTCAAGAGAATCAACAAGTTCCTTGAATGCGACTTCTTGCTGGTTTGATGTGTTTTTCACGGAAATCTGTTTTGGTTCTTTTTTTATTTTTTCAACGGCAGGAATTTCCTCTTCGTTGATTGCTTCTGAAAAATCTGTGTTTTCCACAACTTTGGTTGTTGCACAGGAAGCAATGACTAAAAGGCTTGCCCCGATAAATAGTAATTTTGTAAGTTTTGCTTTAATCATCTTTTTTTTATTCCACGGAAAAGTGGTACTCCTCCATATTTTTAAATATACGTAATTATACAGTATAACAAGTATTTTCTCAATAAATTACAAGATTTTTTGATTATTATCGCCTTGTTGAGAAATAATAATTTCTAAAGGATAATCCGTTCAACACGGCTTGAAACCGATGTCATCACCTCGTAGCTGATTGTGCCGGTCTTTTTTGCAATGTCGTTTGCATCAAATAATGCGCCCTTGTCTTTTGGTCCAAAAATTATGGCTTTATCCCAGCGTTTTACCTCTGTGTTTCCATTGCCAATGTCGACCATACACTGATCCATGCAGATTCTTCCCACAACCGGATAGGCTTTTCCGTTTATTGAAACTTCTAGCCCGGGTGAATTTCTTCGTAAAAGTCCGTCCGCGTAACCAACTGGCAGTACCGCAATGTCAGTTTCTTTTTTGCATACCCAAGTACAACCGTAAGAAACTGAACGTCCTGGAACGAAGTGTCTGATTGCAACAACTTTAGTTTCAAACTGCATTACAGGTTTTAGTTCAAGGCTGATATTTTTTGATTCAAGGTAAGACTTTGTTACTTCATCCGCGTAATATCCGTAAAGAATAATTCCTGGCCGAACCATATCAAGCTGATATTCTGGCATTGCGATTCCAGCCGCACTTGCAGAGCAGGTTCTTATTCCTGGATTTATCCCTGCTTTCTGGACTGTTTCTATTGAAAATTTAAATTGCTCAACCTGTTTTTTTGTGTATTCAATTGCAGTTTTTGAAATTCCATCGCTTACGGCAAAATGTGTTATCATTCCGGCAAGTTTTAGGTTTGAAGAAAAGTTTATTTCCTTTGCAAAATCTGCCGCTTCTTCTGGAAGACATCCAATTCTTCCCATTCCTGTATCAACTGCAAGAAAAACCGGATATTTTTCTTTTGTCATATCGCTTGCGATTGTGTTAAGTTCCTTGATGATTTCTGAGTCAAAAACAAGTGGCGTTATTTTGTTGTCGATTAATTCTTCAAATTCTTCCGGGCTGCACGGTGAAAGCAACAGAAGTTTTGCCTTGATTCCTGCCTTACGAAGTTGAATACCTTCTGGGACAGTTGCGATTGCAAGATATTCAGAACCCATTTCCTCCGCGATTTTTGCGCTGTTTATAGCGTCGTTTCCGTATCCGTTTGCCTTTACAGCACAGCAAAGCTTTACGCCTTTTTTTAGATTTCTTTTGATTTCTGCAATATTGTGCCGCAGATTTTCTGAATATATTATTGCTTTTGTACAGCGCATTTTTTCCTCTTAACTTTCATTTTTTTTCAACTTGAAGATTTTTTATTTCATTTTTAAAAGTTGTTTTGCTTCTGCAACAAGATAAAATGAGCCTGTTATCAGAATTATATCTTTATTTTCGGCAGTTTTTAGTGCTGATTTTATAGCACTTGAAACGTCTTTTTCTATTTTTCCAGAGATTCCGTGTTCTTCTGCAATTTTTAAAGTTTTTTCCGCATCGCAGTGTCTTACGGTTTTTGGTTCTGTAAAAGTTATTGAGGAAAATTTTTCCTTAAAGAGTGGAACAATATCCTTTATATCCTTGTCGCCTGCACAGGCAAAAACAAGATGGGCTTTTTTTCCGGGAAAAACTGAATTCAATGTTTCAATTGCATTTGAAATGCTTTTTACCGTATGGGCACCGTCCATAACTATATTTTTAAGGACTTCAAAGCGTCCTGGAAGAAATGCTTTTGAAAGCCCTGTTTCTATCGTTTTGTCAGAGATTTCTGGAAGCACTGTTTTTATGGCCGTTACCGCAGTTGCTGCATTCAAAGCCTGCACTTTTCCCAAAAGATGCAATTCTGTTGAGATTTTTACTTTGTCCTCAAGGGAAAAATCAATGTGCATTGTTCCGTTGGAAGTGTATTTGTACGAAAGATTTTTCAGTTCATTTTTAACAAAAATACATCTTGAACCGGTTTCAGAGCATTTTTCCTTAAAAACATCTTCCGCTTCTGTATAGTTTTGCGGCGCTATTATTGCAGGAATTTCATTTTTTATGATTCCGGCTTTTTCTGCCGCGATTTTTTCGATTGTGTCGCCAAGGAACTCAGTGTGTTCAAGTTCAATCGGCATAAGCACACTTGCAAGCGGTTTTACAACATTTGTAGAGTCAAGCCGCCCTCCAAGGCCGACTTCGTAGACAACAAAATCACATTTTGCATTCTTAAAGCACAGAAACGCAAAAACTGTAACAAGTTCAAACCAAGTTAAAGGGCGTTCACCGGGCAATTCTGAAAGAGGAATTGAATCAACAAGTAAAGTCAGTTCAGCCGCAGATTTTTCGTAAATTTCGTCTTCAAAAAAATTGTGAGCCGTTCCAATTCTTTCCCTAAAGTCTGCAATATGAGGAGAAGTGTAAACTCCGCATTTATAGCCGGCTTCCTCAATTACACTGGAAATCATTGCGGAACAGCTTCCTTTTCCTTTTGAACCGGCTACATGAATGCAAGGAATTTTGTCCTGCGGATTTGAAAGTTTTTCACACAAGAATCGCATTGAATCAAGCCAAAAAATTCCTTTTGTCTGCGATTTTTCAAAATTAAGATAGTTGTCAAGCCATTTGTGAAAGTCGGATAAAGTCATAAAGAGATTTTAGCGTTTTTTTTCAGCCTTGTTAAATGCTGATTTTTTTAGTAGTATGAAGTCCAGGTTTTAAATAAGATTGATAAAAAAATTCGAACTTCATACGGGAGGAAATGATGGCAGAGGCAATCAATAGCGCAACATATGAGTCCGCTCTTGCGACAAGCAAAAAAATAGAGGAAGACATTGTAAAAAATCCAAAAAAATACAGAGTTCTTACTGGCGACCGCCCTACAGGACGGCTTCATATCGGGCATTATTTTGGCTCGCTTCAAAATCGTGTGCGTCTTTCAAAACTGGGCGTTCCAACAATGATTCTTATTGCTGACTATCAGGTTCTTACAGACCACGATGCGTATCAGGAAATTAGTCAGAATACAAAGCAGCTTGTTATTGATTATCTTGCGGCTGGAATTGAACCTGGTGAAAATGTCATTATTTATCCTCATTCGTATATTCCAGAGGCAAACCAACTTATGATTCCGTTTCTTACGCTTGTTTCAAATGCGGAACTCAGTCGAAATCCTACCGTAAAAGAGGAAATTCAGGCGGCTGGACTTACGAACGTGAACGCCGGAATGTATACATATCCTGTTCATCAGGCGGTTGATATTCTTTTCTGCAAGGGAAATGTTGTTCCTGCCGGAAAAGACCAGCTTCCTCATGTAGAGATGGCTAGGACAATAGCAAACCGCTTTAATAAGAAATTTTGTCAGAACCGCGAGCCGATTTTCCCGCTTCCTCAGGTTCTTCTTTCAAAAACTCCAAGCATAATGGGGCTTGATGGAACTCAGAAAATGTCAAAAAGCCGTGGAAATGCAATTATGCTTTGTGCGACAGAAGATGAAACTGCAAAACTTATAAAAAAGGCAAAAACTGACGGAGAAAGACTGATTACATACGATCCTGTAAAACGTCCGGAAGTTGCAAATCTTTTGCAGCTTATTTCGCTGTGTACAAAAGAAACGCCAGAAGAAGTTGCCGCAAGAATTGGTGAAGGCGGTGGAGGAATGTTAAAGAACGAGCTTACAGTTGCGTTGAATGAAACTCTTCGTCCTTTACGCCAGAAGCGTGCAGAACTTGAAAAAGACCCGGCATATATTCAGCAGGTTCTTCTTGATGGTGTAAAAAGTGCGCGTGAAATTGCAGAAAAGACTTTGGAAGAAGTCCGCGAAGCGATGAACATGAAAATTTAACGGATTCTACAAAAAAACTATGACAAAAGATGACTTGCTTCTGCTCATCAATACAAAAAAAGAATTTGAGTTTACTTATAAGGGTAAACTTTACACTATGACTTATGGTTCAGACAAGAAAGGCAACTACATTGCTCTTGGTCGCCTGTATGAGCCGGTACGCTATTATTCTTTTGGAGAGATGATGAACGAGGCTAAAATTGAAAACCATTTTTTCAGGGAACTGCTGGAGATTCTGTAGTATTTCTACTTTGGGGATTTTACTTCGTCCAGCATTTCCTGTGCTTTCTTAAAAAAATCTGGTTCAATTATTTCCGGAAAATTTTCTTTAAGTTTTTCAAGGTCATCTTTCAACTCATCGAGCGAATTCCGAGCTCCAAAAATCACTTCGCAAAAACCTTCTTCCCGGTGCTGCCGGGCTTTTTTGTTGAACATTTGACGCACAAAAAGAACGCTTTCAAAATCGTACAGTTTTTTCTGTGTTTCAGAAGAAAGAACTGGAAATTTTAAGTCAATCACATATTTTAGGGACGGATTTTTTTCATTTTTTTGAAAAGCCACGTCAAGAAGCATTTCTGGAATTTGCTTTTCACAACTTGCCGTGATTGTCGCTGTAAGCCCCGAAAGCCTTGGGTTTACCTCCAGCACATACCATTTTTTTTCGTGAAAAACTAAATCCACCTGTGCAATTCCGTTTATTTCAAGATTTTCAGCCAATCGGTTCATTGTCCTGTAAAATTCCGGCAAATTGTATTTTTCATTCAGGATAGGTCCGATTTTTACACTCTGTTTTGGGCTTGTGATTCCATACTGATTCGTTGAAAACATAAACGGCGGAAAAATTGTGTAATTTCCGGGCGTTCCATGGATTTCTGTTCCAAACTGCGGTCCGTCAAGAAATTCTTCTACAAGCCTGTCTCCTGAATTCTTTTTTGACATAAGAATATTTTTTGCCATCCCGAATGATTGCACAACATCCATTCCGTAAGAACTTAAACCGAATGTGTCTTTTATTATTACTGGAAATTTCAGTTTTTCTACGCTGTCAAGAATTATTTCCTGATACGGATTGTTCAGAATCTCTAGGTGAGTTCTTTCTGTCCTAAAAAGTTCATGGTGAACGTAAACTGATTTTGCCGCATAAAAGCCGTTTTCTGTCAGAAAGTTTCTTGTGCGCCGTTTGTCAAAGCAAATCAGTGCTGTTTTTACTGAGTGACATATAGTTTTTATTCCGTAAAACTTAAGAATTTCACCAATATGGCAGTCTTGTATAGGTAGCCAGTCAAAAGGTTCCGCCCAAAATGTCGCTTGAATCGCAATGTCTGGCTTTAAATCAATTATTTCTTCCGCTATTTCGCTTGAGTTTATTCCCTTTAGAAGGTGGTATTGGAGCTCTCCTTGATTTTCAAAAATTTCTTCGTCAGAAAAATCCAAAAGAAAGGAACAAGGAAGTTGATAAGCCAATATTATTTCTGATGATGTATATTTTTTTAGACAATTTTTATATATTTTTGCACATTTTGGTAATTGTTCTATATAAAAATTCTTTCTTTCAAACTTATTTGTGTTTGTGTTATAAATTACGATTCTCATATATTTTTTTTGCGATATTCAAAAGTGTTTCTTTCTTATTTTGCGCAGGATCGTCCAAAACAGTTTCAAAAAGTTCGTTCAGTATTTTGCCGAGTTCTTTTCCGCTTGGAATTCCTATTTCTATAAGATTTTTGCCATTTACTGCAAGAGATTTTAGGCTTAATGCTGATTTTTTCTGTTCTTCTTTTTCAATCCGTTCCTTGAATTCAAGCAGGAGTGACACCGCTGGGCTGTCGTGCATTCTGACAGGGGAATTGTGCATTCCGTAAATGTCGGCAATTCGTAATTCAAATAAATCATCAACGTTTTCGGCTTTTACTTTTACAAGAAATCTTCTTACCGCTGAATCTTTCCATGTTGGCTCGTAGTTGAACATATGGTTTTCTATTAAGTGGCAGATATTGTCACTTTCCGCATTTGAGAATTTCAGGCGGAAAAGCATTTTTCTTGCGATTTCTGCTGAAATTTGTTCGTGCCGGTAAAAAGTGTTTGTTTCGCCTTGAGGAGTCTTCACGACTTTTTTTGCATCTGGTTTTCCTATGTCGTGAAGCAACGCTGCAATGCGGACATTTGTTTTTTCCTTTGGAGCGCCGTCGCACGCGTAAAAAAGGTGGTCAAGCACATCAAATTCGTGGAAGCCCCTAAAATCCTGTTGTATGCACCCTCGGCAGATGTCAAATTCCGGCATAAAGATATGAAGAATTCCTGTTTTTTCCATAATTTTTAGTCCGTCAGAAGGTTTTTCTGCCTGCATAAGCTTTAAAAGTTCATCCCGAAAGCGTTCTAGGGAAACACTTTTTGTTTTTTCAAGAATTTCTGGTGCGCTGATTGCCTTTAAAGTTTCATCTTCAATTTTAAAATTCAGTTTTGTTGAAAAACGTATTGCCCTTATTGGTCTGAGTCCATCTTCTAGAAAACGTTCATAAGGGTTTCCTACTGTTCGGATTGTCTTGTTTTTTATGTCTTCTTGGCCGTTAAACGGATCTACTATTTTTCCGTCTTTTAATGAGGCTGCAATTGCGTTCATTGTAAAGTCTCGGCGGCTAAGGTCTTCGTCAAGATTTCTTGTAAAAGCCACATTGTCAGGGTGTCTTCCGTCTGAATAATCGCTTTCTGTCCTGAATGTTGTGACTTCGATTTCTTTCTGCATAAAATGGACTGTTACAGTTCCGTGTGCAATCCCTGTTGGAATAACTTTTCTAAAAATTTTAGTTACTTGCTTGGGTTCTGCGTTTGTTGCAACGTCGTAGTCAGAAGGCTCTTTTCCCATAAGGACATCGCGGACTGCTCCTCCAACAAGAAAAGCCTCGTACCCATTTTCTTCAAAAATTGAGTTCATTTTTTGTAACACAAAAGGAATTTTTATCTTTTTCATGGTATATTTTTCTGATGAAAAATTATACTTTGCAAAATAACCAAAAGTCTATACATATTGTTATTTTTACAGGTGGACTTTATCCAAAACCTGAGTTGACGGAAATTTATTGGAAGAATTGTGTGTCTTCAGCCCCAGAGTATGTTATTGCCGCTGATTCAGGGCTGGAAGTCTGCCTTGAATACAAAAAATATTTTGCCGGTCAGTATGATTTTTCCCCAAGGAAAATTCTTGGCGATTTTGACAGTATTTCGTCGCAGGAAATTCTTTCGGATTTCGGGGGAGAGGTTGTGGAAACTTTTGAACGCGACAAGGATTTTACAGACACAGAACTTGCGTTGCGGTTCGCGTACCAGAAAGCGGCCGAAAAAAAATGTGTGCCATTTATAACTTTAGTTGGAGGTGATGGCGGAAGGCTCGACCATCTTCTGAATATAGTGAATTTGTTCCGGACAGAATTCCACCCAAATTCGTGGCTCTGTTCATCTCAGCAGGTTTCGTTTTTAGATAGAAAATCTGAATATTTTTTGTACAATCTAAAGTTGATGGACAACGTTTCGTTTATAAATGTCTTTGGGAAAGGAAAAAAAATCTTTACTAAAGGCTTAAAGTGGGAAAGCCGTCTTTTTTCTAAAGGTTTTGTTCCTAGCATAAGCAACAGGATTTCTGAAGAAAATTTTCAAAAAGGCAGAGCAGTTTTTGTAAAACCCAATGCTTTTGGTTTTTGTGTAATTTTTCCTCTCTCTTCGTACATTTTAAATTCCTGATGAAAGGATAACTATCGAACGGAATGCGAATAGAAAAACAACTGCATAAATAGCAGACAGCACGATAAGGGCAAGGTTCAACGCATACTGCAGACGTTTTCCTTTTTTTCTTATAATGCAGAAAATCGCGGTAGTTATTCCAGTTATGCTTAAAATCAAAAGTGCTGTTGCTGTTACGGCTGCCACATTCAAGATGATTTTTTGGTTTGCGTCCAAAAAGAACTGGTAATTTCCAATTATATAAAAAGAGGCAAGGACTGTAAGGAACAGAAAAAGAAACAGAATTGAACGTTTGGTCAGTTTAAAAAGAAGCGAAAGGGAGATTTTTTCAGCATTTTTCTGTCTTGCAGTTATCATAGACCCTAGTTA
>CAVIQW010000029.1:14772-25486 GCA_963644915.1 Paratractidigestivibacter sp.
CCCTAGTTATACTAAAAAACAGGATTTTTTCAAGTGAAAACTGGGATTAAAATTTTCTGATTTTTTATGGGAGTAGTGATGATTAGATTTTTAAAGAATTTGTTGGCTTGCGTTTTTATTCTTGTAGTCTGTGCTGTAGCCGTTTTTTTTATTGGGTGGACATCACTAAGGGTTTCTCCTGACTGCATTGGAATTGTTAAATCAAAAACTTGCGGAATACAGAAAGAACCTGTCTGTCCCGGAAAATTTGCATGGAACTGGGAATTTCTTCTTCCTACCAATACAAAACTTGAACTTTTTACGCTAAAACCGTATGCAATCAGCAAAAGAATTTCAGGAAATCTTCCTTCTGCGGAACTTTACAGCACGCTCTTAAAATCAGAAGTAAACTTTGCCTACAATTTTAACTTTGAATTTTCTGTGAATGTTTCTGCTGACTCAATAGTCTCTCTTTACGAGCAGCTTGTTTTTTCTGACCAGGAAGGGTTTGAACGCTATATTGACCAGACCTGTGATTCCGTCGCAAAAATGCTTTCCTCTGCGATAATGAAAAAACTTGAGAACGATCCGTTTTTCCAGCCCGAAACACTCACCCAAAAAGATTTGCTTTCTCTTATTGACCTGAATGGAAAAGACGCAGGAGTCCAGTTTTCTTCGGTTGTTTTGAGCGAATGTTCATATCCAGATTTTTCAATGTATAAAACAGTCCGGGCGGCATTTCTTTCAAAGATAAAAGGCGTTGCTCTTGAACTGGAAAATTCATCTGATTCTGCGGCAGATGTTGATTTTGTAAATCGATTAAAAAATTTTTTTAATAAACAGGAATAAATATGAAACGTTTGTATGCAATCCGTGGCGCAATTTGTGCAAGAAATTCAAAAATCTCAATTTCTGAGGCAACTGTAAAAATGTGCTCAAGAATTTTTGAAAATAACAAGATTGATTCTTCTGATATTGTTTCAATGCATTTTACACTTACAAAAGATTTAAAAAAACTAAATCCTTGTGCGGCGCTTCGCCGGGAATATAAAGGTATTGACGTTTCAAAAGTTCCTCTGTTCTGCAGTCAGGAAGCGTACGTAAAAGGTGGCTTGAAAAAAGTAATTCGCCTGCTTCTAACGGTTTATCTTGAGGAAAATTCTGTTCCTGAAAATGTTTATCTAGATGGAGCGGAGGTTCTTCGCCCAGATTTTTGCAAAAAGTGATGTTTTTTTGAAAAAATCTCATTTTTGCTATTGACCTTTTTTTTTGTTTTGTATAATCTAATAGCACGTTACGCGAAATCGTAATTTGCTGCCTTAGCTCAGCTGGTAGAGCACGTGATTTGTAATCTCGGGGTCGTGGGTCCAAATCCTACAGGCAGCTCTATAAAGGGAAGTTGGCACAGTGGGACTGCGGGAGACTGTAAATCTCTTGGGCAACCGGATGGGGTTCGATTCCCTGACTTCCCAAGTCAAACGAGCAAGAAAGAACTTGCTCGTTTTTTTTATTTACAGCCTATTTTACTTTTGCTGATAAAAATCAGGAGTTAAAAGTATGAAAAACAAACGGCTTTTTATTTCCATTATATGTGTTTTGGTTTTATTCTGTGTCTTTTTTTCTTTTTTGCAGATAATGCCTGTTTCCTCTGAAAAAAATAAAACTGTTCAGCGTATTGAAGTTCCTGCCGGAACATCAGTGAAAAAAGTTTCAGTTATTTTAAAAGAAAATCGGCTTATTCGTAATGAATTTCTTTTTTACATTTGCGCGCGTTATACCTTGCCAAGGGTACTTGTTACAGGTTCATCCGTGCCTTTTTCCTTAAAAAGCGGTGTCTATCAAATTTCAGACTCGATGCCCTATGGTGAAATTTTTAAGATTCTTTCGTCAGGAAAGCAGGAGTATATCAGAGTTTCTTTTCCAGAGGGGCTGACAATCTCTAAAATTGCCCGAAAACTTGATGAGTCTGGAGTTTGTTCCGAGGAAGAATTTAAGCTGGCGGCAAAAAATAAAAGTCTTCTTTCTGAATATGAGATTCCCGGGGACTCTTTTGAGGGGTTTTTGTTTCCGGACACATATTTTTTCATCCCTAAAATGAGCGGTGAGTCTGTTGTCAGGAAAATGGTTGAAAATTTTTTTGAAAAATTAAAAAATGTTGAAAATGCGTCTTCTCTGAGTAAGTCAGAGCTTTACAAAGATGTCGTTCTTGCTTCGATTGTTGAACGTGAGTATCGGATTGACAGCGAGGCGGCACTTATCGCAAGTGTGTTCAGAAATAGGCTTAAGCATAATATCGGGCTTTACTCGTGCGCTACAATTGAGTATATCCTTACTGAAATTCAAGGCAAGCCACATCCTGATGTCATAACATACGACGATCTTGCGATTGACAGTCCTTACAATACCTATAAATGGGCTGGTCTTACTCCTGGACCGATTTCAAATCCTGGTGTTGTTGCTTTGGATGCCGTGATTAATTCTGCGAAAACTGATTTTTATTTTTTCAGGCTTGTTGACGCAAAGACTGGCCGCCATGTTTTTTCAAAAGATTTTTCCACTCATGTAAATGAAGGATATATTTACAGCACAAAAAAAGTCAGGTAACTGGTAATGGCAGGTTTTATTTCTAGTGAAACAATCGAGGCTGTCATAAATTCTGCGGATATAGTTTCGGTTATTGGCGAATATACAAAACTTGAGTCAAAAGGAAACGGGGATTTTTGGGGCTGTTGTCCGTTTCATGGAGAAAAAACGGCTTCGTTTCATGTTGACAGCGAAAAAAAATTTTATCATTGCTTTGGATGTGGTGCTGGCGGAAATGTTGTGAAATTTGTGGAAGAGCAGGAAAAGATGAGTTTTCCGGATGCCGTAGAATTTCTTGCAAAGCGTTTTGGCATCCCCATAAAATATGATTCCGGTGGAACTGCAAAACCAGATCCGATCTTAAAAATCCGGGAAGAGTACATAGAACTTTATGAACGAACGGCTTCTATGTTTCATTATCTTTTGACGGAAACCGAACAGGGGAAGTCTGCACTGAAATATATAACTGAACGCGGACTTTCTTTGGAAACCATAAAAAAATTTAAGCTTGGTTACGCTCCAGCGGACAGAAGTTGGTTGAAAAAGTTTTTGTTGAAAAAGAATTTCAGCAACGAATTCCTTGAAAAGTCCGGGCTTTTCAGTAAAAATTATCCGAATGTCGCATTTTTTTCAAATCGGCTTATGTTTCCGATTTTTAACAGGCAGGGGCAGGTTGTCGCATTGGGTGGCCGCCAACTTGATAGCAATCCGAACAGCCCAAAATATTTGAACAGCGGGGATTTGGTTCAGTATAAAAAAGGGGAAACTTTGTATGCGTTTAACTTTGCAAAAAAATCCATAAAGGAGAAACGCAAGGTTATTTTTTGCGAAGGATACATGGACTGCATTGCTTACCACCAGTGCGGAATTGAATTTGCAGTTGCACCTCTTGGAACATCCCTTACAGAGGAGCAGATAAAAATTGTCCGACCTTTTGTTGATGAGGTGCTTCTTTCTTTTGATGCGGATGGGGCAGGTCAAAAGGCAACGTTGCGCGCTATTCTTATGATTCGTAAGGCAGGTCTTTCAGTTCGTGTAATCAGGATTGAAGGCGGAAAAGATCCTGCTGAATTAATGCAGAATTTTGGTGAAAATATCTTGACGAATGCAGTTTCTGGTGCTATTATTGATAGCGACTTTTTATTATCTAAACTAGGGAAAGAGTATCCTATTGATACTCCTGAGGGAAAAACTAGGGCAGCACTCGAGTATTTTCCTTATCTGGATGCCCTTCAGTCAGATATACTTAGAGAGTCTTGCCTTGTGCAGTTGTGCGAGGCGTTCAACTTAAAGCCGGAGGCCGTGAAGAGAGATTTTGTAAATCGTGAACAAGCTCGTCAGCGTCTTGAAAACCGGCAGCCAAAAAATAATCCTGTTCAGAAGAAAATAAAACTCAATGCAGAATTAAGAAGTCTCTTGGCAATAATAGCCGATCTTGAAAAGTATTCACTTGTGCGCAATGAACTGACTTCGGACGATTTTGAAGATCCTTCCGCTAAAAAGCTTTTTGTTATGATTGAGGAATGTTTTAAAGAAAATTCCTTGTCTTTTACAACATTATTGAATCACTGTGATGATGAGAATCTTTCCAATTTGATAACCAGAGCGGTTTCTCTTGGAGAATTCAGGGATAACACCGAAAGTGCCGTAAAGGATTCTGTGATGTTGCTAAAGTCAAGAAGCATTGAGCGTCAAAGGGAAAAAGTAATGGAGCAGATTCGAGGTTTCAATTGCTTGACCGAAGATGACAAAGCTGAATTTCAGAAACTTCTTTCAAAAAAAATTGAGCTTGATAATAAAATAAAGTCTTTAAAGAATTAGAAAAGGTGCAAAATGGATCAGGAAGAAAATCCTTATATTCAGAAAATTCTAGATTACGCAAAAGGTAAAACTGGTGTCACTTACGATGAAATCGCTGCTCTTGTGGGGCAGGATTTTACAAATTCTCCTGAAATGGAGCAGGTTCTTCAGCTTCTTGCAAAAGAAAATATTGAAATTATTGAGTCCGGCTTGAATCTTGATGAAGATGAAGGTGATGAAGATATTTCTGTAGAAGACGATGAGGATGTTGCGGATGACGATGTTCTTGATGATGAGGCACTTGTTGATGATGCGGATTTGTCAAAGGATGAAAAAATTCATCTTGTGAATGGCGACAAGGAGTCTAGCGTTGACGATCCAATCAGGCTTTATCTGCGCGAAATCGGCAAAGAAAATCTTCTTACCGCGGAACAGGAAGTTATTCTTTCAAAGAAGATGGAGGACGGAAACAATATCATAAAAGATGTTGTGCTGAAATCTGGAATAATGATTCCTGAATTTTTTGGCATTGCGGTAAAGGCGTACACAAAAATTGACCAGCACGAGCCAGGAAAAGCCAGAAAAGAAATCAATGAGGAGATGGCGGAAAAGCGTCGTCTAAGAAGTTGTTACGGAGAATATATAAAGCCAGTGCTTCAGGAAATGAAGCAGTATATGGCAATAAAGGAAAATCTTTACAAAGCTGAGCAGTCCAGCCGAATTTTTAATGATCCGCAGCTGGTTGCTTTACGCGAAAAAATTCAGCCACAACTTATGAAAGTTGAGATTCAGACTGAAGAACTTGACCGTTTTACGATGAAATTCCGAGATGCGAAAAACAAAATAGAGGAATTCCGTCAGAAACAGGAAAAAAAGATGAAGGAACTGCGGATTTCTAACGCAATGGAACTTCGTTCTTTAGGGCGTAGGATTTCTATCCGTTCTGAGTCTGCGAAAATTGAATCTGAGTTGAATATGACAACAGATGATATCCGGGATATTTACACACAGATTCAAAAAATTGACAGAAAGCTCAGCAAGTTTGAATACGAATTTGAGAACACGATTGATGAAATTCTTGAAAAAGCACAGGAAATCAAGCGTGGAAGCAAAATGATGGAAGATGCAAAAAATCGCCTTATCAATGCAAACTTGCGTCTTGTTGTTTCTATCGCAAAAAAATATACAAACCGTGGTCTTCAGTTCTTTGATCTTGTTCAGGAAGGAAATATTGGTCTTATAAAAGCCGTTGAAAAATTTGAATACAGAAAAGGATTTAAATTTTCAACTTATGCGACTTGGTGGATTCGTCAGGCGATTACAAGAAGTATTTCTGATCAGGCAAGAACAATCCGCGTTCCAGTTCATATGATAGAGCAGATTAACAAGGTTGTGCGTGAGTCTAGACAGCTTCTGCAAAAACTTGGACGTGAGCCGACTGATGAGGAAATCGCCCAGCAGCTTGGTTGGCCGGTTGCTCGCGTAAAACAGGTTAAAAATGTAGCGCGTGAACCTATTTCTCTTGAAACTCCGATTGGAGAGGAAGAGGATTCTTCTTTAGGAGATTTCATCGAGGATAAAGAAGTTGAAAATCCTGCGACACAGACTTCGTACAAGTTGCTTCAGGAGCAGCTAAGGCAGGTTCTGGGAACTTTGCCTGCACGAGAACAGGAAGTTTTGAAAATGCGTTTTGGTCTTGATGATGGGTATTCGCTTACATTGGAAGAAGTTGGTCTTTATTTCAATGTTACCCGCGAGCGAATCCGACAGATAGAGGCAAAGGCTTTGCGTCGGCTTAGACATCCAAGACGTGCTAATGGACTTAGGGATTTTATTGAAACTTAGCATTGGAGAAAAAGGAATTGTCCTTGTGAGTTCTAAAAATACGTTTTTAGGCTCACTTTTATAGACATATTTACTTTTTTTCTATATATTTAAAAGATACAACAGTAATTTAAGGAAAACTTATAATGGTAACAACAGAAATCTTTGATCGGCTAAAAAGCCTTCAGGTAATTCTTGGTCGTAAATACGAGCTTGAAGCAAAAATTGATGAGGCACCAAAGCAGTTAAGCTCGCAGGATGAACTTCTTGCCCGAATGAAGAAGGAATATATTGAAAAAAACAGAGAATACGAGGCTGTAAAAGAAAAAGTTGGGCAGCTTAAGATTGAACTTGATGAAGCTGTTAAGCTCCGTGAAGACGGTGAACGAAATATGGATAACATAACTACTCACCGCGAATATGAGGCTTTGGATAAACAGATTTCTGAGGCATCTGCAAAAGAAGCTGATGTGCGCAAGGAACTTCAAAAAGAAGAAAAGTCGTTTGCCGAACTCAATGATATTCTAAAAACAAATGAAGCTATTATAGAGTCAACAGAGTCTAGTTTGAACGAATCAAAGAAGGCTTTGGATTCTCAGTTGTCTTCGTATAAGTCAGAAATTGCAGAACTTAAAAATCAGGAAGAGCAGATTGTTCCTGGTCTTGATCAGGAAATACTTTTTAAGTTCCAGAGAATTATTCAGCGTAACTCAGAAGGTATTGTTGCTGTGAAAAACGGTGTTTGTACTGGTTGTCATATGATTCTTCCTGGGCAGTTTGCAAATGAAGTACGCGATGGTGAAAACATTCTTTTCTGTCCATATTGCAGCAGAATCCTTTATTATGAGGCATCTAGTGAGGGTGAACAGATTACATACTACAATGATACTGGAAGCCTTGCTGATTCTGATGATGAACTTGAAGATGAATTTGAGGATGAAGAAGATTCTGATTCATCGGAATTTATCGATGATGAAAATATCATTGATGAGAATGATGACTTGGATGATTCAGATTCAGAGGCTGATGATTAATAACTTTTGAGATTTGATTTTCAAATTTTTTAAGAGTGTATTATACAGACGGGAAGTAATCGCTCCGCAGTTTTTTATGATAAAGGCTCGCGGTGAGGAAAGTCCGGGCTCCACCGGAAAAATGCCGGGTAATAACCGGGCTGACAGTGGTAGATGTAATTTATTGCATATCCCTTGTCGGACAGAAAGTGCAACAGAAAATAAACCGCCCGCAAGGGTAAGGGTGAAAAGGCGGTGTAAGAGACCACCGTGCATTCTGGTAACAGATGTGGCAGGTAAACCTCATTTGGAGCAAGACCGTATAGAAGTTGGTTTCCGGACTGTATACTTCGGGTAGGTTGCTAAAGCTGTCTGGCGACAGATAGTTCGGATAGATGGTTACGGATTGCGAGAGCAGTTGACAGAACCCGGCTTATTTTCCCGTCTGTTTTTTATAAAAGTGTATTATGGATAACGGAAATATAACAAGGCGAAAAAGTAATCTGGCAAGGAATCTCATTATTGTTGCCGCTGGCATTGTTTGTATTGTCGTTTTGTCTTATTTTTTATATTCAAAAATCAGTGAAAAAAAATCTTCTTCTGCAAATACAGGTACAATTTTAAAAGCGTGGAAGCAGTATGACTATAAAACCGTATACGAGCTTTCTCAGCATATCCTTGATGTGAATCCTTTTAATAATTTTGCTCTTACGTATCACGGTTTTGCCTGTTTTTATCTTGCGGTTTCTTCTCTTGATTCGTCTGACGGTCAAATGTTTCTTGATGATGCGATAAATTCAATCAGAGTTGCGCTTATTTATGCAAAAAAATCAGCGATTCCTCAACTTGAGTATATGCTGGGGAAATGTTATTTCTATAAAAATACAGTTTCTGCGTATTATTATTCGGATCTTGCGGAAAAATATCTTGTTGCAAGCAGGGAACACGGTTACAAGGCGGATGATATTTCTGAATATCTTGGTCTTTGCTATGCGGCTCTTGGAATGCCACAGGAAAGTATCCGATGTTTTACGGAATCGCTTTTGGTTCGTGAGTCAGATTCTCTTTTGCTTTCGATTGCGGAACAGTACTATAAATTAGGGCAGTCATCAGTTGCGAAACAGTATCTTTATAGAATTACAACTTCAAGTAAGGACGACAGTCTTGTTCTGAAAAGTATGAATCTTTTGGGTTTGATTTATCTTGATGAAAACAAGCTTGATGATGCCCAGAAAGAATTTGAAGGTATTCTGCAAAAAAATAAAAATTCGGGTGACGCATATTACGGACTTGGTGTAATATATGAAAAGAAAGGTGAACTGGTGAAGGCCCGGGCGGAATGGCGAAAGGCATTACGTGTTCAGGTGAACCATCAGGGTGCTTTGAAAAAAATGGCAGATTATAATTAATTAAAATAAATTGGAAAAATCCGGGAGGATTTATGGGATTTTTAGATAGATTTTCTACTGATGTAGGTATTGACCTTGGCACATGTAACACTTTGATTTATGTGCGCGGCAAGGGCATTGTTATTGATGAGCCAACTGTTGTTGCGGTAGAAAAAGGCACAAAACGCATTCTTGCTGTGGGTTCTGAAGCAAAAAATATGCTGGAACGAACTCCGTCTAATATTATTGCGATTCGTCCTCTTGCAGACGGTGTAATCGCTGATATTGACAGTACAGAAAGGATGATTAAATATTTTATCCAGAAAATTATTCCAAAGCACCAGATATTCAAGTCACTTAGAATGAAGGTTGGAATTCCTTCCTGCGTTACAGATGTTGAACGTCGTGCTCTTATAGAAGCTGCTCTGAAAGCCGGAGCAAAAGAAGTTGAAGTTATTGCTGAATCACTTGCGGCTGCAATAGGTGCAAAAATTCCTATTTATGAACCGGCTGGTCATATGATTTGTGATATTGGTGGGGGAACTGCTGAGGTTTCTGTAATTTCGCTTGGTGGAATGGTAATAACAAGTTCCATCCGTGTTGGCGGTGATAAATTCAACGAGGCTTTGGTAAAACACGTAAAAAGCGTTCATAATCTTATCATTTCTTTACAGGCCGCTGAACGATTAAAAATTCAGATTGGAAATGCTTCTGCTGACAAAACCATTGAAAAAATGGAGTTAAAAGGAACAGATGCGATTACTGGTCTTCCTCGTCGTTTGGAAATTGACAGCGTAGAAGTCCGGGAAGCGTTGAAAGAACCTGTAAAACGTATTGTAGAAGAAATCAAGAGTGTAATTAGTCAGACTCCGCCGGAGTTGGCTTCTGATATTATTGATCGTGGTATTGTAATGACAGGTGGTGGTTCAATGTTAAAGGGGCTTCCAAAACTTATTTCTAAAGAAACTGGAGTTCCTGTAATACTTGTTGAAAATCCTCTTGAGTGTGTTGCTCTTGGTGCTGGTGAAGCATTTGAACTTTTTAGGGATATGTCATCAGACCGTTCGGTTTATGACAGTCTTAACGACTGATAGGATATGGCGAACAAAAATAAAATTTCATTTAGGCTTCCGGAACTTTTGCTTGTGGTTTTTGTGCTTATTTCAGGAGTTCTTTTAGGTTTTAGTTCTGGAAGTTTTGTATTGAATTTTAAGAAAATCGGTTTTTCAGTTTTCTCATCTGTTCAGTCTGGACTTTACAAAGTTGTTGATGGTGTGGGTGGCACTTTTGGGGCGGTAAAGGAACTTACTCGTCTGAAAAAGGAATATGCAGAACTTACCAAAAAACTTGAAAACTATGAGCAGATGCGCCGTTCAAATGCTGAAATAAGAAAAGAAAACGAACGGCTTTTGGAACAGTTGAATTTTACGACCCATCTTGAGGAAAAAAACTATCCTGCACAGATTATTAGCCGGGATGCTGATAATCTTTATGCGTATCTTACAATCAATAAGGGAAGTTCATCTGGAATCAAGAAGAATATGAGCGTTATTGCTTATCAAAACGGAAATTCTGGGCTTGTTGGAAAAATCATTCAGGTCGGTGCTTTTACTAGTGTCGTTATGCCGATTTACAACTTAAACTGCACTGTTTCTGCAAGAATTCAAAATTCCCGTGATCTTGGACTCGTGTCAGGCATGGGGAAAGAAGAACTTCCGCTTTCTATGAAGTATATAAAAAAGCGTGTTCTGGAAGATTTGCATTATGGTGATGTTGTTGTAACTTCAGGTGAAAACAGCAATTATATGCGCGATTTGCCGATTGGAACAATTTCTAAGATTTCTGTTATTGATTACAACTCTTCGCTGGATATAGAGCTTACTCCGGTTATCGATTTTTCTAGATTGGAAAATGTTATTGTGGTTGATATACGTGAAATCAACGATGCAAGAAAATAGCAAGGAAATAATATGATAAAAGTTTTTTCAGTTTCTACATTGATTTTGTTTATTCTTGCAATGGTTGAAACGACTATTCTTTCAAATTTTTCTTTTCTTCCAGCTGTTCCGGATTTGGTTCTTCTTGCTTCCATTTATATTGTAATGATGAACGGAAGAACTGCTGGTG
>CAVIQW010000030.1:0-5521 GCA_963644915.1 Paratractidigestivibacter sp.
CTGCCCAGTATTTGTCGGCCGGAACTTTCACTTCGCCCATTGAATCGTGCTCAATGCGAAAGTTGTCCATAAATCTGCAAGTCTCCTAAAAAATATCCCCGAAAAGAAAAACAACCCGTTCTCAAAAGTCGTTTTTCTTTTAATTTATTTTAGAATTGAATTTGTTTGATTACATCTTTTAAGCAATCTGCTGAATGACGTAATGACTCAATTTCAGAATCTGTGAGCGGAGCAACTGCGTGTCCCTGAATGCCGTTTCCGCCTACAATTGTTGGTGTTGAAAGACAAACGTCTGAAATTCCGTATTCACCATTCATCATTGTAGAGATTGTCAGCAATGAATTTGTAGAAAAGTTCAATGCCTCGCAAAGTGTTGCGGTTGTTATACCGATTGCGTAGTTTGTGCATTTTTTTGCGGCGATGATGATTCCGCCAGATTTGCGGATATAGTCTTCTACATCGTTCTTGTCGAAAGTTGGAACATCTTTTGCTCCTTTAAGGGCAGAGGCGTATTTTTCAACAGGAATAGAACCGATGTTTGCCAAAGACCAAGGAACAAAAGAAGAGTCTCCGTGTTCACCAAAAACATAACCGTGAACATTTTCCTGGGCAACTTTATATGTTTCTGCAATGCGAGCTCTAAAGCGGGCAGTGTCAAGCATTGTTCCTGTACCAAAAATGCGGTTTTCGGGAATGCCTGAAGTTTTTATAAACTGATATGTAAGAATGTCTACCGGATTTGCAACAATTACATAAAGGGCGTTCGGTGCGGCTTTTGTAATTTCTGGAATAATTGATTTAGTAATGTTTACATTTGTCTGTGTAAGATCAAGACGCGACTGTCCTGGTTTTCTGGCTACACCAGAAGTAAGGATGACTATATCAGAATCTTTTGCGTCTTCATAATCACCTTCGTGAATGGAAACAGGACCAATAAATGGTGTTCCCTGTCGAATATCCATAGCTTCACCCATGGCTCTGTCTTTTGCAATATCAATTAAAACAATCTCTGAAGCGAGCTGCTTTACTGTCAATGCGAAAGCAATTGTTGAGCCAACCTGACCAGCACCAATAATTGTAATTTTATTTGCCATATATGTGTCTCCTTAACACAATCTTATTGCCGTTGCAAACATTGAAATGGAACAAAACCTACCCCATATTACAACGATATTGTTTCAAGTATAGTACGTTTTTAATTTTATGTTAATAAAAAGTTGTCGCATAAAATTAAAATAATGGAATAAATAGTTAGTTTTTGCTAACCAAAAAAAAATCAGCCCTGCTTTTTTGCAAGACTGATTTTAACCGATTTTATTTTGCGTCAGCAGTGCTTTGAACAGTAGAATTTCTTCTTGTGGAAATTTCGTTCAAGTCTGATTTGTTAAGAACTTTTACAGTTCCGTCAGCACCTGTAACAACAATATATTGTCCGGCAACAGTTACTGGAGTTGCTGGTTTTAATATTGAATCTGACTTAAGTTTTAGATTCAGTTCTGAGTCATATTTTGCAAGAGTATAGTTTTTTCCGTTCTGAACCACGCAGTAATATTCTTCATTGTCTTGAACAAGAACAGAATTTTCTGCGACAGTTTCATCGCTTTCTTTTACAATTTCCATTGTGTCTGGGGAAAGAAGAACGAGTTTTACAGTTCCGTTCCCTTTGTTTTCTCCTGCGATTGCAACAAAATTTTCACCAGCCTGAAACATTGTCCTGTTCCTGATATAAGTAACTGGAGAGGATTTTATTATTTCTCCTGTTGAAGTGTTTACTTTTATCAAGCCGGAAAGCATTGATGAATCGTTTGTGAGTTCAATTCCATAAACTGATGGTGCGATTGCATTTTCAATTTCTTTTTTGATGACTTCTTCCTGATCTTTTGCGATTGTCTTTCGCTCTTCTTGTGCTTCGCTAGTCTTTTTATCTGCAACCGCCTGCTGTTCAGTGGCTTCTTTTGAGGCGTCGTCTGCAATTTTCTGCTGTTCTTCCTGAACAGTTTTCTGTTCCTCGTAGGCAATCTGCTTTTCTTCGGCTTCTGTTTTCTTTTCTTCGGCTTGTTTTACAGCTTCTTTGTCATTAGGATTTGCTTCTGCCTTTTTCTGGGCTTCAACGGCTTCTTTCTGGGCGGTTTCGGCTTCTTTCTGGGCAACTTCAGTTTTCTGCTTTTCTTCTGTCAGTTTCTTTTGTTCCTGAACAGCTTTTTTCTGGGCATCCTGCGCCTTGATGTTCGCATTTTCGGCTTCCCGCTCTTTTATATCAACCATTTCTTTACGGCTTTCAACATTTTTGCTGTCATCTTCCTGCATGCTTTTTACAACTTGGGTGTCGCTGATTACAGATGTGTCTACCGTGCTTAATCCTCCGTTTACATCATAGAGAGGAATAACAATCTGAGATTTTCCAGGCCAGTCGTTGTAGTTTACAGAAAGACCGCAGTCTGATGAGGTAAGGTTATCCAGAACGATTTTCTTGTATTTTTTCTGATATGCGTCAAAATTTCCGCGGTAAACCGCATTGTAGACTGTTACAAAAACTGCAACTGTTTCCGCATCTTTTTCTGAATATCCGTAGGCCGCAACAAGATAGGAGGCGATTATGTGCCTTAAATTGTTGATATGGTCAACAGTGGCGTTTGCACCGATAAAAATAATGTCTGCATCAAGTTTTCCTGTTTCGGAAGGGTCGATTGCGTGGATGACTGAATATCTTGCGGAATTTCCGGCAGAAGTAGGTTTTGAAGTATCTTTTGCCACAACAGTTCCAAGTTCAGTTCCAAGTTGCTTTATGCTTGAAAGTGAGTCAATTTTTGAATGTGGACCTGTGTAATTGATAAATACAATTGTGTCATTGCCTGTGCTTTTTAATTCCTCTTCGTCAACTTTCTGGGCAAAAAGAGGAACTGCCACAACAAATGCAAGTAAAATAAACAGAGTAATCTTATGTTCTTTCATAGAACCTCCAGAAAAACAATTCGGTTTATTATATAACTAAATTTTCAATCCCGCAATTTTTGTTAGCGTATTTCTTGCATAATCACGGACGGAACTTTCATATTGAGGGTTAAGAAAATTTGTAAGAATTTCCATTCCGTGTGAATACAGTGCAGGGCGACCCATAAAACGGCAGATTTCGTATACGGCATCGCAGATAAGAATGAAATTTCTTGAGCTTGCGGCAGGCGTATTGTGAGCGCGAATATCAATCGCATTTAAAATCAGGCTGTCCGGGTCATAACCAAACTCAGAAACGCTTCTTAAAAGTATCTGGAAATTTGAGTCATCTTTTTCAAGTTTTATGAACGAAGCTAAGTATGGAACAAATGTGTCTGTCCCAAAAAGTTCAAGTTGGGAAAGAAAATCCTGCATTCCTGTTGTGTCCCGCAGATAAATCATTTTTTGCTCAAGGCGAGCGCCTCTGTTATTCTGGATAAGTTTTTTGTTGTAGTCATTGCACAAAGAAATCAGCGAGGAAATATATTCTGTTTCTTTTTTGCCGTATTTTCCGTTCTGCAAGTCTTTTTTTCGGTTTTTTCCAATGTATTGTTCTGGGATTTTGTCTGAAAATTCAATTGCGGTCAGGTCTTTTGTGTCATTTTTGTAAAAGTTGCTGTAATTCTGTTTTTTCTGTTTTTCATTGTTTTTTTTCTGGATTCGGTAAAGTGTTCTGAATCCAGCCATGGCCCAGGAATTTCCGCAAATTACAAGATAGTTTTCTTTTGTGAAAGTGATAAAATTCCAGTTTGAAAAAATATCCGGTTTTTCTGGAAGAACCGCATTCCACAGGATGTTTCCATTTGTCGCCTGAACAAACGCTTTGTTTTTGTCGCAGATAAAAATATTTCCATCGCTTGTAGAGGTTATATACGTTGAATCTTTAAACAGACAGTCTGAATTGAACCAGTCTGACACACGACCGTCAAATGTGCTGAAAATCAAAAAGCGTGTTCTTACAGCCCCGGAACCGCAGATTGCAAGCACCGCACGGTGGTTTGAAAGCGTTGTGAATCTTGTGCCACCAGAAGCGTTCGTGTTTGAAAAAGCTCTGTCGGAATAGGGGATTGTCCATCTTGTGGAAGTTTTGTTATCAATTACAGAACACATTCCAGCTCCGCCTCCGTTAAAAGAAAGCAGAATTCCATCCTGGCAGGAAAATGCTGACTGTATTATTCCAGAAAATGAAATTTCTTCAATGATATTTCCAAATGGGGAAAAACGAATTCCTGCTGATTTTCCATTTTTTGTTGTTTCGAGCAATGCAAGGAGTGTGCCATCGTTTAATTCCAGAAGTTTTTCACTTCCTAAAACCGAAGTTTCTATAATCCATTTGCAGATTCCATTAACACCGTAGCAGGCAATTTTGTTTTTTCCACGGACAACGATTCTTGAGTCCCGCCCCACAAAAGGTTCTTCCACGATTGTAAAGGGAACTTTTACCGTCCAGAGTGTAAGACCGCTTGGATTTATAAGGGAAAGCAAATTTTTGTCGCTTACAGCAAGAAGAAAATCGCTTGAAAAAACTGTAAGATATGGTTCTGGTCGCCCCGGAATTCCCTTTTCCCAAAGTTTTGTTCCCTTGTCCGTGCAGGCCGAAATCATTTTTCCATCTGTAAGAACTGCAAATCCGTACGAAGTCTTTTTTGGTTCACACAAGGCTTTTCCGCTTATAACAGAAGTCCAGCTGGAATTTTCTGTTCCGAGTTTTTGGATGCGTTCAGTCTTTTGCTGTGCAAAAACCGCTGGAGAAACCGCAAGAAATATAGATATGAAAAAAAACGCTTTATTCATTTATTGTTACTTTTCCAAAACTGCAAGACTTTCAATGTGGCTTGTGTTCGGATAAAAATCAAGCAGATAAAGTTTTTGCAGTGAATATCCGGCCTTTATCAATGCCGCAAGATCCCTAGAATGTGTTGCCGGATCACAGGAAACTGAACGGATTTGTGGAACTTCGGAATTGCAAAGCCAATTAAGAACTTCTTTTTCCATTCCGCTTCTAGGAGGATCAATTACAACTGCATCAAAATATGCGTTTTTATTAAATTCTGCCCATTTTGCTCCGCTAAGTCCGATTGACTGGTGTTTTATTCCCATAAGATTTTTTTCTGCAAAGACAAGGGCATCTCGATTATGCTCAACAAGAGTTAAGTCCTTAAAATGCTCTGCAAGAAAAACGCTGAAAGTTCCGCACCCAGCGTACATATCAAGCACTGAATTTCCGGAAAGCCCTCCGCAGATTGCTTTTATAGATTTTTCAAGAACGGAAATGTTTGACTGAAAAAATCCCTTTACATCAAAACTGATTTCCTTGTCAAGAATTTTTACCTTTGCAATGTCTTTTTCAGAAATTGTTGTTCCAGAATAGCGTTTTTTTACTTGCCGGATATTTTTATTCTTCTTTTTCAATGCAGAATAATCTGTAAAGATTTTTTCTTCTTCAGGGGAAACAAAAACTTTTCCGTCTGGCTGATTTTCTCCGCAAATCACATTTTCTGCGCCAAAAATGTGGCATCTTCCTTTTGGT
>CAVIQW010000030.1:5531-8601 GCA_963644915.1 Paratractidigestivibacter sp.
GTGCAGAAATATCGTTTTTTGAAAGCCATTCATTTATTTCAGGAACTGCGCACATACAATTTTCAACAGGAATTATGCGCTTTGAGCTTCTTTCACAAAATCCGCCATCATTCAGCTGTAGTCTGCAACGGTAATTAAAATTATTTCCAGAAATAACTTCGATAAAATCTAGTTCCACAGAAATTCCGTTCCGTTCCATACAGTCTTTTAGGATTTCTTTTCTTAGTTGTTTCTGAAATTCTGGCTCAATGTGCATCATATTACAGCCACCACATTTTTCATACAGCGGACACGCAGGTTTTATCCTTAAAGGTGAGGCTTCTAAAATATTTACAATTTTTGCGTAACTGTAATCTCTTTTTTCTTGGGTAATTTCTACTTCAAGTTTTTCGCCGGGAATCGAAAATGGGACAAAAACTGCTTTTCCATCAATTTTTGCTAAACAATTTCCCCCAAATGCGATTTTATCTGTTATAATAGTTTCCATAAGACAAGAAATAATAACAAATTTTCAGATTATAAAAAAGGACGGGAATGTTATGCAGGTAGAAAAATTTATGCAGAAAATGTCTGATGGAACACAAATTGCAGTCAACAGATGGATTCCAGAAGATGAAGAAAATATCAAGGCTGTTGTAGTTTTTAGCCACGGAATGCAGGAACACGCGTTGCGCTATGATAGGGTTGGAAGTGAATTTGCCGCAAAAGGTTATTTGTTTAGCGCTCACGACCATCGAGGACACGGAAAAACAGCCTATTATGCGGAGGCGAATAAAACTGGAATGTTCGGAAAAATTGCGGACAAAAATGGTTTTGAAAAAGTAACTTCTGACCTTGATGAGATAATTGATGAGGTAAAAAAAGATTATCCTGAAAAAAAAGTAATTTTGTTCGGACATTCGTTCGGTTCTATTGTTGCCCAGAATTATATGGAACAGCACGGAGACAAAATTTCAGCGTGCATTCTGTGCGGAACTTCTGGTCCTAGAAAAGGCTTGCTTAAAGATAAATTATTTGCGGACTTGGCTTGCGTTTTCCTTGGTAAAGATAAAAAATCAAAATTCTGCCAGAATCTTGCGTTCGGTTCCTATAACAACCGTTTTAAGGCTGAAAATGATTCGTTGTCATGGCTCAGCAAAAATTCCGCAAACAGAATGATGTATAAAAACGATTCTTGGTGCGGTGGAGTTTCAACAGTAAGTTTCTTCCGTGATATTGCGGCTGGGCTTTCAAAAATTCATAAACCGGCAAATATGAAAAAGATTCCGGCGGAACTTCCGGTTCTTGCACTCTACGGAAGCGATGATCCTGTTGGCGACTATGGAAAATCAATTGAAAATCTTCTTGAAATCTACAGAAAAAACGGCGTAAAAAATGTTTCCTCAAAAATCTATGAGGGCGACCGCCATGAAATTCTGAATGAAGAAAACAGCGATGAAATTCTTTCAGATATTTTTAACTGGATTGAAAAAAATGTTTCTCTGTAATAATATCAGACTATTGTGTTAATTCGTTATGGTACTGATAAGAACGGCAAGCCTGTAAAAAAGGCGATTGTCTATACAAAAGAGGAACATGGCATTCCTAAAAACAAAATAGATTTTGATGCCATCCAGATTATTGACAGATTAAGAGATTCGGGTTTTCATGCGTATATCGTTGGTGGTGCTGTCCGCGATTTAATCGTTGGCAACACTCCAAAGGATTTTGATATTGTTACGGATGCGACGCCTTCAAAAATCAAAAGACTTTTCAGAAATTCCCGGATTATTGGTAGAAGATTCCGTATTGTTCACGTTATTTTTGGAACAAAGATTTTTGAGGTAAGCACATTCCGCTCAATATGCGAGGGTTCTGTTGGAAACGATTTTGGAACGATTGACGAGGATGTTCAGCGACGTGACTTTACGATAAACGCGCTTTATTACGACCCGATTCTGGAGCAGGTGATTGACTATGTTGGCGGAATGAAGGATATAAAGAAAAAAATCCTAAAGTCGGTGATTCCTCTTGACCGTATTTTTGTTGAAGACCCTGTGCGTATGCTTCGTGCAATAAAATATTCTGCAAAAACCGGGTCAAAGATGAATTTTGCCTGCAGAAGAAAAATCCGCCAATGCGCGAGTCTTTTGTCTTCGGTAAGTCCTTCCAGGCTGACAGAAGAACTTTTGAAAATTCTAAACAGCGGAAGAGCGGCTCAGATTGTTGCGGAGGCACTGGACACAGACCTTTATATGGCGCTCCAGCCAGCTGCAACCGCAATGATTTACGACAACAAGAAATTCGAGGCTTCTTATATGAAAAATATGCAGAAACTTGATCAGCTCATAAATGAAAAACCAGACGCACGGCTTGGCGAAAAGTTGGTTTTTCTTATTTCGGACTTTGTCCTTACACTTACAGACTGGCAGAAAGAAATTGAGAACAAATCCGCTTATGGCGAGCTTTACTTAAGAACTTGGCGTGAATGTAGAAATTTTGTTCTTCCTATGAATCCGCAGCGTACGGAGCTTGAATTTGCAGTAAAAGAGGTTCTTGGTCAAATCGGAATCACAGGAAAAAGAAAGAAAATAAGAACCCGACAGAAAAAGTCTGTTCAGCAGCAGAAAGTAGATGCTGAGGCACTTTAGGATTTTGGTGTTTCTGTGAATTCTGCGCCTGTAATTCGGTCGATGACAATGCTTACTTCTTCGATAAGAATTCCGGTGTAGCTTTCGATTTTGTCAATAATGTACTTCTGCAGTTTGTGTATTTTTCCTGTGAGTTGAGTACCAAAAGGCACATCGATTGTGATTATTATTTTGTAGCCGCGGGAATTTGTCTTTATTGTCATTTTGTTAACGCGCACGGCTGGTTCACATTCTGAAACGCAGTGCATTACCATCTGCGTCAGAGCCGCTTCCGAGATTTCAATCCGACCTTTCTTTGAAAATTCCGGCTGGACAATTGATTTTTCAAAAAGTTTTCCGTCATTTTTCTTAAAAAGATTTTTTTTCTGGAAGAAGACTTTTATTGAATTTGAAAAAATCTGTGAGTAATTTCGTTTTATTTCAATCGATGGAACAGGAAT
>CAVIQW010000030.1:8611-10071 GCA_963644915.1 Paratractidigestivibacter sp.
CGGCTGGAAATTTCTTCTATGTGGATAATTTTTTGTGGCTGAGGAAGCTGAAGCCTTGTCGCAATTTTCATAACCATTTTTTCCGAAGTTCCAAGAATCAGAAGTTTTTTGATTTTCGCTTTTTTCCAGGCCTTTGCAACCTCGTCACGGTGTTCTTTGTCATCGAAAAGTGCGACCCGGACTGCGCCCATATAAGTTTTTTCGCGTTTTGCAGAATGTCCGGCAAGAATTTTGTCGTTTTGAATTAAAAGTCCGTCATCTATTATTGCGTCTATTCCATATTTTTCTGCGATGAGTTTTGCACGGAAACTTTTTCCTGTTCCGCTTTCCCCAACAAGAGCAAAAACTGTGCATGGCTTAAATGAACCAGCGATGTCTTCAAAAATATTACCCATAAGATAATTATATATTCAACAAGTCAGTTTTGCAAAACTTTTCAAATGCAAACGGAACTTTTGCCTCAAGTTTTTCTGGAAGCCCTGAAATTCGCTCTTTTGGAAAAATAATTGTCTTTGCATGAAGAAAAAAATCTTGTTCCGCCAGAATTTTTGTTCCGCCGTACGCTGTGTCGCCTAAAAGTGGAAAACCGTGAAATGCGCTTTGTGAACGAATCTGGTGTGTTCTTCCAGTCTGAATTTCTATTTCAACAAGAGTACACGGATTTTTTTTATATTCAAAGTATTTTATGGGAACAATTTTTGTTTTTGCCATAAGAGATTTGCTTTCTTTTTTTTGATTGGCAAAATTTTCCGTTTTTTCTGGAGTGTCAGAAACTTTTACCGTCCGGAATGTCTTTTCTGCCGAATAATCTTTTGAAACAAAGTCCGTCCATCCTTGCGGCCCAGAAAGTTTTCCCTGTACAATTGCTGTGTAGATTTTTTTTATTGAATGGTTTGCAATATTTTCAGAAAACCACCTTGCACCGGTCAAACTCATTGAAAATGCCAAAAGCCCTGTTGTTTTTCGGTCAAGACGGTGAAGCGGACCTGGAGTGAACGAAATTGATTTTTTCTGAGGAAAATTATCTTTGTAGAATTCTAAAACTGCTTTTTCTAGGGAATCTGAAGAACCATGGACGGAAATGTCATAAGGTTTGTTTATAACAAGCAAGTCTTCGTTCTGAAAAACAACCTGAAAATCTGGAAGTTTACGTTGCCTCTGTGAATGTAAGAGCGACTGTCCTTTTTCAGGATTTTTGTCATCTTTTTGAAGCAGAAATTCAGGAATTCTTATTTTGTCGCCTATAAAAATATGTTCCGAAACGTCAGTTTTTTTTCCGTTAAGCCGCACAAGTCCTTTTCTGATTGCCTTGTACAAGCCCGAAAGATTTTCTTTTCCTGAGATTTTGCGGACAACTCTGTCTAACCTGCGGTCATTGTCATCTATGCCGGCTGTAAATTCCTTGAATTCCATTTTTTTATTATATGAAGAAAATTATTGTGGTACAAGAAAAAACAAGG
>CAVIQW010000030.1:10081-24726 GCA_963644915.1 Paratractidigestivibacter sp.
AATAAAAACTTTGCCTAAATAGCGTCAAGGGTTTTATTCACAAGTTACGAACAAGTTTTAAGGAGCAATCTTTCTGATTGAGTTTTTAATGGGAATGCAGATAATTTTCATTTCGCCACTAGTAAATTTAGAAGTGTGATGATAAAATGCAAGATATGCTGAATGTTTTGAGTGAGCAAATAAAGCAATTGTTGATGAATCCAGTTCTTCTTGCGAGTATTTCGAGCTGGTTTTGTGCTCAATTTTTAAAGACTGTTATTTCGATTTTATATGGAAAAATTCATAGCATATATGAGTTGGTGGAAAGCCTTATCTGGAAAACAGGAGGTCTCCCTTCTAGTCATTCGGCATTGGTCGCTTCTTTATGTACAACTATAGGAATAAGAAATGGTCTTGGTTCTGATATTTTCATCCTTGCGCTGTGTTTTTTAATGGTAACAGTAAGAGATGCTGTTGGAGTTCGCCGTTCAAGTGGAATTCAGGCAAGAAAAATAAATGAAATCGGAAAAAAACTTGATGAAGACAAAATCGTTGAGTATAAGTCAATAAAAGAAGTGAATGGTCATACACCGATGGAAGTGACGCTCGGTTGTATTTTAGGCGTGTTTATAGGGCTTGCGTACTCATTCCTTTAGCTATACTGTTATGCCTGTTTTAAAAAAGTATATTGTGCCATCTTTTATAATTGTTTTCTCTGTCTTTTTGTTGAATCATTGCCGGATTGTGCCGGTTTCAAAATTCTTTAAGGGTTACGACATTGTTTTTGTTACGGATGAACTTCCTGCAAAAACTGTTGTGCAGATTCTTGAAGAAAATGGATGCAGAAATATTATTTCAAGGTCAAACCAAAAAACACCTTTGTCTTTGAACGAAAATTCCCCGGAAGTTGCACTTGCAAAATCAAATTTGGAAAAATCAACGTATTTAACAGACAGGCTTGGATTTTTTTCTGACAAGACGAGCAAAAACAATGTTTTTTATGTTCCGGAAGAATGTTTAAAATCGGCGGAAAATTCGGTTCAAAAAATCTCTGAACAAGGTTTTTCGGCTGGAATTAATGCGGCGGCAAATTTTCCGTTTGTTCCACTTGCGGTTGTTGTGTTTTTTTCTGTTCTGCTTGTGATTCTTTCTAAAGACAGAATTCTGTGCGGATTGACATTTGTTTTTCCAGTTATTTTTTCCTTTATGATGCCCTTCAGTTCAGTTTCCGCAGGCTTGTGCCTTTTTGAACTTTTTTTGTTTTTCTATATAAAATTCTGGGACCGCAAAAATTCTTCAAAAAAACTTTTAAAAAGTGTGTTGCTTTTAACTCTTTTTGGAACTAGTTTTCTGGGTGTTGTTTTTACAAAGATTCAGGCAGGACTTTTTTTTATTCTGATGATATTTTCAGAGATTTCAATTTTCCTGCTTTACAAAAACATAACCGAAAAAATTGATTCAAAATATTCGTTCAGACCAGTCAAAATAAGGACTGCGTTTTCAATCCGGGTTTTTACACAGAAATCAAAAAATCTCTTTGGTATTTGTTCAGTTTCAGTTCTGGTGATTTTTGTAACGACAATGTTTTCTTCAAATTTGAGTTTGCTTTTGAAAAATGAAAACAACGCTGGAATTCAACTTCCGTCAAGCGGTACTGCAGTTCAAAATTTGCCAGGAATCAATGATTTTATTGAATGGAAGTGGGAAGCCTTGACATTTCCGTACCGTTCGCTCAATGTAAAAAATAAGAAAAGCACGAATGAGTCTGTTATATTTAAAAATTTTCAGAAAAAAGACGGATTTATACAAGAATCTGTGAGTTCAATTTATTATAATGATGAATTCAAGACGGATGCTATAAAAGGAATTGAAAACCTGGATTATCCAGCATTAGAGAAAATGCTTGTCCTGCAGGGAAAAACTGCAAGGTTCGGTTATGTTTCTTCGGGGGTTCAGAATATTTCTTTTGTTATGATTATAATTTTGATAATTGCATTCTTTGTTCCGCTGAGTTTTTATTTGACTACAAAGAGATGGGAGCTGAAATGATTTTTCCAAAACTTAATGCTGTAAAAAAGAATTCGTATAAAATGACTGTGAACGGATTTGTTCCAAAAGAAGTCTATATTCCGCTGAACCAGGATTCTGAAATTGACGGAAAATGTCTAGTGCAGGTCGGTGAACACGTTGAGGAAGGGCAAATTCTTGCAGAATATAAAGATGAAAAATCTGTTTTTCCGCATTATGTCTATTCTTCTATTCCTGGAATTGTAGAGCAGATTCTTTTGAATCCTTCGCCTAGTGGAAAAATAATTGAAACTGTGAAAATTCGCCTTCAGGGAAGTTTTAAGTATCTTGGAAAAAAACGACAAGAAATTGACGTGCGGACTTTTAGTCAGTCTGAAATTATAAATAGTATTGCCGAAAAGGGAATTCTGAACACTTTTATAACTGACAAACCTGAATATCTTGCGGAAAACCTTGCGGAAGTAAGAAAACATAAAAACAGGCTTGTCATTGTGCGTCTTTTTGATGACGATCCTTCAAGAATGATTGATGGAATTCTTTCAAACCTTTATCAGGATAAAATCAACGATGGAATAAGAATTCTTGCAAAAGCAATTGATGCGGATGGGGTTGTGCTTGTTACGGACAACAATTTTGAAAAACCAGAGATTTTCAATCCATTTGATATTCCGACCTACTTTTTAAAATTGAATTCACGTGATTATCCGGCAACATATAAAAAGAACCTCTGTGTTGAGATAAAGAAAAAGGCAAAATCCCAGCCGTTCAGCAGAATTACAAAATATGATTTATTTGTTGATGCGACAACAGTTCTAGAAACGCAAAACTGCATAAAATTTAACACTCCTGTAATAAACCGGCTTGTTCATGTCAATGGAAACTGCATTCCTGCAAGCGGAATCTTAAGAGTTCCAGTTGGAACAACGTTCAGGACTCTTGCGGAACAGTGCGGCGGATTCTTGAAAACTCCAGAGGGAATTATTGTAAATGGAATGATTTCCGGTGTTTCGGCAGGAACGTTGGATGCTCCTGTTACAAAATACGTAAAATCTGTAACATTTGTTCCAAAAATGCAGTGTCCGGATCAACGGCAAACGGTCTGTATCCGGTGCGGCAACTGTCGCAGAGTCTGTCCGAGCAAATTATCACCTGATATTATTTACAGATATATAAGAAACGGAATGTTCGCTTCGGCAGATTATCTTGACTCTGCGGATTTTTGCTCTGACTGTGGACTTTGCAATACAGTTTGTCCTTCAAGATTGCCTTTAAGCCAGAGGATTTATGAATTTGCCCAGTCAAAAAAAGAAAAAGGAACTAAAGATGAAAAATAATGCAAAACTCTCAAGGAAAGTTCTTATACGACCTTTTAAATACATAACAGATTCTGTTTCGATGGAAGCAACAAAAATGATTGTGCTGCTTCTTGTTCAAATTGTGCTGCTTTTTATTTCAAAGAGCTACAGTTCTCTTCTTATTGTGCTTGCCGCAGTTCTTGGCTCTTTGGGTGCGGATTTTTTTAGCCACAAACTTTTTCATAACGAGGACAACGACGAATATTCGTTTATTGTAAGCATTGCGCACGGAATGATTACAGGACTTTTGGTTCCTTCAACGTATTCTCCATTTACAGTGATTATTACAACTTTTTTTACAATGCTGGTTGTAAAGCATTTTTTTGGAGGATTTTCTTACGAGTGGGTGAATCCAGCTGTTTTTTCTGTTGTTGTTCTTTGGATAATTGGTGCAAGACTTTTTCCACCATATTTGGTAAGCTCAGATATTCTTGCCTTAAGAAATCCATCCCAGACATTAATTGAAAATGGAACTCTTCCGCAGTATGCGTTTGACCCGGAAATTACAGATGCATTGAACGCTTTGGTGTTCAGAATTTTTAAGGTTTCTATTCCAAACGGATATGTTTCTTTGATCTGGGACAGCCACTCGATTATTCCAGCATTCAGATTCAATTTTGTAACGCTTCTTTCGTCCGTAATTCTTTTTTCTGGAAATATTGTAAAGTGCATTATCCCTGGAATTTTCCTTGTTGTTTACCTTGCGCTTGTTCGTCTTGTATCTCCAGTTATCTGTAATGGTGTTGCTTTTCAGGGCGATATGCTGCTTGCTCTTCTTACAGGCGGAACACTTTTCTTTGCCGTTTTTGTTTTAAGTTGGTATGGAACAGTTCCTATTTCGCTTACAGGAAAGGCCACCTACGCATTTTTGGCTGGGGTAACCGCATTTTTGATAGCTGGTCCCGGAACTTCTCCTTGTGGACTTATTTTTACAGTTCTTGTTTCTAATATTTTTTCAATTGTGATTCAGCAGTGGGAAAACAGAAGAGATAGACTTTTCTTAAGAAAAAAACTTGAGAATTTTAGAAAGATTGAAAACGAAGAGCTGAAAGAACTTTAGACGGAGCATTTTTATGGTGAATAAAGAAAATCAGAAGAAATTTTGGCGTATTTTTGGCTGTTTCATAGGAATTGTTGTTTTTTTTCTTGCAGTTTTGGTCGGAATGATAAAACTTTCTGAAAAAAAATGGAATTCTGGACTAAAGGTAAGTGTACAGACCGTCCTTGATAATAAAAATCCTAAAACATGGGCTGTTGGAAATTCTGTGCCGCTGAATTCGCCTTTTTCAACTAGCGCAAATCTTTTTGAGGTTAGAAGTTTGGATTCCGCAGAAAAATACTATGCGCTCATAATAAGAATTACAACTTTGTACGGACATATGCCAGCGGTTTTTATCTACAATAATGCAAGAGGAGCGGAATTTATTGGATATTCAGGAGTTCAGGGAAGAGTGAAAAAACTTCTTGAGGAAAATTACGCAGATTCAAGCATTGCGTACTGGCTTGAACGGGTTCCGGTTGTGATTCAAGAAGCAGAAAAAACTGAAAGGAGCAAAAAATGACACGAAAAGCGATTTCAATTTATATGGCGGCAACTTGTGCCATTGTGATAGTTTCTCCTGGAAGGTTTGTCTGTGGAATAGTTATTGCAGTTGAACTGATTTGTCTTATGCTTTTTGGACTTTTGATAAAGGCGCTTTTAAAGAAAATGAACCTTGAAAAAGTTGAGCAGACATTAATACTTGCTTTTGTAATCTTTTTTTCGGTTTTTTACAAGCAGCTTTTGATTCAGATTATGCCGGTGGTCGTGCTGCAACTAAGTTTTGTGATTTTTCTTCCTTCGATTTCAACGTTTACAACAGTATTTTTGCTGGAGCAGAAGGATATGATGCTAAAAGAATCATTGCTTAAAAATATGCCTGTTGCGTTAGGATTCGCTTCGTATATTCTTGTTGTTTCTTTGCTCCGTGATGTTTTCGGATTTGGAACAATAACTCTTCCTTCCGTTGGGGAACACTTTGAGGCAGTGCTTTTTTCTGCGGACAGAATTTCATTTGCAACTTTTTTTGCGACAATTCCAGGTTCATTGGTTTTAAATGCGCTTCTTCTTTCCTTGTATTTGTGCATTGAAAAAAAACTTCAGATTGTAAAAAAGGCAGGTAACTGACAGTGATTTTTACAGCTTTTTATTATATTTTCTTTTCATCGGCGGTGATTCTTTATGGTGTCGGGTTAAATTCCGCAACTATAATTTGTGACTCAATTCATGAGTGTTTGGTTCCAGTCATAAAAGTTCTTGCGAATATTTTATGCACTTCAGTCTTGTCGTGGCTGATTTTAAAATATTTTTTAGTTCCGTTAAAAATGGCGGAGCTTTATCCGTTTGCTTCACTGCTTGTATTCTTTATTATTTCAGTTTTTACAGAAACTTTAGTGCGTGTTGCGGTAAAAAAGTCAACTTCTGATTTTAGTCTTTCTTTTTTGATTATTTTGCTTGCTTTAAATGAAAGTCTTAATATAGTGGATGTTGTGCTTATTTCTTGCTGCAGCTTTATTTCCTTCCTGATTTTAATTCCTCTTCTTTATTCAATAAAGAAAAGAATTGATATTGTAGGAACGCTTCAGATTCATGGCAACAAAAAAAGCCTTGTTCTTGTTTCTATCGCCATAATTGTAACAGTTTTGGCTGTAGGCAATGTGTCTTGGCTTAACCAGAGGATTCTTCCATGATATTAAAAATTCTACTTTTGATTACAATTTTAATTTTACTTTCTCTGCTGATTGTGTTTCTTGCTCTTTTTTTTGTTCCTGCACTAAAAAAACAGACGAATATCAATAATGAAATGCTTGTTTCAGAAACTGAGCATAAATTCAAAAAACTTGACGAGCCAGAACATGATTTTACTGTTACAGAGCGGGCTGTTGTTCTGTGCAACTGCAACAAGGCTTTTAAGAAAAAGCCGGAACTTTCTGCAAAAAAAGGTTTGTCCTGTGCAATAATAAATTCATCCTACGGAGCTTTAAATGACTGCCGTTTTTCGTGCCTTGGTCTTGGTGACTGCATAAAAGTTTGCGCGCAGGAAGCGATTTTTATAAAAAATGGAACTGCTCTTATAAATGAACTTTGCAACGGCTGCGGAAAGTGCATTTCGTATTGCCCTAAAAATCTGATAAAACTTGTTCCGGTAAATACAACTAGTGTTGAACTGTGCCACAATAGTGATCAGCCTTTGACAACTTGTGATTCCTATAAAAAAACAGAAACATTGTCTTATCCAAATAAAAAAAGCTTTAAAGTATGGAAATCGTGCTATAATCTGTTGAACAAAATTCATTAATGGTTAAAAATATAAAAATCAATGAGCCGAATCCACATTTGCTACAGTTTAAAATCTTCTCGCATTGGTCCTAATCAAAAAGAAATTTTTGAAAAGGATTACATTAACGTTTATAAACCTGCCGCAAAATTTCTTTATTCTCATCCTGATTTTTTTATGTCGTTTGCCTTTAACGGCGTTCAGATTGATTTTTTTCAGAAAGAATATCCTGAATTTATTGAGCTTTTGCATGAACTTATTTCCCGAAAGCAGATTGAAATTCTTGGTGGTGGCTACTATGATCCGGCTTTTCCATTGCTTTTTCCTATGGACAGAACCGGTCAGATTGAACTTCTTACTTCAACATTGCGTTCAATTACTGGAAAAAGACCTCGGGGAATCAATATCTGCGCAAGCATTTGGGATTATTCTCTTGTTTCATGCTTTTACAACTGCGGAATGGATTACGTTCTTCTTGATGATTCTTTAGTTCCAGACGAAAAACAGAGATTCATTCCTCTGATTATGTCCGACAAAGGAAAGACAATTTCGATTCTTCCGCTATGTCAGGAATTTAAGCCAGAAATTCAAGATGATGCAAAAGATTATCTTAATGATATTTTAAAAAATGTTACAAAATCAACTAAAAACACCCCAAAGCCACTTCAGGAATGTGTAAAAGGGGTGAATGTCCAGTTTACGCACGAAGAATTTCAGAGTCTTTTAAGAAGTGGTTATCTTGAAAAACTCTGCAAAAACGTAAGTGAAAAAAAAGATTTTTTTGATTTTTCAACACCGATTACATTTGTAAAAGAGGCAAAACTTAGAGTTCCTGTTTACATTGCATCTGGGATGAGCAAAGAAGTCGGGCAGTGGGGGATAAAACCATATCAATCTGTAAAAACAGACCGTCATTTACCTGTGACGATATACGATTTTTTTCAGATTTATCCGCAAAGCCGAGCACTTTATGACCGTATGCTTTATGTAAGTATGCTTGTGAACCAGAGCCACGGTGATAAATTAAGAAAAATGTCTGCAAGGGAAAAACTTTGGGAAGCACAAAATGGCGACGGATTTATCTGTACTTCAAAAGGAGCGTTTGTAAGCGCAACTTATAGGCAGCAGGCGTATAAAAAACTTACTGAGGCAGAAAAAATCGTGCGTCAGTGCGGTGAATTCAAGGAGTCATTTTCTTCCTATGATTATACTGGCGATGGTCTGAACGAATATATCTGCCGGATGAGCAATTATTTTGCAGTAATCACTCTTAGTGGCGGTGCAATCCGGGAACTGGACGTGTTGCAAAATTCAGGAAACTTCGCGGATAACTTAAACTGTGTAAAAGATTTTGAAGGCTACAACGACAACTACGAGCGTGGTCTTTTTATTGACCACATTTTTTCAGAAGATGAATTTAATTCGTATATTCAGAACAAGCCGTCTGGAAACGGAATTTTTTCAAAATACATTTATTCAGAACTGTCTTATTCTGCACAGCACAAAGAGGTTCAGTTTTTGGCGTCTGCAAAATTTCAGGACAGACAGAAGATTTCTCTCAGAAAGAAATATGTGTGCTATTCAAGCGGAATGATGATTCAGTATATTCTAAAAAACGAAAGTGACGAAGTTTTAAAGGCAAAATTTGCGGTTGAATCAAGTTTTGCCCAGACAAATTTTAACGCAAAGGATTTTAATGCATTCAGCCTTGATATTGTTTCTGACGGAAAAAAACAGGAAATCAACACAAAAACTTCTTCGCACGAACTGAACGATTCTGGAAAACTTAACGATGTGGAAGGAATTTGGGTTACAGATACGGACAACAACATCACATTTGTATTTGAGCCGAACGAATCCTGCGAAATGTCGTTCAATCCGATTGTATTTAATCGCCCCGAATACACAACCGGTGAACTTGTTCCGGCCGGAATGACTTTTGCAAACACAATGTTCTGGGACATCATGCTAGCGCCTGGAATGGAAATGGAAAAAACTATAAATTTCAGCATTTTCAGCCAGCAAAAAAAATCAAGAAAAAACTGAAAACTAAAAATCAGCGGACAAATAATTTTTTCTGATTTGACTAGAATATACAAAAAATCTTATAATCTTCTTTATGAACAGAAGATTAATAACATCCGCTTTACCTTACGTAAATAATATTCCGCATCTTGGAAACCTTATTCAAATGCTTTCTGGAGATGTATTTGCCCGCTTTTGCCGAAACCGTGGATATGACACGCTTTATATCTGTGGCACAGACGAATATGGAACCGCAACAGAAACTAAAGCTCTTGAGGAAAAAAAATCTCCACGAGAACTTTGCAATTATTATTACAACGAACACATAAAAATCTATGATTGGTTTCACATCAATTTTGATAAATTCGGTCGAACCTCAAATGAGGAATGTACAGAAATCACCCAGAATTTGTTCAACGACCTTGATAGAAACGGTCTGATTACTGAACATACGAACAACCAGCTTTTCTGCAACCATTGCAATATGTTTCTTGCGGACAGATTTGTACACGGAGTTTGTCCTAAATGTGGATACGAGGATGCCCGCGGTGACCAGTGCGACAAATGTGGCTCGCTTCTTGACCCGATTGAACTTAAACAGCCGAGATGCTCAACCTGTGGAAACACTCCAGAAGTAAAAGAAACAAAACATCTTTACATAAATCTTCCAAAAATCAGTGGAAAACTTGACACTTGGATGAAAAAAGTTTCTGTGGATGGAAAATGGGCTGACAATGCCGTAAATATTACAAAAGCGTGGATTCGTGACGGTTTGAACGAACGGGCAATCACAAGAGACTTGAAGTGGGGAATTCCTGTTCCTAAAAAAGGCTACGAAAACAAGGTTTTTTATGTTTGGTTTAATGCTCCGATTGGATATATGTCAATTACAAAACAGTTGGCAAACGAACTTGTAAAAGCCGGAAAAAAATCTTTTGACTGGAAATCATGGTGGCTTCCTTCTGAAAGCGAAGAAGCAAAAGGCAAAGAGCAGGTTGATTTGTTCCAGTTTATCGGAAAAGACAACATTCCTTTCCATACAGTGATTTTCCCATGCACATTGCTTGGCTCTGGACACGACTGGACAAAACTTTATCATATGAGTTCAACAGAATATCTGAACTACGAAGACGGAAAATTCAGTAAATCACGCGGAATTGGTGTTTTTGGAACGGATGCGATTGAATCTGGAATTCCTGCAGACGCATGGCGTTTCTACATTTTTTACAACCGTCCGGAAAAACAGGATTTTCAGTTCACGTGGAAAGATTTTCAGGAAAAAATGAACAGCGAACTGATTGGAAACCTTGGAAATCTTGTGAACAGGACTTTGCTTTTTGTTACAAAATATTATGGCGGAAAAATCCCTTCCGCACCAGTTGACACAGAACTTTGGGCGGAAGTAAAAAAACTTGAGGCAAAAGCAACAGAGAATCTTGAATGGGCGAACTTGAAAGATGCATTCCACACAATGTTTGAGATTGCCGACATCTGCAACAAGAAATTTCAGGCGACAGAACCGTGGAAAACGCGTACAACCGAACCTGAAAAAGCGGAAAGTCTTTTGTTCAACCTTTGTTACATCATAAAAGACCTTATGATTATGATGAATCCGTATATGCCTCAGTACACACAGAAAGTGATGAGTTATTTTGGGAAATCAATCAAGGAAACTCAGGTTGGGAAAGAACCTGTTGAAGGACTTAACTGGAACGATTTGGGAAAAACAGAGGGCTTGTCTGAAATAGGCGAAACTGCGGTGTATTTTACTCCAATGGATCAAAAAACAATGCTTGCATTCCGTGCCAAATTTGCAGGCTCTCAAAGCGAAAGAAAAGATGATAAAAAATCTGAAAAAAAGCAGAAAAAACAGGAAAAGAACGCTGAACCAGAAGTTCTTCCTGTAGAAAAACAGCCGGAATTCTTTGCAAAAAATATTCAGCTAAAAGTTGCCAAAATTATTTCTGTTGAACGGAATCCGGATTCTGACAAACTTTATATTGAACATCTTGATGACGGAAGCGGATCAGACCGCGTAATTCAGTCTGGACTTGTCCCTTACCTGAAAGAGTCTGAACTTTTGGGAAAACACGTTATTATTGCAGATAATCTTGCTCCTAGAAAAATGCGTGGTGTTGAAAGCCGAGGAATGCTTTTGGCGGCAGACTACAAAAATCAGGAAGGAAAGGACTGCGTTGAACCGCTTACCGCTCCTTGGGCTGCTCCAGGAACAAAAGTTGTTCTTAATGGTGATGATGAAAATGCTGAAAAACCAGCCGAAATTTCTGCGGACATATTTTTCCAGATTGCAATCAATGTTGTGAACAAAAATGTTGAAATTGGCGGAAAAAAACTTACTGCGGCAGGAAAAGTAATCTCTACAGAATTTACAGAAAACGGCGGAGTGAACTAAAGTGTTTTCTGTTAAGATAAAAAAAATTGAAAATACAACTTTAACAAATTCCGGTTCATTTTTGCAGACTCCATTTTGGGCTGAATTTAAGGCATCTCACGGATGGAAAAATGCACGGTATGAGCTGGAACTTTCTCCAGAAACTGAATTAATGCACGAACTTTCAGCAAAAAATCTGGAAGTTTCTGTCTTGACGCGTGAATTTGGAAAGGGGACGCTGCGTTTTACAATCGCATATATTCCGCTTTTTCCATCGCTTCCGTTTAAAAATGTTCCGGCTGGAGAACAGACAATTGAATTTTGTGCCATGCTTTCTGACATTGCCGGTGCAGTAAAAAAAAATCTTCCAAAAAATACTTTGTGCATTCGCTTTGATCCTGCAATAGAATTTCTTTCGCCAGAAGAACGAGATGAATTCAATGTCGGTGTTAGAGTTGTTTCATTCGCTGACCGACTGAAAATCAAAAAAAATAAAGTTGATATTCAGCCACCTGACTCAACACAGATAAATTTGTTGTCTACTGAGGAGGAAATTCTTTCCTCAATGAAATCAAAATGGCGTTACAACATAAATCTAAGCGCACGGAAAGGTGTGGAAATTCTTTGCATAACTGGTGAAAATCCAGAATTTTTAAAATATCTTGATATTTTCTATGATTTGTACAAAATCACCGCAGAACGCGACGGAATTGCAATTCATTCAAAAAAATATTATGAAGATTTGCTTAAAAAAAGTTCTGACGAAATAAATGCTGGAAAAAATGTTCCAAAAATCAGCCTTTACATAGCAAAACATGAAGAAGATTTTCTTGGAGCAATTATAACTTTGTTCAGCAGAACAGAAAGTGTTTATCTTTACGGTTGTTCAAGCAACATAAAACGTAATCTTATGCCAAATTTTTTGCTTCAATGGACGGCAATGAAAGACGCAAAAAACTATGGAAGCGAATACTACGATATGTACGGAATGCCACCGACAGACGATCCCAACCATCCAATGCACGGACTTTATCTGTTTAAAACTGGGTTTGGCGGTAAAAATATTCATCGCCCCGGAACTTTTGATATTCCTACAAGCATTTTTTACAAACCGTATTCTGCTGCAGAAAATTTAAGAGCATTTTGGCATAAAAAAATTCTAAAAAAAATCCGTGGAAGATGATTTTTTAGCGATAATTTTTATCTTTTTCAGAACAACAAAAAATCCTGTTTGTGTAGAAACAAAACAGATTTTCCATTAAAATCATTTTACTATGAATATGGAAGCATTTGTTTTGGGCTGCGGGGGAATGATGCCTTTGCCTTACCGTCATCTTACTTCGGTTTTGCTTAGGCGGGACGGAGACCTTTTTCTTTTTGACGGCGGGGAAGGAACTCAAGTTTCTCTAAGAAGATTGAATTTGAAGTGGAAAAAAATCAGCGCGATTTTTGTTTCTCATACGCACGCAGATCATGTTACCGGACTTCCGGGAATTCTTATGCTTTCAGCTCAGGTTGACAGAACAGAACCTTTGTTTATTTATGGTCCGCCAAAAATTGCCGAATACATAGAAACAAGCCGAAAAGTTCTTGATATGTATATAAATTATCCGATTGTTGTAAAAGAAATTGCCGCTCCGTGTGTAGTTCATACTGGAGATGGATTTGCAATAAGGGCATTTCCTCTTGACCATACAAAAACTTGTGTTGGCTATACGCTAGAAGAAGAAGACCGACCAGGAATTTTTAACCCTGAAAAAGCGATGGAACTGGGAATTCCTGTAGGACCACTTTGGGGAAAACTTCAGAAAGGACAGGATGTGACTACAGATGGCGGAAAAATAGTTCATCCGTCTGATGTAATGGGAACGCCGCGCAAAGGACGAAAATTCAGTTTTGTAACTGACACTTTGTACAAAGATTCAATTGCAAACGAAGTAAAAAATTCAGATTTGCTTATTTGCGAGGGGATGTTCGAGGATGAACTTATCGATCAGGCAAAAGAAAAAAAACATATGACAGCGAGTCAGGCCGCCACTATTGCAAAGGATTCAAACTCTAAAAGAATGGCAATGATTCATTACAGTCCGCGTTACACAGACAGAGATTTGGAAAAACTGCTTTTGCAGGCACAAAAAATTTATCCTAATGCGGAACTTACCCGCGACCGTGCCCACTACGAAATTCCTTACGAAGATTAGAAATGATTGAACTTGTGGATTTTTCAAAAAAATATGAAAAAAATCTCTTTGCGGTAAAAAATGTGAATTTCAGGGCTGAAAATGGTCAAATCACGGGGCTTCTTGGCTTGAATGGGGCTGGAAAAACCACAATTATAAAGGCAATGACTGGAAATCATTTTGCAACTGAAGGAAAAATTCTTGTAACAGACAAAAACGGTTTAAAATTCAACATTGAGGATAACATTGAAAAAGCAAAAAAACTGATTGGTTATGTGCCAGAGCAAATGTTCTTTCCAAAAAGGCTTAATGTTGAGGAATATCTTCTTCTTGTAAAAATGCAGTTTTCAGTTTCTGATGAAAATTTTGAAAAAACTATAAGCATTTGTGGACTTTCTGATGTTCTTTCAAAAAAAATTGGAACGCTTTCAAAAGGTTACAGGCAACGGCTTGGTTTTGCACAGGCATTGATTCACGACCCGGAAAATATCGTTCTTGATGAGCCTGTGAACGGTCTTGATCCAGCCCAGATAATTCAAATGAGAAAACTCATAAAAAAAATCGCCCAAACCAGAACTGTAATAATCTCAACCCATCTTATGCAGGAAGTTGAGGCGCTCTGCACGAAAATTTACATTTTGAATGACGGTTCAATTGCCCTTGAAGGAACGGAACAGGAAATTCTTTTAAAAACCGGCACAAAGGATATTGAAAAGGCGTTTTTAAAAGCGACAGGAAAAGAATCTGATGAAAAATTATCTTAAATATAAACTTTATAATATTTTTACAAGCAGTTTTTTTTATATTTCCGCATTGATTTTCAACATTTTTGTGTCGGGACAGTTCTTTTTTGTTCAAAAGTTTTTTGGCGGAAGCGGCACCACAGATCTTCATTATTTTTTTCATGCTGTTCCGCTGATTTCTGCAATAATAATTCCACTTTTAAAGTTGAATGAAACTTTTTCTTCTTTTGACGAGATTGTTCCGCTATGCACTGCAAAAAAAGTTTTTACAAGCTGGTTTTCACTTTTTATTCAGTTTGCGGTAATTTTGCTTCCTCAGATTTTTGTACCGTTCTGCGTTAATCTGTTTGGCAATATTGAAATTGGTCAAGTTTTTTCAGGATTTTTGGTGCTTCTTTTTTATGGGGCAATTTCTGCAAGTCTGTGCGTTTTTTTCTCGCAAATATGCAAGACTCAAGTCGTTTCGGTAATAATTTCAATTCTTGTGCTTTCTGTCCTAAACGGAATAAATTTATTTTCTGTTTATGCAGGAAACAGCCCGCTTTTTTCTGGAATAATAAAAATTTTCAGTTTTTACTGGCATTTTGATGCCGCGGAAAAAGGAATTATTGACACCCGGGATTTAT
>CAVIQW010000031.1:0-24114 GCA_963644915.1 Paratractidigestivibacter sp.
ATATTGACCAATAATTAAACCCTGCATATTTTTTTTAATTTGTTTTTCAATTTCTTTGATTAAATCAGGACGAGAATTGTCATATTTGTATGATTTTATAAAATTTAATTTTCCTTGTTTTTCGTCGAAGTCATATCTATCTGTATTCACAAAATCTTTTCTGATTTCGTCACCTTTTTCTTTGTCAAAAACAACTAAAGAAACTGCCCATTCAGATAATTTAAAAGTATCTTTTGCATTGCTGAAAATATGCGACACAATTTTGTATTTTGAATCTATATAATTTTTTATAGAATCTCTCAAAAAGAATTCTGTTTTACAGTAATACACAATCACTTGAGGCTGTAACTTAACAACTTTATTGAAAAACTCTATAGCCAAATCATTCTTGAACTCTTTTTTTCTTTGGTACGGCGGATTCATTACAATCATTAGTTTTTTGCCTTCTCGTCTGGCAATTTCTGTAATATCAAGAGATGTTCCTTTGTATTTGAATTTTGGCTCATCATCGTTTTTTAAATAGTCAAACTGCATAGAGTTTTCAAAACCTTTGATTTTACAAATGTCAAAGTCCATTTGTTCCAGCGTAGAAAGATAGCAATACTGCTTAAAATCTTTTCCAAACTGATTTTCAAGGTTTCCGACACCTGCACAAGGGTCAAAGACTATAAAATCGTTCATATTGTAATGTTCGTTTAAAATTTCTACCTGTTTTTGTACAAAGCAGGTAGGAGTGTATTCTCCGCCAGTGTCTTTTCTGTATTTATCTGAATAAAGCGTGCTTGACCTTTCAAGAATTTTTAAGAATTCGTGTTTTTCCGGCGGTCTTTTATATTTTTTCCAGAAGAAATTGTATTTTTCTACATCGCTGATTGTGTAATACAAAGAAGAACTTTCGCCAGTGTATTTAATTCCGTCAATCTGCTCATCAATAAACATCAGTTTATAGTGACTTAAATTTGTTCCTTCGCGGATTAATTCCTGTTCCTGATTTTCAAAAAGCTCGGCATTGCTCATGTCGTCAGAAATAAAGGATTTTTTGTATTTTGTTCCGTTTAATATGTCTACAAGAAAAAGATTTATTATATCCTGTTCATCTAAAATCTTTTCTCTAAATAAAACTTCGCTTTTCCATTGGTTGTAAACAACATTAAAATTCTTTTCTGTAATATTTATTACAGTGTCGCCATCTGTTTTTAGAAGTTTGTAAAATTCGTTTATTTCATCATTTTTGTACGTTGTAATTTTTCCGTAAATGCGGTCGTTTATTCGGTCGATTGCATCTTTTGTCGGCGTGCTTGGTTTTTCAGAATTCCAGTTTATGTCGTTGTTGTACATTACAGAGTTGTCGCTGCAGTCAATCAGTTCAAGAATATCGTTTTTTTCTGTGTCCTGATAAACTAAAGCAACACGACTTAAAATCTTTGTCTGCTTTTTGTTTGTAAGAATTACCTGAGCCCGTGCCTGACGCAACGCCGTTTCATTTGAAATAATAAACTTTGTTTCAATATATAAAAGATAATTTTCTTTTTTGTCTTTTAAAAGAACATCAACCTGATTTAAAACATCTAAATCCCACGAGCCTTTATCAAAATATTTTTCACAAAAATTCTTTTTATAATTTACTTCTTCGCTTTTCATTTTTTATCTTTCCCTGTCAATTTCATCTTTTATCTGACTTGTGTTTTGAATGTCAAAATTTATTTATAATTCCGTTTTTAATTTTAAGTATACTGTACTGCGAGTGAATTACGAAGTTAAGTAGACTGAAAATAGGGTTGTTCAGTCTAAATATTTAATAAATTCCAAAAGATGTTCTGTAAGGTCTCCGTTTTTTAAAAGTGAATCTGAAAATTCTTTGAATCCGCCGCAAAGGTTTTTGTAGTTCTGCAAAAAATTGTTCAGCGCGTTTTCTAATTCTTGTGGTTCATCGTTTGTTGTGTTGTAGACTTGCCAGCATTTCTGGATGATTTTAAAATTTTCCGTAGAAAAATGAACGCTCATCCTGTCTAAAAGTGCGTTTACTTTTACAAGTTGATATTCTTCTGTCTGTGGATATGCGTGCCATACAAACGGAACTCCGCAAAGGCAGGCTCGGCTTAGGCTGTCTTCTCCGCGGATGAATAAAAGCGGGGTTTGTGTAAGAAGTTCATCCCATTCTGTCTGTGGAAGAAATGAAAGTTCCTTCACCGCAAACAAGTTTTTTTCCGCAGATTTTTCAGTTTTATATGTCGCCAAAAATGAATCAAATCCAGCGCCTTTTGCCAAAAGTAAATTTATTTTTTTTTCATTTTCGTTGTTAAAATTCTGCAATGAGCGAATCACTGGTGAATAATTTTTTGGGTAGCCAAAAAATAGTACATTAAAGAAATCAGTGTTTTTTTCTGTTCGGTTTTTCAACGCATAAACAAAAGATTTGTCTAAAATAAGTCCGCCGGTTTTTTCTGTAAATCCAGGCATAAAATTTACTTTTTGAACTTTTGCGCTTCTTGTAAGGCTCTGCAGTTTGTGAAAAGTTTCTGCGTAAGGTTCGGCGGTAAGATAGTCAATCATAATAATGTGGGCAACGTTCGGAATTTTTTCTGTAAAAAGAAGACTTTCAAGCCATTCCGGGCGACCGCACTGAAAACATTCAAGGATTGTTTTTGGCGGATTCTTGCGGAATATTTCAAGGCAAGTTTTTTCCGCATTCCAGTTAAAAATCTGCCAGCCGTTTGCCTTTTGTTCATTTTTTAAAGGGTCAATTTGTGGGCATAAAAGGCTGAATGATTTTAAGTTGTCCGCAACGATTCTAAGTTTCAGTTTTGGGCAAAGGTCAGAAAGCGAGCGTGCGAGGCGATAAACAAATCCGATGTCGCCAAAATTGTCTACAACTTTACAAAGAATTGTGATGTCTAAAGTTTTTTCTGAAAAATCTGCCAAGTTGAAAGCCATAAAAATATTTTACGCAAAATACCAGCTTTGAACAATCTTTTTTGTAACATTGAATTTGTTGCGTTTCTTCTATTATAATATGCCTAGAAATTGAAATTCTAGGAGTGCAAAAATGGAAAAATTAAAGATTCTTTTGGCTAAGGGCCGAATTTATGAATCGGTTTACGAACTTTTGAATGATGTAGGAATTTCCATTCATTTGCCGGACAGAACTTATTTTCCTGTTACAAATCAAGAGGATTTGGCTTTTCAGGTTGTAAAACCGCAGATTACAAGTGCGTTGCTTGCTCAAAATTGTGCTGATGTTGGTTTTAGCGGAAAAGACTGGGTTTATGAAAATGGCGTAGAAAATGACGTTGAAGAAATCATGGACTTGGGTTTTGATCCGGTTCGCATTGTTGCCGCTATTCCAGAAACAAAAGATTACGAAAAATTGCTGAAAGGCAAGGTTACAATCGCGACTGAATATCAGAATCTTACAAAAAAATATATTGCCTCAAAAAAAATTGATGGAACGATTTTCCGCACATGGGGAACTTCAGAAGGATTTGTTCAGGACAACGATGACGCGCTTGCACAGATTCTTATTGATAACACTTCAACAGGTTCTTCTTTGCGTGCAAACCGGCTTAAAATTGTTGATACGTTGATGGAATCTTCTACGCGGATGTATGCTTCGAAAGAAGCGATGAAAAATCCTGCAAAAAAACAGAAAATCCTTGAGCTCAAAATGCTTTTTGAGGCGGTTCTTGCTGCTCGTTCGCGCGTAATGCTTGAAATGAACGTTGCAAAAACTGATTTTGACAAGTTGATAAAAGGAATTCCTTCAATGAAAAGCCCGACTGTTTCACCGTTGTTTGGTGATGACGGTTATGCTGTAAAAATTGCAGTTAAAAAAAGTGAAGTTCCAACGTTGCTGCCAAAACTTCAAAGTCTTGGTGCAACGGATATTTTGGAATACGAACTGCGAAAAGTTATCTTGTAATTTTTGATTTTGGAATTTTTTAAGGATTAAAAATGGCTCGCATATCAACTGTTGAACGAAAAACTGGAGAAACGCAGATTTCTCTTACATTGAATTTGGATGGTTCTGGCAAGTGCGAAATGGAAAATCCAATTGGATTTTTTGACCATATGTTGCGTTCTTTTTGTAAGCACGGACTTTTTGATTTAAGCGGAACGATAGAAGGCGACTTGAATGTTGACCAGCACCACCTGATTGAGGACACCGGGATTGTTCTTGGCTTGTGTTTTGCAAAAGCGTTGGGCGATTGTGCCGGCATTTACAGAACTGGTTCGTTTTTGTACCCGATGGACGAATCTTTGTTGCGTGCGGCGGTTGATTTTGGAGGTCGTCCGTTTCTTGTGTGCAATGCAGAACTTACAGGAATTCCGCTTGTAAGTTTAAACGCAAACGGTGTAGAGGCTAGTTTTCAGACTGACTGTTTTGAAGATTTCTGGCAGGCATTTGTAAACAGTGCACAGTGCAATCTTCATCTTGACACATTGCGGGGCCGTAGTGACCATCACAAAATGGAAGGTTTGTTCAAAGCGGCGGCTCGTGCAATCCGTGACGCAGTGGAAATTGACCCGCGTAGAAATGGGGCGATTCCTTCTACAAAAGGCACGATTGGTTCGTGACTTCTAAAACTGAATAAAAAATAAAGGGATGCCTAATAAGTTTTGCTTTTAGGACATCCCTTTTGTTTTAAATGTTCAGAATAAAATCTTATATTTCTGATTCGCTGTCGCCGTTTACTATAGTGCTAAGGTCAAAAAGCGATATGTAAGATTCAATTTCAGAAAAGTCTGAGATTGACTTGTAGGTGTAGATAACTTTTCCGCTCAAATCGCATACATTGATTTTAAGAGAAGCGTTTGAATTTTCTGAATTGATGAATGTTTCTGGAGAAATTGAACATTCGTCACTTTCTTTTTTCAGTTCATCGAAAATTTCATCAAAGTTGTCAATTGTTACAGCAAGGTTCAGTTCTGTTGAAATTTTTCCAGCAATGCCTTCGATTACGAATGAAGTATAACTAGTTGTTTCAAGATTTATTTTTGCAGAACCTTTGATGGTCATATAAGAAAGCAAGTCAGAACTGTCTGTGTAATCTCCGCTTTGAATACTATCTATGTCAATTTTTGTTGGGTCTACAGTCATTGTAAGATTGTAATTATAGTTCTGTGCGGAATTTACAGCAGTTTGTTTTAAATAACCGCTTGAGTCAGTATTTGTTTTTGTGAAATCTTCAAAATATGTGGAGCAAATTCCCTGTGTGTAAGATTGTGCTGTAGTAGTTCTGTCTGATGAATAGACTGCTGACTGCGTCATAAAGAACAACGGAATTGTCATTTTTATTCCGTCTTTAGGTACAGAAATTTCTCCTGGTGCAATTGAATAACTGAAAGAAGCTTTTCTATTGCTTTCAAGGTCTTCTTGATATTTTGCAATCTTTGCTCCCAATTCAGTATAGATTTTTGTTCCAAGTTCTTCTGCTGTCATTGCACGCATTGAATAAGAAACTGAATCATCTTCGCCATCTTGAACAAAGCCAGAATAATCTGTTGCACCGGCAATAATTTTGTCAATTCCTGCGGCATCTAACGCGGCATTGATGGTGGTTTTGTTTTCTTCTGTTACCTCAGACTCGTATGAGCCTGCTTCTACTGAAACAGAGGCGGCAGTTGCTTTATTTACGGTTGCTTCAAGTTCGTCGCCCCCCCCCTCGTCTTTGCACCCGATGATACTTGCCATTGCAAAAATACAAAGGCAACTTGCAAAAAGTTTTGATACTCTTTTCATAAAATACTCCCATAAAAAGTCAAATTGAAAGTTTGCACCGCAAACTTATGAATAAAAACTTTGACGCTATTTTAGGCAAAGTTTTTATTACGTGCTCCTTTTTTTATTTTAACCTAATTCATAGGTTTCATCATATTTTACAACAGACACGTTAGGAAATCCATGTTCGTGCAGGTGATTTGCAAAGAATTCCTGAGCGTCTTTTTCGCCGTGAACCATAAATATGTTTTTTAGTCGGCTTGTGTCGATTGCTTTTAGCCATTCTGTCATTTCTTCGTAGTCGGCATGGGCACTGAACGCGTTGATTTGTTCAACATGGGCTTTTACCTGGTAAAGGTCGCCAAGGATTTTTACTTCTTTTGCTCCGTCCCGGATTTTTCGACCCAAGGTATTTTCTGCCATATAGCCAACAATAAGAACAGTATTGCGTTCGTTGCTGATTTCGTTTGCAAGGTGGTAAAGAACTCGTCCGGCTTCGCACATTCCGTCCGCGGAAATGATAATCATTGGTCCTTCTTTTTTGTTCAGTGCTTTTGATTCTTCTACGCTGGTTGTAAAAGTCAAAGAGCCAAATCCAAACGGATTTTTATGATGTTTTAAGAATGCCTCGTTTACGCTTTCGTCATAACATTCAGGGTGTACACGGAAAACGCTTGTGGCATTTGCAGCCATTGGAGAGTCAACGTAAATTGGAACAACTGGAATTTTTTTCTGGTCAGTCAAAAGGTGCAAATAGTAAACAAGTTCCTGAACGCGTTCGATTGCAAAAGAAGGTATTATGATTTTGCCTTTTTTTGCGCAGGTGTCGCGTACAACTCGTTCAAGTTCTTTTAGGGCAAATTCGCGGTTTTCGTGCTTGCGGTTTCCGTAAGTTGATTCAAGTACAATATAATCTGGGGCTGGAATATTTGTTGCCGGCGGACGGATAATCGGTTTTTCTTTTCTGCCAATGTCTCCAGTAAAAACAATTCTTGTTTCGTTTTCGCCTGTTGAATGAACGTACGGTGTGCTTAAACCAGAATGCCATCCGCGGATTGAAAGGCTTGCAAATGATGAGCCTAAAATATGTCCTGCGTCAAAAAATTCCAGCTGAACATCTGGGGCAATGTACATTTTTCTGTTGTAGGAAAGAGATATAATCTGGTTTGCACATTTTACAACATCATCTTCATCAAAAATTGGTCGCCAGCTAAATTTTTCACCCTTTTTCTTTGCCTGTTTTGCAAGAAATTCTGCATCCCGGGCCTGAATACGCGCGCTGTCCATCATTACAAGGTTTGCAATGTCGCGGGTTGCTGGGGTTGCGTAAATATTTCCTTCATAGCCTTTTTTTGTAAGAACAGGCAAAAGTCCGCAATGGTCGTAATGTCCGTGGGTAAGAATTACGGCTTCAAGTTTTTCATGATTAAAATCAAAATTTCTATTTTTATCGTCAGATTCTTTTCGTTTGCCCTGAAAAGCGCCACAGTCAATCATAATTTGTCGGCTGTCAATCTCTAGAATATGTTTGGAACCGGTAACTTCCTGTGCCGCACCGAGTGAATACAATTTTATACCCATAAAGCATCTCCTTGGTTGCAAAATTTCATACTACTAATTTTAGCACGGTGTTTTTAATTAACAAGAAAATTATTTGATAACTGCAATAGATTCTTATATAATATAAGGAAATTGTTTTATTTTGATTGAGGATTTTTGTGTATTCTAGACCTCTTGTAAAAGCACCTGACAATATTGTTCAGAACGGAAAAATTAATTTTGGTTCTTTTTTTGGAGTTTCCAATGCAGTTGACATTCGTGGGGTAAAAGCTCCTTTTGCAGGTGTTCCGACTTCAACGTTTTTCTCTAATTTTAGAATAAAAAGCCGTGTATGTTTTGTTTTTTCGGTTGAAAATTATATCGGGCTTGCAGAATTTTTTGATGACAAGGCGTTTGGTCTTGCAGAAGTAATTTTTTGGAACAAGGAAAGCGGACAGAAACTTGCGTATCATTCCTTTATGGGACCAAGAAGACGTTTTGTTCCGGTAAACACGTTCGAGGCGGCTTGCAATACTTTTTCCAGCACAAGATATATAAAAATTGGCTGGAGCAGAAAAAGAGATAGAATTGCGTTGACTTTTACGGTTCGTGGGGACAAGTTTAGACCTGCGGCAAAGGCAAAATATATTGCGCATTTTAGCTCAGAAAGCAAAGATTCAAGTGAAGTTCTTTTTGTAAATCCTGCGCCTATAATGCAGCGTTGTACAGCCACGTGGTTTATTCCGATGAATCTTGAAGGCGGTTTGAATACAGGAAAGCATCGCCATCATATAAAAGAAATTCCGCAAGGCAAGGGGCTTGGGCTTTTTATGCTGAACAGGACATATTTAAAACCCCGGTCTTCAAGTGAAATAATGTACGGAATGTCAAACATAAATGGCAAAAATATTGTTTTTTCGTTTGAAAATACAAGTTATATGGCGTTGGATGAGGACACTTACAACAACGATATGCTTTCTGTTGACGGAGAAATTACTGCGATGCCACCAGTTCAAATTACTCATCCTTTTGGAATCGCAAAAAAATGGGTTGCACAAGATACAGAAGGAATGGTTGATTTGACATTCAATCCTTCTTCTGTAAGCAACAGAACTTTGGATATTATTGTTATGCGCAATGTTTATACAACAATTTACGGTACTTTTGATGGCGTGCTTGTTTCTAAAACTGGAGAAAAAATTATTCTTAAAAATTGCCCTGGAATCGTGAAAAAAAGTCATATCCGGTTGTAGAAGGGGGAAACTTTATGCAGGAAGATGGAAAAAGAGCCAAAGAAGCGGACTGGGCACCTGGAACATTAGATAGAACACGAAAAGCTATTGGTCAGTTGAATCCCGGTGAGGCTGAGATAATGTCAAAAAAACTTGGAGGAGAGGTTATGTACGAACGTTCGAATAGTTCAAATTCGGCAGGAAAATCTACAAAAGGAACAGGACGATTGATAAGGCAGACTTCTTCTGGAAATTCGGAAAATTCTTCAAATTCAAATGTGGGAGCAAGTGAACACCACGCAAATGGTTCTCGCAGGCGGCAGGAAGAACTTATTCCCGCAACCGCAAAACTAAATTCTCTTTTTGACAAGCTTATGATGCGTGATGAATATGGAATCAAGCCAAATTACGGTCTTTTTAATTTTATAAAATATTTTCAGCAAAATGGGCATGAGCAGGTTGTTTCTGAATTTTGTACAGTAACTTTAAAACATCATGTTGAAAATCTTTCTGGATTCATCACGGTGATAAAAACTTTGATTCAGATTGCACCAGCTTCTTACAAGGCGAAAATCGCAAGCGGAACTGAAGCAAAATTCAAATTTCTTAGAATGATTGCCGGGTGGACAATGCAAAATGTAAAACTTTCGCATATTGAGCTTTTGGATTTGCCGCAGCCGTATGTTGTTCAGGATTTAGTTCCGTATATTCGCGCAGTTTATAAACTTTTGATTCAGGTTTATTATTACGGTGAAAACAAGATTCCAAAACTTATCAAGGAAATCTATACGGACGAGGTTGCCTATCCGGATTCTCCGCAGGAAAAACTTTCTTCACTTGCAAAAGAGGCTATTACTGATTGGCTTTATATTCAAAATGAGATTGTAAAAAAGTGCTATCCGCTTTTAATGCGAATGTGTTCCGACACTTATGAAGAATATCCTGATTTTTTTAAAGTCAAGGTCGCTGATATTCTAAAATTCGTTGGGCTGCACAAATATGATTTGCTTTTGCCAGAAAAGACTAAAACTGTAAAAATTGAAGAAACTGAAAAAAAGAAGAATACTGTTTTAAAGCCAGAAAAAGGAATAAAAGATCAGGTTGTTACAACTGGAATCAAGTTGTTGGATCAGCTTTTTCCTCAGGCGGGTTTTGCGCAGTTGGATAAACATCCAGATATGTATCCGTATTTTCAGCCTCTTTACCATTTTGCGGATGGATTTAATGTTCTTAGCCCTGAAAATCCGTTGCAGGTAACAGTTGTCCTACTTCGTATTTTGGAAGACTGTTTTGTTGGATGCCGGAATATTAATTTTACGCAGAACACAACAAATCTTGATTCAAGTAAAGAAAAAGATTCTATTGTTTCTGTTTTGGATGATTGGTCTGCTTACCGTGAAAACGTTTTTGAAAAACTGTATTGTGATACTTTAAATGATTTGGTGAACCAAATTTATTCGCAGGATGATTATGAAGATTCCCAGTTTGGAAAAAAGATGATTACATCGTTGCTTTGGCAAACCCAATGGCACTTTCTTCCTCATTTTAAATTTGACCAGCTTGTTTTGGAGCGTCCCCAGGATGAAAGCAAGTATCGGCCACTTTTTATGCGAACAGATTTTGCACGCTCGTTTTTTACGGAAGTTGTTTCTCTTTGTGACAAGGTTGCTTCTATGCATGGAAATGTTTCTCTTGTTTCAAATCCTTGGTCGCATTATAAATTTGATATTCCAAATGAAATTTCAAAGCGTCTGGACACGTTGCTTGGCGGAAAAAATACTTCTGCAAATACGAATGCAAATAACGCAAACCTGTTAAAATATACGCTCTGCATTCTTGCAGTTCTTGACTGGTGGATAAATAATTCTGAAAGTCCTGCGTACACAACAAATCCAAGGCGTATTTATAGAATTTCAGAAGAAGATGGAAAGCCTAAATTTTCAGTTCCAGAACGAAATGACCAGAATAGGTTGTTTGCTGAGCAGATTCGTGCCGCTTTGACAAAAAAAGCGTAATGTTTTGTAATATAAAAGTAGGAAAAAATGGATAACGCAAAAATAAAAGAAATCCTGATTGACATTGCGCCAACAGAACTTGATTTTTCAGTAACTCAGACAGGAAAAGAAAGCAAACGTGTGAACGGTTTTTATATGCCGGACACACATGAGATTTTTTTGCACAACAAAAATTTTCAGAATGACAACCAGTTGATTTATACGGCGGTTCACGAGTATACACATCACCTTCAGTCGGAAGAATTGCTTGCAGCAACTGGAAATTCTGGAACAGTTTATAACGCAAAGGTTCATAACCAGCATTTTTGGGCAAAATTTAATGAACTTCTTCTTGTTGCAGAAGAAAAAGGTTATTACAAACTTGAATGGGAATCAAATCCAGAACTTTTGGCTCTTACAGAAAAAATCAAAAAGGAATATCTTGAAGCAAACGGAAAAATGATGCAGGAATTCGGAAAACTGCTGATAAAAGCGCATGAACTTTGCGAAGAGGCAAACATCCGTTATGAAGATTATATTGACCGAGTTTTGTGCCTTCCACGAAATACGGCAAAGGATATTCAAAAAGTTGCCCGAGTGGAAGTGAATCCTGCAATCGGTTTTGAAAATATGAAAGTTGTTGCATCTGTACGCAAAAAGGACGAAAGACAGGAAGTTGAAAAAGAATTTTTGGACGGAAAAAGTCCGGCTTCTGTGCGCGAAATGATGAAACAAAAAGCGGCTTGCTCGGCAAATATGGATGCCCGCGGAAAACTTGAAAAAGAAAAAAATCGTCTTGAAAAAACGATTGCCCAACTTACTCAGCGTCTTGAATATGTGGAGGAAAGCCTTGCAAATATGTAAAAGTTTTCTTTTGAAATTTGCGTTTTTTTCTGTTTGTTGTGCAGGTTCGTTTTGCCAAATGGCAATGCCTTCTATTTCAATGCCGACTCTTTCAGATTCAGAAAGTCCTGCAATGCCAAGAATTTCTGCTCCAGTTTTGGGAACAAAATTTTATACGCCAGGATTTGTAAGCACAAATATTTCAAATAAAGAAAATAAAGCAGATTCTTCCGAAAATGAAAAGCAGTCAGAGCAAAAAGAAGATGAAACTGCAAAAAATACAAAGACCAAAGATTCGGATTCGTTGTTAAAAGCGTTAAATTATCTTACCGCGGATGATGTTTCTTATTTGGGAAACTCTGGGCTTTTTGGCGGAATTTACGGTCTTCTTGGAAATGATGTTTCAGTTTCTAATCAGTTTGCAAAAAACAACCAAAACGATGTTCTTTTGAATTCGGTTATGGCGGAACTTTCAGAATTAAAAGAAAAAACAGAAGAAAATTCCCAGGCGTTAAAAAAATCTAATTTGACAGTTACAAATTCTGGGGCGCCAGGTGAAAATTTAAAATTCAGTCCGAAAATTTTAAGATTTGTTGTTAACGGCTACAACTTAAAAGACACAATCAGAACAGTTTATTTTAGCAAAAAAGAAAACGACGGTTCATTCTTGCTTACTGGAGATCGAAAATACACGAGCGATGGAAAATCCCGCGACGAAACTTTTTATCTTTTGTTCAAGGCAGATGGCAACTGCGGAACTTCGGCAGGATATTTTGTTGAGCCGCAGGTGATTCAAGATTATAAAAATGAATATTCATTTCTTTATCAACTTTCGCAAAAGCCAAAATTAAAGGCTGAAAAAACAGGAAATCTTGTTTCGCTAAAATATATTTCGGATGGCTGGAATATGGATTTTTTGCTTGATATTGGTAACGAATAATTTTCAGGGATAAAAATGGCGGCAACAGAAAAACTTTTGAACGGTTTAATGCAGGTTGGAATTCCTGCCGAAAAAATTGAGGAATTTTCCAAAAAACTTGATAAATACATAAATGAGATAATTCTTTTTAATTCAGCATACAATCTTACAAACACAAGTGTTTACGATGAAATTGTTGTGAATCATATTTTAGATAGCCTTGCACCGTATAGAATTTTTCTGGAACTTTCAAAAAAATTTAACGCTGACAACTTTAAGATTGCGGACATTGGTTCTGGCGGCGGACTTCCAGGAATTCCGCTGGCAATTGTTTTTCCAGAATTTAATTTCACCTTGGTTGAGCGAATGGACAAACGGTGTGCTTTTCTTGAAAACTGTGCGGCAATCTGCGGCTTAAAAAACGTTTCTGTTCTAAAAAAAGAGGCGGAAAAAGTTCCCCCAGAAAGTTTTGACATTTCAACATTCCGAGCGTTCCGTCCTTTGGATGAAAAAATGACAAAAACTTTATTGGCACTTACAAAAAAAGGCGGAATTCTTGCTGCTTATAAAGCAAAGTCAGAAAGCATTGAAAAAGAAATGGAAGAAATAAAGTCGCTCGGGCTGGAATTTTCTGTAAAAAAACTGTCTGTTCCGTATCTTACAGAAAATTCTTGTGGCAAGGATGAACGCGAGCGAAATCTTGTTGTAATTAGAAAACGTGGGAAGTAACGTCCAGTTTTTTTAAAACTTGAATCAGTTTTGTTTTTTCTATCAAGTCGATTGGACGGCCTTCAACATATTTTTTTGCTTCTTCTGTAAATGTTCCAGCGGAAACACAGAACGCTTTGTCGCATTTTATGTCTCGAATTTTTGAGTGTAAGTCGCGCACGTATAATTCACCGATTGAGCCGGTGCTTCGGTAAAATCTGAACAGTTCGCTGTCTGACCATTTTGCGGCTTGAACTTCACAAAGAACTTCTACACATTCTGCCGCAACGGAAATATCTTCTATTTTTATAAATGCCCCTGGATAATATCCTGAAACAAATTTTCGGCACAATGCAACAAAATCGCTTGTTCCAGACATAAGATACGCTTGAAGGTTTGAGTTTTGGTTCAATTCCTGATAGCGGTTGATTAATGCCTGAACATCGCGGTAGCCAGGGGCAATCGTTTGGATTTGCTTCAAGTAAGTGAGTGCGCGTCCAATGTTTTTTTGCGAAATAAGAGTATGCGCAAGCTTGTAAAAAATTGTGAGTTTTGTTTCTTGGTCAACATTTTCAAGTTTTAAGGCAATTTCGTAATCTTGAATTGCTTTGTCTGGTGCGTTCTGCTTATCGTGTATTGTTCCTGCTGCAAGGCACGCTTTTGCGCCAAATACAGGGTTCAATCTAAGGTGAAGGAAAATCTTTAAAGCCTTATCGATGTAGCCAGATTCGTTCATTGCGGTGGCAAGGTAAAAAAGTGCTTCCTTGTTGTCAGGATTGAGTTCAACTGTTTTTTTTAGGTAAACAAGACTTTCCCGGTATTTTTTTGAAAAATACAAAGCGTATGCAAGCCCTTGAATGATTTCGGTTTTTTCTGGATTAATTTTTGATGCACGTTTAAAGACTATGATTGCTTTTTCGTATTCCTGTTTTTGCATCAATGCTTTACCCATATAATAGTTTGCCTCAAAATTTTGCGGATCGTCCCGGAGTGTTGCGGAAAGTGCTTTAAATGCGTTGTCAAATTGATTACCATGAAAACAACAAATTCCGTATCTTATTGATGCAGTTTTTTCATCGTTTGTTGGATGAAGTTTTTGAAGTTCTACAAGACGCTGGTAAATCGGCAAGGCTTTTTCGTAATTTTTAGCTTCGTAATAAACTTCGCCCAAGGCTGTTAATGCCTGAATGTTGTTCGGGGCATGAATCAGTTTTTTTGTTGCTTCCTTTATAATTGCTGAGTTATTTTTTTGTTTGGGATTTTTTTTGCTTTTGGTCTTATTGCCGTTGGATTTGCTTGTTATCAAAGTCAAGATGATAAACAAGGTAGCGGCGGCGATTATAGCAATTAAAATTGATAAAATCATTCAGCGGTCTCCAGTTATTTTTTTGCACTTTTTAGTTCTGTAACAAATTCTGCAATTCTTTCCATTGCAATTTTTATTTTGTCGATTGCAGTTGCATAGCAAACTCTGATATGTCCTTCGCCACCAAGTCCAAAAACGCTGCCTGGAACTACGGCTATATTATGTTTTTGGAACAGTTGTGTTGCAAATTCCTCGCTGGAAATTCCTGTTGAAGTAATATCCGGGAACATATAAAACGCTCCTTTTGGCTCTGGAACAGGAAGCCCCATCTCGTTAAATGCTTTTTCCATAAGGTTTCGCCGTTGCTGATAGCTTAAACGCATTTTTTCAACATCTTTCCAGCCGTTTCTTAGTCCTTCTACTGCGGCGTATTGACTGAAAATTGGCGCGCAGATTGAGTTGTAGCCGTGGAGTTTTGTCATTTGACTAATAAGGTCAGCAGGTGCGGCAACGTAACCGATTCGCCAGCCGGTCATTGCAAACGATTTTGAAAATCCGTTCAGAATAATTGTGTAATCTTTCATTCCTGGGAAAGAGCCGATTGAAACGTGTTTTGCGTCGTCGTAAATCAACTCGCAGTAAATTTCGTCTGAAATGCACCAAATCTGGTTTTTTACGCAGAGTTTTGCGATTTTTTCCAGTTCTTCGGCTGGAATGATTGTGCCTGTTGGATTGTTTGGGGTGCACATCATAATTGCTTTGGTTTTTGGTGAAAGGACTTTTTCAATTTGTTCTGCAGTCGGGTAAAATCCGTTTACGCTTGTGTCAATCGGAATGACTTTTGCTTCTGAAAGGCGTGCAAGCGGCTCGTAGTTTACATAACAAGGCTGGCAGACAATAATTTCGTCCCCGGAATTTAAAATTGCACGCAAGGAAGCGTCAACGCCTTCGCTTGCTCCAACGGTAACAAGAATTTCTGTTTCAGGATTGTAGTACATATTGTAACATTCCATGTATTTGCAGATTTCCTGACGCAGTTCAAGGAGTCCGCGGTTTCCTGTGTAAGATGTGTGTCCTTTTTCTAAATGATAAAAGGCTTCTTCTCGCATTGTCCACGGAGTAGGAAAGTCTGGTTCTCCAACAGAAAGAGAGATTACATCATCGTGTCCGATGAGCATTTCAAAAAATTTTCGGATTCCGCTTGGTGGAATTGATTCCATTAAGCGGCTGAATTTATCTGGTCGTGTGTTCATAAAGTTACCTTTTTGTAAAAAAAATTAGCGGGCGTTGCGGGCTGGCGTTTGAAGCCCGCACGGTGGGTAGCGCAAAACCAAAGGTTTGGAGCGCAGGGCGGTTGTCCGCCCTTTATGCCTGTGCTTCCCGTCGGTCGCGTTCGTCTTCCACGTAAACAATGTCGTTTTCTTTGTAAGTTTTTAGGATAAAGCAAGTTTTTGTGGCTCGAACGCCTTCTAGTGTTGCAAGTTTATTTGAAACAAAGAATGCAACTTCCTGGAGAGAGTCGCCTTCGATTATTACCTTGAAATCGTATCCGCCGCTCATTAAAAAAAGTGATTTTACTTGTGGAAAACGGTAAATTCTGTCGGCAAGGGCATCGAATCCATGTTCGCGCTCTGGAGTTACCTGTAACTGGATTTCTGCTCGAACCTTGTCCTTGCTTTCGCCGGTTTTTTCTGGGTTTACGATGGCCGCATATTTTAAAATAATTCCGTCGTCTTCCAATTTTTTGATAATTGCGGCGACTTCGGCTTCTGTTTTTTTTGTCATGCTTGCAATGTCTTTTACAGAAAGACGCGCGTTTTGTCGCAGTAATTCAAGAATTTCTTCCATTTTTTTGGCCTCGTAATGGTATAAAATTTTTAGTTGAATATGGAGTTTCTAGTAATCAAATAAAAGCGCAGGCGAATTTACAATTTGTGAAGACTTTGAGCGATTTTTCAGAATTAATAAAACTCTATATTCAGACTATTTGATTTTAATGAGTTATTGTGTTTTTTACAATTAAGAATATTGTTATGGTGATAAATTGTGTGTGAACTTTTATTCAAACCAGTTTTCGTAATAAAATACACTATCGATTTCTGCGATTGGCTCAAAGTGTTTTGTATTTCTTGTAACAAGAATCATTTGGTTTGAAATTGCAATGGCGGCAATTTCGGTGTCGGCGTAATCAATTGTTTTTCCGGATTCTTTTAGGCGCATTCGTATATCAGCTTGAATCCATGCGGCATGATTATCAAACTGGATTATTGGAAATATTTCTTGAACATCATTGATTAATGTTGAAAAAATGAAATCCTTTCTTTTTCCTGAAGGCATAATATTTGCTCCGAACAAAAGTTCGTTCCATGTTGTTGAGGCAATTGCACAACGCTTTTCATTTTCGGAAAACTGTTTTAAAAAGTTGCGGTTTGGAACAGTTTTTAGTAATTCTGAAACTGCATTTGTATCGAAAAGATAAATTTTCTTCATAAGTTAAACCTCGTCAAAAAGATGTTCTTCTGAATCTCGTGTCATTGGAATTTTTTCTTTGATGTTGTCATAGTATGATGTAAAATCAAAATCGTCATTTTCCAAACTGAAAGTCTTGCGAGATTCGTGAATTCGTTCAATCAACGACTTTTCCTTGGGTTTTGTCTGAATTTGTTGTTCATATTCTTCTATTGTTTGAAGAACGAATTCGGGTTTTCCTCGGTTGCTTATAAAAACTGGACCTTCTTCTTTTGCTTTGTGCAGAAAGTATGAGAGTCGGTTTTTTACTTCAAAAATAGGAATTGCCTTGTCGTACATAAAATCCTCCTGTGTGTAGAGTTTTTATGGATTTTGAAATATTGCTTTTGTTGGATTTCCAATTTGCTAAAACTCAACGTCTAAATTATCATAACTTTAAAATAGCTATATGTCAAATTTATGGCTATTATGCTTGATGTCGAGTTTTTATTGAATTCATAAATTGAATGAGCGGAAAAAGAATGCGGCTACTTGAGCTATTCGGTGATATGGCAAGCAATTTTTGAAATTGCAATGGCTGGCGGTATGGTTGTAAAATATTTAGAAGAGGTTTTGTGTGAAATCGGTTTATATAAATTCGGGAATTGTTGAAAAAGAGGCAAAAAGGCGGTTCGGATTTCCTGAGTATATTATGATGGAAAATGCCGCTGCTGCGTTGGAAAAAGAGGTTTTGATTTGTTCGCCAAAAACTGTGCTTGTTCTTTGCGGTTCTGGAAATAACGGTGGCGATGGTTATGCTCTTGCTAGACGGATTTTTGGAAAGGTGGAAAAAGTTTTTGTGGTTGTGTTTGGTGAGCCTAAAACTGAAGAAGCAGTTCTTCAGCGCAAAATGTGCTGTTCCGTTGGCGTAAAAATTTTTAACGCAGTAGAGTGGTTTGTCGATTCTAGCAAAATGCCTAAATTTTCTGTTTCGGATGTCATTGTTGACTGCATTTTTGGAACTGGTTTTCATGGTGAGATTCCAGAAAATGTTAAGGCTGCGTTGGAATGGTGCAATGGGCAGGATGCTGTTAGGATTGCGTGCGATGTTCCAAGCGGAATGAAATTTGTTGCACAAAAAACTGTGACGATGGGTGCTCTTAAAAAAAATCTTTACGAGGATTCTTCAAAGGATTTTGTTGGCAAAATTGTTGTTGCTGATTTGGGGATTTCGTCTTTGGTTTTTGAATCTTGTGCAAAACCAGATGCGTATTTAATTGAAGAAAATGATGCGGATTTTCCTTTTAGGACAAAAAAGTCTGTTCACAAAGGAGATTTTGGATACGCTTGTGTTGTTTTGGGCGAAAAAACTGGGGCTGGAATTATTGCCGGAACTGCCGCATTGCGTTTTGGGGCGGGATTTGTTTCTGTTTTGCCTGCAAGGATTTCCAGACAGGATTTTTTTATGTCGCCTGAACTTATGGTTTCGGAAAATTTTCCAGAAAAAACTACTGCGGTTCTGGTTGGTAGTGGGTTAGGGCGTTCGGAAAATGCTGAAAAATTGGTTCAAGAAACTGTTGATTTTGTCTGCAGGATGAAAAATCCGGCGGTTGTGCTGGATGCAGATTTTTTTTACAGCAAGAATTTGGATTTTATCTTAAAAAAATTTGATTCTTTGCCGGAAGCCCGCATAATTCTTACGCCTCATCCAAAAGAACTGTGCGAACTTGTGAATTCGCTGGATTTAAAACTTGAAAAACAGGAATTTTCTGATGAAAAACACTTGCCTCAAACTGAAAAAAAATCTGGTCAAGAAAAAATATTGCTTTCAGAAGTGGTAAAAAATCGTTTTGAGTTTGGCTTGGAATTTTCAAAAAGGTTTCCAAATATTACGTTAATTGCAAAAGGTGCGAACACGTATATTTTTTCAGAAAAATCCGCTTTTATTTGTGATAAGGGTACAAATTCTCTTGCAAAAGCTGGTAGTGGCGATGTTCTTGCCGGGCTTTGCGTTTCTTTGCTGGCACAAGGGTATTCCGCAAAAAATGCCGCTGTAACTTCTGTTTATGCACATGCGGCAGCAAGTTCAAAGTTTGAATACAATTTTGAATGTACTCCGCTTGAATTGATAAAAAAACTTTGAAAAATCTAAAAATTCTCTTGCACTTTTTTTTGTAAAGTTATATAAAGAAATCAACATCAATGGCGATGTGAATTTTTTCTAATTTGTTTAGTTGAAATTCACATCGCTTTTTTTTTGCAAAAAATAAATTATATACTGGGGGTTAAGTTATAATGACAAATGTACCTGAATTATTTGGAAGCATGGTTTTTAATCAAAAAGTGATGAAAGATCGCCTTCCTAAGGAAACTTTTAAAGCTCTTAAGAAAACTCTTGATTCTGGTGCTCCACTTGAGCTTGATGTAGCCAATGTTGTTGCCCACGCAATGAAAGATTGGGCTATTGAAAATGGTGCAACTCATTTTGCGCACTGGTTTCAGCCTTTGACTGGTATTACTGCTGAAAAACATGATTCTTTTATTAATCCTCAGGATGACGGAACTGTAATCATGTCTTTTAGCGGAAAAGAACTTGTAAAGGGAGAACCTGATGCTTCTTCTTTCCCGTCTGGTGGTCACCGTGCAACTTTTGAGGCTCGAGGATACACAGTTTGGGATCCAACTTCTTATCCTTTTATAAAGGAACATACACTTTGTATTCCAACTGCATTCTGTTCTTATACAGGTGAAGCACTTGACAAGAAAACTCCTTTGCTTCGTTCTATGGAAGCGTTGGACAAGCAGTCAAAACGAATCCTTAAGCTTTTTGGAAAAACTGTAAGCCACGTTGCAACAACTGTTGGTGCTGAACAGGAATATTTTATTGTTGATCACGACTTGTGGTCACAAAGAAAAGACCTTCGTATGACAGGACGCACTTTGTTCGGTGCAAAGCCTTCTAAAGGCCAGGAAATGGATGATCAGTATTTTGCGGCGTTGAATCCACGCATTGTAAAATATATGGAAGATTTGAACGAAACTTTGTGGAAGTACGGAATTCTTTCAAAAACTGAACACAACGAAGTTGCTCCAGCCCAGCACGAAATGGCTCCGATTTTCAGCACAACAAACATCGCTGTTGACCAGAACCAGCTTACAATGGAAGTTATGCGAAAAGTCGCAAAACGCCACGGTTTGGAATGTCTTTTGCACGAAAAGCCTTTTGCAGGACTCAACGGGTCTGGAAAGCATAATAACTGGTCAATGTCTACAAATGAAGGCGAAAACCTTCTTGAACCAGGAAAAACTCCAGAGTCAAATGCGCAGTTCTTGCTTTTCCTTACTGCAATTTTGAAATCAGTTGATGAAAATCAGGATTTGCTCCGCATTTCTGTTGCTTCTGCAGGAAACGATCACCGACTTGGAGCAAACGAAGCGCCGCCGGCAATCATTTCAGTTTATCTTGGTGATGAACTTTACCGCGTTCTTGAATCAATTGTTGAAGGAAAACCATATTCTGCTGACAAAAAATCTAAGATGACAATTGGTGTAGATGTTTTGCCACCAATTCCAAAGGATTCTACAGACCGAAACAGAACTTCTCCGTTTGCATTCACAGGAAACAAGTTTGAGTTCCGTTCTGCTGGTTCAAATGTTTCTTTGGCAGGTCCAAACACAACTTTGAACGCGATTGTTGCAGAAACTCTTAAAACTTTTGCTGATGAACTTGAGGGTGCCGCTGACTTTGAAAAATCTTTGAACACTCTTATTGAACGAGAAGTAAAAGCTCACTGGAGAATTGTATTCAACGGAAACGGCTATGATGAATCTTGGAAAAAAGAAGCGGCAAAACGCGGACTTCTTGAACTTAGAACAACTCCAGATGCAGTTGCGCATTATCTGGATGAAAAGAATGTAAAACTTTACACAGATACTGGTGTTTACACAAAAGAAGAGATGGAAAGTCATTACGAAATCAAGCTTGAAAAATATGCTCAGCTTTTGAACATTGAAGTTGAAACAATGCTTGAAATGATTAACAAAGACATCTTGCCGGCTGCATACAAATACATTGCGGCTGTTTCAAGAACAGTTGTTAATCTTAAGGCTGTTGTTCCTTCTGCAAAAGCTTCTGCTGAAAGCGCATTGCTTGCAAAACTTGATGCTCTTACTGGTGATTTGGCTGCAAAGACAGAATCACTTTCAAAAATCCATCTCTCTGCAAAAGCAAGCGGTGATGTTATGGCAGTTGCCAAAGCGTATGCGGATAAAGTTATTCCTGCAATGGCAGAAGCCCGCGCTGTAGCAGATGAAATCGAGCCATTGCTTGGTGAAGAATACAAACCATTCCCAAGCTACGAAGATTTGCTGTACAGAGTTTAATTGATTTTTAGTGATGTGGTGGTTGCTATTGTTTTTTACAACATTTGCAATCATCACGTGTGGCTAAAAGCAGAAGCGGGCGTTGAATCAGATTCTGTTCTGGTTTGACGCCTGTTTTTTATAACAATCTAAATTCAATATTTTTAAGTTTTGATTTCATTTCGCTGTCATTTGTTTCTAAAAAGATTGTTTCGTTAAGGTCGCAGCCTAAAGACCAATAATCCGGAAAAACTCCGTATTGTTCGCCATGCCAGTTTTCAAAATGATTTAAAAACGTATTTCTTTTGCAGCTTAGGGAAATTGCAATTCCACTGTTTGGAAGCTGATAAGGCAATACATCTCCAAATTGTATGCAGCCTGCGGAATTTTCCCCGATGATTTTTACGTTTTCTCCTAAAATTCTTTTTGCAAACAAAGGAGAAATTTCGCTGGCACTATAGGAATTTCTGTCTATCAGGAAAATCACTTTTCCATTGAAATATGTTTTTATTTCTTTAAAAAAATCGCAGTGTTGCTTGTAGATCAGTTTTTGTGGATTTTTAAGATTGATTTTATAATCTCTTTTGTAGTTTTTGTAATACCAACTTTTTGTTAGTCCCAAATTTTCAAAATATTTTATATGAGCCTGAAGTGTGGCTGGAGAGGTTGTTTGGAGCTGTTCAAAGAAAAAATTGTTGCTAAAATCATTCAGTTTTTTAAAGTCGCTAAAATAGTTTTGTGGATTTTTCTGAGTCATTGCATAAAACGGATAAATGCCGTAGCCAATTTCTCCGCCATTGTTGCTTCTTAAATCGATAATTATATTTTTCTTGTTCCGCCAGTTTTTTCCTATGTCTGCAAATTTTTTCAGAACAATTTCAGAACCTTTTTTGAATTTTGAATTATTTTCCTGAACTTTAAAGCTTGAAAGACTTATATAAATGCTGCTGGTTGTTTCAATTTCGTGATATTTGGGTGAGAATGAAACCTGAATGTTTCCGTCATCATAAACTGGAAGACTGAATTCTGTTCTGTCAAAAGAAAAATTATGGGCTGATATTTTTTGTTTGCTTATAATGCCAATGCGATAAATATTTTTGCCTTTTATTGGATAATAAAAAAGATTTTCGGAATTTCCAGTGAATTTTGCTCCAGTTTTTATGGCGGAAGAATCAGTTTGTGTTACATTAAAGGAGTCTTCAGTTTTTTGAACAAAAGTATTTGTATAGTAAAATATTGCGAAAGTGTTGGCGGAGTTCCATTCTTGAGCATTGTTTCCTAATATGAAAAGATGGTTGTCTTTTGCAAACCTTGAAAGAAAATCGGCAAATTCTTTCATGATCGGTCTTGTTTCGATTTCTTCCGAATTTTCGTATTTTTCCTTAAAATGTTTCCTAAAGTTTTCTTCTGAAAAGCCATTTTGCAAAAGTTCGCTGTAACCTGCATAAGCAGTTTTTAAATAATAAAAAACGTAGTCGATGTCGTCAGAAAGTTCTGCATAAGAGATGAAGTTTTTTCGTCTTGTTTCTTCATTTGAAATAAAGGTTTCCCGAACTTCTACAGATTCGCTTGAGATAAAAGTTTGTTTTGCAAATGCGCAACAAAAAGATGATACAATGATAAGTGTCAGGCAAATAAAATATTTTAAATCTTTCATCCTATTATTTTAAATTCTATTTTATTTATGTAAACCTGCAAAAACACGAAATAACCTGGGTTACTAAAAAATAACCAAGGTGTCAAAATTGTGATACTAAGTTATTTTTTTTGTGGTCTTTTCTACTCAGAAAAATCAATGTATAATATTTTTATGAAGATTGAAAAAAGTGTTTTATATGAACGGCTGATGATTTTTTTTGCTGCGGTTGTTCAGGTTATTGGATTTTTTATAAGCATAACTATAGAAGATTATACATATTCATTTTTGCCGTATTGTAAGATTATAGTTCCTGTCGTAAATATTTCGTGTGCGGTGATTTGTTTTTTTTTGGTATTTTTTTATAAAATCCGTTTTATGCAGTCTGTTGTGTTGTTTATTCAGGGAATTACGATGACTTTGAACAATCTTATGTTTTTAGGGCTGTATTTATATTTCTTTGGAATTGCGCTTCTTTTTTGCTATGGTTATTTAAAGACAGGTATGCGTAAAAAAGTTATTCTGTGTTTGACACCATTGTTTTTGTCGTTGTTTGTAATTCTTCCTGTTAGCCGTTCAAAATTTTTTATGGCATTGGCGTATTCATTGTTTCTTAGTTTTGCTTTTTCCCATATTTATAGTGTCTTAAAAAATTCTTTGTTTGATTTGTTTCCTTTTCTTTCAAAAAAGATTTCAAAAATTGATTTGCCACATCCAGAAAATCAATTAAGGCTTTCTGAATATGGAATTTTAGGCAGGCAGAGCAAACTTGTGCAAGAATTTTTAAATGGTGAAACAAATTACAAAAAACTTGCAGAAATTTTTATCATAAGTGAATCTACTGTAAAGCGTGAAATGACGGAAATCTGTAGGAAACTTGGTGTGGAAAATGCCACAATGCTGCGTCTTTTGTTGAATCAATATTCTGAAATAATTTGTTAATCTTCTCTTTTGTCAGTCCTAGTTCCCTGATTTTTAATTGGCAGTGCGAACTACACGGAAACCTGTGTCGGTGGTTGTGGTGTAAGGGTATGTATTGTAACGTGCAGAAACATCGCAGTTGGAAGCACTTTTATCCCAGCTGCCGCTGTGCCAGGCACGAGCAGTTCCTGATGTAGCACCAGTTGCCTCTGTTGAACTCGTAATGCTTGAATACCAGTCCCAGCACCATTCGCCGGCGTTTCCGCACATATCGTAAAGTCCGTAACCGTTGGCTTTCTTAGTTTTTACTTCGTGGGTTGTGTTGTTGGAGTTGGTTGTACACCACGTTGTGTCGTCCGCTGTGTTGCTTCCTGCGTAGGCATAGTTTTCGCCGCCACGAGCCGCCCATTCCCATTCTGCCTCTGTAGGGATGCGGTAGCCAGTTGCTGTAAAGTCGCAGGTTACCGCATCCCAAGTTGAATCTGTG
>CAVIQW010000032.1:0-23604 GCA_963644915.1 Paratractidigestivibacter sp.
CAGCAACTTCTCTCAAACGGATTTATTAAGATTTGTTGACTTTTGCAAGTGGCTCAATGTACCAAGTTCCAAAATATCAACAGATTTGCCTTCTTTTAAAAGCTCAATCACACCGTCACGCAGACCTCAGAAGCATACAACAAAGTTGCCCTAGAAAGATTTTTTTCTATTTTTAGAACTTTATCCAAAATATTTCCAATATATGCAGTATTTCTCTGCACCCTTGCATAGGAGTAATCTTTTGAAGTATTTGTTTTTGGAACAGAATGCATTGTAACATTCACCTTATCTGTTAACGAATTTCTTTTATCGTTCATAGCACCGTCCTTTCCGCATTGCGGATATTAATAATATTTTCACGGATTTTGTCCGTTTATGTATTGCCCCCGGCGGTCGGTGCGTGATATTTTTATTTAATGATTTTTCTAGTGCTTGGCACTTGTTCACGCACTTATAGGCTGTCGTTTTATTGCCTTAAAATGACAGTTTTTTTTATTTTAAAGCCCTTGCTACACAGGTCAAAGCGCAAGAGCATTTATAAAGTGTTTTCAAATTCTTTTAACTCCTTCTATATTTATAACTCTACGCAGAAAACAGAAAATTCTGGTTGCCTTCTATAATTTTGTTTCCAAGAATTTTAATAAGTTCTGTTCTAGTCTGCATTTTTATGATTCTGTTCAAATCATAGAATTCTTTTACATATTTAGGAATATTTCCAAGCCAGCATAAATTTTCCATTCTGATTTTTTCGACAGCTGTCTCAAGTCCTTCACGGAAAATTTGTTCATTCTGTACCCCTTGATGAGATACTGCGCATATAGTGCCTTTTTCAACATTGTCAAATGCATATTTATATGTTGACTGCTCTCCCCAAAGAAGCGTCAGAATCACAGGCTCCCCACATTCCTGCTGCCATCTTGAAGCGCATATTCTGGATTTCAAGATGTTAGCCTCGTTTAGGCAAGACCAGCAGTTTTTGCTGTCCGCAGAAAAGTCAGGGCTTGCAACTGCGTAAACTTTCTGATGAAGATTTTTATCCGCAAGATTATTTAAAAGAAGCCTATTCTGCTTTGAGTCATGAATGAAATAATGAAGCACAACATTTTCTTTTGGAGAATCCGTAAGTTTCTGAGCAAGTTTTAAGTCATCAGCCGGAACAAAAATTTTGCCCGAAAGCTCAAAATGCTCATGAAAAAAACACGGCGACTCATCTTTTCCATCATAAAATTTTGAATAGTCAATAACATCATTTAGTGTCGCCATGTTTTCCTCGCCAAGCTTTCATTTATAGGTTCAGGCACAAGAATTCTTGGCTGATTCCAGTAGTCGCAGCAATACTCTGCGATTGTGCGTCCATCGTTTTTCAATTTGAAACCGAACACAAGGGATGGAATGTCTGGAAAATCCGAACGAGACTCAATATCCCAGTCAGTTTTGTAGGCAACTTTTGGATCTGAAAAATCCCGGGCATATATAACCCATATAGGATTTTTTTCTTTGTCTACATCAGTTGTTATAAAATATTCATGTCCGTTGTGGCAAAATCCATAATGAAGATTAAAAATGATCGCTCCGTAAAGTTCCTGAAAACACGATTCCTCAATTTCCCAAGTCTGCTTTGAGAAAATCTCATCAACCTTTTTTTTCCATTTTTCATTTAGTTCTATATTCATACCTCTTTCACTCCTTGTCATACAAATCTTTTAGGTGATGTTTTTTATAAAATCTTTCGATTGTCATAATCCGCGATTTTTCTCGTTCTGTAGGTGCCCGCACAATTCCGCTTCTCATATTTTTTGCATTAGGGTTTATAATATGAACATGGGGTTTCATTCCGTCGTGGAAGTGAGAAAAGTCAATTTCCTTGCATTTTCTTCTGTTTCCATTGTAAAAGCTTATAGATTTTATATCCCCGTCTGCCCCTAAAGTCGCATAAACTGCCCATTTTGAATTTGACATTTCTGGCAACTTCACATTCTTCTTTGACTTGTCTTTCAACATTACAAAACGAGTATTGTTATAACGCATAAGAGTTTTGTAATTATAAGTTGTAAAGCCACCTGTCTTGATGGCTTGTCCGCGTGAACCCATTTTAGAGTCCTCCTTTTAAATAACTTTGTATAGTAGATTTTTAAAGGAGCATCGGATATTCTTGAACTTGTCAAGGGTTGTTGAATATCTTTCAGCAGCTTTAAGAGTCCGCTTGTGTTTCCGCATAGGCGGATTTTTTTTACCCCTTTATATATTGTCTTGGAATTCTTTCAATAATCTTTGGCTTATACTTGCTGAAATTCTTCCAGGAAACAAAACCTTCGTGCTGCATAGTACCAAGCGCAACAGATACAGAAACTCCAGCCGCCCTGCTTATTTTTAAAAGACGGTCTTCTGTAACATAACGATTAATCTGGTTTGCAAACTTCAAGACTTTTCTTTGATTCAAATAAACTCCTGCCATGCTATCGGCCTCTGTTTCCCGGTCATTCAGATTGCTTTTTTCCCTATCCTCCAAAGTATCAAGAAACGGACTTTGCAAGTAATCATAATGAAGAAGAACATGGGCAATCTCATGGGCAAGAACAAACCAGAAATTATCCTCACGGTTATATCTTCCTGTATAAACAATGAACGGATTTCCATTTTCAAGAAAAGCAGCTCCATCAAGATAGGTTTTGCTTAAATGTGAAAGAACAAAAAAATTGACACCGGCTGAATCAAGATCATAAAGAACTTTTTCAACACCATCAGAAAGAGTTGTGTACATATACAGATTTTCAGCAATCTCTTCCAAAGCAGGCTTATTGTAATAATTATGAACCGATGTGTTTTTAGCATACAGTTTTGCAAAACTGTACCAGGCATTTTTATAATATTTTGTAAGCTCACCATTTTCCTTTGTCTGGCGGGCAGCCATTCCCAACGGTTCTTTTTCATAAAGTTCCTCAGGGAATTCTTCTTGACCAAAAAGACGCGCACATTCATTCTTTATTCCATCCAAAGTAGAAACATCATTTATAAACCAGCCTTTTTTCTTAATTTCACTTACAGGCATAAATTTATGAAGTTTTGCCTTTGCTGCAGTCAGAACTTCCACAGGAGACATCTCCTTTTCATCCTGATAAATCTGCCATTTTGCAGAAAGATTAACCCAAAATTCAGAACTTTTTCCAAATGCGCTTCCCAAACGCACCGCGACATCTGTAGAAATATTCTGTTTGTTTGCTATGAGCTGGCTTATCGTCTTGCAGGAAAGATCTGTAATTTCAGACAAATCACTTTGCGACCATCCCATGTAGTCAAGCATTTTAGTAATAATCTCTCCTGGACTTGTAAATTTAAACGGTTTTAATATTTCACTCATAGACAGCCCCTTGATTTTCTTTATGAGCAGAAATTAAACTGACAACAGAAATTTTATTTTCATTGTCAGATATTTTTAAAAAGAAATTTAATTCCCAGCCATTACATAGAAGAACCGTTATTGAGCCGTCCTTCTGGAGCAGACCTTTAAATGGCGGAGGATTTAATACATCTTCAATCACAGAGGCACTGCCGGCTATTGTAAGAGCAATCAAAAATGACTCAAGAACATCTTTTGAAATTCCTAGGAATTTTTCTGATGTTCCTTTGCAATAGAGTTCCTGTAAATCTTTGTCGCAAAATTCAATAGTCAACTTTTTCCTCTTGAGTAAAAGATAACATTTAAAAATAAAATTTGCAAGTGTATATTTTCTGTTTGAGTAAAAATGCAGATTTACTTTTTATTTGCCTATTACGAACCTCTTTCAAGGTACACATACATTCCTGAAATTGCCACCTTATTTAAGGACATCAATGAAGGAATAAATTTATCAACTAATTTCCCAACCACTGAAATTGATTTTTTCCAAAGACAAAATGAAATTATAAATTTTATCATCAAACACAGGCAAAATAATATAATTGACTCAATAAAACAAAAAACTTTTCCACTATCATTGATTCCTGCAGCAGGCGGAAAATCTCTCAATGAACTGCAGCCATCAGATTTACATTACAATCTTGACTTTGAAATTTGCAGGCTAATCACGGACGGAATGTACAAAATCATAAAAAAGAAGTCTCCAGATACCAGCGATTATGAAATTGTTTCAGATTTGCTTGAAGACTTTTATCTTGTCTTTAGGAAGTATGAAATATAACAATTTTTGTTTTTCAGGGCTATTTCTTTGCGTAAACAATTTGAAAACCATACTACAATTCCCCTCTGAATGCTCTGGCGAGGATTGATTTTTTAAGCAGGTCTATTTGGTCCAGGACTGCTTGCACGGCTTTTTTTGCGGATTGTTCTTTCTGCAGAATATTGTCAAGAATTCGGACGATTTCCTGCTGTTCGGGGAGAGAACAAGTCTTCATTCTTATAATTGACAATTCCTTTTGGTTGATTTTTGGCAACACAGAGCGAGAGCCAGAATTTGAAGCCTGAGCTAAAAAGTCATTAGAAAGCATTTGATACCAAAGAAAACGGGTATTGCATTTCGCTTCGATTGGATACATATCTGCGCTGCATAAGCCGTCAAAATCAACTATAACAACTTTTGAAAGATAAGGACGAATTTTTGAATAAAGTATTTGTCCTGCATAAAACCTGTGTTTTCCGCTAGTTACTTTATCTTCTGCAATCGTGTGATAATCCAGCAAAACGCCTGTGTATTTTTCAATATTATCAGGCGCAATATGTGGATAATTTTGAAAATCAGCCACATCGACTAAATTGGATTTTATTTCTGCTATTTCATCAAATCTTACAGTTTTCCACGAATCATCAGCTACGCCGTTTTGTTTGCGCCAGCTGGCTGTCAGTTCACCGCTGAAGGCTTTATGCAGAACCGCGGCTTTGCGGACTTCAAAGCTGTCCACAACATTTTGGGCTTTTTCCTTTGCGGCGTCCAGTTTTGCAAAAAGGGATTCTATGCGTTTTACAATGCGTTGCTGCTCTTCAATTGTCGGCGGAAGAGGAAAAACATAATTTAAAAAATTTCCCATTTTTATATAATTTGTTGCAGAGCCATATTGTTTATCTTTATTATAATTTTCCCAATATGCCAAAATATGAAAATATAAATACTTGAGAGAAATATCGTCTTTTAATTTCTGTAAAACATAAGTTCTTTGATAAGCCTCGAAATTACCATTATAGTAATTAACTTTTCCTACGTTAGCTCCATTTCCAGGCAACAAAAGACTTTCTCCTGAAAAAGAGAAATTATCACATCTCAAAGGCTCTTCTGCACAAGTGAAAAAAAAGTATTGCCCATTCGCAGTACCATAGTTAGCATCTTTTTTTCCAGTTACAATACTTACAAAATCAGGAAGCCTGCACCACTTCCACCCTTCCGGCAATTCGCAAGGAGCTTTGGTCTGTTCTGTGGTTTCGGTAGGCTCAACCACCGCATTGTTTATTTTTGTTTTTTGCATATCAATTTCTTTTTTAATCATCATATTTCCTCGTAGTAATATGAATAGTCGATGCCTTTCATGAACATTTCGCGGTCGTTGATTTTGTCTGTCAGGGCGTTCTGCAAAAGAGCTTTGATTTCTGAGGAATCGCCGTGGCTTTCCATCATGGCGTTCAGGTAATCGTTTTTTGGGATTTTGCTCCAGTCAACGCATTTTGAAAGTCTCTTCTTCAAAATCAAATCAAGCCAGATTCTTGTGCTTCTGCCGTTACCTTCCATAAACGGATGTGCAACATTCATCTCTACATATTTATCCACAATTTCATCAAAAGTATTTTCCGGCATTTTGTCAATGGAACTCAAAGCGTCATTCAAATATTGTGCTACACAGAACGTAAAATCGCCCTTGCTTATTGTTTTTGTTCTGATTTTTCCGGCAAAATCATACAGTCCTCCAAAAATATAAGCATGTATCTGTTTCAATGACTTTGTTGTACCAATATCCTCATCCGCAACAAGATTACTCTGCAAAAATGTATATGCCTTTTTCTTGCTTTGTCCGTCTATCGTGCTGTCGCTATAATTGAACCAGTCAAGAAATTTTACGGCATTATTGTTAGGAAAGTTCTTTGCAAGAATTTGGACACAATCATAATCCAATGCATCAGCAAAGCGTTTTTTGCCGTCGGGAGCCTGAAATTTGAACTCGTGAGTAAGGCTCACGAGTTGAATGTTATCTGCCACAAATTTCTTTTTGAGCCAACGCCAATAGTTTCCTGCTTTTATGTAATCTTCTTCATTGTTGATGGCACGGATTATATCAATTGCGGAAAACCACCATTTTGATTTTTCCTCATCCCAGATTGCGCGAACTTCACGGTCGTTAAAAAAACGAATTGAGATTTTTTGAGTATCTTTTATTGTGGTTTCGGTAGGCTCAACCGTCGTATTATTTGTTTCATTTTTTTTCATTTTTTGTTCCTATCTGTAAAGTTAAAAATTGACAATTCAACTTTAATTTCTTATAATAATAGCGTCTGAGTTCTGGTTATCCAGCCTGAGGCAACTAAAGGGTACTGATTCGTCGGTGCCTTGATTTATTTAAAATCAGTCATACTCCAACAGTACATTATTTTAATATCTGTCATATAGCAATATACAATACCTTTATTTTCTTTCTGCAAAAGACGCCACGCAAAATTTGCTTTATTCGTTTTACAGGAATACTACTATCAATTTTCAAATACACATTTATTCCTTGATGTAATGCCTCCCTAAACCTATGGGAAACAGCATTTTCTCCGCCTGAAACATTTTTAAATTCAGTCAGAAAACCATCCATAACAGAATCAGGATTCTTAATATTTTTAATCGTGCATTTTTCAGGCAAAAGATAAACAACATGATTATTATCACTTGCAATTTTTGCCATTTCAAATTCTTTTTCAAAAACTTTTTTCTGTTCAGAGTTATAAGGTTTTCTACTTTGTGCCACAAAAACATTTCTATAAACTTCTGTCCATATTTCATCAGGAAAAAGTTCTTCTGCTCTTTGCCTTGAAATATCAATAATATTCAACTAGTTGCTCCATATTTGTTTTATTCTTCATTCCTGTTTCTCCATTTTTCTAGCTGGCGTTTTTGCTCAGTTGTTTATTTTCCAATGACCGTTCTTGTCTGCGCCAATTCTAGCAATTCTGTTTTCGGCTTTCAGCTTTGACAAAATTCGTTTTACCGTAGCTTCTGATTTGCCAATATTTTTGGAAATTTCTGAATATGTTGAATCTGGGTTTTCCTGCAGAAATCTGATTATGCAGTTTACAGGGTCATTTACAGGGTCATTTACAGGGTCATTTACAGGGTCATTTTTGTAATTTATATTTGGAAAGATAATCAAAAAATCGCCTGAATCCGCTTTAAATATGGGCTTATTTTTTTCATCGTTATATGAAGTAAGAATTTTCTTGAATCCGCTTCCTCGCCGCTCCATATAATTAAGGCGGCTGAAAATGTCTGCAAGAACCGGGTTTCGTCTTTTTGAAGGAATAGACATTAAATCTTTGCCCTCTAGTGTTGAGCCGTCTATCATTCCACCGGGAGAATAAATTTCCAAACGGTCATCAAACATATCTATATGAACTTCGCTTCCTAAATCAAAATAGTTCCGATGAATAAGGGCATTTACAAGGGCTTCCATATATGCACGCTCCGGATAGTCGGGCATCTCAATTCTGCTTGTAGATGTTTTTTTCCATGCCTTTTTTGTGTTCCGGGAAATAAATGACAAACCTTCCTGCAAAAGCGTAATCAGACTTCCTGAATATTCCACATCATCTAGGGCATCCACCAGTCCGGAAGCTTTTGTTGTTCCATTCCATCGCGTGCAGAACAAGCGAGAATGATGCACAGGAGATTCGTCTGCTATCAAAGCGCCGGCGTTTGTAAGATTGTGATTAGCGTCAATGATGCCAAAGGATTCATAGTCGGTATTTTCAAATGACAAACCAGTTTTCTGAAAATATACAGAGCGCAGCTTTGTAAACGCCATATCCTCAAAATTATACGGAGATTTTAAGTTGTCATAAGTTTGACCGCAACCTTTTACAACAAGCTCACGAAGCTGGGAAGGAGAAGCCTGAACGCTTTCATTTCCAATGCGTACAAAAGCAATAAGGCTGCCATCTCCCTGATAATAATATGGTGTCTGATTACCTTTAAAAATATCCAATACTATAACGGTCTTTTCTTCTATGGCTTCAAATGAAAGTTTGAATTCTGGAATTGGATTCAGATGAGTTTTTATTATTTCACTGATAATTTCAGCATCTTTTTGAGCATTTTCAAGCCCGACCACAGAATCATCATCAGAAATTCCAAAGAACAGCTTTCCTCCAAAAGAATTTGCAAAAGCACTGACAGTCTTGCACCAGCTTTTTGGACGCTTTGCTTCCAGAAACTGTTTTTTGTCATATTCAGAGGATTCACCGATTAAATCTTTTATATTCTTCATTCTTAATTCCTATCTCTCCGCCGCCTGCAGTTCCTTTACCACTTCTTTTATTAAATCTGCTGCGGCTTCAAGCTGGTCAATGCAATTTTGTGCGCTTTCGAGCGGGTCGGGCAGATTTTCATAGTCAAGAATGCTTTCGTCGCGGATAAGCCCGATGTCCAGGCTGTCTTCTTTTTGGGCAATCTGCTCGCGCGTAAAACAGTTCCAGCGTTCGTCTTTTACTGCTGTGCGGTCTTTGGCGGTATAGGCTTTTATAAAACCTTCAAAATCTTCCGCTTTTAGAGGATTTGTTTTTCCAAAAGAACGCATGTTTGAGCGCATATCGTAAACCCAGACTTCTTTTGTGTTGTTCTCGTCTGTTTTGCCGCGTGTAAAGAAAAGGACGTTTGTCTTTACGCCCTGTGCGTAGAAAATTCCTGTGGGAAGCCGCAGAATTGTGTGAAGGTTGCATTTGTTCATCAAGTCCTGGCGGATTTTTTGACCTGCATTGTCTTCAAACAGAACATTGTCCGGAAGAACAATCGCCGCCCTTGCGTTTCCTGTTGTTCTTAATGAGCGGTAGATGTGCTGCAAGAAATTCAGCTGCTTGTTGCTTGTGGTGTAGGTAAAGTCATCGCGGGTCGCGCGCTCGCCGCCTTTTTTTGTTCCGAACGGAGGATTTGTAAGAACCACGTCATAGCCGGTCATGGCTTTTCCGCTTTCGCTCAATGTGTCGCCAAGAACGATTTTTCCGTCTATATTGTGGAGCATTGCGTTCATCAAAGCAAGGCGGTGCGTCTCATGCACAAGCTCACCGCCAGTGAACGCTTCCTTTACCTGAAATTCAACCTGTTTTTCCGTCAAATCGCAGTAGTCATCAGAAATGCTTTTTACATAGCTGTCCGCGCTAATCATAAAGCCGAAAGTTCCGCAGGCCGGGTCGTTGCATCGTTCGCCGACTTGAGGCGCAACAAGACGCGTCATAACGTCAATCAGAACGCGCGGAGTAAAATACTGCCCCGCGCCGCTTTTCTTTTCGCTCGCGTTTTTTTCCAGCAGTCCTTCGTAAAGGTTTCCGAAACCTTCCTCTTTTGCGGAATACCAGTCCAGTTCGTCAATAGACTTTATGATTTTTTCAAGGTTTTTCGGCTCGTCAATGTTCGAGCTTGCTCCTTGATAGATTTCACGCACGCGCCCTTTTGTGTTCTCGCCAAGGTAATTCAAAAGCTCCTTGTAGAATTTTTTAAGCTCAATTCCGCTGTAGGAAACAAGCTTGTCCCAGCGGTAGTTTTCAGGGATAGAATTCTCAGTTTTTGTTTCTTTCGCCATCTTTAAAAAGAGAATATATGTAAGCTCCGTAACATACTGATGATATGTGATTCCATCGTCACGCAGAATATTGCAGAGATTCCAAAGTTTGCTTACGATTTCCTGATTTGTCATTTTTTTCTCCAATAAAAGTCAAGATTACACGGCTTTATCTTCGTACAGATATGTATTAAGTTCTTTGATAATTGAACCGAGCGTGTTGTTGAATATTTTGTTCACTTTGCTGAATCCGCCTTGATTTCTCCAGGCAAGATATTCATCAAAAGTCTTGGCATTAAGGACTGATTCATTTATAAGATATTTTTCAATCCGCTCAATCCATTTTTTTTCGCCGGCTGTAAAGTCATGTGCCTTGCAAAGTTTTTTGACTGCATTGTGAATACGCTCCTCATGTGGCACAAGAGGGCTTCCGATTGCGTAACGGCGGACAAGCGTAATTATGTCAGCGGCACATTCTTCTTTTGTAAGTTGCTGAACCGCAGTGTTCAGCTGAATGGAATTATATCCGTTTGAATCAAGCGTTTTTCTAAGGTTTCTTAAATCAGAAAGCGTCAAATCCGCAGGGCGGGCGCATACAATTTCAAGAGCCTCTATTTTGTTTCTGTTTGCCTTTAAGTATGCTGAAAAACTTTCAAGATAATCAGCTGGCTCCTGGCCTTTTCCAAAGCCGCGCACAACCTCGCGGACACAATCTTCCTTATCGCTGATTGGAATATAATGGGTATCTGTTTTTTGAATCTTAAATGCGCTAAAAGCGTCCTTTTTCTTTAAGAGCAGTTCTTTACAAGCGTCCTCGCTTTCATTCTTGCATTTTCTAACGGCTTTCAAAAAATCTTCCACAGATTCATAGTTGGAATTGATTGTAAAATAGTTAATCTGCGTTTCATCCATGTGCCGTTTTACACGCTGGAGTTTTGCGATAATCTGGTCATTGATGAATTTAATGTGCTCCTCGTCATCGACTTTTTCGTAGCCCGCAAAAAGCTCATCAAAAGTTACAGACGGATTTGACACAACCGGCTTCATCGAAGAAAATTCATCAAGATATGAGTACAAATCGACTGCGTCGTAAATATCAAAATGAGTTTTATTGATTTTAGGACAAAGTCTGGTTGCCCGTCCTAGCATCTGCTCATAAAGAATACGCGACTTTACGCGCCGCATAATCACGATTTTTGTAACTTCAGGAACATCGATACCAGTAGAAAGCAAATCAACCGTAACCGCAATTGTCGGGTAATGCTCGTTCTTGAACCTTTTGATTGCATTTTGAACGCGCGTTCTGTCGCCGATTGCGCAGGTTATTTTTTCTATCGCGGCAGAAGGAATTTCCTGCTCTTTGTAGATTTCCCGAAGCTGATTTACAATTTCGTCCGCATGGCGGTCGTTCACTGCAAAAATTATGGTCTTTTCCTCGTTTTCCGGGTCAATGTATTTTGCAATTTCAGAAAGGGCAGCTTTGTTGAAAGAAGGCGTTATCACATTTTTGTTGAAATCTTCAACATCAAAATCAAGCTCATCATCCAGTTCTTCAGGATTTAAAAGCTCTTTTATCACCGGATTATAGTGCGCAAGGTTTTCGCCTTTTTTATGATGGATTCCATGCTGGTTCAGTTCCGTTTTTATGATATGCGGCGCGTCATAGTCAACAAGATAGCCGTCAATCACAGCCTCGCGGTAAGAATAATTGTAGACTGGATTTCCAAAAATCTGTGTTGTGTGCAGAGCCGGAGTCGCGGTCAGTCCGATTCTTACAGCGTCAAAATATTCGATGACTTTTTTGTACTTGCTGATAAAGTCGTTCTGGTCGCGGTACAAAAGCTCAGCTTCAGAAAGCTCCCGGTCAAGGGTGTAGCCACGGTGCGCCTCGTCAATGATTATGCAGTCAAAATCCCCGGACGAAGGAATTCTTTCTTTATCCTCGCCCATAATGCGGGCAACCATGCCCTGTACGGTCGCAACTTGAATTCTTGTTTCGCCTGCAAGTTCAATGTCATCAAGACTGTTTATATTGTAGATTTTGTTAAGAGGCTGAAGGTCTTCAAGCTTTACATCGTTAAAGACGTCCTGCGCCTGCTCGCCAAGCGCCGTTCTGTCCACAAGAAACAGAATCCGCCGGAAGCGGTTTGTCTTTAAGAAACGGTAAACCATTCCAAGAATTGTGCGCGTTTTTCCAGTTCCGGTCGCCATCGCAAGAAGAATCTGTGTCTTTCCGTTTATTACGGCTTCCTCAACTTTTTCAACCGCCTTTAGCTGATAGTAGCGAAAATTCAAGCCGTCCGGGTCGCGCAGAAAGTCATAAGGCAAGTTTTCGAGTTCCTGGTCTGCCTCATCAATATTCTGCTTAAACTTTGCAAGCAAGTCTTCCGGGCTGTACCAGCCTTGCAGCGGCTTAGGAACATTTGTGATTTTTCTTAGGTCATGGAACCATATTCCGGATTCCGTTTCTATCTGTTTAAGATAAGGTCTTCCGTTCGTGGCAAAAACAAAAGGAACTTTGAATTGTTCTTTTTGAAAGCCGCTCTGCCATTTTCCCATGCAGTATTTTTCATCTTCTTCCTTTATATTTCTTGCATATTCGTGGCATTGGTTGTCGATAATAGCATAAACGCTTTTTTCATAGGCTTTTGCTTCTATTATTCCGATAAGCTGCTCGCCAATAAAAAGCGCATAGTCCGCGCGGTCATCCTGCTTTTTAGTCGGATTTACCGGCCATTCTGCAATGGCAATTTTCCTGCCTTTTTGCGGACGGGTTCCTTTTGAATAGCGCAGATTCTTTGTGTCCGCTTCCCAGCCGACTTTTCTGAGCCGCTCGTCTATAAGTTTCCGGGTTTCATCTTCTGTAAGTCTTGCGTTAAGAATCGCTTTTGCGGAAGATTCCTGTCTTTCCTGTTTTGTAAGCACAGACTGCGGTGTTGAAACTTTTAATAACTCGCGTTCTTTTGTGAGTTTTTCTATTATCGCCTGCTGCTGTGCCAGAAGCCTTTCTCTTTCCAAAAGCAATGCACTTGAAGCGGCAAGCTCCGACTCTTTGCTCGCTATCGTTTCGTTCTGCTCTTCAATTTTTCTTTCCTGATTCAGAACCAGCCTTGTATAGTCGGGAACTCTTTTCGGCGGTTCAGGCTTTACAAAATCTTGAGCCTTAAATGCACCGTTGCCGTAAACCTGCATGAACCAGACGGCAATGTGATAGGCAAATCCCAAAACCAGCAGAGCTTCCTGAGAAGATGCCCTGTTTTCATGGGTAGAATTGTTCCGGCTCAGGCGCACCTGCGTAATCCATTGGTTTACATCATAGGGCAAAAGACCATTGTTTTTTAGAAGCTTTATTCTAGTGTAATTGGAATTTTCTGTTTCCGGCTCAGAAATGTTTTCAATTCTTAAAATCTCGCGGACCATCAGCTCAACAAAAAGCCCTGATTTATTTTTGCTTGAAGCCGGATCTGTATAAACATAGTTTTCTGCAAATTCCATTATCTGCGCGAAATCCGGCCAATAAGTTCCTAAAAATGTAAAATTACCCATAAACACATCTTCTTATAATAAAAGATTATAACACATTCCGAGCGATTATTGTAGACAAGAATATTTTTTGAAGTGCAAAAGATTGGACTGGGTTCAAAAGAAACATCCTGAATTTTCATACAATAACGCTTCCTTAAAAACATCAAAGTGTGACACCCTTTCACATCCTGATGTTACAACCTGACACATTAGAATGTGAGGGGTTGTAATATTAAAGCAAGAAGTTTTTCAGCGGCTCGGTGCGGACAAAAACGGCAAAGGTACATCAAAAGGAAAAGATTGCAAACCAATTTTTCTTCGCAAACATCACTTGTCAAGCCGATAATGTCATCCTCGCCTGTGTCTTATTCAGGGTGTAAAAAATCTGACGCAGAATCATCAAAACTGTGCTATATTTATAGGAGGAGGATTTCTATGCCGTATGAAGTTCTTGAGAAACAGATAAAAGCTTTGCCCAAAGAATATTACGATTCGCTTGTGGATTATCTTGGTTATCTGACAAAAAAAGCGGAAGAGGCGGAAACGAATCGCAATGAGGAACAATCAATGCAGAAACTGCGCGAGGCGAGCCTTCAGACTGTATGGGAGGAGCTGAAAAATGACACGTGGTGAGATTTTCATTCTTGACTTTGGCGTGACGTTTGGAAGCGAGCCAGGCTACCGACGGCCTGTTGTCATAGTTCAGTCGGACAAAGAAAACTTGAACAACCTTAACACGACCGTTGTTGTTCCGCTTACATCAAATACAGTCAATGCGGACAAGAAAGACAATGTTTTTCTTCCTAAAACTGTCTCCAGCCTGCCAAAAGATTCCGTTGCTCTTGTCCACCAAATCATCACTGTTGACAAATTCAGGCTTGAAGAAAAGATTTCAAGTCTCCCGAAAAATGCGCTTTCTGAAATAGACAAAGCCATTGATTATGTGCTGAAAGACTGAAAACGTTACAGCAATTTTACAACCTGATTTAATCAAAAATCAATCTTAAATATAAGACGTTATCACTCCCTAAAGTTTTCATTCCTTGACAAAACTAATCACGTTATATATATTAACTAACCATTTTAGTTTTACAAGGATTTACATGGAAATCAGATACGAAAAACTTAATCACGGAAATTTTTGTGGACATTCGCTTGATGAATTCAGGCGACATCAGACAATCACAGAATGTTGGAGGAACGTTGACGGCGAGCTAAAACTTGTTCCGAACAATTTTACGGAGAACTGGACGGTCGAAAAATGCCGTGAAATTGCCGCAGGAATTTCTTGCAGACTGGAAAAGGATTTGTCGGCATTCGGAGCGTTCTGCAAAAACCGCGTTGTGGGATTCGTTGCAGTTGAGCACGAGATTTTCGGCACAAACACAGGCAATTGTTTTCCCCTATGGTAACAGCGATAGATGGGGAATTTCTCACATAAAATATCCTGTTAAATAAAAAAAAGGATTGCCTTTTACGACAACCCTTTCCTGGGACGACAGGATTCGAACCTGTGGAATGACGGCACCAAAAGCCGTTGTCTTACCCCTTGACGACGTCCCAAAATATATGCAAAAAACTGACTAGTCTTCTGAACCAGCAGCTTCTACATGTCCAGCATTATACTCACTAATTATCTTGTTTTGCAAGTCCGTTCTGAATTCCGGGCTAATTGGGTGAGCAACATCTTTATATTCGCCATTTGCAGTTTTTCTGCTTGGCATTGCAATAAAAAGACCATTCTGACCTTCAATAATCTTAACATTGTGAACAACAAAGCAGTTGTCAAATGTTACTGTAACATAGGCACGAAGTTTTCCTTCATTTTCGACTTTACGAATACGCAATTCTGTGATTTGCATAAGCCTTTCTCCTTATTATTGCAAAAAAACACTGCAAAGACTATTGCGTAACTACACATTTTAAGCCTTCATCATTAAGTATTTTTGCAGCTTTTTTAGCTTCTTCCCACGAAGCATAAATGCCAAAAACAGTCGAACCTGAACCAGACATCTCTGAATAAAGGGAATCTGTTTCCCTTAATTTTTGCAGAGCAACATCTATTTCAGGATATTTTAACTTCAATGCCTCGGTAAAAGTATTCTTGAATTTCCAATCAGAAACTGGAGAAAAATACATTTTTTCCAAATCACCGAGTGTAGGATACTCTTTTTTTTCATTATTGGCAAGAAGTTTATCCACAAGAAAATACGCTTCCTTTGTGGAACTATGAACTTCAGGAAACACCAGAACAAAGTATAAGTCCTGACGTTTTCTTATAACTTTAACAAATTCACCGCGCCCAGAAACTACAGCACAGCCATTTCCTTTAGAGTTACAATGGGTAAAGAAAAAAACATCACTTCCAACAGAAGAAGCAATTGCATCAAGCTGTTTTTCAGAAAGCCTGACACCATTCAGTTTTTCCAAAGCCCATATAAGAGAAGCGGCATCCGAAGAGCCTCCACCCAAACCGCCACCAGCAGGAATGTGCTTCTCAAGAGTTACGTTAACCGCAAAACCTGAACATTCTGAAACATCGCAAAAAGCCTTGTATGCCATTGTAATCGTATTATTTTTTGGAAGTTCCATCTTTTCACAAAAAACTGAACATCCAGAACCAGAAGATTTTGAAACAGTCAGTTTGTCCGCAAGCGAAACCGTCTGAAAAATACTTTCCAAATTGTGAAATCCATCCTGTCTTTTTGGCAAAACCCTAAGCCCAAGATTTATCTTTGCAGGTGCAAAAACAACGATTTCATCCAACATACTTTAAAAATTATAGCACAATAAGTTCAGTTGTCAATTTAAAAAAATCTATCAATGTAAAAAAATCTGTTGCTTAAACCGCAGACTTACTTTATAGTTTTTGAGTGGGGATTGTTTAATTTCTTTGGAGATTATATATGTCTGCACTCAATGATTTAACTTTTTTTAACGGTCCTTTTTCTTTTGATGATGAATTCGAGGATGATTTTAACGACAAATATTCTGATGAAACCTTGGATGATATGGACGAAGACTACGAAAGTTACGAGGAAGCTTTTGACGATGCAGACGACGACATCTACGAGCCTTATGACGATGTAGAGCCAGAGGATGGATACACAAATCCATACAAATACAACGACGATTTTGACGATGAGGAAGAATTCGAAGACGAAGATGACGAGCGGTAATCTAATTTAGCACAGAAATTTCTTCCGCAAGTTTTTCTTTTGAAAAATTGAATGTCTGATTTTTTTCAGGTGAGAGAATTTTTGCGGTAAAACCATTTTCTGAAATTTTTACTTTAACAGAAGAATTTTCCTTATCAAATTTCTTCATCAAAACCGCTTTTATCAGTTCTATTGTGATTTTTGCCTGAACAGAACTGATTTGGCTTGATTTTTTTTCATTCTGCAAGTCATTTTTATATTTTTCACGATTTAAAAGTAAAAGTTCAACTTCTGGAAACGGATTGTTCGGAAATTTTGCATCGGCAATCTTTATCCATTCACCGCCATTTTCCTGCAAAAGACTTGCCTTTATTTGAGTTTGAATAAAAAGTCGAAGTTTTATTGTTTCTGTGATTTCTGTTTCCCACGTGATGTACGAATTTTTGTCTTCAACACGGAAAATTATTTCTGGATGACGCTTTTTAAAATCTTCAATTTCATTCATTGCCTCTGAAAGCGGCAAACGCTTTGCCTCAACACGGCTCATGTTCCTATGCTGAAGGTGACGAAAAATTTCTTTCCAAAAATCGCTTTCAATATCTTTTTGAACTTCCTGCATAAAAAATCCTTAAAATGGCATATAAGTTGACTTGTTTCCTGGCAATAATCTTATCCACGGTCTGGAATTTTCGTAATCAAGCCTAGTTGTTAAAATCCACAGAATATTTTGGGATGAACTAACAGCAGGTGGATTTCCCTGTCCGTCTGTAAAAATTATAAGCCCACTGTATTCCTTGTGTGAAGTGAAAAAATCCACCGCACATTGAAAATTTGTCCCGCCACGCCCCTGAATTTCTTTCAGGCTTAACTTTTTTTTGATTGAAACTGGCTTTGAAAATTTCAAGTTTGTGTCAAAAAAAATAACATCGATTTTTTCAATAATTCCAAGAAAAAAAATGTTATTTATAGCGTGAAAAAACCTGTTAAAACTTTCGTCCGTAATCGAACCCGAAACATCAACAGCAATCAAGACATTCGCCTTTCGCTGGTAGCGGCTACCCATTGCATTAAATCCAAAACGGCGGCTAGGTTTCATTCTTGTAAGATTTCTTGTAGCAGAAACAATATTCTGCCTGAACTGAGAAAGCACACGGCGGTAATCCATTGAAAAATCTGCTTGAGCCTGAATTTCCCGCTTTAAGCCACCGCCAAGTTCGCCCCACCCTTGGTCAATCTCAACTTTCTGTATGTTTTTTTGAATATTTTCCTGGGCTTCCTCGTTTTCTTCCCACAAATCCGCGGCATCAGAGGCAAAATCCGCATTTTCTGCAAGTGAAGAATTTCCTGCACTCTGCCCTTTTGAAGAAATATGCCTAACAAGAAATAAAATCCATTTGTACCAGGTCTCAAACGAAAGATTATCACACGCATAAAAACGCCCAGTCTGACGGTCTATATTCAGATTCCGCATAAAAAATTTTTCTTCTTCAGTACCAGCCCATTCACTGCCCAAAGGATTTTCAAGTTCTTTAAACCGTTTTGTAAGACTTTTTAGATATTCAACGCCTTCAAGCCGAACATTTGTTTTATAAAACTGATTTATTGTTAAATCACTAGCAATAAGCAGAATATTTTTATTTGCGTTGTAAGGTTCTCGTTTGTAAGGATGCTGTAAAAGAATGCGGTAAATTTCAACCTTTAAATATTCAGAAAGTTCATTATCGGAACAGTTTTCCAAAAGTTCTGGGTTGAATTCTATTCTAAATTGCCCGGAACGAACAGGAACGTTCATCCGACTGTTTTCAAGAATTTGGTGAGAACAGGTGACAAGAAACAAAAGTGGCTCTGAATAAAACCATTCGCTTACAATATTTTTTAGTCGGTTTTCTATTTTCATCTGCTATTTTTCAAATGATGACACAAGTTTTTTGTACAAATCAATACAATGAACACCAATAAACGCCAAAGTATGCGGATATTCGCTTGCTGACCACAAACTTGCAAAATAAGAAACCGATTCTCTTGAAGTTTTTTCAAGATATTCAAAATAGTTTACAAGATTTTCAGAAACCACGGACATTTTTTCTGCGGAATTTTCGATTTCAGAATATCCCGACTCCACAAAATGGAACAAAGAAGAAGAAACCTGAGAAAGCAGAGGAACATTTAACTTTTCTAATTTTTGTTCAACAGATTTAAAATTTCCACAAAGAATTTCTTTTGCGGAAGGAATTTCATTTTCATTTACAAAACGGAAAAAAAGTGAAGTCGCACGGTTTCCAATAATCCCGGAAACAAGAACTTTATGAAAATCCGTAAGTTCAGGGATTTTTTTTATTACAGAAGAAACACGTTCCCAGCTTCGGCGGTCTGGAGTTCGTTCAAGGTTCTGAACCTCAACATCCTGGTCGCCACTGTCAAGATATTCAGGATTTTCTTTTATGAATGAACAGATTCTTTGGTCAATTCCTACTTTTTCCGCCCAGTAAAGCCAATCTTTTACAGTTGGTGCAAATTCATAAATATTAAAACGAGAAACAAGAGCAGGATCCAAATCTGTAAGCTGGTATTCGCCGCCATTATTAACCGCACTTATAATCCGGCTGCCTTTCGGAAGTGCTTTTCCTGCAAGTTTGCGGTTCAGGGCAAGATCCATAATTGTCTGCAGAACTTCCGGGCGGGCACGGTTCAATTCATCCAAAAAAAGAACAATCGGTTTTTCATCAAGAGGAAACCAATAGGGCAACATAAAATCAGTCTTTCCGGTTTTTTCATTCTTTTCCGGTAGCCCTATAAGATCACCAGGATCGCTCATCTGACCCAAAAACAGAGTCACAACTTTACAATTTTTTCTAGAATAGTATTCTTCAAGGATACGGCTTTTTCCGATTCCATGCTTTCCGACCAGCATAATATTTTGCTCAGGCGGTGTATTATCAAGAATAAAATAAAGTTGTTCTGAATTTATTGTCATAGGCTTCCCAGTGATAAAAAATTAGCGGCTCGTGCAATCGGTAGACGAGTGCTGTGCCACCGTCTACCATCTATAATTATTAAAACAGTGCCACGGATGGCACGTCATACAAAAGCACAGGATTTTCAAGAAAATCTTAAAAGATTTTCTTGAGTTATAAAATCGACAGGAAGTCGATTTTATATACTACTCTGTCGGGCGTTTTTTAAAGCTTTTGCTTTCCTTTATTGCCTGGCCTTCTCCTACAGATTGCTCCATCATAGCACGTACTTTTAGTGGAAGACCGAAAAGGGTGATAAAGCCCTGTGCATCTTTGTGGTTGTAAAGTTCACCTGTTGTGAATGAGGCGATTGACTCGTTGTACAAACTGTATTTTGAGCCAGAACCAGCACCGCGGATTGCACCTTTTACAACTTTTACTTTTGCCCAGCCAGTTACAGTTTCTTCAGCCTTATCCATAAATGCAATGCAAGAATCCATAAGAGTTGTGAACCATTTTCCATCATAAATAAGTTCTGCCATCTTCAAGGATACGTGCTGTTTAAAATGATATGTATCGCGGTCAAGGCAGATATGATCCATCATTCTGTGCGCAAAATAAAGGATTGCTCCACCTGGAGTTTCATAAACACCTCGGCTCTTCATTCCAACACAACGATTTTCACAGATGTCAACAAGACCAACACCGTTTCTTCCGCCAATTACGTTAAGTTCGTTCAAAAGCTCAAGGGCATTCATCTTTTTTCCGTTCAAGCCAACTGGAATTCCCTTTTCAAAGTCGATTGTCACGTATTCACCTTCATCAGAGGCTTCTTCCGGAACAGTTGTATTTTTGAGCATATGCTTATAATTCGGCTCATTTTCTGTTTTTTCAAGTTCAAGACCTTCGTGTGAAAGATGCCATACATTTTCATCACGCGAATAAGACTGGTCTTTTTTCATAGGAACTTCCAGTCCGCGGTCTTCAAGGAATTTGATTTCTGCCTCACGGCTATCCATATTCCATTTGTCATCACGCCAAGCGGCAATAACTTTAATATCAGGAGCAAAAGCCTTGATTGCAAGTTCAAAACGAACCTGATCATTTCCTTTTCCTGTCGCTCCGTGGCAAATTGCCACAGCCTTTTCCTGACGAGCATATTCAACAAGGATTTTTCCAATAAGAGGACGAGCAGTAGAAGTTCCCAAAAGATATTCATCTTCATAAACAGCATTCGCCTTTAAAGCCGTCCATACGTATTCTTCAATATATTCCTGTTTTGCGTCAACAACATAGCAGGCAGAAGCACCAGTTTTTAACGCACGATTTTTAATCGTTTCCCAGTCATCGCCCTGTCCAACATCAATGCAGACAGCAATTACATCATAGTCATAATTTTCTTTAAGCCAAGGAATGATAACAGTTGTATCAAGTCCACCAGAATAAGCCAATATAACTTTGTCTTTTGCCATTTTATAGCCTCGTAAAAAATCGTTTTGTACAATTTACCACTTTGAAAATAATTTAACAATCGGAAGAACAAAAAGAAGAATGTAAATCAGCAGAATTTGAGTCATTTACAACTTTTTTCATCACAATCCCTGTTTGCGGCTGCAAAAATTCATTCTTAAATGCGTTTTTTATCGTAAAACATTTTGAAAAACCATTTTTTTCATAAATATGACGCGCACCAAACCAATTTTCGTTTACCAAAAGCACTTCTTCCTTCAAATTTGAAACAGATTCTTCTATATATTTAAGGGCAGAACAGAAAAATTTAGTGCCAACACCGAAACCACGAAATTCCGGCAAAACCGCAAAAGAAGAAATATACAAAACCGAACCGTTCGGGCAATGCGCCAAAGAAATATCGTGTCCAACAGAAAAACTTTCCGCCGTCTCTGGAATTCTCTCCCAAAGTTCTGTGCAAAAGTATCCGCAGACATTATCTTTTTTTGCGCCAAGCCCAACATTCTCGTTTTCCTCAGAAATAGAATCATCAACCAGCAGAATAAACCCCTGCGGAAAAACTTTTAGTCTTTGCAAAAAAACTTGATTTTCTTCGCAAACCTGCGGAATAAACGAGCGGTTTTCAATATTCATAATTGAATCAATATCAAAAAGATTCGCTTGCCTTATTTTCATTTAGTCTGCAAACCCTTCGCCAGAACACAAAGACCTTTGTTCCGCCGGGTGAGCCACCTCAAAGCCGCAATCAGCAACCCTATTCAAATCCTTAAGTTCAACTTTTCCTTCAATATAGAGGTCGTAATTAATTCCTGCCGAGCCAGTTCCACAGCCAACATCCCAGCCATCCCCCAAAGATTCCTGAACAATTTTCTCGCGTTCGGCTCTTGTTGTGTCTTTTATCAAAATGCTTTTCATATTTTTATAATACAAGAAAAAATCAAGGTTCGGCAATTCTTAAATTTGGTTGAACATTTCTTTTGAAGACTCCCCCAGATAATAAACGCGGGTTTCATACGAAGCAAGAGAATCGATTTTCAAAGCACCATCATCTATTGAAAGATTTTTTGCGTCATTAACTCCAATCAAAACTGAATAATTTGAAACATCCACAAGCGAAGAATTTTCAAACCAAAAAGTATAATTTTCATAATTGACCAAACTCTGCACACAAAGCAAACTATCTGTTCCATCCGAAATTGTGTAAGCGGCAACAGTATTCAAAGGATTTTCATCAACAGTGAAACTTTTCAAAAATTCAACCTTGCCGTTTGCAAAAAGATTCGGATACGTTTTCCTCAAACTCAAAATAGCCTTGTTTAAGCTCAAAATTGAACTAGAATCTGCTTTCTGCTTTTCAACTTCCGGCCAATCAATATCTGTTCTGTGCCGAATGTCGCCAGTTCCATAAGCAGTATTATCTTTCATCCCGATTTCTTGTCCATAATAAATAAAAGGAACTGTTGGCCTCAAAAGAGACAGTGCGGTCGCCGCTTTTATTTTCGCCTCATCTCCGGCAAAAACAGTTCCAAGCCGGTCAATATAGTTGTCGTGGTTTCCAAGAAATGTTCCGTAAGATTTTGTTTCCTCCGGATTTTTACTTAATGTTGAAGAAAAATAACTCGCTTCTCCAGACAAGATACTGCTTACAACTCCACGCCCCTGGTCAAAATCAAAAACCATATTGAATTCAGGATATTCGTCCGTGCCAAAATATTTATCAAGACTAGTTCTATCACTTTCGATCCAAGCCTCACAAACCATAAACTTTGGCGAAATATCTTTATATCCATCAATAACTTCAGTTCTAAGCTCATTGAACCATTCATGCGTTTCATCCGTGTCATATTTTGCTTCTGGAGTTTCTATCAAATAACGAACAGCGTCAATTCTTAATCCGTCAAAACCTTTGTTCAGCCAATACCGCACAACATTTTTCATTTCTTCGCGTACTTCCCAATTCCTAAAGTTCAAATCAGGCTGACCAACCCAAAATGCCGCATAATAATAATCATTCCCACTAGGATTTTCATGCCAAGTGTCCGTACTTCCCATTCCCGGATTCCAAGAAAGTTTTGTGTCGCTCCACAAATACCAGTCTTTTTTACCGTTTTTGCCACTGCATGAATCCTTGAACCACTGATTACCAGTTCCCGTATGATTTGGAACAAAGTCAAAAATGATTTTAATATCTTTTTCGTGGCAAGCGTTTATAAGGCTGATTAAGTCCTCTTCTGTGCCAAAATAACTGTTTACGGCATAGTAATCCTTCACATCGTAGCCGTGCATATTACCTTCCTTCGCCCCTGATTTATAATCGCACTCAAAAATCGGCGAAAGCCAAATTCCCGAACATCCCAAATCATTTTTAATGTAGTCAAGTTTGCTTTCAATTCCCTTAAAATCACCGCAACCGTCGCCATCAGAATCTGAAAAACTTTTTACCCAAATATGATAGAAAGAAGTTTCGCGCCACCAGCTGTCATTCAATTCTTCAGACTGATTTTCTACCGCCTCAAAACTGATTTCCACATTTTTCGGACTTTCATAATTTTGGTTGCCAACATATCCAGCAAGATTTTCAGGAAACTCCGAACCACTTCCATTTTTGCAAGAGCCAATCAAAGCCCCCAAAACCAAAAACAAAACCGAGCAAACAAAAAACTTAAAATTTTTCATATTACGAAAAGGGCTCTCGCCCCCCCCCGTCAAAAATATAGATATACTTTTAAAAATTTATTTTACAACATCAATGAACTGTTTAGGTG
>CAVIQW010000033.1:0-22697 GCA_963644915.1 Paratractidigestivibacter sp.
GGATAATTCTTGCGAAGATAATAACGCAAATTCTTAACCAATTTTTGAAAATCGTTAGGATAAAGCGACATAGGATTATAAGGAACGTCATATTCAATACGTTGTAAATGTTCAATCATATGCTCGTGCCGAATCTCCGAATCATCAAAAAGAGATCTATCATTATAAGTACAAGTTACAAATGATGAACCAACACCAAATTGCTTCGCCATATAAGCAATCTCAAAACGTGTACGTGTAGAAAGTTCAGAAATCTTATCAGTACGGCAACCCATACACCAACGGCAGGGAACTTTAAATTCTTTTCCATAATGAAATACAGTCAAAGGGTTATTGCACATCGCTAAAAGCCTCTTCCGTAGAATAATGCAATTCTTTCTTCACCAGTTTATGAACCAAAAGATGAAAATGATGAAAAGCAAAAGCCCTATCAGTAGAACCATATTTCTTATCACACTGCCAATAATCAACTGGATAATTTTCATTAAATAAAGAGCAGTTATAAGTAACAACACTATAACCTAACGAAGTGCGGATAATTCCGCACTGGACTAAACGACTACCACAAGTGTCAGCATAATGAAAACATTCAAAAAAATCGCCAAAGGGACATTTATAAGAATGATAATCACGAATAGCCAACGCTTTGGAAGAAGTAGGATAAAGACCGCTTTTTGTTAAATCTGTCAATGTCATATTGCCTTAAACTCCAATTCATCAAGCGAATCTTTCAAAGCAATTCTTGCTTGACGTAAACATTCTAAGATATAACCGAATTCAGTTTTTGGAACGGTTACAACATCCACACTTGCACAATCCAATAAATGATGAAAAGCCTTGCTAACATTCTCTATGTTATGTGCAGACATATATTTTTTAAGTTTAGACATATCCTTTTCAGATAAGGCAAAACCGACACGAATTTTATCCTTGCTATACATTTTCACACTCCATAGGACGCATATCCAAAAAAAGATAAGAATTCTCATCTTCTCTACATTCACGACGATAAAATTCACAACACCGATTGAAATCCATTACGAATAAAACAGTTGTAACACCATAATAAGAATGATGAACTACTTCATACATATCAGAATAATCAAATAAAAGGTATTGCATAACACCAGTATCAACAGTTTCAAAAGACATATCAAAACCTACCTAACTAAACAATTTTCACACTGCCACATATCAGCATTATCAAACAAAAGATACTGAATAACAGAATCACAAATCTTTTCAAAAACAAAACGATAATCAAAATTAGAAACGAAGATTTTCAAACCTTTAGCAACTTTCATACTCACAACATCCTTTTTCTGTTTCGTGCTAACCGCACGAGAGTTGCAAGGTGGTAACCTTGCAACTTTAGAAATTATTTACTCTTCATCATCAGAATCATCAATCTTGTCAGAGATTAATTTGATGACTAAAGCAACCATACTAGAAATTGCAGTCAAAGCAATTTTTAAGATACTAGCAAGCGTACTGTTCATACGAAAATGCTCCTTGTAACTCATCAAGTTACGTAACTTACTATAATATAGATTCTGTCTACCACAATAATAAGAAATCCTACTTTCTTTTTTTACTGTTTTTTTTACTGGAAGATTGGTATATTTAAAATATGGAAAGCAAAGATATTGTAATTATTGGTGGCGGAGTTGCCGGGCTTTCGGCTGGAGTTTACGCTTCCCGTTCCGGAATGAATTCTGTAATTATAGATGCTGGTGGTGGCGGTCAGGTTCTTGAAATTTATAATCTTGAAAATTATCCTGGAATTTTTCCTGCTGAAAATGGAACGGAACTGATTGAAAATCTTACGAAACAGGCCGAATTTTTTGGCGCAAAAATTATTTATTCAGAAGTTCGGTCTATCGATAAAAAAGAAAATTTATTTCTTATAAAAACAGGTACAGAAGAATTTTCGGCTAAAGCGGTGATTTATGCAACTGGTGCGACACACAGCAAACTTGGAATTCCTGGCGAGGAAAAATTTGCTGGGTCAGGAGTTTCTTACTGTGCAGTTTGCGACGGTCCTTTTTTTAAAAATAAAAAAGTCGTTGTTGTTGGCGGTGGCGACACTGCCTGTTCAGAGGCGTTGTATCTTTCAAATATCGCCTCGCACGTTGACTTGATTCACCGAAGAAACGAACTTAGGGCAACAAAATTTATTGCTGAAAAAATCTTTGAAAATCAAAAAATAACGGTTCATTTTAATTCAGTTGCAAAAGAAATTGTTGGCGAAGAAAAAGTTTCTGGAATCAATGTTGAAAATCTTGAAACAAAGCAGAATTCTTTGCTGGAAACTAATGCGGTTTTTGTCTGTGTCGGAATGAAACCGCAGACTTCCCTACTGGAAACTTTAAAAAAAGATGAAAACGGATATATAATCACCGATGAAAAAATGGAAACATCTGTTCCAGGACTTTTTGTTGCAGGCGATGTACGTTCAAAACCCTTGCGTCAAATTGTAACCGCCACAAGTGACGGCGCGGTTGCCGCAGTGTGTGCTGCACAATATGTAAAAAGTCTGTAGATTTTTATTGATTACTATTAATGTTTACTATTGAAAAATAAAGTTATTGCCCTGAATTCTGATTATTTATAAAATGATTTTATGCGTTCAGACAAAGTTTTGCTTGCATTAAGAATGGCTTTTCCACGTACAATTCCGCTTTTAGCAGGATTTCTGTTTTTGGGTTTTACCTACGGATTTTACATGAATGTTTCGGGATTCAGTTTTTGGTATCCTTTTGCCATGGCGATTCTGATTTTTGGCGGTTCGCTAGAATTTATTACAGTTACGATGTTGCTTTCACCGTTTGCTCCGCTTCAGGCACTTTTTATTACGCTGATGGTTCAGGCTCGTCATCTTTTTTACGGAATTTCAATGCTTGAAAAGTATAAAGGCGGCTTGGGCTGGAAAAAATTCTATCTTATTTATGCGATGTGTGACGAAACTTTTTCTTTGAATTACACAGCCGAGATTCCAGAGGAAGTTGACAAGGGCTGGTTTTATTTATGGACTTCGTTGCTGGATCAGTTTTATTGGGTTTTTGGCGCGACAATGGGCGGAATTTTTGGTTCGCTGATTTCATTCAACACAAAAGGCTTGGATTTTGCCCTTACAGCAATGTTCACAGTGATTTTTGTTGACCGATTTTTAAAAGAAAAAAAACACTACTCTGCCCTAATCGGTTTTGTTTCAACGCTTGGATGTCTTTTGATTTTTGGAAAAGACTCTTTTATGATTCCGGCAATGGCTTGTATCCTTTTGCTTCTTTCTGCTTTTAGAAAACCTATTGAAAAATTTGGAGAACTTGAATGACGGAAATGCCTTTTTTTCAGCGTGCGATTATAATTGGAATTTGTGCGGCGGGAACTTTGCTCACCCGGTTCTTGCCATTTATAATTTTTAGAAGTTCAAGACCGATTCCTGAATATGTCCATTACCTTGGAAAGGCTCTTCCTTCTGCAATTTTTGCAATGCTGGTTGTCTATTGCCTAAAAGGTGTGAGTATTTTTTCCGCAAGCCACGGAATTCCAGAATTTGTAGGAATTGTGCTGACAGCAGTTTTGTATATTGTTTCTAAAAAAAATATGATGATTGCAATTGCCGGCGGAACGGCAGTTTATATGATTCTGGTTCAATTTGTATTTTGATTTATTTTTTCTGATGGAGGTTTTATGGAAAAATATTCGGTTTCAGGAATGAGCTGTGCGGCTTGCGTTGCCCGCGTTGAAAAGGCCGTTTCTAAAGTTCCGGGTGTAACTAGTTGTGCGGTAAGCCTTTTGACAAATTCCATGGGCGTTGAAGGAACGGCTTCTGCAGAAAAAATTGTGGCTGCAGTGCAAAATGCAGGCTACAATGCTGAAAAAATAGAAAAAAAATCTGAAAAACCAAAAAAAGATGAAAAAAATCTTTTGCAAGATAAAGAAACTCCACTCTTAAAAAAACGCCTCGTCTGGTCTGTACTGCTTTTGCTTGTGCTTATGTATTTAACTATGGGACACGTTATGTGGAACTGGCCGATTCCTTCTTGGTTTATGAAAAACGGTGGAAATCACGTTGCAATGGGTCTTGTAGAAATGATTCTTGCGTTTGCAATTATGCTGATAAACAAGAAATTTTTTATCAACGGATTTAAAAGTCTTTTTCACGGTGCTCCGAATATGGATACGCTTGTTGCAATGGGCTCGGGAATATCATTTGTGTACAGTACATTTTTGCTTTTCGCGATGACAGATTCCGCTTTGGCTGGAAATGCTGAGAAATCAGTGTTCTATATGCACAACTTGTATTTTGAAAGTGCCGCGATGATTGTGACGTTGATTACTGTTGGAAAACTGCTTGAATCAATCTCCAAGGGAAAGACGACAAACGCTCTTGAAAGTCTGATGAAACTTGCTCCAAAAACTGCAACGTTGATTCAAGACGGAAAAGAATCCCAAGTTTTGATTGGCGAAGTAAAAATTGACGATATTTTTGTAGTTCGTCCGGGTGAAAATATTCCTGTTGACGGAAAAATTATTGAAGGAAACACCGCCATAAACGAGTCTGCTTTAACAGGAGAATCAATTCCGGTAGACAAAACTGTTGGCGATGAAGTTTCCGCTGGAACAATAAATCAGAGCGGATTTATAAAATGCCAGGCGACACGAATTGGTGAAGACACAACGCTTTCCCAGATTATCCAGATGGTAAGCGATTCTGCCGCAACAAAAGCCCCTATTGCAAAAATTGCGGACAAAGTTTCTGGAGTTTTTGTTCCAGCAGTTCTTGCATTTTCTTTGGTGACTTTTGTTGTGTGGCTTTTGGTAGGTTCTGAATTTTCTTTTAGTTTGGGAAGAGCCATATCCGTTCTCGTTGTAAGTTGTCCTTGTGCGTTGGGTCTTGCAACTCCAGTGGCGATTATGGTCGGAAACGGAATCGGCGCAAAAAACGGAATTCTTTTTAAGACTTCAGAAAGTCTTGAAGAAACTGGAAAAACTCAAATTGTTGTTCTGGATAAAACTGGAACTGTAACAAAAGGTGAACCACTCGTTACAGATATAATTCCAAACCAAATCAGTGAAAATGAGCTTATTGAAAAAGCCGCAAGTCTTGAAGCAAAAAGCGAACATCCGCTGAGCAAAGCCGTTCTAAAAAAAGCACAGGAAAATGGCATTGCAACGAAAGATGTTACAGATTTTTCTTCTGTTCCGGGAAATGGACTTACGGCAAAACTTGACGGAATAAGTATTTTTGGCGGAAACCTAAAATATATAGAAAAGATTGTTCCAAATTCGATTGATAAAAATATTTTGCTGCAGGCGGAAAAACTTTCTGATGAAGGTAAAACTCCCCTTTTCTTTGCAGAAAACGAAAAATTCCTTGGAATTATTGCTGTTTCAGACGTTATAAAAGAAGACAGTGCAAAAGCGATTTCCGAGCTGAAAAATATGGGAATTAAGGTTGTTCTTCTTACTGGCGACAACGAAAAAACTGCGAATGCAATCGGTAAAAAAGCAGGAGTTGACCAGGTGATTGCCGGTGTTCTTCCAGACGGAAAAGAAAAAGTTGTAAAAGAGTTTAAAAAATCTGGAAAAACTTGTATGGTTGGCGATGGAATAAACGATGCCCCTGCCCTTACCGTTGCGGATACAGGAATGGCAGTTGGTGCAGGAACTGATGTTGCGTTGGATGCGGCAAATGTCGTTCTTGTAAAAAATTCACTTTTGGATGTTCCTGCCGCAATCCGCTTGAGCCGTAAAACTCTGAAAAATATTCACGAAAATCTGTTCTGGGCCTTTTTCTACAATATTATATTAATTCCTCTTGCGGCTGGCGTTTATTACCATGCGTTCGGACTTAGCATGAATCCGATGTTCGGTGCGGCCGCAATGAGCCTTTCTAGTTTTTGCGTTGTAACAAATGCGCTAAGATTGAATTTAATAAATATCAAAGATGCAAAACACGACAGAAGAATTAAAAATTCTGTTCAAAATAAAATAGGAGCAAATATGTCAGAAAAAACATTGAAAGTAGAAGGAATGATGTGCGGCCATTGCGAAAAACACGTAAAGGAAGCACTTGAAAAAATTGATGGAGTTCAGGAAGCGGTTGCAAACCACGAAAAAAATCAGGTGGTTGTAAAACTTTCAAAAGATATTCCGGATTCTGAATTTGAAAAAGCGATTACAGATGCAGGATATACTTTTGTAAAATAAAAAACGGCTTAAAGCGGCGTGGAAATTATTATTCAGATTTAACAAAAAAAGTTGTCAGTGTTAAAAAAAATGTTATAATTGGAATAATAAATGGAGCTATGCAATATGAAAAACAAAACAGGTAAAAGTTCTATCGCATTAAAATTTTGCTCATTTGCAATTGTTATTCTAGGTGCGATATTTTTGGTTCAAGGAATTATTGTTTCAAGTTTTATAAAGAAAGATGTAAATTTGCTTTATAATGAATACGGAAACGCCATGACGGCATCAGTCCAGACATTTCTTGACGCTTTGATTGATGGCAAAATAAACACTGCAAAATCGATTGCAAATTCTAAATCTTTTAAAGAAAAAGATATTTCAGAAATTGCAGAAGAACTTATTTTCAGCAATAAGGAAATCGTAAAATCATTCTCTTATGCCGCGATAACTGATTTAAAAGGAAATATGTGGACTTCAAGTGGCGGAACAGCGAATGTGCGTGACCGCCAGTACTTTAATGATATAGTTTTTGGCGGAAAAGACGTTTCAATTGATAATCCTGTTTTAGGTCGCTCTACAGGAAAAATGGTTTTTCATATTGCAGTTCCTGTAAAAAATTTTGATGATTCTGTAAAAGGCGTCTTTGTAGCAATGATTGGAGCCGACAAGGTTCAGGAAGTGGTTTCTAAAATTCAACTTGGAAAAAACGGCTACGGATTTATTGTTGATTCAGACGGTGTTGTAATTGGTCATAAAGACAAGACTTTTATTAAAAAAGATATTTTAAATGATTCTGAAAGCACAAAAAATGGAATGCACGAAGTTATTCAAAATATGCTGAAAGAAGAAACTGGGGAAAAGCTTGTTACTGACCCAAGTTCCGGTGTTAAATCAATCTGTTTTTATAAACCGCTTAAACTTGCAAATTGGAGCGCAGGAATTATGATTCCTAAAAAACAATTTGAATCTACGGCAAATGAACTTAACAAGATTATGGGCATTACATTTGTGAGCGGAGCTGTTCTTCTTATGATTGCACTTGCATTTGGAATTGCTTATGTAGTCAAACCTCTTAAAAAAGTTAGAAATGCGATTGAAGAAATCGCTTCTGGAGATGCTGACCTTAGAAAAACTATTGATGTCAAAACAAATGATGAAATCGGTGCAGTTGTAAACGAATTCAATAAATTTACAGGAAATATGCGCGAAATCATGACAGACCTTAAGAATGCAAAAGAAAATCTTGAATTTGCAGACGAAACCCTTGTTGCAACAACAGAAGACACCAGTGCGGCAATCACAGAAATTCTTGCAAACATTGAATCAGTTCACAATCAGATTAAAAATCAGTCTGATTCTGTTAGCGGAACTGCCGGTGCTGTAAATGAAATTGCCTCAAATATTGAATCCCTTGAAAAAATGATTGAAACTCAAAGTTCTGGAGTAACCCAGGCATCCGCTGCGGTGGAACAGATGATAGGAAATATTTCTACCGTAAACCATTCAGTGGACAAAATGGCGGATTCGTTCAACCAACTTTCTGCAAGCGCTCGCTCTGGCTATAATTTGCAGTCAAATGTGAATGGGCAGATTGAACGCATTAAGAACCAGAGTGAAACTTTGCTTGATGCAAACGCGGCAATTGCAAATATTGCTGAACAGACAAATCTTTTGGCAATGAATGCGGCAATTGAAGCGGCACACGCAGGCGAAGCAGGAAAAGGATTTTCTGTTGTTGCAGACGAAATCAGAAAACTTTCAGAAACTTCTTCCCAGCAGTCAAAAACTATTGGTGAACAGTTAAAATCTATAAGTGGGCTTATTGACAGTGTTGTTTCCGCTTCTACGGAATCACGGCAGGCTTTCCAAGATGTTACAAACCGGATTGAAGAAACAGACCAGCTTGTACGGCAGATTAAGGCAGCGATGGAAGAACAAAACGAAGGTTCAATCCAAATTAATCAGGCTTTGCACGCAATGAACGACAGCACAATTGAAGTAAGAACCGCCTCAAAAGAAATGTCAGAAGGAAACAAGGCAATTCTTAGCGAAATAAAGAATTTACAGGATTCAACTTCTGTAATGAGCGGAAGCATGGACGAAATGAGCATTGGTGCAACAAAAATCAATGAGTCTGGAGCCGCCCTTACAGAAATCTCAAAGAAAGTTCATGACAGTATTGCTGAAATGGACGAACAGATTGATAAGTTCAAGGTTTAAGATTAGTTTACAAAGAAATTAAATCTTTTATCACTTCGGAAGCAATTATAAGTCCTGCCACAGAAGGCACGAATGCATTGCTTCCAGGAACTTGTTTTTGAAATTTGCCACTTTGAACTTGTTGTTCGGGTGGCATTTTTTCTGATTTTTGTTCAGTTTTAGGTGGTGTTATTATTTCTGTACTGAAAACACATTTAACATTTTTTATGCGACGTTTTTTCAGTTCATTTCTTATTACACGTGCAAGCGGACAGACTGAAGTTTTTGAAATATCTGCAACCTGAAATTTTGTTGGATCAAGTTTGTTTCCCGCCCCCATTGCGCTTATAACTGGTTTTTGCGCCGCTTTTGCACAAAGAATTATTTCAATCTTTCCTTTTACAGTGTCAATGCAGTCCACAACGTAATCATATTTTGAAAAATCGAACTGACTGGAATTTTCAGGCAAAAAAAATGTCTTGAATTTTGTTACTCTACATTCTGGATTTATGTCAAGAATTCGTTCTTCTGCAACATCAGTCTTATTTTTTCCAACTGTTGAATGTAATGCGTAAAGCTGGCGGTTTATATTTGAAACGGAAACTGTATCATTGTCTACAATATCAATTGCACCAAGACCAGAACGAACAAGAGCCTCCACAACGTAACTTCCGACTCCTCCCAACCCAAAAACAATTATGCGGGAATTATGAAGTTTCTGGATTTTTTCTTTTCCAAGTGTAAGTTCTATCCGTTCAAACTGATTTTCCATACGGAACGAGTATAGCATTTATTTTTTTTTCATTCTATAATTTGAAAATCAGTTTAATTTTGAAACTTGAGTTTTTTTCTTTATTCAATTCGTGGATTCAGTAAAAATTCGAGATTCAATCAAACTTTATTTTGAATTGCAAAGGATTTTATAAAATGGAAAAATCAATCAACACAAAATGTATTCAATCTGGCTACGAGCCAAAAAATGGAGAACCACGTCAGATTCCGATTGTTCAGTCTACAACTTTTAAATATGACACAAGCGAAGAGATGGGCGCACTTTTTGATTTGCAGAAGAGCGGATATTTTTACACAAGACTTCAAAACCCTACTAACGATTTTGTTGCGGCTAAACTTGCGGCTCTTGAAGGTGGAACTGCGGCAATGCTGACTTCTTCTGGACAGGCGGCAAACTTTTTTTCGATTTTTAATATTTGTGAATGTGGAAGCCATATTGTTGCCTCAACTAGTATTTATGGCGGAACTTTTAATCTTATTTCAACTACTTTGAAAAAAATGGGAATTGAGTCAACTTTTGTTGATCCGGACGCTTCTGAAGAAGAATTGAACAAGGCTTTTAAACCAAATACACGTGCAATGTTCGGTGAAACCATTGCAAATCCGGCTCTTACAGTTCTTGATATTGAAAAATTTGCAAAAGTTGCGCACGCACACAATGTTCCGCTTATTGTTGACAACACTTTCCCTACTCCAATTAACTGCCGTCCGATTGAATGGGGTGCGGATATTGTTACTCATTCAACAACAAAATACATGGACGGACACGGCTCTTGTGTTGGCGGCGCAATTATTGATGCCGGAAAATTTGACTGGATGGCTCACAAAGATATGTTTCCTGGGCTTGCAACTCCAGATGAAAGTTACCACGGAATTACTTATGCTGAAAAATTTGGCAAGGAAGGCGCATTCATTACAAAGGCGACAAGTCAGCTTATGCGCGATTTTGGTTCAATCCAGTCGCCGTTCCACGCATTTATCTTGAACTTGGGGCTTGAATCATTGCAGGTAAGAATGCCACGGCACGTTGAAAACGGACAGGCTGTTGCGGAATTTCTGGAAAAACAGCCACAGATTCAGAGTGTAAATTACCCAACTTTAAAAGGAAATAAATATTACGAACTTGCGAAAAAATATCTTCCGAACGGCGGTTGCGGTGTAGTTTCTTTTGAATTGAAAGGTGGTCGTGCGGCGGCAGAAAAATTTATGAAAGCACTAAAACTTTGTGCGATTGAAACTCACGTTGCGGACGCAAGAACTTGTTGTCTGAATCCGGCTACTTCAACCCACAGACAAATGAACGATGAGCAACTTAAAGCCGCAGGAATTCCTGCTGGTCTTGTAAGAATGTCGTGCGGACTTGAAGACAAAAACGATTTGATTGCGGATTTGCAGCAGGCGTTGAATTTATTGTAAGATTTTTGCATACGAATTGGCAAGTTTTTTCTGGCTTATTCAATTCGTATGCAAAATTAAATTCGCCATTCGATATATGAAAAAACTACTACTCTATGCCGAACAGTTTCTTCATGTTGTTCTGGATTTTTTCATTCAGTTTTAGACTTTGCATTTTTCGCTTTGAAGCAATATATTCGTAGATATATTTTAGATTTTCTGGAGAATTTACAGAGCCTTTTACCGGAATTGGCGCGTAGAACGGTGAATCTGACTCAATAAGAAGCCGGTTCAGCGGAACATAAGAAACCATTTCTGCCATTTCGTTTTTATTTTTGCCAGAAAAAGTTACTGAACCGTCAAAACTGATGTACCAACCCATATTCAAAAAGAATTCAAGTTCGGATTGAGAATATGAAAAACCGTGGATTACACCTTTATTCCATTTTACGGCGTGCAGAATATCCATTGTGTGCTGAAAACTTTTTCGCGAATGAACAATTACCGGTAAATCAAGTTTTTTAGCAAGAAGAAGCTCCTGTTCAAAAAAATTACGTTCTTCAATAATTGAACTGCGGTCAAAAAAATCGTGCGTGCGTCCCCCATTTTCAGAAGATTCCCAGTCGTGGTCAAATCCGCAAGGCCCGATTGCAACCAAATGCGAAGCAAATTCGTTTTCGGAATTCTTAAATTCAGTTATATTTTTTTCAAGAAGTGCTATGTTCTGCTCGCCTTTTTCAATATTCTCAGAAGTCGGCATTGCTCCAGCACAAAAATAGATTAACTGTTTTATTTTTCGGATAAGGTTCAATTCTTTTTCTGGGTCAAAAAAATCAAGACACTGGGAAACAAGTTCCGCCCGCTTCCAAATGTCATCCGCAGAAAATCCCGCATCAATTGCAAGACATTCATGCGAGCCAAACCGTGAAAGAATATTTACCCCCTCCTCTAGCCCAAATTCCTGAACGGTAAGATAAAAGTTTAAGAATGAATCCGCATACATACGAATATTTTAGCACAAATAAAACAAATATTTTAGAACTCTTTTATAAAAAATATTTTTTATTGGGTGCAACCTTTCACTTTAGTTTCAGGTCGGAATTGAAAGCGGGTCGATGTATTTGTTTGACGCGTAGTAAGTTGAGGCAAAACGTGCAATCACCACCGGAACAAGGATAGAAGCTATTGTTCCAGTGAACGACTTGCTCACCGACATTGCCGCGTGAAGTCCGTCCGGCTTTAATTGAGGATATTTGCCCATACTACAAAGAAGTCTGATTTTTGCAAAAATCCAAAACCCGAAGTATAATAGTTTATACACGGAGGATTTTTTTATGCAATACGTAAAATTGCAGATTGCAAAGATTTTCTTGGATTCAAAGGATGAAGTTGTTAGGTTGATGGAAAGATAGAATCATTGGAAAGAAAAAATCAGCAGAAACGAAAAATGCTTCCGCTATATAAGTGCGCAAGTTTTGCTATTAAAAATTAGCCGCATCTTCTTTTTTTATAATTATAGCCAACATTTTAAATCTTGACTAACATATTTTTATGTGCTATTATTTTCTTATCAAAGATATTTTGGAGGTGTCATTATGTGCAGAACTTCAATTTATGAGGCGCGAAACAATCTTTCTAATTTTGTGAAAATCGCGGAAGGCGGCGAACCTGTGGAACTGACCAGATACGACAAGCCGGTTGCGGTGATTATAAGTTATGAAGAATTTTGCCAAAAAGACGAAGAACCGTCTTTAATCGATAGGTTGAATAAACTAAAAGAAGAATATGCAGAGGTTTTAAATGATGACGGAATTCCTCTTCCGCCAAAAGTTTATCCAGATCCAAACAGAGTGATTTTTGAAGAATAACTCTAAAAAAATATTATATGAGAAAAAGATGAATAAAGTTTATTTATTAGATACAAATATTGTTTCTGAATTTTCAAAAGAACGTCCAAATCAAAATGTAATTGCATTATATAAAGCACGGAAAAATATGTGTGCGATTTCTGCAATAACTTGGCAGGAATTAGTTTATGGTGTTTCAAAAATGCCTGAAGGAAAAAGAAAAACTTATATAGAAAAATGTCTTGTAGAATATCAAAAAGATTTTGAAATAATTCCTTATGACGACTTTTCTGCGAATATCTGCGGTCAAATGCTTGGAACTTGTACTAAATGCGGAAAAACTTTGCCATACTGCGACACCCAAATTGCAGCAACAGCAATCGCAAACGGAATGGTTCTTGTAACCCACAATGTCTCTGATTTTGCAGAAGCCTCAGAAAGGTCTTTTTTAAAGGTTGAAGATTGGTTTTCAGCATAGAAATGCATAGAAAAAACATTTATTTTTGAATAGAAAATTCCATAAATGACAAAATTTCAAGAAAAATTGCATAATTAGCCTCCTGCCCTAACTTCTATTCGTGGATTTTCCAGGTGTTTATCATTTTTACGAACGACGGGTCATAATGATTTACGATTTCGCTGTGCCCAAGGTCTAGCGTGGCGATTTTTTTTATTTCGTCTTGTGTAAGCTCAAAATCCCACACGTTAAAGTTTTCCGTTATGCGTTCTTTGTGTACCGACTTTGGAATTACGACAACTCCACGCTGGATGTTCCACCGCAAAATCATCTGGGCAACCGTCTTTTTGTGGGCAGCGGCAATTTCTGCCAGAACAGGATTCTTAAAAATGTCGTGCTTGCCTTCCGCAAAAGGTCCCCACGCTTCTGGCACAACGCCGTAGTTTTTCATATTTTTTAGTGCGCCCGGCTGCTGAAAAAATGGATGAAGTTCAACCTGATTCACCGCAGGAATTACGTCAAAGTTTTCACAAAGGTCTGCGAGTCGGTCAGGATACATATTGCTGCAACCGATTGCACGGATTTTTCCCTCTTTGTAAAGCTCAATCATCGCGCGGTAAGAGCCGTAATAGTCGCCAAACGGCTGATGAAAAAGATAAAGGTCAATGTATTCAAGCCCTAACTTTTTTAGGGACAGTTCAAAAGCCTTTTTTGCATTTTCATAACCAAAATCCTGAACCCAAAGTTTTGTGGTAACAAAAAGCTCCTCACGCTTTACAAGCCCCTCCGAAACGGCACGACTAATCGCACGTCCGACAGATTCCTCATTCTGGTAAGCTGCCGCAGTGTCAATCAAGCGGTAGCCTGCACAAATTGCATCATAAACCGCCTGCTCTGTAACAGAACCGTCCGGCACCTGAAACACTCCGAATCCCAACATTGGCATAAGCACGCCGTTATTCAATTTTACAAAATCCATATTTCCTCCAGTTTGTTTTAATTTAAAAGTTTCTTCTATTATATTTGGGGCGTTCCCCCGACATCCTGTCGAACAAGAAACTTCGCTTCTTGCAATTTTTTCGCCCTCCGTCGCCGCTACTATCCCTAACGTAAGTCTACACCAATTGAATCAATCCAGCCTCTTACTTCGCTTTCACTTGCCCTTGTGCTAAATCTTTTTCCAATAAGCCAGTTTCCGTTGTCTTTTCCAGCTAAGTCGTGGAGCAGTTCGCCACACCGTCCAAGTCCTGAACTCATAGAAGTGCAGAACGGAACAACTGTTTTTCCCTTAAAATCTGTGCCTTCGACAAAGCCATTTACAGGCCAGGCTGCAATTCCCCACCAGATTGGTGCGCCAATAAAGACGGTTTCGTAGCCACTTAAGTCGGGAGCGTTCCCCTTTAGTTCAACAGAAACTTTTTTTAAGTCGCTCACAGTCGCAGTTCCGTTTGCTTTTGAGCCAAAAATTGTGTCGTGTTCGCAGTAGACACGGCTGTTTCTGTTTGTCCAGTCAAGGTCTGCGGAAGTGTAATCATCTTTTGGAACAACCTCGAACAAGTCCGCTCCAAGATAAGATGCGATTTTTTCGGCAACCGACTTTGTCGTTCCAGACGCAGAATAATAAGCCACAAGAATTTTTCCACTGTTCTTTCTGCCTAATTGAAAATTCGAACCGTTTCCAGAATTACTGGAATCCGCAGCACAAGCAGAAAACACACTCAAGGCCGCAACCGTAGCCATAACAAATTTTTTCATATTTACCTCCAAACAGAAGCAACAGTTTATATTGAAGTTTGCATCGCAAACTCTTTTTGCAATCTCGCCTACCGTGGCAGGTGCACATTTTTTTTAGATGTTTGCCGTTTTTTTTATGTCTTAAATATAAAACAGAGAAAAAAATATTTAAAATACAACTTTCTTTTGCTGAGTATAAGTTTTGGTTATGGCAAAGATTAATTTCTCTCCTTGATTTTTTTCTTTATAAAATATAAATTCGGAACTATGAAAAAGATAAATGCGATTTTATTGTTATGTGTGTTTTCTTCTATTGTTATGAGTGTTTCGGGCTGCAAAAGGGCTAAAGTTTCCTCAGAAAAACAGGAAAATCTTGATGGAGTTCCGAACCCTGTAAAAGAATCTTCCGCAGATGAAATTTCAACCTCTTTGGGTTTTTATTTTAATGTTCCAGCAGACGCAAAAGATGTCAGTTATTCAATAATTTCTGGTTCTTTGGCTCAGGCTATGTTTTCGTGGAATGACTCCGATTGCGTTGTACGAGCAAAAATGTCAAGCGAACTTGAGCCAAAAGATATTTCGGGATTTTACTACAACTGGCAGGAAACTTCTTTCGTAAAAGTTGGCTATAACGATGCGACTGTAAAACTTTTTAATTCTGACTCTGAATCTGTTGGAATCTGCATTTGGCTAGACGTAGTTCCAGGCATTGAATACAGCGTAAGCATAAAGTCAAACGCTTCTAAAGAAAAATTAGCGGAACTTTCAAATTTGGTTTATGCTCCAATGCAAGGCGAAAATTAAAATTAACTGTTTTTCTGGCTTGCCTTTTTTTTTCAAACAGTGGTTAACAGATATGACTAACAAAACAACACGAGTTTCTGCGGCTGTGATTTTCCGTACAGATTCTGACGGCACTATGCAAATTTTTGCAACGCAACGTGGCTATGGCGAATGGAAGAACTGGTGGGAATTTCCAGGCGGAAAAATTGAATCGGACGAAACTGCAGAACAGGCGGTTATAAGAGAAATCCGCGAGGAACTTGTGGCGGAAATCCGTGTGGAACAAAAACTTTGCACTGTTGAATACGACTACCCTGCTTTTCATCTTGTAATGGAATGTTTCTTGTGTTCAGTTGTTTCGGGAAACCTTACGCTTTTGGAACACGAAAACGCCATCTGGCTTTCAGCAGAAAAACTGAAAAGCGTAAAATGGCTTCCAGCAGATGAAAAAATCCTTGAAAAAATAAAACCGATTTTAGAAAAGTAAAAATGAGCGGAACTTGCCGTAACCGAGCAAAAAACCGCAACAAAAAATTGAACAAAAATCTACCATTTTAAAGATATAACTGATATAATTGCAGGTATGGAAAAAATTGTTTTTGTGGCGGATGCTTCTAAGACGACAAGCGAAATCTCTAATTCTCTTTTGCAAAAGTATGAAACAAAAGTTTTAGACTTCAACAAGGAGCATCTGCTGGATAAAATTTTGGAATTTAAGCCAGAATTGATTGTTGTTTATTCAAAGGAAGTTTCTCGCGGCGAGGCCCAGGTTCTTCGAGCGTTGCTTTCTGGGTCGGCAACAAGACGATTTCCTATGCTTTTTATCGGAAGCAAAGACGATTATCATAAACACGTATCCCCTTGGAACGGAAACCTTACTGGAGTTGTTTTAACTCCAACCTTAATTTCAACTGTAATGGATAAAATTAATAAATTTTTTGAATCTTCTAAAAACAAAAATGAATCGACTGAAAATTTTTCAGAACAAAAAGACCTGCGACGGCAAATTATGATTGTTGATGATGACCCTATAATACTTCGCTCGATGGTAAGTATTTTAAAGTCTAATTACCGCACAATTGTCGCAAAATCCGGAACAGCGGCAATTTCTCTCTTGGGAACACAAAAACCCGATTTGATTCTGCTTGATTATATGATGCCAGTCTGTGATGGACTTCAGACTTTGCAGATGATTCGTTCGGAAGAAAACACAAAAGATATTCCGATATTCTTCTTGACTGGTGTAAGTGATGTTGAAAACGTTAAAAATGCAATGGCACTAAAACCAGAAGGATATATCTTAAAAACAACAAGTGCGAACGAAATTTTACAACGCATTGGAGATTTTTTTGCCAACATTGAATAAAAAAGAAACAAGTGAATTTAAATTCACCAATAAAAATGACTACATAATCCAAAGCAAGCAGGAAAAGGACGAGGTTATTTTTCTTGCGGCGCTTAACAACTGCTCTGTTTTAAACACCATTGCCCCGCTTATTGCGTTTTTGGAAACTGGAATCATAATTTTTAGCAATATTTTTAAGAACGATGATTTTATGAAATGGCAAGGATTTTACAATATTCTTTATGTTGCGCTGGTACTGTTTTCTATTCTTATATATTTTTTGAACCGTTTGTGCCGTAACAAACTTCATTCAAAACAAAAAAATGTTATTCTAATTTCTCATCTGTATGTTGCGTTCATAATTTTTTGGAACGTGATAATGCTGTTTGTCGATTTTCATACAACAACCCAACTTGATTTTGCACTTTATTTTACGAGTTGTCTTGTTTCGGTGATTATTTTTAATCTTTCACCTTTTGTTATAATTCCTTTGATGCTGGTGGCAACAGTAATTGTTGTTATTGAGATTCTTTTTGTGCAGAAACTTGAGCCAGAAATTTTTTACAAGCCGAATCTTTATCTTTTTGCCCTGCTCGGCTTTTGCTGCGTAATAATCCGGCAAATGAATTTGGTGCTTAGGGCAAAGCAAAACATCCGAATCATGGAATCAAAACTTGAAGCGGAAAGTGCCAGTCATGCAAAATCAACTTTCCTTGCGACAATGAGCCACGAAATCAGAACACCGATGAATGCGATTGTAGGATTTTCAGAAATTGCGCTTAAAGATAAACTTTCGCCACAAACTGAAAACTATCTTGAAAAAATCAATCGGGCGGCGCATACGCTTCTTACAATTATAAACGATATTCTGGATTTTTCGAAAATTGAATCAGGGAAACTTGAAATAATTCCGGTAGTTTACAACCTTCAGACTTTGATTGATGACCTTGAATCTATTGTAAAAGTGCGGATTTCTTCAAAATCAGTAAAACTTTTTATAAAAATTGAAGAAAACGTTCCTCTCTGGCTTTTTGGTGACGACATACGCATAAAACAAGTTCTTTTGAACCTTGCAGGAAACGCCGTAAAATTCACCGAGGATGGGGAAATCAGAATCAGCATAAAAATTCACGAAGATTCAAAAAATCCGCAAAAACTTAAAAGAAAAGATTTTTCTGAAAACGAAAAAATTCTTCTGGATTTTTCTGTTCAAGACACAGGAATTGGAATTAAGCCGGAAGATTTAAAAATTCTGTTCAATTCGTTCCAGCAGGTTGATATGCTGCACAACCGCAAAAAAGAAGGAAGCGGTCTTGGACTTGCAATTTCAAGACGACTTGTGTCACTGATGAACGGAACTTTTGACGTAAAGAGCGAATATGGAAAAGGCAGTGAATTTTCGTTCACAATTCCGCAGGTTGTCGCAAAAGAAAAGACTAATAACATAGAAGAAAATATTAATTTTACTGCCCCAGACGCAAAAGTTCTTGTTGTGGATGACAATGAGGTGAATATTCTGGTTGCACAGGGGTATTTGGCGCAGTACAAATGCACAGTTGAAACTTGCACAAATGGTGCTGAAGCGGTTGAAAAAGCGAAAAATGACCATTTTGATATAATTTTTATGGATCATATGATGCCAGTTATGGACGGTGAAGAAGCAACGTTGCTTATTCGCGAAGACGAAAAAAAATCTGGCAAAAAAAACTGCATTGTGGCTCTTACAGCGAATGCAGTTGATGGTGCACGAGAGAAATTTCTTGCGACTGGTTTTGACGATTTTCTTTCAAAACCGATTGAAGAAAAAGAGCTTTACCGCGTGATGAAAACAAACATTCCGCATGAAAAACGTATTTTTTCAGAAAAAACAGAAATTCACCAACAAGAAAACAAAAAGAACAAGGTTGACAAAACAATCCTGAAAACTTTTTATTCACAGATTGAAAAAAAATCCGCATTAATTCAGGAATTTGAAGAAAAGGCTGAAAATTCTGATGAAAACGCATTGAATTCCTACAAAATTGAAGTTCACGCCTTAAAAAGTTCCGCAAAAATCTGCGGTTTTGAAGATTTGGGCGTTTGTGCCGCAGAACTTGAAAAAGCTGCCGGCGAAAAGAACATTGAAACAATAAAGTTAAAAACCCCTGCCCTGCTAAAAAAATACGCAGAAGCAGAAAATGCGCTAAAAAATCAGTTTAACGATTTAGAAGAACCAAAAGAAAACTTAAAGACCGCAACAGAAACAGAGATTCTGGAAATTCTTAAAGAGATTAAAAAATCAGCGGAAAACGGAGACCTAGAAAAAGTCGAAAAAGACTTTGCCACAATAAAGAGTTTTGAACTGCCCCAGAACCTAAACTCACCGATAAAACAACTTTCCGCGGCCCTAGAAGAAATCGACTTTGAAAAAATTATTCAGATTTGCAAAGGGATTTTATGATAAAAATGAAAATTCAACATTAGGAATGACCAAATTTTTCTCCCCTTGCAAAACTTAATTCCCCATCAGCCAATCCAGTGCATTCATTCTGGCTATTCCGTTGTAGTCTGCAAAAGCTCAAGCACATACGGAAACGAACTTGTACTTACATACTGACCGTAGGCTTTAGAAAGACTTTTCTCCTGCCTTGTCGTAATCACAAATTCCTTAAAAAACAAAGGTAGCATTTTGATTTCCACGTAACGGCCACTTATGAGCAATCCTAAAAATCGGCATAATCAAAAACTTTTTTGGATTGTATTCCAAAAAAAAATACAGTCTCACATAGACAATTCAATAACTCTTTTCTTTCTATAAAAAATATGCTCCGCCTGCGTCAATCAATTCCTTCGATAAAAGCAGAGCCGTTCAAAACGTACAGAAAAAACTGGTCCTAGTCATCACAATCAGAATACCCTTTGTACTTTTCTGCAATCGCCTCAACAATTCTGGAAACCGCATCCAAATCGGATTCGGAAAAATGCAGAAGGGAATTTTCAATATGAACAATTTTGCTCGGAATCTTTTGCACGCCTGACTTTTTTCCGCTCACAAGATATTCAACCGAAACTCCAAGCACGCTAGCAATTTTCACCGCAACTTCCGCGCTCGGCAGCGCATTGTGTCCGTTTATGTAGTTTCTGATTGTATTCACGCTGATTCCAGTTTTTTCAGAAAGCTCCTTCTGCTTCATGTCCTGGAATTCCATCTCGTCTCTTAAATTGTCCTTAAAACTCATTTACAAAATGGTAATCTAATCAGACTATTTTTAGGTTGAATTTAATCTTATAAGATATTAAACTATCTAAAACTGATTATATCTAATCACTAATCCAAAAATTTGGAGTTTATTTAACATGAAGAATCAGGATTCGGAAACAAATCTTATAAACATGGATTTTTCAAGAAGAATCACCTGCCTGCGTTTTATTCTTGCGGTTCTTGTGGTCTTTATTCACAGCAAATTTGACCAGAGCACAGTTGATTTTGCCGACGGCTCAATGCAACTCACAGTTCCTCTTTACGTGAACATAATTCAAACAATTTTTACAAGCGTTCTGGGCGGTGTTTCCGTTCCGCTGTTCTTTGTGATTTCATCTTATCTGTTTTTCGCAAAGCCCAAAAGTACAAAGGAAAACGTAAAGTCCAAGTTCAAATCGATTGTTCTTCCCTACATTTTCTGGACGGTTCTGACGATTTTGCTTTATTTTGCCGCACAGAGTTTTTCGTTTTCAAGAAACTATTTTTCAAAGCCGGAAAACATAATCCGCTCCTGGAATTTTTCTGATTTTGTACAGGCTTTTTTTGCAAGAAAAACCAGTTATCTTGATTATTATCATCCGCTAGTTTATCAATTTTGGTATCTGCGCAACCTTCTGATTTTTATGATTTTCTCTCCGCTTATAAAATTTCTTGCCGGACGTTTTCCGTTTTCTTATTTTTGTGCGATTCTTGCAGCGACCTTGCTCCGAATCTCTGGCATTTTTCCAGACCCGCTGTGGATTTTCCCGGCACTTTTTTATTTTTCGCTCGGATTTTATGCGGTGAACAATATTCAGAAAATTCTTGATTTTTGGGATTCAATCCGCTGGAAGGATTTTGCGTTTGCCTACATTCTTTTTGTGGCAGTTTCAATGTTCTTCAGTTTTACGGAAAATTCAGCTTCATCAGTTGTCGATTTTCTGCGTACAAATTTCACGATTCTTCTTTTTGTAAAGCTTGCTGGAAATCTTTCCAAAAATGAAGCCGTTTTCAACAAACTTTCCGCGCTTTCAGCATATTCATTCTGGATTTACGCCGCCCACGCGCCTTTTGTGGTAACTTCAATAAAAAAACTGATTTCAAGAGCACTTCCAATGCACGGTGCCTTTATCCTAGTTCAATTTTTTGCGACAGCATTTTTGTGCACGGTCTGCCTGATGATTTTTGGATTCCTGCTGAAAAAATTCCTCCCAGGAGTTTTCGCATTCACAACCGGCAGAAGAAAAAGATAGAACATCTAGCAGGATTTTTTGTACAAGGAATTGCTGACTAAGTTTACTTTGGAGACATCGCAGTGCAATTTCGGCAATGACAAAAAATTTTGTCAGTTTCGCACTTGATGCGGGAATTCCGGAACGAGAAATTTTCCAATTACACCGAATAATTACACGAAACTCAAATCAACTCCTGTGCCTTGAACTGTTTTTCCAGGGCGGAATTTATCGTTTTGCGGCTGATTCCGTAAAGACGCGTGAACTCGCTTTGGTTGCACGGACCGCACATATCGAAAAGGCAGTAAAGAATCCAGGAAACGCTGTCTGAAAGAGCGCTTTTTACATTCACCTTGTGGTAAAGTTCGTCAATCTGGTTCATAAGATACGCAAAGTGCCGCGATGCTTCGTGTGAGAAATCTGGATTTTTAGCCATTTTCCGCCATCCGTCCCGTTATTTTTTTTATTATACACTAGATGAAGAAAAATAGCGAATTATGAAAACTGAAAAAATGTACTTGGAAAATCAATTCTGCGTTAGGGCATGGAAACCCGAAGTTCCAAAATGTTGGTTGAGCTTGTCGAAACCAATATTTTGGAATGAGCGGTAGCGAAGGTTGGAACGCCCGACCCCGGTGCTGATTGAGCCTGTCGAAATCAGCACCAGGGGAACGCCCAAATTTTGTTCAAATAAAAAATTGCTCTATCACGATTTGATAGACACTGTGTTGTAAAATGCTTCCCAAAACAGAAAAAGGAAGGTGTTTTATGAAAAAGAAACTTATTTTGATTTTGATGTGGGAATCGATTTTGACACAAGCAAGCCTGGAACAATAAGTGCATTATTAAACAGAAAAAACGCAAGATTGATTAAAAACTCGATTCTTCCAAATTTGGAATCTTCTTGGTACGGATATACTTCTTATATTTACATTGGACCTGAACAAGATGCAGAGGCAGAAATTCTTTCTGAAGAAGAATTTGAAGAATATTTGGACGAGGTAATTTCTAAGCCTAATTAATCTGTTCGGCGGTCAAAAAAATCATGGACGGCTTGATTTTTAATGCGGCGGCAAGTTTTTCAAGCGACTTTACAGTGGGACTTGCAAGATTGTTTTCTATTTTATACATATAATGCCTAGAAACTCCAGCATCAAAAGCAAGCTGCTCCTGACTAAGCCCATTCCGCTTACGCAACTCAACAATTGCCAATCAAGAATTAACAAAAAGAAGCACAAAAACTATATCTGATAATGAAAAAAATACAAATCTTGAAAAATCTGAGGTAATAAAAAATGAAATCTAAAATTTTACTAATATTAATTATTACAATCTCTGTTCTTACATTAAATGGATGTGGAGGCTTTTCAAAAAAAGCAATGCAGAATGATATAAGAAAAGCTGAAAATTCTTCAAAACGTTCATTAATTGTCGTCAACAATTTATCAGATAAGGCTGTAAAATCTTGTGAACTATTTACAATAAATGGAGAATC
>CAVIQW010000034.1:0-9977 GCA_963644915.1 Paratractidigestivibacter sp.
CTAATCCATCTGTAAGCATAATTGTGCCAGTTTACAACGTAGAAAAATACATCCGTCGCTGTCTGGACTCCATTGTTGCCCAGACTTTTACCGACTGGGAGTGCATTTTAGTTGACGACGGCACTCCAGACAACAGCGGAAAAATCTGTGATGAATATGCCTCACGCGACAGTCGCTTTGTTGTGATTCACAAGGCAAACGGTGGCGTTTCTTCTGCACGGAACGCTGGGCTTGATGTGGCTAAGGGTGAGTGGATTACGTTTGTGGACGCTGACGACTGGATAGAAAAAGATATGTTTTATGAAATGCTAAAAACAGAAAATGCAGATAACGCAGAAATTATTGTGTGCGGAGCAAAAGACACATTGCGCCTTAATACATTTTTGCTTGAAAAAGGCGTAAAAAATGACTGGAATAGCGCGCTAGGCGCGCTATTCCCGTCTGTATGGGCAAAGCTATACAGACGGGAAATCATAGAGCAGAACTCTTTGCGATTTCCGCTTGGCATAAAACTTGGCGAGGACACATTTTTTACATATTCGTATTTGGCGAATATAAACGCAATTTCTTATGCGAGCGGCAACTGGTACAACTATTTTGTTTCAAATGCAGAATCTGCCTGCCACAATCTTTCTGATTCAGAGATTTTTGGCTTTAAGAGCGCAGTTGAAAAACTTGAAGATTACATAAACGAAAAGAACCGCTTAAATGATTTTTCAAAAAGCCTTTACAACTTAAAGCTGAACGTAAAAAACAGATTTTTGTTTTCGCTGAAAAAGGCGGAGTTTGAAAATTGGCGCAATGTTTTTTCAGAAATAAACGGCATGATTCTTGAAAATGAAAAATCATCAGTAAAATTTTCAATTTTTTACAGACTGATTTTGAATAAACAAGATTTTCTTGCAGGCGCGGTTTTGGCTTTTCATAAATGCGTTTCAAAAATCAAAAGGGGCGTGTAAAAGATGAGAAATTATAGAAAATTGCCTATTTACAGAAGAAAAATAAATTTGCGCGAAGCATTGCTGAAATTTTTTAGTTTTATAATTCCGTTTTTTATGATTTTAGACGCTGGCGGCAGCGGAAAATTACGCTTGATTGCATTTGTTTTTATTGCATTGCTTTTTGTAAACGACTTATTGCGCGGAAAAATTTTATTCAACAAGAAATTCCTACTTTTCTATTTTTATATGATTGCCGCAATAACTGTATCTTCAATTTTTTCGATTTTAGAAGATGTCCCACTTCCTAACATTATAACTTACAACTTCGGAATGTATTTTCTTATTATTTTTTATGTAATTGCAAAATGCGGAAATATTGCGCTTGACGGTTACATAAAAGCGGCGGCGTTCTTTTCGCTGACTCTTGTAGTTTTGTTTTTCGGCACATTGTTTCAGATAGCACCGATAGTTCAGTTAAAAAACACGATGACAAAAATGTTTACAGGTCTTGAAGGACCAAAGCCGTTTTCATTCGGAGTGTTTTCAATTTTTTATTTTCAGGGAACGCTGGCTGTTATCCCTGCCTGTGTGTATTCGATTTACACAAAAAAACATAAAACTGCTCTTATCTGTTTATTCGGACTTGTAGTTTCTGCTTCTCGTTTTGGAATAGTAACAGTTCTGTTGTTTTTCATATTGTTTCATATAAAAAAACTTTTTATGCCTTTGATTTTTGTTTCTGCTTTTCTGATTCTTTTGGGACAAGGCATAGATATACCTGTAATTTCAGATTTAACGCATTTATTTGATGTTGAAAAAGGCAGTGGAATGTGGATAAGGCTCGGACATATAAAAGGAATTTTTGAACTTTTTGAAAATCAGCCGTCTGCATTTTTGCTTGGACAAGGACCTGGAACTTCATATTTCTCTTACGGTTTTTCACGTTTTACAGATTCAATTGAAGTAAGTCAATTTGATTTTTTACGGAAATATGGGATTTTTGCAACTTTCGTAATTTTTGGAATTTATATTTATTTTGGAATTAAACTTTACAAAATAAATTCTCTAAAAGCGGTTGCCGCTGGATTATTAGCGCATTTCTTTATTTCTTTTTCAAATCCGGTTCTGCTTTCACTTCCTGTTTTAAGTTTTATCGCAATGTCAATTGTTGAATATGAGAAAAAGGAGGCTCGCAAATGCCCATCTGCGCGATGATAACGCTTTTTAATCCTGATGAACAGAAATTAAAGTCTAACTTAAAGCAGATTTCCTTGTACACGCAGAAAATCTATCTTTTGGTGAACAGTTCTTCGATTGATATTGATTTTTCAGATTTTCCGAATGCAGAGATAATTCTTAACGGCAAGAACATCGGGCTTTCGGCGGCGTTCAATGTCGCTTTGAAAAAGGCAAGGGCAGAGGAATTTGATGAAGCCGTTTTGTTTGACCAGGACAGTTTTTTGTCTGAAGAAAATTTTAAGCGTATGGAAAGCGAATTTATTGAACTTAAAAAAGAAAACAAAGTTATGTGCATCGGGCCTTCGCTTGACGTGCGCGGAAATATTATTCCAACGCCAAAATGGACATTGGCAAAGCGCAAAATCGGCTCTGATAAAGTTTTTTCTGTAAAAAATGTAATAACTTCGGGCATGATTTTAGACATAAACGCGGCTTTAGACATCGGCGGTTTTGAAGAAACTTTGCCTGTTGATTTCTGCGATTTTTATTTTTGCTGGAAAGCTCTGTACAACGGTTTTTATGTCTTAAAAAGCCGCGACGCTTTTATAAATCACGAAATTGGAAACGGCTCAGTAAAAATCGGAAAGTCTACAGTTCATCTGCACGCGCCGTACCGCAATTATTTTCTTGTGCGTGACACGCTGCGAATCGTTTTTCGCTTAAAGGAAACTCCTGTTTATATAAGATTCCGCTATTTCTTTTTCCTTTTGCCAAGAATGATGCTGTTCTTGATTAAATGCGACAGAAAAAAAGAAAGGCTTAAAATGTACCGCTTGGGATTTAAAGATTATTGCAAAAAGAACTACGGTTTTGGTTCTATTGCAAATCTTTTGAATGCATAAAGAGAGTTTGTAAGTAAAAATCACTTTGTGATTTTTACAACGTTCTTTGACATTTCTATTTTTTAGATAGCAGTTTGTTTCATTAAAAACTTTTGCCTGTTTGGGCTGAACATTTTAATGAAAACTTTCCTTACACAAACTCCACTGGTACGGCAAGCACGTCAATCCCTTCTTTGCCAAGCGAAACTATGCGGTCTGTGTTGCACAAAACTACGCATTGACCGATTTTTACGTTCTTGATTCTTTTTGTGATAAAAAAGTTTTTTGCGTCTTCAGGTTTTGGGGTAGCGGTCTTTTTTATTTCTACAGGATAGAGAGTTCCGTTCTGTTCAATCAAAAGGTCGATTTCGATTTTGTCTTTGTCACGATAAAAATAAAGCGGTGGTTCTATTCCGTTGTTTGCAAATGATTTTATAACTTCCGCAACTGCATAACTTTCAAAAAAAGCACCTGCCATCGCTCCGTTCTGCAAGACATCGGGATTTGTCCACCTCGTCAAATATGCGGCAAGTCCTGTGTCCATAAAATACAATTTCGGAGTTTTTACAACTCGTTTTTCAACATTCGAAAAATATGGACGCAAAAGATACACAAGTCCAGATGTTACTAAAAGTGAAAGCCATTTTTTTGCTGTCCCTTCGCTTATCGAACATTCACTTGCAATATCAGCGTAATTCACCAGCTGCCCTGTGCGCGATGCAACTACGGAAATAAACTGCATAAACTGCATTTCATCGGCAATTTGCGTAAGTTTTCTGATGTCGCGCTCTATGTATGTTTTTAAGTAGGCTGAATAAAAATCATTCGGTGAAATTCTTTCCAATGCGACTTCTGGGAAAAATCCTCTGTGTATGGATTTCCAGGTTTTTGAAACGGAGTATTCTATTTTTTCTTGTAAAAGCGATTTGTTGCGTTCCAAAAGATATTCTTTTGAGGGAATAAAAGATTCTGAAAAATGCTCTTTTCGCAATTCTCGCTCAGAAAAAGGATATAGCTGAACAATTCCGATTCTGCCAGAAAGACTTTCTGAACTTGATTCCATAAGGTGAAACTGCTGGCTTCCTGTAAGAAAATACATTCCGTTTTTGCGGTTTTTGTCGATTTCGATTTTTAAGTAACGAAAAAGTTCCGGCACATACTGCACTTCATCAAACATAAAAGGTGGCTGGTGAAATTCTGTGAACGTTTTTGCATCGCTTTTTGCAGAAAATTCTTCTGTGGGATCGTCAAACGTAAGATAAGGCACAGAGTTTTTGCCGGTAACTCCTTTTAGGAGCGTGGTTTTCCCTGTCTGGCGTGCGCCTGTAACAAGAACCGCTGGATATTCTTTTGAAAGTCGTTCAATAGTCTTTTCTGCGTGCCTGTGCATAGTGTTCATATAAACCTCGTGGGATAATCCAAACTTCCATTAAAGATTATCCCATGTAAAATAAAAAAATCAAGTATAAAAAAATAGAAATGTCGCTGAACAAATTAAGTTCTGTTAAAAACTGTCATGCTGAACTCGTTTCAGCATCTTTTAATAATTTTGTTTTGCGAGGATGTTTTATGAAAAAAGTTCTTTTTCTTTCCAATACGGCGAATTTTTCCAAGTTCAACCTGCCGTTTATGCACTGGTTCAAGGATCAGGGCTGGCAGGTGGACTACGCTTCTGCGGGTGAGGAGGAAATAAAAGACTGCGACAATCAGTACTCGATAAGCATAGCACGCTCTCCGTTTTCTTTTAAAAATTTTAAGGCATACTGGCAGCTTAAAAAGATTCTTTCAGAAAATCATTATGACATCTTGCACTGCCATACTCCTATGGGCGGAGTTATCGGGCGGCTTGCGGCGAAAAAACTTTGGAAAGAACACAAAATTAAGGTGATTTACACCGCGCACGGCTTCCATTTTTACAAAGGTGCGCCTCTTGTAAACTGGCTTTTGTATTACCCGATGGAAAAATGGCTTTCGCACTGCACGGACGTGATTGTAACAATAAACGAGGAAGACTATGAAAAAGCAAAAAAATCATTCTGAAATCTACAAAATTGACGGCGTAGGCGTGAACTTGTCGCGTTTCTATCCGTGTTCTAGCGAGGAAAAATCAAAACTGCGTTCTGAACTCGGCTTTTCTGATAAAGATTTTATTTTGATTTACACGGCGGAATTCATTCCCCGAAAAAACCATAAGCTTATATTTGAAATTCTCCCTGAACTCAAAAAATCTATTCCCAGCTTAAAAGTGATTTTCTGCGGAAAAGGCGAGCTTTTGGAAAATTTTAAAAAATCTGCCACAGAAAAGACTTTTGATTTTGTGATTTTTACCGGTTACACAAAGCAGGTTGATTTGTACTATCGCATTTCCGACGTATGCATTTCCGCAAGTTTGCAGGAAGGTCAGGGCTTAAATCTGGTCGAATCAATGGCGAGTGCGCTTCCACTTGTTGCGTCAAATATTCGCGGACACAAGGACGTGCTCAATAACGGCTGGAACGGAATCTTATGCGATTTGGAAAATCCAAAGTCGTTTACAGATGCAATCATTCTCCTCTACAAAAATCCTATGCTTCGCTTGGAAATGGGCAGGCGCAACGTAGAAGAGGCAAAAAAATATTCGGTTGACATCGCAGTTCAAAATATGGCAAAAATTTACGAAAGCGTGGAATTTAATGGGGGGGGGTACAATTGTAGAGTGATTTTTTATTCAGGCGTTCCCGCCACAAGTGGCGGTCGGGCTTTTGCGAGTTCCGCTATCGCTACATTGCATCGTTCGCTACGCTCACTTAGCAACGCTAACGCGCCTCTACAATCCCTAACGCTTAAAGCTCGCAAGGAGGCTGCATAATGAAGTCTCCTCAAATCATAAAACTTGACGGCGTAGGCGTGAACTTTGAAAAATTCTCTCCAATAACTCAAAAGGAGAAAAACTCACTTCGCCAAAAATACAAATACAATGCAGAAGATTTTATAATTCTCTACATTGCGGAGTTCATACCTCGAAAAGACCACGAATTTTTTATAAAAAACATTCCGGAACTAAAAAAGCAGATTCCGAACCTAAAAGTTATAATGCCCGGTCGTGGTGTCGAACTAAAAGAAATGAAAATCCTTGCCGTAAACTTAGAGGTTGACGACATAATCTACTTTCCAGGCTACAGAAAAGACATAAATCTACTCTGCGCTCTTTCCGACCTATACGTTACAACAAGCCGTCAGGAAGGGCTTCCAATCAGCGTGATTGAGGCTATGGCATCTGGGCTTCCTATTGTAGCAAGCAATATCCGCGGCCAGACCGATGCGGTTGTACCCAAACGAAATGGTGAACTCTATCAGTTGGACAACAACGCTGATTTTGTAAAAAAGATTCTAGAACTTTACAAAAACCCAGAACTTAGAACAGAAATGCGGAAGAATAATATAGAAGATTCTGCAAAATATTCAGTTGATATTGCAGTTCAAAAAATGGCGGAGATTTATGGGGAGTGTTTAAGATTGAAATGAAAATATAGAATTTTATTTACTGAAATATCAGATAAGTATAAAAATCGCTAGGTTTCAACAAAATCAGTTTGCGACAAGAGCAATCTTTATGGACTCTTCCACAAAACTGTTGAGCGAAATGTTGTGGCTTAATGCGTAGACTGCGGCATCTTTGTGAAGTTCCGGCGAGATCCTGATATTAAAAGAGCCTTTGTACGCCTTTTCTGGTGATTTCCCAGATTCTTCACATTCTGCAAGGTAATCATCAACGGCGCCATGGAAATCTTCAATAAGTTCATTTGCATTTGTTCCCTCGTAGGAAATAAGCGAGCGGATTCCAAGAACCTTTCCGAAAAAAACACCGTCGTTTTCCGAAAATTCAACGCTTCCGATGTAGCCTTTGTATTCAATTGTGTTGTTCATATTAAGTCCTCCTTTTCCAAAACTTCGAGCAGCTGCTTCACTTGATATTCAAGCAGTTCTTTTCTCGGATGCGGCTTGTGAAGCAAAATCACGGAACTGTGTTCTTCGCTTTTGAACATCACTCTCGAACCGTTTGTTTTGCCTTTGTTTGTCCGAGTATAGGAAAGAAGCCCGAGCAAAGTTTCTGCTTCGTCAAAAGTGAAATTCTTTGGCTTTGCCTTTAGCCGTTCTATAAGTTTTTCTTTTTTGCCCATGAAACCTCTCGTATGCAATATATTACAAAAATTAAGAATCAGCAACTAAAATCAGTTGCTAAAATTAAATATACATTAATCTTTTTCTTCTAAAACCACCACAAAATCTTCCGAAAATAAAATAAGAGGAAAAAAATATGGATATTGGCTTGGTTAATGGGTTTTCTAATATTACAAATGGGGAAGGTGCGCTTCAGTCTGCACAGATGGGCAAGGATTTTTCAAAATTTCAGGATTTGGTTCAATCAATGCAGAAAAAAGAAAAAAGTTCCACGATTTCATCTAGCCAAATTCTTCCGGAGGGAAAATTGAACGGTGATATTTCATCAGGTTTTTCCGGTATGTACAAAAATAAAGACGCAACACACGCAAATCCTGTAGGTGCGGCTGCAAATCAGGCGAATAGTCATGTTGAATCTAAAAAAATTGACAAAACTTCAAAATTGTACGAAAAATCAATGGAACTTGAAAGTTATTTTGTAAAGCAAGTTCTTTCTTCAATGCGAAAAACTGTTTCAAAATCTGCACTTGGCGGAACAGGCATGGCAGGGCAGATGTACGAGGATATGCTTTTTGACGAATACGCTGTGAATATGACAAAAAACGCAGGATTCGGCTTGGCAGACCAGATTTATTTAAGTCTTGTTTGATTGTTTCAATTGTATTAAAATAACTTTATGCAAAATTTATCTCTGCCGGAAAGTCTAAGGGGCGTTCATTTTCATTTTGTCGGAATAAAAGGGACCGGCATGGCGGCTCTTGTTGAAATATTTTTTAAGAATGGCGCAATAATTACAGGAAGCGATGTCAGTGAACATTTTTACACAGACGAAATCCTACAAAAACTTGGCGTAAATCCGCTTCCTTTCGATGAAAAAAATATTACGGATTCAGTTCAGTTTGTTGTCTATTCTTCCGCATATAATCTTCAAAAAAATCCAGATTTGATTGCTGCCCAAAAAAAAGGAATTCCCTGTCTGCTTTATACTCAGGCATTGGGTTTATATTCTGAAAAGGCGTATTCGTGTGGAATTTGCGGTGTGCACGGCAAAACTTCCACTACTGGACTTGCAGGAACAATCTTAAAGGAACTTGATTTGCCAGTGCAGATTCTTGCTGGAAGCGTTATAAATTCTTTTGGAAACACTTGCACTTTCACTTCAAAAAACTGCGAAAACTCAGAAGAGCATTATTTTGTAGCGGAAACCTGTGAATATCAGCGGCATTTTATGTCGTTTTGTCCTCAAAAAATTGTTCTTACCTCTGTTGAGCCTGACCATCAGGATTATTACCCGACCTACGAGGACATTCGTTCCGCATTTGTTGAATACATCTGTAAATTGCCGCAGAATGGTCAACTGATTTATTGTGCGGATGATTCAGGTGCGGTGGAAACTGCGAAAATTGCAAAGCAAAAACGCCCGGACATTGTTCTTGTTCCCTACGGTGAAAATGCAGACGGTGATTACAGACTTGAATTTGAAAAAGTTTCGGACGAAAAAAATAATTTCAGCATAAAACTCCTTGGTTCACTCTTTTTAAAAGTTCCAGGAAAACATGAAGTGCGTGATGCGGCCGCAGCTGTTGCTTTGTGTTGTGAACTTTTAAGAAATGCCGGAAAAACTCCGCTCGATTACATAGAAAAAATAAAACTTGGACTTGAAAAATTCAGCGGTGGACGCAGAAGAAGTGAAGTTGTTGGAACTTGTAAAACAAAAGATGGAACTTCTGTTGTGGTTGTTGATGATTACGGTCATCATCCGACTGCGGTAAAAACGACTTTGGCAGGCTTTAAAGAATTTTATAACGGAAGAAAACTCATTGTTGACTTTATGAGCCACACTTATTCAAGAACTCAGGCTTTGTTAAAAGAATTCGCATCATCTTTTGATTCTGCGGATGAAGTTATTCTGCACAAAATTTATTCTTCGGCACGCGAAAATCCAAAGGATTTTAATATTACTGGAAAAACTTTGTACGACGAAACTTTAAAACATCACAAAAATGTGCATTACTTTGAAGAAATTCTTGATGCAAAAGATTTTGTCCTTTCAGAGTTGGAAAAAATTTTAGACAAATCAAAATATCCAGACGGTTATCTTTTTGTTACAATGGGAGCAGGCGATAACTGGAAACTTGGAAAAGAAATTTTGGAGCAATTAAAATGACATCAATGACAGGTTACGCATACAACGAGCAGTCAACTGGGGATGCGGTTGTTTCTGTTGAAATAAAGTCTGTGAATTCAAGGTTTTTGGATCTTTTAATAAATCTTCCGCCTTATTTGAATCAGCTTGAAAGTTATTACCGTTCAAAAGTTGGTGAAAAGGTTCTTCGCGGAAAAGTTGACGTAAATATCCGGATAAAGGAACTGGAATCAGATACAGAAGTGATTGCTGACGCGAATGCCGCAAAATCTTACCAGAATGCCATAAAAAAAGTCTGTGAGGCTTGCGGTTATGATTCAAATGAAATTCCTTTAAGTTTGATTATAAGTCAGCCTGGAGTTTTGAATATCAACAAAGTCTACGATATTGAAAAATATAAGAATATGATTGAGCCTGTGTTCAATTCGGCTTACACAAAATTTGTGCAGGACAGGGCAAGAGAAGGCGAAAACCTTAAAGTTGATTTGCTTGAAAAACTTTCTGTTCTTGACCGGTGTGCATCTTTCTTTAAAAACTGGCAGCCAAAAATGGAAAGTCTTTTTAAGGAAACGATTGTAAAAAAATTCAATGAACTTTTGGGTGAAAATGCAGACGAGAACCGGATTATGACCGAAACTGCTGCCATGCTTGTAAAATATACAATAAATG
>CAVIQW010000034.1:9987-22091 GCA_963644915.1 Paratractidigestivibacter sp.
ATAAATGAGGAAGTTGTCCGCCTGCACAGTCATTTAAAAGCTATGCGGGATGAAATAAATTCAAATCCAGTTCCAGGAAAAAAACTTGATTTTATTTGTCAGGAAACAAACCGAGAGATAAATACAATCGGAAGTAAGAACCAGTTCAGTGAAGTTGGCGCGATGGTCATAAAAGCAAAAGACTCGCTCGAAAATATCCGGGAACAGGCAAAAAATGTGGAGTAATTTATGAAGTTGAATAAAGATGTTCGTGTTGCAATCAGCGGTAAATCTGGTTGTGGAAATACAACTGTAAGCACTTTGCTTGCTGAAAAACTTGGCGTAAAGCTGATAAATTATACTTTTAGACAACTTGCCGCAGAAAAAGGTCTTACGCTTGCCCAGGTCATTGAAAATGCCAAAACAGATGATTCTTACGATATTTTTGTTGACAATCATCAGGTTGAACTTGCAAAAGCCGAGCCTTGCGTTTTGGGAAGCCGTCTTGCAATCTGGATGTTAAAAGAGGCTGACTTAAAGGTTTATCTTTTTGCAAGCGATGAAACCCGGGCAAAACGAATTTTGAACAGGGAAGGCGGCGACCTTCAGAAAATAAAAGATTTTACTGCAATGCGCGACAGCGAGGACACAAGACGCTACAAAAAAATCTATGATATTGATAACAATGATTATTCTTTTTCAGATTTAATCATTGATACGGCAAATTACAATCCAGAGCAGATTGTTGGGCTTATTGTTGCAGAATTAAAAAAACGTAATCTTATTTCAGAATAAAACTGTTCTGATTTTTCAAGGTTTTTGAAAATAAAAAAAAGGCGACATTCAAAAAAAATGAAAGTCGCCTTTTTTCTGTTTTTTATAAAAGATTAATATTTGCTGTCTGCAAAACCAATCCATCCGTCTTTTTCTACAAGGGCTTTTTCAAAGTCATCTAGTTTAAAAGGATAGCTTTTAGAAAGGCTTCCTGCGATAAGTTTTACTTTTGCTGTTCCATCTTCGTTGAATACAACTTTACATTCTGTGTCTTTGTCTGCAAAAGTGCGGAACATATCTTCAATAGATTTTTTGTCCATTTCAATTGCCATCATTCCACAGTTGTACATATTCTGTCGGAAAATTCGTGCAAAATTTGTCGCAACAACAACGTAAATTCCGTTTACTTCCAAAGCCCAAGGAGCATGTTCCCGGCTTGAACCGCAACCAAAATTTTCACGGGTAATAATAACTTTCTTTCCCAATACATCTGTTTTTGGGTTAAAGCCCTCAAGCTTCAAATCTTCAAGAAGATAAGGTTTTAAAGCCTGCTTTGAGATTTCAGTAAGATATTTAGCTGGGATGATTTCATCTGTGTTGATGTCTGAACGATCAAGGAACAGAACGCTTCCGCCAAATTGTTTCATTTTTTTCCTCCAGTTATTTATACAAAGGTGAATTAGTTATAGTTCCAGCGATTGCAGTTGCTGCTGCTGTAGCTGGACTCATAAGGTGTACCATTCCACCTTTACCCATTCGTCCGTTAAAATTACGGTTTGTAGTTGAAGCACAAACTTCACCGCTTGCAAGAACACCGTTGCTCATTCCAAGGCATGCACCGCAAGTTGGGTTTGTTACGCAGAATCCGGCATCAAGGAAAATGTCGATAAGACCTTCGTTTACTGCCATTTTGTAGATTTTTGGTGTGGCAGGACTTACGATTCCTCTTACTCCCTGAGCAAGTTTGTGTCCTTTCAAAACTTTTGCGGCAATTCTAAGATCACTTATGCGTCCGTTTGTGCAAGAACCGATGTATACCTGATTTACTTTTGTGCCTTCCATTTCAGAAATTTTCTTTACCTGATCTGGTTTGTAGCCAACCGTGCATACCGGTTCAAGGTCAGAAAGGTCGTATGTATAAACTTTTTCGTATACTGCATCTTCGTCAGAACGCCATTGAGCATAATCTTCAATTGCGGCTTCTTTTGTTTTGTATTCATCTTTAATGAATTCCCAAAGATAATCAACGGTCTTTTCGTCAGGATAACAGATTCCTGATGTTCCACCGGCTTCAATTGCCATATTGCACAATGTCATTCGGCTTTCCATGTCAAAATTGTCGATAACAGGACCCGTAAATTCTGCAACGCAGTTTGTAGCACCGTTTACTCCAATCTTAGAGATAAGATAAAGTATGACATCTTTTGCGTAAACACCTTCTTTTAGTGTTCCGTTCAAAACAAATTTAATTGATTTTGGCTCCCGAAATGAGCAGACGCCCTTTAAAATTCCTACCTCAAGGTCAGTTGTTCCAACGCCAGCGGCAAAAGCACCGAATGCGCCATGAGTACAAGTGTGGCTATCTCCCATAATTACAGTAAAACCAGGACGAACAAATCCTTTTTCTGGGAATATTGCATGGCAGACACCGTTCTGTCCGATGTCAAAAAAGTCTTTGATTCCGTTTCGGAACGACCAGTCGCGGAGAATTTTTCCCTGTTCCGCAGTCTTGCTGTCTTTTGCAGGGGTTACATGGTCAATTACTGCCTTGATTTTTGTATTGTCAAAAACCTTATCCTTTCCGCGTTCAACTAGGTCATTGATTGCGATAGGTGTTGTGATTTCATGGCAAAATACTCTGTCAAGCTTTAAAACGTAAGTGTTTGGAAATGGTGTGTCTACAAGATGTTTTTCAAAAATCTTTTGTGCGATTGTCTTTCCCATGGTTGTTTTGTTCTCCTATAAACTTCAGTTTCCTTTTCTGTCAAAAGAAACCAAAAATCAGTTTCCTATTATAGTTAATTCAGAATCGATGTTCAATATATTGTGTTTTGCGGTTTTCCGTTAAGCCATGACACAAAATTTTCTTCCCCGATTTTTAGGCATCGTTTTCTAGTTTCAAGCGGTGCCCATGCTATATGCGGTGTAAGAACACAATTTTTTGCACCAAAAAGAACACAGTTTTCTGTCATCGGTTCTTCTGATAAAACATCTGCACCGTATCCCGAAATTTTTCCAGTTTCAAGAGCATCCTTTACGTCATTTTCGCAGACAAGGCCGCCTCTTGCCGTGTTAAGCAGGTAGACTCCGTTTTTCATTTTTTTGATTGAATCTTTGTTGATGATGTTTGCGGTTTCTGAAGTAAGAGGGGCGTGTAAAGAGATTACGTCAGATTTTTCAAAAAGTTCATCTATTGAAACACAGTTAGAATTTTTGTTTGGTTTATGCGGACAGACAACAACGTTCATTCCGAATGATTCCGCAATTTTTTCAACTTTTTTTCCGATATTTCCGTAGCCAAGAATTCCTAATGTTTTTCCTTCCAGTTCGGTCAAAGGCTTTTTCCAGTAACAGAATATTGAAGATTTTTTCCAGTCGCCATTTAAAACTGATTCATTGTGGAATGCAACCTGATTTGTGAAATTTAGTAGAAGGGCAAAAGTGTGTTGTGCAACCGCTGAAGTGCTGTACGCTGGAATATTTGAAACTATAATTCTGGCTTTTTTTACATCTTCAATTTGGATTACATTGTAACCTGTTGCAAGAACACCTATATATTTAAGATTTTTGCATCTTTCAATAACAAAAGAATTTATATTGATTTTGTTGATTAAAATCGCGTCCGCATCACCGATTCTATCGGCAACAAGATTTTCGGGAGTATGCTGATAAACAGTTACATCAGCGTATGACTTAAAAAAATCCCAGCTAAGATCACCGGGATTTACTGCTTGCGCATCAAGTATAACAAGCTTCATTTTACGCTAGAACTTCAATACCTGTGCTTGCAATTGCTTTGTTGATGGCATCTTCAATGCCTGCTGTTCCCTCGTCAAAATCAACAAGAACCTGAGACTTCTCCGGGTTTGCAACAACATTTGTAACACCAGCCACACCTTTTACGGCTGAATCAACTTTTCCAGCTGTATCTGGATCAAACATTCCTGCTACATATATTTTTTTCTGCATAAATAACTCCATTAAGTAGTTAAGATAATTATAAGACACAAATTGCTATAATTCAAGAAAAATATTATTTAGAATCAGTTTTGCCGAGTTGACCGCACGCACCGCCGATTTTTCTTCCTCGTTTTGTGCGGAGCGTAACGTTAAGGTTTGCATTTTCCAGCAGTTTTACAAAATTTCTTACTTCTGCTTGTTCTGGTTCTTCAAAACTCAATCCTGGAACTGGATTCCACGGAATAAGGTTTATGTTAACATTTATTCCTTTTGCAAATTCTATCATACGGTCAGCACTTTCACGTCCTGTGTTCCTGTTCTTTAAAAGTGCCGCCTCAAGTGTTACGCGCTTTCCTGTTTTTTCTGCATAGTATGCGATTGCTTTTCTTAATTCAGAAAGAGAATTTCCGTTTGCAACTGGCATAAGCGATTTTCTTAATTCCTCATCGGCAGTGGTAAGAGAAACCGCAAGCCTTATGTTCGGTCCGTTGTCTGCAAGGTCGTAGATTCCGCTGATTATTCCGGAAGTTGAAAGTGTTATTCTTCTGCCCGAAAGATTTCTTCCGCGTTCGTCTGTAAGAATCTGGATTGCTTTTCTAATTCCAGAAAGATTTTGCATCGGTTCGCCCATTCCCATAAAAACAATATTGTCCAGATGACCACATTCTTTTTCAAGGAATAGGAATTGCTCGACAATTTCGTTCGGTTCAAGATTTCGTGCAAGTCCAAGAGTTCCGGTCATGCAGAACGAACATTTCATCGCGCATCCGGCCTGACACGAAACGCAGGCAGTTTTTCTTCCTTCTTTGTCGGTTAGAAGAACTGTTTCTACCGCATTTCCGTCAAAAAGAGTGATCTGAAGTTTTATTGTTCCGTCCGGATCTTTTAAGACTTTAGAAACTTTCGACGAGCGTAGGACAGCTTTTTCAGAAAGAGATTCTCTTATTTCTTTAGAAAGGTTCGTCATATCCCCAAAAGAATCTGTTCCGTTTCCAATCCATTTGAATATCTGAAGTCCGCGGAATTTCTGGTTGAGCGCAAGTTTTTCAGTAATTTCTTCGGGCAAAAGTCCCGCCAATGCAATTTTTTCCATTTGTTTTTAATTTCTTAAATTTTCAAGCATTTCATTCACCGCAGAACTGTAAATTCCCTGTGTCTGAAAAGATTCCAACGCATTTATGGCTTCTTCTTTTTTGTTCTGGTTAAGATAGCAGTCGGCAATGTCAATATAAAGACGGTAATTTTTACTGTCGTTTCTTATAAGATTTCTGAATCTGTCGATTGCCTCGTTGTATTTACCTTCGCATTTGCAGATTAGGGCAAGCCCCATAGCCGCATAGATGTCAAAATCTATATCAAGTGCGCGGTTGTAATATTCTTCCGCCCCTCTGTAGTCGCCCATATTTCTGTATGCGTCGCCAAGACGTGTAAGAATGACTTTGTTCTGTGGGTCAATTTCCAGAAGTTTGTTCCAATATTCTACAGATTTGTTTGGCTGGTTCATTCCTCGGTAACAGTCTGCAAGACCGAAAAGTGCATAAAAATTTTTTGGATCCATCTCAAGTGCTTTCTGAAAGTAAAAAACTCCTTCGTTGAAAGTTTTTAGTTTTCTGTGGCAGTTTCCGATTGAAGTAAGAATTCTTATGTCAATGTGGTCTTTGTTAAGTTCAAGCATTTTTTCCCAGTAGTAAAGTGCATCGTGGTATTTTTTTAAGTCAAAATTCAGATGTCCTAGACCTACCAGCGCATAGGCGTTGTTTGATTCCGTTTTTAGGATTTTTTTGTAAAGCTCGTCTGATTTTTTATATGAATGAATTTTTCTATATGCATCTGCAATTCTTGTGATTACAGTGATGTTTTTTTCATCGTGAAGAAGATATTTTTCCCAGATTTCGATTGCTTTGCCGAACTGGTTCAACGCCTTGTAGCAGTCCGCAAGCCCGAAAAGGGCGTAATTATTGTCCGGATGAAATTCAAGACATCTGTTGTAAAAATTTATTGCCTCGTAGAATTTTTCTTGCTTACGTTCTGTGTCACCAAAACCTACCAGCGCATAGTTGTTATTTGCGTCAAGCGCAAGGATTTTTCCAAAGTATTCCTTTGCCGCCTCAAGCTCGTTTGCTTTTAATTTCTGATAACCCTTTATTGAAAGTTCAGAAATTAAAGAGATTTTTTCATCTTTTTCAGAATTTTTGTCTTTTTCCAGGTCCTGTACAACTGGAAACGACAATTCTGGGGTTTCATCGCCAAAATTTTCATCAAACTGTTCTTTCATTTCTATTCCTTAAGAAGAACGGAAATTATCTGAGCCATTTTTTCATAAATTGGCTCAACTTTTGTCTTGTTGTGTGCCAAAACATATAGTTTTAGGGCTTTCAAACTTTCATCCTTCTTTTGATAAACATCTCCAACTCTTGTCAGTCCGTCAGAATAGCCGGTTGTGATAAAAATACGTCTTGCTTCTTCAATGCGGCCTTTGTTAAACAGCTCGTTTCCTTTTCTGTTTAAAATTACTTTTTGTTCAGAAGACAAGGAAGAAACAGGATTATCTGTGACTTTTATAAATCCATCAGAACCTTGCTTCTTTTTGATTTCATCCTTTAACGATTCGTTCATTAAAACCTGCTATTCCTATTGTGAACTTAAAAAACTTGAGTTTAAAACAAACTTTTTTTCTTGTTGAAATAGTAAACTAAAAAAATAGTTTGTCAATTGTCTGTACTAAAATATTTTGTTCTATTTTATAAATTTACTCAGTTTTATATGTATAAAAATCAACGATTGAACGGCCATAAATTCTCTGGTCAGTTCTTGTTAGATTTCCAATTGTGTCCGGCATAAAATGTTCTTCCGGTCGGTGAACCATTATTGTTCCTGTTTTATTTAGAATTCCCTTTTTGTCAGTTTCAAGGATAAGCTGCTCATGAAATTTATATGGAAACGGCGGATCAAAAAATATGTAGTCAAAATTATGCTTGCATCGTTTTATAAAATATTCAACCGGCATAAAGTGGCACTGAATTTTTTTTCCACATTCTTTTTCGGTTATGGAAACGTTTTCAAGAACTGTGCTGATTTTGATTTTATCTTTTTCGCAAAGCTCAACGTGTTCTGCTCCCCGGGAAATTGCTTCTATTGCGATTGTGCCGGAGCCACTAAAAAGGTCGAGCCACGATTTTCCGCTCAAATCCCCAAGAACCGCAAAAACTGATTCGCGCATTCTGTCCATAGCCGGTCTGATTATTCCATCCGGACATTTTATTATTCTTCCTTTAAGTTTTCCGCCTGTGATTCTCATAAAAAACCTACTGTTGGTTCAATGACCAGAAAATTTTGTCGTGTTTTAACAGTTTGTTTGATTCAGCAAAATCAAAAGCTGTTTTTCCATCTGTTGAATGTAAAGTCTTTGAGGCACCATTATCAAGAAGAAGTTTTATTACTCCTGTATAGGCCGAATATTCCGCCGCGTACATCAAAGGTGTTCTGCCTTCATAAAATCTGTTTACAGGTACTTTTTCATCTATAAAAATCTTTGTTTTTGCGGTCAGTGTCTTTTCATTCACAGAATTTGAAGTCAGCGTTACAATGAATGCCTTGAAAATCTCGTCAGGATTTTTTGTAGATTTTACTAATTGGCTTACAATTTCCGGACTTTCTGAATAAGCCGCGGCAAGGTGCAGGGCAGTAGAACCATAGTTGTTTTTTTGATTTGGGTTCGCCCCGGCTTCCAGAAGTAGAGCCACAATTTCAGAATTATTCTGGTATCTTGCGGCGTTCATAAGTGCAGTCCAGCCGTCATTGTCGCAAATATTTACATCCGCATCTGATTTTATAAGGCGGTCAACTTCCTTTAGGTCTCCGTTTTTTGCGGCGCGCATAAGAGCGGTTCTTCCGTTTTTGTCTTTTTTGTCAGGGGTTTCAACTTTTGAAAAAGCACCTTCTTCCGCATCCGAATCTGGCACTGGAATTTCATCCTGAACCGCAAAATCAAACAGAGAAACTTTATTGTATTTGTTCATGTCGATTGGTTTTGAGGCAGGAATTTCTTCCTCAACTTTCGCATTTTTAGCTTTTTCTTCGATTTCTTCTTGCTCTTTTTGTGCTAAAGCCTGTTTTTCCTGTTCTTCAAGTTCGGTTTTTTTTCTCAGTTCTTCTTCTTTTTGCCTTGCCAGTTCCGCCTCTTTTTCTGCCTGAACCAGTTTTTCGTTCAAATCCTCAAGAAATTCAATGTAATCCTGTCCTTCTTGATAGTTTTCTGGTTTTCCTACATATTTTGAAACGCAGTCAATAGCCTTGTGGTTATTAAATTCCTTGGCGTACAGAAGGGCGGACTTTTCGTTTTTATCTTTTTCGTTCAGAATTTTCACAATGTTTTTTTTTGTTGTGGATTTTTCTAGAATTTTTGTTATAACATCAGTGTCTTTTGAATACATACATACGTACATCAGTGCATTTTGACCGTAAATATTTTCTTTGTTCACTGAAATTCCGGCTTTTAAAAGCAGGTCGATAACAGAAATATTCCGGTCGTACATTATTGCCCGCATAAGAAGTGTATCGTTTTCCGGCTCAATTTTTGCCAAAGTCATATCAGAATTTTTTTTGAGAGCCTTTTTTATTTCTGCCACAGTTCCGGTCTTCATCAACGAGTCATATTTTATGTTTTTTTCAGATGCGCAAAAAATATCCGCGCAGAGCAACATCATTGCCGCAAGCAGCAGGATAAATTTGTACCGCAGATATTTTTTTATATTTTCGTACTTTTTCATTCTATACAGTAAAGTCATATTGAAATTATAGTATCCACTTTTATTGCGGTCAACCCGCGTTTCTATAAGGAAGAAATCTCCAGAAAATTCAATTGACTTTGTTTCTGTAAAAATGTTATGCTTTCAGAACACCCCTTGGGGCTCGTAGAGCTTCCATAAGTCCAAAAGGAGACAAAAATGAGAAAGTACGAATTGATGACTATCTTCCCAATTGATGAAGAAAAGTCAAAGAAAGCCGTAGAAGAAGTACGCGGCACACTTACATCTTTGGGCGCAGAAATCGAAGAAGAAAAAGTATTCGGTGACCGCGACCTTGCTTACGAGATTGATAGAGAAAAGAAAGGACATTTTGTTCTTTTTACTCTCAAACTCAATCCTGATAAGATTACAGAAGTAGACAAGGCATTCAAGATTCAGAAGAATCTTTTGAAGTACCTTTTTGTAAAGCTTGAAGAAAAATAAAATCTAAAAACCGGGGTAACAGAATGGCGACAGATCTTAATCATGTTGTTTTAGTAGGAAGATTGACTCGAGACGTAGGAAGCGATGAGCGTTCCTTTGGATATGTGGCAAACGGACAGGCTAGGGCAAACTTAAGTATCGCTGTAAACCGTAGCAGAAAAGACTCTGCAACAGGCAACTGGGTTGAAGAAGCAAATTTCTTTGATGTTACCCTCTGGGGAAAACAGGCAGAAAACTTAAAACCTTATCTTACTAAAGGAAAGCAGATTGCTGTTGACGGTTATCTAAAACAGGACAGATGGCAGAAAGATGGACAGAATTTTAGTCGCGTGACAATTGTTGCGAACAATGTCCAGCTTTTAGGTGGAAGAAGCGATGGCGGGCAGAACGGAAATGGTTTTGCTGGGGGTGCATCGAACGGATTCCAGCCACGAAGCAATGATTTTAGTCAGGCAACACAAGCTCCTGCCGCAAATTTCGGCGGTGATTCCTTTGGTGGAACGGAAAGCGATTTCCCTGAAGATATTCCTTTCTAATTTGGAGTAAATTATGTCAGAAGAAACAAAAGATATGTATGAAGAAAACAAAGAAGTAGCAGAAAAAAAGCCTGCTGTTGAAAATGAAGGCCGCGAAGACGAAACTCGTGAAAACGGTCGTGGAAAAGGTAAGACTTTCTTCCGCAAGAAGGTTTGCCGTTTCTGTGCTAACAAAGCAAAGATTGACTACAAGGATTCAGATGCACTTCGTCGCTTTACAACAGAACGTGGAAAGATTCTTCCACGCCGCATTACTGGAACTTGTGCAAAGCATCAGCGTGAACTTGCTGGAGCAATTAAACGTGCTCGTGCAATTTGTCTGCTTCCGTTTGTTGCAGACTAAAAAAAATGGAGGCAACGATCCAACTCCTGGTGACGCTGCTTCCAAAATAATATTCAAGAGGAGCTTGAAAAAATGAAAGTTATTCTTAATGAAGACGTAAAACACCTTGGTGAAGAAGGTGATGTAAAGAATGTTGCTACTGGTTATGCACGCAACTATCTTCTTCCACGTAACCTTGTTGTAGTTTATAACGAAACAACAGCAGCAATGTTCGAAGCTAGAAAAGCAGAGATTGAAGCACGCAAGGAAGTAAAACGCCAGAATGCCAAGAGTTTGAAGGAAAAACTTGAAGCAGCTGAAATTTCAATCGAAATGCCAGCAGGTTCAAACGGAAAACTTTATGGTGCTGTTACTGCTTCTGTAATTGCAGACGCTTTGGCAAAACTTGGTTTTGAAATTGAAAGAAAGCGCATTGAAATTCCTGGACTTACAATTAAGAGTGTAGGAAATTATCATGCTACAGTAAAACTTTATGAAGCTGCTGTTGCAGAAATTAAGGTTTCTGTAAAGGCTCAGGAAGTTGCTGGTTCAAAAGCACCTGCTACAAAAACTGAAAAGGCAGAAAAAACTGCTGAAACTGTTTCAGAAGAACCAAAAGCTGAGTAATTCTTTTAGAATATTTTGCTGAAATTTAGAAAAGGCGATGGTCTATTGGCTCATCGCCTTTGTTGTCTTTGGGGGAAATATGGCTGTAGATTTAAAAGATAAAGTGCCACCGCATAATCTTGATGCGGAACAGGCTACTCTTGGTGCGATTCTTTTTGACTGGGATGTTATGAGCGATGTTGCAAGCCGGATTCGTCCGGATCGTTTTTATTCGCTGCAGAACCAGATAATTTTTGAAGGTCTTGTTTCTCTCTTAAAGCAGAATATTCGTGGTGATTCAATTACTCTTATTAATGAACTTACAAAGCTGAACAAGCTTGAGCAGGCTGGCGGTGCGGCTTATATTGCTGGACTTACTGATACAGTTGCCACTGCTGCAAATATCAATTTTTATATAGACATAATTTTAAGCTGTGCTTCAAGGCGAGATCTTATAAAACTTGCAACTGAACTGCGGGCATCTGCGTTTGATGATTCTAAGCAGGCAAATATGCTTTTGGAAGAAGCTGAAAAGAAAATTTTTGACCTTACTGAAAACACAGAAACTTCCAAAATGTATACTATGGAACAAGTTGTAAATGAAACAATTGATCTTATTTCAAAGCGTTACCAGAAAAATGGGGAACTTACAGGAATTCCCTCTGGAATTGCACGTCTTGATTCTATGACAAGCGGTTTTCAGAATTCTGAACTTATTATAATCGGTGCACGCCCTTCAATCGGTAAAACGGCTTTTGCTCTTTCGATGATGCAGTCAATTGCAATTGAAAAGAAAATTCCTTGTGGGTTCTTTTCCCTTGAAATGTCCTACCAGTCGATTGGGCAGCGTCTTTTTTCTCAGGTTTCTAGGATTCCTAGCGGAAAAATCCGTCAAGGTATGCTCAGTATGCCTGAGATTCAGAAAATTCAAGATGCCGCAGGTGCTTGTTACAGTTGCCCTTTATATATTTGCGACACACCTAATATGGGACTTCTTGATTTGCGGGCCTCGGCAAGAAGAATGGTTGCAAATAACGGTGTACGCATAATTTTTATTGACTATATAGGTCTTATAACGCTTGATAATCCAAGTCAGAATACTTGGGAAAATGTTTCTGAAATTTCAAAGTCTTTAAAGGCTCTTGCCAGAGAACTTGAAATTCCGATTGTCGCACTTTGTCAGGTTGCCCGTGATGCTGAAGGTCAGGAACCGAATCTTGCCCAGTTGCGTGGTTCTGGTTCAATCGAACAGGATGCGGATGTTGTATTGTTTCTTCACCGCGACAGAAAAATTATGGATGCAGAAAACCAAAACCCTGTTCAGGAGGCAAAATGTATTGTTGCAAAACAGCGTAACGGTGCGACAGGTGAAGTGGAGATGATGTTCTTTCCTTCAATTACGAAATTTGAAAATAAAGTTGCAGGTGGCGATGATTAGAAAGACATTTTTTTTATTTTTTTTTGAAAAAATAATAC
>CAVIQW010000035.1:0-22087 GCA_963644915.1 Paratractidigestivibacter sp.
CCAGTCAATCGTCCGAATAAATCGTTTATAAGTTTAAAATTGTCAACGTCGCTGCAAATCATCAGATATTTTTCATTTGGCGCGGTCTTTAAAATTTCATGGACTTTCTCATAAAAGCCTTCACGGTTAAAAAGATTTGTAAGTTTGTCGTGAACTGCCAGATATTTTTCTTGTTCAAGTTTTTGAACTTCTAGAGTTTTGTCGTGGATAATAAAAAATGCACCCAAAAAATTATTGTTTTCATCTTTTAGAGTTCGTTCAGAAATATGAAATGTAAAGTCTTTTTCGTTTTTCTGAATTTTTCTGTCAAAATTATTTTCCGAGATGGATTTTAGTTTTTCAAGGTTTGAGCTAAACGAAAATTCCTTTTGCAAAGATTCAAGATTAAATTCTTTGCAGGCGAATTCTTTTTCAAACTTTAGCATTGCTGAATTTTTGTAGACAATCTCACCGTCAATATCAAGTAGAACCACAGAGTCGTTCATATTTGAAACAACTGCCTGAAGTTGAGTTCTAAGAAGTCGTGCTGGCGTAAAATAAATTGCGAAAGTGCAGAGCAAGATAACGGAGATTGCCGCAAAGGTTATTGAAAAATCAATCGGAATTTCAAGGAAAACATAAAAATAATCGCCAAAAATATTAACAGAAACTGCGATTAAGATATTTGTGTACATAAATCTGTACATTTTTGGAGTTGTGATAATGCGTATAATAATTACAATCAGCAACAATGCAAGAACAAAATAGCAAATTCCAAGATGAATCTGGTATGGCCATTTCATCGAGATTTTAAAAATTTCTTTTGCGCTGTCGTGCCAAAATGCCGGAACAACAACTTTTTTTAATTCAAATGAATGTTGAAAAAATATGTTCAGAAAAGAGTTTATGCAGTCAGCAATTCCAATTCCTATAAAAAATCTGTTAAGCCACGGAAATTTGTTTCCAAATTTTGTGTACTTTTTTGAAAAATCAAAAACCGAAAATATAAGAACATCGATAAAAATAAAGAAAATTGTGTAGCAGATTGAGGCGATAGGTTCACTTTTTGTGTTGATGATAAAAATGTGGGAAAAAGTTATTATCAGTGCGCTAAAAATAGATAACTTTAGTGGAAAAAGATATTTTTTTCCGCTGACTTTTCTTACAAATAAAAAGGCTGAAAAAAGCGAAATTATAGAAAATATAAACAAACAAGTAAAAAGACTTATCAATAAAAACCTCTGCAAAACAAGTGTATGTTTTTAGATTAAAAGTTGCCAAGTTGAAAAAACGATTTTCCAGATGGCTGCCTGTGTAACTTGTATAACCTGTAAATAAAAATTTGAAGTTAATTGCTAAAAATGTTAAGATTTAAAAATGTTCAAAATGAATAAAATTTCATCAACGGTTGTTGTTAATAATAATAAACAGATTGCAATTACAGCGGCTTTGAGCGCGCTTACAATTTTGATGGGAATTCCAGGGCTTCATCTTGGGTATATTCAGATTAGTCCTACAATTTCTTTGACAATTATGCATATTCCGGTTGTTTTAGCGGCAATTTTGGCTGGTCTTCCAGGTGGGATTGTTACAGGTTTGATTTTTGGTCTTACAAGCCTTGTGAATGCGGCTGCAAATCCTTCTGGCGTTTTGGATCCATTTTTTGTAAATCCATTGTGTTCAGTTTTGCCAAGACTTCTTTTTGGGGTTGTTTCATGGGGGATTTTTAAACTTCTTGACCTGATTCCGCATTGTCCAAAAGGTGTTAATTCTTTGCTTACGGCGATTATTTCAAGTTTAGTTCATTCTTTTGTAGTAATAGGTTCGTTGTATCTTTTTTTGAATGGAAAAATTTCTGAGGTGATGAACGGGCTTGGATATTTTGCGCTTATGCTGATGATTCTTCCGGGGGCATTTTTAGAGGCAATTGCCGCAGGTTTTGTCTGTTCAATCGTTGTTACTTCAATTACAATTGTTTCAAATGGAAAGTCAAAACTTTTAACCGAAAGTGATGATGAATAAAATTGATTTGAGGTTTTAATGAAAGTTTTTATTGTTGGAGCAGGATTTACAGGTGTTCAACTTGCAAAAATTCTTTCCAACGAACGAAATGATGTTACTCTCATCGATAATAATGAAGAAATCACAAGGCATCTTGCAGATCAGATAGATTGTACGGTTCTTACGGAAGATGGAAACAATCTTGAAAACCTTGAGTTTGCTGGAATTGCAAAGGCGGATGTTTTAGTTTGTCTTACAGAAAGCGACGAAGTGAATATGATAACTTGCTCGCTGGTGGATGCCGTTTATCCAGAAATTTTAAAAATTGCCCGCGTAAGAAATTATGCTTATTACGTGAACACTGCTTCTGCGAAAAAAACTCACGCAAATACTTTTAGTGGAAAACATCGGCCGCTTTACGGAATTGATTTTATGATTCATCCAGATGTAGAGGCAGCGGAAGCGATTGTTGAGGCTGTTGAAAATGGCGCGGTGAGCAATGTTGTAACGTTTGACAATTCGGAAATGCAAATTAGCCGGATTCAGGTTGAAAAAGGAAGTGTCCTTGCTGGTCACAAGCTGATGGAACTGCGGACTCTTACCGAATTGAATATGCTTGTTGCTTATGTTGAGATAAATGGCGAAACGCAACTGGCAGGCGGTTCAACTGTTATGGAAGATGGTTGCACGCTAGGAATTCTTTCAAAAAAAGAAGATGTTAGCAAGATTATTGAACTTTGCGGATCAAAACAGCAGGAATTTAAAAAAATTGCGATTGTTGGTGCTGGAAGAATTGGAACGTTGATTGCGGAAAAAATTATTCAGCCGCAAAAAATTTCTCTTTTTAAAAGAATTGCCGAACGCAATTTTGTTCCAGCCCAGGATATTGTCATAATTGATATGGATTATGAACTTGCAAAAGCCGCTTCTGAAAAATTCGGAAAAACGGCACGAGTTTTAAATGGCGACGCCTCTGATGAAAGTTTTTTACGCGAAGAAGGAATTCCTGAGTTTGACTTGGTGATTTGTGCAACTCACAACCACGAGATGAATATGGTTGTTGCGGCCTACCTTGAATCTTTGGGCGTAAAACAGTCCGTTTCCCTCGTAAAAGATTCTGCGTTTTCTGCAATTGCTTCAAAACTTGGAGTAGATGTTTCAGTTGCTTTGCGCGATGTTGTTGTTGATTCAATTATGAGCCATATGCGTGGAAAATCCGTAAAAGAAATTCACACGATAGCGAACAGCAATTTTGAAATTATTGAATGTGAAATAAGTGCAGTTTCCAAAGTAACTGGAAAAATGATGAAAGAAATTGCCGAACCTGGAAAGTATTTTGTTTTGCTGGCTAGACATTCCGGGAAAAATGAATATGAAATTGTTGTGGGCGATACAGTTTTTGAAACAGGCGACCATCTGGTTCTGATTGTAAAGTCGGAAGAAGCCACCGAAGTTTTGGAAGAATTTGGAAACGTTATCGAATAATCAGGTAAATAAGTTATGTTTATAGTAGATTTGATAAGAATTCTTTCAGTTTTGCTTGCAATTGTTGGAACGACTTTTTTAATTCCGATTGGAGTTGCTCTTTATTGCGGTGAAAATAATGTTATTTTTTCGTTTTTAGTTCCAATGCTGATAAGTTGGCTTTTTTGTCTTGTAATTACTCTTCTTTTAAAAAAAAGAAAAATAATTCTGAACATAAGAAGAACTTATGTGGTTGTTGCTTGTTGCTGGATTTTTACAAGTGCATTTGGAATGATTCCAATGTTTGTCTCGGGTGCAATTCCGAATTTAACAAATGCTTTTTTTGAAAGTGTAAGCGGATTTTCTACAACCGGTGGAACTGTCCTTGAAAAGGTTGAAGAACTTCCGCGAAGTATAAATATGTGGCGTTGTCTTACTCATTGGCTTGGCGGAATGGGAATCGTTGCTCTTACAGTTGCTTTGCTTCCGTTGCTTGGCGTGGGCGGATTTCAACTTATAAAGGCAGAAACTACCGGACCGGAAAAAGGCAAAGTTACAGCAAAAATCACAACGACAGCAAAGATTCTTTGGATTTCTTATTTAATTCTTACGCTTTTGCAGGCGGTTCTTTTAAAGATTTTTGGAATGGATTTTATTGATTCGTTTGCCCATGCGTTTTCTACGCTTGGAACTGGCGGATTTTCCACAAGAACTGCAAGTATTGGTGCTTATAATTCCACCGCAATCGATATTATCTGTACAGTTTTTATGCTTCTTTCTGGAATAAATTTTAGTCTTTTTTATTTTGCCGTGTGCAGAAAATGGCGAGAAATTTATGAAAATTCAGAATTAAAAGCGTATCTTGGAATTTTTGTTTTTTTTGCCATTTCAATTGCGTTGTGCATTACTAAAATTTACGGTTCTTTTTGGCTTGCGTTGAAACATTCGGTTTTTCAGACTGCATCAATAATTACAACATCTGGATTTGCAACTGCTGATTTTGTGGACTGGCCAAGCACGGCTCAATTTTTTATCTTTGTCTTGTTTTTTGTGGGTGGATGTTCAGGTTCAACAGGCGGTGGTTTTAAAGTGATTCGCTGGGTAATTTTGTTCAAGCAAGTTAATAATGAAATCCGAAAAATGATTCATCCGCACGGAGTTTTTTCTTTAAGGTTGAATAATAATCCGGCTCGCAAGGAACTTGTGTTTTCTGTTGCGTCGTTTTTGCTTTTGTATTTTTTTCTGATTCTTGTAACAACTTTTGTTGGTTGCCTTGGAAAACTCGATATTTTTACAGCATTTACAGGAGCGGTTTCTATGGTTGGAAATATAGGTCCTGGTTTTGGAGTTCTTTCTGCCAGTGGAAATTATGGATTTTTGCCGGCTTTTGTAAAATGGTGGTATTGCTTTGCGATGCTTGCTGGCCGTCTTGAACTTTACACAATGCTGATTTTCTTTGTTCCTGCATATTGGAAAAAATAAAAAATGGGGCTAATCAATTGCTTTTGATAGCCCCAAATTGTCTTTAGTTTTTATACGCGTCATCGTGAACGCCAGAAATCGCGCGGCCGCTTGGTTCGTCCATATTTTTCCACGCTGCATCCCATTCCAATGCTTTTTCAGTTGAACAAGCAACTCCTGCTTCGTGCGGAACAACTTTTGCGGCACTGTCGCTTGGGAAAAGTCTGCTGTAAATTTCGCGGTAGTAATATTCTTCTTTTGTTTTTGGCGGATTTACAGGGAATCTGTTTTCACGGCGGGCAAATTCTGCGTCCCTTACTTTTTCCTCTGTGATTTTTTTAAGGGTGTCAATCCAGTTGTAGCCTACACCATCAGAAAACTGCTCTTTCTGTCGCCAGCAAATTGACTCAGGAAGCATATCTTCAAACGCTTTGCGCAGAATCCATTTTTCCATCCTTTGTTTGCCGTCCGCAAGTTTTATGTTCATTTTGTCTGCTGGGTTCAATCGCATTGCAATATCTATAAAATCTTTATCAAGGAAAGGAACACGACCTTCAACGCCCCACGCCATCAAAGATTTGTTTGCACGCAGACAGTCGTACAGGTGAAGTTTGCTCATCTTGCGAACAAGTTCCTCGTGAAATTCTTTTGCGTCTGGTGCTTTATGAAAGTACAAATATCCGCCAAAAAGTTCGTCGCTTCCTTCGCCGCTTAAAACCATTTTGATTCCCATTGATTTTATAACGCGTGCAAGCAAATACATCGGGGTAGAGGCACGTACTGTTGTAATATCGTAAGTTTCAATGTGGTAAATAACATCTGGCAGTGCATCCAACGCTTCCTGAATTGTAAAATGAACTTCGTGATGAACAGTACCAATGTAATCCGCCGCTTTTTGTGCCGCAATCAAATCTGGAGAACCTTCAAGTCCAACCGCAAACGAGTGGAGCTGCGGCCACCACGCTTCTTCCTTGGAATCCGATTCAATTCGCTTTTTGGAATATTTTTGTGTAATCGCCGCAATAATCGAAGAGTCCAGTCCGCCCGAAAGAAGAACACCGTAAGGAACATCGCTCATCAGTTGGGCTTTTACCGCATTTTCAAGACCGAGCTTAACTTTTTCAATTACAGCAGGATTAATGATTTCACCTTTTTCATCCGTTGCTTTTGGATTGTTTTTTACAGAATCATAAGATTCCCAGTCGCGGAAGTACCATCGGCAAGGTTTTTCATCTTTTGAATAAAAATAATGACCGTTCGGAAACTCTTCTATAGTCTGACATTCACCTTCCAATGCCTTTAATTCAGAGGCAACATAATAACGGCCAGCTTTGTCCCAACCCTGATAAAGTGGAATAACACCGATTTCGTCGCGGGCAATCAGATAAACATCTTTTTCAGAATCGTAAAGGGCAAACGCAAAAATTCCAGAAAGTTTTTCAATCATCTCGCTGAAATTTTTGCCTTCCGCACAGTATTTTTTGTAAAGCGGAATGATAACTTCGCAGTCACTTTGAGTTTTAAAGTTGTATTTTCCTTCAAATTCTTTTCGGATTTGTTTCTGGTTGTAAATTTCTCCGTTTACAGCAAGAATGATTTTTCCGTCATCGCTTACAAGAGGCTGTTTTCCAGAAAGTGGGTCAACAATTGCCAAACGCTCATGGCTCAAAATAGCATTTTTCCCAGTGTAAACGCCCGTCCAATCCGGACCACGGTGACGAATTTTTTTGCTCATCTCAAGAACTTCCGCACGAAGCTGTTCCTTAAGACCTTCATCAATCGGCTGACTGCCGCTGCTTAAATCAAATGCACCTACAAATCCACACATATCGTAACCCCTGAATTTATTTGAAGGGCAAAGCCTTGCCCTACGGTCGCACTTCGTTGCGCCCTACCCATTCTCCTAAGGGCAAGCCCTTAAAATCCTGAATAAAAAAAAAGACGCCTGTTCAAAATAACTTTTGCAAAAACAAAAATCACTTTAAACAGACGTCTTTGTCGTTTCTATATTTATAGAAGAAAATAAGAATCTAGTCAAGATTTTTTAAAGTTTGCGTCAAAAAAAGACAATTAAACTAGTTTTTTCGGTATAATGTTTATATGAAATCCACTTTTTTTAGTAAATTGAATCGGTTGCTTCTGGTTCTTATTGGTGCGGCAATAATGGCTGTAAATATAAAAACTTTTGTACATTCTGCCAATTTGTTTCCAGGCGGATTTACGGGTCTTGCACTTTTGATTCAGGAGGCAATCCTAAAATTTAGCGGACATAACGTTCCTTATTCAGTCTTAGTTTATGGTCTGAATATTTTTCCAGTTGTGATTGGTTTTTTGTGGATAGGCAAAAAATTCACATTTTATTCTGTTGTAATGATTGTTGTTTCCGGCCTGCTTACAGACTTTGTACCCGGCTTCTATCTTACGCAGGACGTTTTGTTGTGTTCAATTTTTGGCGGAATCTTAAATGCGGTTTCTATAAGTTTGTGTCTTTTTGCAGGCAGTTCTTCGGGAGGCACAGATTTTATTGCAATTTTTATTGCAGAAAAAACAGGAAAATCGGCATGGAATTATATTCTTGCGTTTAACGTAGCCGTTCTTCTTGCCGCAGGACTTCTTTTTGGCTGGAACGCTGCTCTTTATTCAATAATCTTTCAGTTTGTTTCAACTCAGGCGTTAAATGTACTCTATAAAAAGTACGAAAAAACAACTTTGCTGATTATTACCGATAAAGATGAAGAAATTTATAAAATCATCCACGAAAAAACAAACCACGATGCGACTGTTTTTGTTGGAAAAGGCTGCTTTAAAAATGTTGAGCATAAACTTTTGTACACGGTTGTTTCTTCTCAGGAAAGCGGCTCTTTGGAAAAACTGATTCGCAAGACTGACCCCGACGCATTTATCAACGTTCTTCAGTCAAAAGACATCGTCGGAAGATTCTTTAAACGTGCAAACGACTAGGATTTTGAATATTTTTGGCTCATTTCGGAAATCATTTTTAGGATAGGTTCTCGGGATTCGGTGGGAATTTTTTCTAGAGAAGAAATTGCTTTTGCAAATCTGCTGGAAGTATGTCGCATTTTGTAAAAATCTGTTTCAAATCCAGTGACTAAAAATTCTACGGTTGTGTTCAAGGCTTCTGCAATCTTTACGGCTTTGTCTGCTGTTGGAATTGAACCGTTTGTCTTTAAATAACTGCTGATTGTGTTTTCGTTTATTCCAGTTTTATCAGCAAGTTCCTTTGTTGTCATCTCAGTTATTTTTATAGCTTCTTTTAGATTTTCAGCAAAAGTCATATCTGTATTTTAGAAAAAAATCACTTTCAAACTTGTAAAAAAAGTAAAATTTTACTAAAACGTGTTTAAATGGTAGTATTTTACCAATTGGTGCATTTTAAAATATATCGGTGCGCTTTGTTTATCTACTTTATGGGAGATTTTTATGAAAAAGAGTTTAAAAGTTTTTGCGGTTGTTTGTTCAATTGCATTCTTTTTGGGGCTTTCTGCTTGTTCAACTGGTTCTGATTCAGATTCTGGAGAAAATTCTGGCACTACTTCGGGTGGCAGTTCAGGCGGTACAACAACTGGTGGAACAACGACAGGCGGAGGAACATCCGGTTCACATACAACTTCGCAGGTTATAAAAAGCGGACTGAAATTTGATTTTTCAAATGCAAAGGCGATTGCGGCGGTAGATAAAGATTCTTCTGGCAGGGCGGCATACAGCATTAATTCCCGTGCGGTAACGACAGATTCTTCTGTAGATGATTCACCGCTTTTAAAAATTCTTGAAGACGGAAAATTTGAATCTGCGCTTACTTTGGCGGACAATGCGAACCTTGCAAATATAAAGGAAATCTATAAATCGCCGCTGGAAGATTCAAATGACATTTTTATAGTTTTTGATGGAATCAGTTCTTTTTATGATGAGCAAGTTACTGTTGATGAAAATGGAAACACGATAAGTTCTAATACTGTGCAAAAGACATTGGGGCAGCTTGTTTGCATACACGAAGACAACACAATTGCGGACATTTTGAAAATTGGTGATTCAGAAAATTCTTGGGATTATTATCAAAATTACCTGACTTTGGAAACAGACAAGGGCGTTATATTTGATGCGGCCGGAAATCTTTATTACATGGCAAGAAAATGGAATTCTTCTGGTGATATGAGCGTAGTTTACAAGTTTGACCCAAAAACAAACGAAATTGCAGAACTTACAGCTTCTGTTTCCGGAACAAATTACAGTTCATTTAAGATTACAAAAGATGGAAAAATTATTTTTGTACAAGGCTCAAGATGGAGTTCTGGTTCTTCCGCAACATTTTTAAGGGCGATTCCTGTAGATAATCCAGATAATTTTTCTAACATTTATTATTCTGCTGATGGTTCAGGATTGGACAGTTGGGTTTACGATGAAGTAAACGAGGTTATGTATTATGTGAATTGGAATAAGGGGTTATGTAAAGCAGAAAGAAATGGTGATTCTTTTAAGACTGGGGAATTTGTTGGAACAAGTACAGGTTCGGATCTGAATGCGGGAAGATATTTCTCATCAAAATATATTAATGTTGCAGATTGGAGAGCAAATGAATTTTCTTATTGGAAAAGTGGTACTGGTGAAATAAAAATCAAACTTGTTGATGACAATGGAATTTTGATTCCTGAAAATGTTGTAAAATGCGTAATAGAGTATTTCGCTTCTTGGAATTCTGTATGTCTTTCTGTTGATGATGTTGATATTAGATTTGATGTATTTAAAGATATAGAAGGTTACGAAGATATTTATAATGCGACGAGAGGTTTGAAAAATGCGGAAGCAATAAAAGCTCTTGATACATTTAAGCTTCGTAATTTATTTTATGATGTTTTTATTGGATATTATGGTTCTGACAAAAACTATATAAGTAAATCTTCTGCTTACAAGCATAATTTTCTAGCTGACATTCTTTATGTAAAAGATTCTGATACATTGCTTTGCAATAGTGATGAGCCTATCAATAGTTCTACAGAAGTAAAAGGTACAGAATATTTTGGAAAAAATGGAGATTATTATTCAAATAATGGAAATATTAGTGTATTTTCAACTCAATCTGAAGAAGGTTTTTTGTCTGCATTTGATAAAAATGATAATCTTGTTTTCAAAAAATCAGACGGTTCTGTAGATTATTCGGTAATCCTAAAAGACGCTTTTTCAAGATGCTATACACATGGCGAAAAAGAATTCAGGCTCGACACCTTTAAAGATGATGAAACTTATGGAGCTTTATATTCTGATTTGACTGATGAAGCTGCCTTGAAATGGATTACCGAAGATGATGAGCGCCTGTTCTGGTTTGGAAATGCCTTGATTGGAGAATATGATGGAGATAAAGGTGAATGGATTCCTGTAAAAAAATTCACAGATTTATTCTTTGTAAAAGGCACAGATGAACCTGCTTATAAGCAAACAAAACAGTCAGTTTCATATTCTTCATTAAATGATTACACAATTGATTCAGACGGTTCTTTGTGGGCTCGTTATACAAATACAACTTCTTCTTGGGGCTCTGAAGACAAATATTTCTATTTTGTCCAAATTACAGATTCAGACGGCTGCTTAATCAACGACTTTAATGAAGTAAATCTTCCGGAAGGCAAAGTTTCTCAGACTATAGAAAACGACGGTGCTTTGTATATGAAGTATTCTTTGCTAGATTCAAATGGCAATGAAACCGGTTTCCAGCAGATTTACAAAGTAAATTTTGCAGACGGCAATTATGTGAATATGTTCAAGGCCGTTCCGAACAACGAAAGGCTAGAGGTTGTTTCTTATTCTGTTGGTGCGGACCGCCTTTATTACAGTGCTGTTCGTGGAACTTCTGTGGAAAATGGTGTTGTAAGCACTGTAACAAACGAATACAATCCGTTGGAAATCACCAAAAAGCTTAGCGCGATTTATACGTTCTAATCCTTTTTAGGTCATTTTCCCATATAACAAAAACGCCGCTCTTTGTATATAACTAAAGGGCGGCGTTACTTTTTACTCGTCTTTGTTTTGGCTATCTTGAAAGTTTTCTGTAAACGGTTCGTTTTGGAACGCTTGCGTCTTCACCGAACTGTTCTTTTTTCCATTCTGCGTATTCTGACCAGTTTCCTTCAAAGAATCGTACTTCTGAATTGTTTTCAAAGGCCAAAATGTGTGTGCAGATGCGGTCCAAGAACCAGCGGTCGTGGCTAACAACAAGTGCGCAACCAGCAAAATCTTCAAGTGCTTCTTCCAAAGCCCGGACTGTTTGAACATCCAAATCGTTTGTCGGTTCGTCAAAAAGCAATACATTTCCAGCTTCTTTTAGCATCATTCCAAGGTTCAATCGGTTTTTTTCGCCACCAGAAAGTACACTGACTTTTTTGTTCTGGTCTGGACCTGCAAAATTGAACCAACCGCAATATGCGTGGGCATTTACTTCTCGAACGCCACCTTCCATTGGTCTGCCTTTTTCGTCAACTGCGCCGAGTTTTATTATATCTGCACCGCCACCAAGTGTTTCGTAAACAGTCTTGTTAGGGTCAAGTCCGCTTCTCATTTGGTCAACATATACAAGTTTTACGGTTGATCCGACCTTTACTTCGCCGCTGTCTGGTTTTTCTCCATTTGGAAGGCCTGCTGCATCTGCAATCAATTTGAAAAGTGTAGTTTTTCCAGCGCCGTTTGGGCCAACGATTCCAACAATTGCTCCGGCCGGAATATGAACATTCAGTTTATCAAAAAGAAGTTTGTCGCCATACGCTTTTGTAAGATTTTCCAAATCAATAACCTGGTTTCCAAGTCTAGGACCTGCAGGAATTGAAATTTGTGTGTCTTTCAGTTGCGCTTTTGATTCCTGAGACATAAGTTCATTGTAGCGTGAAATATGTTCCTTGTGTTTTGCCTGGCGACCTTTTGCGCCCATGTGAATCCATTCCAGTTCTCGCTGAATTTCTTTTTGTCTTGCTGTTTCGTTTTTATTTTCTTGTGCAAGTCGGGCATTTTTCTGTTCAAGCCAGCTTGTGTAATTTCCTTTGAACGGATAACCTTCGCCACGGTCAAGCTCAAGAATCCAGCCAGCAACTTCATCAAGAAAATATCGGTCGTGGGTTACAGCAATTACAGTTCCCGGATAATCGTGAAGATGTTTTTCAAGCCATGCTACAGTTTCTGCGTCCAAATGGTTTGTCGGTTCGTCAAGGAGCAAAATGTCCGGTTTTTGAAGCAAAAGTCGGCAAAGGGCAACTCGTCGGCGTTCACCACCGGAAAGTACATCAACAATTTGATCTGGCGGCGGGCAACGCAAGGCATCCATTGCAAGTTCAAGATTATTGTCCAAATTCCAAGCATCCAAAGCGTCCAGTTTTTCTTGAACTTCACCCTGACGCGCGCAAAGTTTATCTATGTCCGCATCTGGATCGCCAAATGCTTCATTGATTTTGTCAAATTCTTCAAGAAGTGCAGTGATTTCTTTTACGCCTTCTTTTACAGTTTCAAGAACGGTTTTTCCTGGAGTTAATTGCGGTTCCTGTTCAAGGTAACCGATTGTGAATCCTGGAGCCAATTTTGTTTCGCCGGAAAAATCTTTATCAACACCGGCAAGAATTTTAAAAAGAGAAGATTTACCAGAACCATTTGCACCGATAACGCCGATTTTTGCACCATAATAATAAGAAATGCTTACGTCCTTTAAAACAACTTTTGTTCCGTAAGCACGTGTTACACGATCCATCGTGTAAATAATTTTTTTGTCGTCGAATGTTTTTGCCATAAAGCGAATTATAATAGAAAAAAGATTAAAATAGAAGTGTTGAAATTTTGCACAATATTTTTAAATAACTTGAAAATTCACTTTTTTTTATTTTTAAAAAACGCTATAATTTTTACAAGGTTTTTGATATGACATTGATTCAAAGTATTCTTTTGGGAATTTTACAAGGTATTGCGGAATTTCTTCCGATTTCTTCTAGTGGACATCTTGCGGTTGTTCAGAATCTTTTTGGACTTGATGACGTTCCTTTGCTTTATGATGTTTTTTTGCATTTGGCAACATTGCTTGCGGTTTGTATTTATTTTAGAAAATCAATTTGGAAGCTTTTAAAGGTTTTTGGGCGGTTGATTGCACGTCGCCCTGCTCCTGCTGAAATTGACGAAAATGATATTCTTTGCGGAACTGAGGTTCGTGGAAGAAAAACTATTGTTGCGTTGATTGTTTCTACAATTATAACTGGGGCGATTGGCCTTGGAACTAGCAAATTGATTCCAGAACTTTCTATAAAATTTACTTGTGCTGGTTTTTTAATAACTGCTTGTCTGTTGTTTTTTTCTTCTATTATTGAAAAGAAATCTATTGCAAAAAATCACTCTGCACCTAAATCTGAAAATAAAGGAATTTCTGTTTTTCAGGCTGCGGTGATTGGTTTTATGCAGGGCGTTGGAACTTTGCCAGGAATAAGCCGTTCTGGTTCAACAATTGCGGGTGCTCAGCTTTGTGGTGTTGAGCGTGGTGCCGCCGGTGAATATTCATTCCTTGTTTCAATTTTTGCAATTCTTGGTGCGTTTGTGCTTGAATTAAAAGATTTTGGGGAACTTTCTTCTTCTGTTAGTGCTGGAATTTTGATTGCCGGTTGTGTTACGGCGTTTGTGTTCGGTTATTTTGCATTGGCTTGCCTTATGAAAATAATCAAAAAAGGTAAACTTGAATGGTTCGCGGCATATTTGATTCCGCTCGGAATTTTAGGACTGATTTTCTTAAAATAAAAATCATCTTTCGCCAAGGCTTGCCATTTTAAAATATCCTGTAAGAAATTTGTAAAAATTTTCAACGTGGCTGTTTTCTGCTTTGTTTTTCTTGCAGGTAATTAAAATATCGCGCTTGCAGTCAGGTTTTGTGATTTTTAAAAGTTTTACTTTTGATGTGTCCAGCGCGCCCCACGAAAATTCTGGCCAAAAACCGATTCCTATGTTCGCGGCAATCATATTTTTTACAGAAGCAGGGTTGTCGCTTTCAAAAATTATGTTCGGTTTTATTCCTGCGTCAGTGCAATATTTGTCGCAGATTGAGCGAAGGTGCTTTGAGCCTAAAAGTGCAACAAAGCCCCATTTTTTGCAGACGGATTTTATTTCTTCAAATGAAATTTCTTTTTTTTCTTTAAATTCTGAAGTATTTGGAACTGCCAGATAAATTTTTTCTGTGCAGATAAAACTTGTGTCATCAGTTTTTGTGGGTTCTTGTATTTGTGCTGAAATTTTCGTTGTAATGCGGATGTCATCAAGTTCATTTTTTTCGTTCTGATGAATTTGTATGTGAAGTTCGTCATCAATTTTTTGATACTCAATTATTGCTTCTGTTACAAGAGAAGAAGCCGCCAGAACATTCAAGTGGATTGTGGCATTCTCGGTTTTTGCCATTTCCCTAAGATTTTCAGGAAGTTCATTCAAGCTTTTTATAAGTGGCTCAAGTTTTTCATAGAAATATTTTCCATACGGAGTAAGGACAATGTTTCGTCCTTTTGAAGAAAAAAGAGGAACTTCAAGTTCGTTTTCCAGCCGGTGAATCGCTTGTGTCAATGCAGGTTGTGCAACGTGTAGAATTTCTGCACTGCGGGTTACGTGCTGAGTTTTTGCCACTTCTAGAAAATATCGGAGTTGTGTCAATTCCATAAAATGAATTTTATATCAATAAGAAAAAGTTATCAATATGATAAAAAAGATATATTGGAAGTTATTAAATTAAGTCATTATAGTTGTAAACGAAGTGAGGTAGAAAAATGGCTGAAATCTTAGAATCTGTAATGTTAATTTGTTTTGGACTTTCATGGCCAATCAATGTTTGGAAGAACATAAAATCAAAAACTGCAAAAAATATGAGTTTGAAATTCGTTCTTCTTATAATTGTTGGATACATTGCAGGAATTATTGCAAAACTTTCAAAAGGTGCAATAAATTATGTTTTGGTTGTCTATATTCTTAACCTTGCAATTGTAAGTGTAAACGTTGTTGTTTATTTCATAAACAAACGATATGACCAAGCCAGACTTGCCGCTGTAAAAACTGCGCCTGTTGCAGATATGAAAAATGTTGGCTAATAAATGTTCTTTTCTGTTGAAAAAGGTTGTGCTATAATCTTGTTATGACAGAAACAGAAAAAATGCTTGCAGGAAAAGTTTATGATTCTTCGGATTCGGAATTGGCTGAATTTAGAGGAAAAGCGCATAGACTTTGTGCAGACTACAATAAAACTTATGAAACTGAAGTGCAGAAACGCTCTGAAATATTAGATGAATTGCTTCCAGGCCATGGAAGCAATTTGTATTTACAAGGACCGATTCAGTTTGACTACGGAAAATTCACTTCTTTTGGAAATAATTGTTATGCAAATTTCAATCTTGTAATTCTTGATTGCGCACCGGTTCAGATTGGCGATGATGTTTTTTTTGGTCCAAATTGTTCTGTAGTAACGCCAATGCATCCATTTGTGAGTGAAGAAAGACGACAAAAGCAAAAGCCAGATGGAAGTTTTTATACAAAAGAATATGCAAAACCGATTACAATAAAATCTGGTTGTTGGCTTGCTTCAAATGTTACAGTTTGCGGTGGAGTAACAATTGGTGAAAACTGCGTGATTGGTGCTGGTAGCGTTGTGACCCACGATATTCCGCCGAACAGTCTGGCTGCAGGTGTTCCATGCCGCGTGATTCGTGAAATTTCTGAAAACGACAGCATTCCGCAAGAAAGAGATATTTAGGTTGGATGTCGAGTTCTTTGTTGAATCCATAAAACTCGACATTTGACTTAGTAAGTTACTTCGCCATCGTGTTTTAGTAGGGAAGAACTGCTTACGTCTTGAATTGTGGCAATTTCTTTTAAAAGTTCGTCATCTTTGTCGGATTTAACTTCAATAACAAGATCTGTGCGGTTGTCTGCAAGTGAGCAAGATTTTGTTGTAAAGTGCGAACAATATTTTTTGCAAACGGAAACAACTTTTTCTTCAACTGAGTAGCCTTTTCCGCTGACCATAAGAATTTTTGCAGCCTTAGAAACTGGAACTTTTTCAAAAACAATCAGTGCCACGGTTACAATGAATGAAAGTGCAAATGCGATTTCGGCTTGGCCTGCACCAGTTATTATTCCGCAAGAAATTGACCAGAACAAAAAAATTAAATCCATCGGGTCTTTTACCGCAGTTCTAAAACGAACAATTGAAAGTGCGCCGACCATACCGAGAGAAACAACTACATTCGATTGCATTGTAAGAATTACACCAGCCGTGATGAGATTTATTACTGCAAGTGAAATATTGAAATTCTTTGAGTAAAAAGTCTTTCTTGTTAAAATTCTGTAGGCAATGAAAATATAAACTGAAAATATCGCAGAAATTGCAAAAACAATCAGGATATTTTCTGGTGTCATATCATAGCGAGAAAAACCTTCGATAAATGATTTCTTAAAAACGTCTTTAAATGTTGTCATATCAACCCCGTTAGATTATTGTTCCTTTTAAATTATATTTTCTGCACAAATAATATTTTGAAAAAGAAGTCTGCCGTAGCAAACCTGTCTGCAAAAGAGACGAAATATAATCAGGCAGAAGTTCGTCGAATTTTACTTCCATCATATTTATATTTTTTGCCAGCACAGGTCGAAATGCGGTTTTGCCGCTGAAAAATCCTTTTACGTCAGAAGAGCTTCTTATGTTTCTGTCAAAAGTTACGCGTACGTTTCCAATCTTGTAAATGTATGGAACTCGTTCGTAGGCAACGATGCAGACTGGTTTTAGGTTTGAGTATTGCATTTTAGAAACAAGTTTTTTTAGCAAATATGGAGAATCGTTTTGAATTTTAGGAATTTTTCCGTCCATTATAAGGGTGCAGTCATCTTTTGAAATTTGGCAACTTGATTTTAAGGTTTTTGAATTTTCTTTTTGTTTCAGTTCAAGAGAAATTCTTTGCGCGTTGCAGTTGTAAATTCTGATTCGGAATTTTTCGCGCGGGTCTGTGCCATCTTCGTTTTCGTGGTAGCAAGTGTTGTAAATATCGTCAAAATAAATACTTCGGATTGAGTAAGTGCCGTTTTCTCCTGTGTGGGAATCCAGAGAAAGCACTGCGCTCGTCCGTTTTTCTAAAACGGAAAGAATAATCTCTGGAGAAACGTATTTGTATTCGTGGCGGTATTTGTTCATCATAAAAAAAGTTCAATTTTGAATAATCTAAAAATAGACTAATTCTTAACATAAAATTTACATTATTTTTATCTTTTAGTAAATAGGTTTAATCTGATAAACCTATTTTTTTATGAAAATTTTTCTCTTTTTCCCCTTTCATTCTTTTCATTTAAAACTTGTGATTGTTTTTTTATGAATTCTATTTATAATTTTTGTTATGTTTATCAAGAATTCTAAAGTACGGCGTAGGTTGGTTTATGGTTTTATGCTGATTTCTATGTCGCTATTTTTTATTGCATCTGCGTTGAATCATATTACAGTTGAAAAATGTAAAAAATTGAATCTGCCTATTCTGTATATCGTTACGGATAATAACAAGCGAATTACGAAAAAAGAATCTTATGTTGGCGCGTATTACGAACTGAATGAATTTTATGGAAAGTGCAAAATCCGTGGGCATGGAAACACAACTTGGGTAACGCGGGAACTTTATAAAAAGCCTTATCTTTTGAATTTGGAAAAATCAGCGCCGCTTGCCGGGCTTCAAAGTGGAAAAAAATGGATTTTGATGGCAAATACTGCTGACAAAGCGGTTTTTAGAAATTTTTATGCTGAGCATCTTGCAAAAAATGTGTGGAACAATTTTAAGTGGATGCCTTCAAGTTGTTTTATAACTTTGATTGTGAACGGAAAATACAGCGGACTTTACGAACTTGTTGAGAAAGTCGAGATGGAAAACGGACGGCTTGCGGATGTTTGTGGACCGGGTTCATTTCTTGCTTGTGTAAATTCTCGTATGGACAAAGAATTTAATTTCATAACTAAAAATAATGTGAAATTCAGTATCCGCTCGCCAGAAGCACATCAGGATGTTTATGTTGTCTGGCGTGATATTTTGCAGTCTTTTGAGGATAAAATTTATTCAGGCTTGGACTGGACTGATTCGGGATTGGGAAAGTACCTTGATTTAGATTCGTTTGTTGACTGGTTTCTTATAAATGATTTTTCAAAAAATCATGATGCAAGATTCCAGGCTTCTTGTTTTGTGTATTATGATACGGTTTCTAAAAAGTTGTATATGGGACCGGCTTGGGATTTTGATTTGGCATTTGGAAATATTTCTTGGGATGACTGTGAAAAAACAGATGGATTTTGGGTTTGCACGGAACATTGGTACAAAGAACTTTGGAAACTTGAAAAATTTAGAGAATCTGTAAAAGAACGTTGGAATGAAAAGAAACGGATGTTGTCTTCTTACGATGAATGGCTTGAGCAGCAAAGTCTTTTGCTAAAAAATGCAATCGATTTGAACAACAGAATTTATCCTGCGTTTGGAAAAAGGCAGTGGCCGCACACAAAAGGCTGGAAAAACCGAAAAAATCACAAGATGGAAATAGAATATTTTTCAAATTGGCTCAAAGAGCGGTATTGCTGGTACGATGAGGCTATAAATCAACTTTAGAACTGTTGTTCGGGCAAGTTTCTGGTTTTATTGTCCGCATTTATTGTTCGTTGACTTTTAAATGTTCTTTCCGTTAAAATTACTGGATTATGGAAGTTTTTTTTGGTATATCAGCCGCTGATGGAACTGGAATTGGTCCAGCGTTTAAAATTCCTGACACCGTAAAAAGAGTTATTTCTCAGAAAAAAATTAGTCCGTCACAAATTGAAAGTGACTGGAATCGGTTTGAGCAGGCAATAAAAGCGGTTACAGCGGATGTTTCTTCAAAACTAGAACAACTTCCTAAAAATAAAAAAACTGATATTCAGCGAGAAATCTTTGAAACATATATTTTAATGCTTGCAGATCCTGTGTTTTTAAAGGAACTGCGTGAATATTTTGAGTCAAATCTGTACAACATTGAATATGTAGTGAATTTTAAGGCACAAGAATACGCGTTAAAACTTCGGAATGCTGGAAATGAGTATCTTGCAGAGCGAGCCCAGGATATTACGGACATTTTTGGTCAAGTCTTAAATGAGATGCTTGATATTCATCCGTTTGATATTACTCAAGTTCCAGACGGTTCTGTAATTGTTACAACAACTTTAAATCCTACAGATACAATCGTTCTTTCAAAGAAAAAAATTGCGGGGCTTGCGCTTACAGAAGGTGGGCTTTCTAGCCATGTTGTAATTCTTGCACGAAATTTTGGAATTCCTACAGTAGTAGGGTTGAATGAAAAAAGCATTAAAAAGAAGATTCAAAACGGTGAAACTGTAATTGTTGATACAGAGTCAGGTGAAATTCTTGTTGAACCAGATGAAAAAACGCTGAATGAATTTAAAATCAAGATTGAAAACGAACAGTCGGAACAAAAACTTTTAGAGGAATATCTTGGAAAACCGGCTGTTTCAAAAGATGGTGTTGAATTTAAACTTTACGCAAATATTGGTTCAACTGAAGAAGCGGAAATGGCTGTAAAAAGCGGTGTTGATGGAATCGGGCTTTTCCGCACGGAATTTTTGTATATGAGTATGGCGGATTGTTCTCACCACGTTTCGGCTCGTGCATTTAATGAAGAGGAACAGTTTGAGGCTTACAAAAAAGTTCTTCAGATTATGAACGGAAAACCTGTAACAATCAGAACTCTTGATGCTGGTGGCGATAAATTTATTAATTCAGTTGATATGCCGCATTTTGAAGAAAAAAATCCTCTGATGGGGATGAGGGCAATTCGTTTGAGTCTGGCTTATCCGCAGATTTTTAAAACTCAACTTAGGGCTTTGTATCGGGCAAGTGTCTACGGAAATTTACGGATTATGCTTCCTTTGATTACTTCTACGGAGCAAGTTGAGCGTTGCCTTGAAATTGCAAAAACTGTCCGCGAAGAATTAAAGGCTGATAATATTGAATTTAATGAAAAAGTTCCGATTGGAATAATGATTGAAACGGCCGCGGCGGCTCTTACGAGTGATTGCCTTGCGAAAGTCAGTGATTTCTTTTCGTTGGGAACAAATGATTTGACACAATATACGCTTGGTGTTGACCGAGAAAATTCAAATGTAAGTGATTTGTATGATGAATTTAATCTTGCGGTTTTACGTCTTATAAATATGACAATTGTTAACGCAAAAAAAGAAAATATTCCTGTTTCTGTTTGTGGTGAAATGGCAAGCCGGCACGACAGTATTCTTGTTCTTGGTGGAATGGGAATCAGAAATCTTAGTATGAGTTCAAAAATGATTTGCCGTGCAAAAAAATTGCTTTCGCAGTTTACAATTGCTGAACTTCAGGCAATTTCTTCAAAAAAATTAAATAGACTTTAAAGGTAAAAAATGGCAGAAGAAAAAAATATTGACGAAGAAATTCTCGAAAATGATGATGGCGGGATTGACGAACGTTTTAATGGAATTGCCCGAAAAAAATATGAGGGAACTCCGCTTCTTGTTATAGCAGGACGTCCAAATGTTGGAAAATCAACGCTTTTTAATCGTTTTATGCAGCGTCGCCTTGCAATTGTTGATCCAACGCCGGGAGTTACTCGTGATCCTGTTGAAGGAACTGCGATAATAAGTGGAAAGCCAGTTCATCTTATGGATACTGGCGGTTACAAACTTACACGCAAAGTTGGAACGATGGAAGCCGTTTTGGATGATTTGGTTGTTGAACGTTCCCTTGAAATGATAAAAAAAGCTGATTTGATTTTGCTTTTGCTGGAAGCTGGTCAGATTACGGGTGAAGATGAGGAATTTATCCACGAATTGCGTCCATATTGGAATAAAGTTGTTGCGGCGGTAAATAAAACTGAAGGTGGAAGAAACGAAAGTGTTGCGTGGAATTTCGCTCAGTTTGGATTCAAGAAAATGTTTTTTATTTCTGCTCAGCATGGCGACAATATTTCTGAACTTGCAGAATATTTGACTTTGCGTCTGGATTTTTCAAAAGTAAAGGAAATCTCAGAGGAAGAACCAATCAGAATTGCGATTATGGGAAAACCGAACACTGGAAAATCAACGCTTTCTAACAGGTTGACACATTCTAATGCTTCTATTGTTTCAAATTATGCAGGAACAACGCGCGACACAGTGGAAGGCGTTTTTGAATATGGCGGAAAGAAATTTCAGGTTTTGGATACCGCTGGAATCAGAAGAAAAGCAAAAGTTCACGAAAATGTTGAATATTATTCAGTAAACCGTGCGATAAAAACTTTGGATCGATGTGATGTTGTGTTTTTGATGATAGACGCGATGGAAGGTCTTGCCGAACAGGATAAAAAAATCTGTAGCCTTGCTTACGAGCGTGGGCGTGGAATCATTTTTGTCTTGAACAAATGGGATTTAAAAGAAGATCAAAGTAAAAAAGTTATAAAAGACACAAAAAAATGGATAAACATAATGTTCGGGCAGATGGAATTTGCACCGATTCTTACGCTTTCTGCACTGGAAGGAACTGGAATCAAGGCGTTGCTGAGTGAATGTATTGAACTTTATAATCAGCTTAACCACAAAATTCCAACAACAGCGTTGAACCTTGCGTTAAAGGACTGGCTTTTTAAGTATCCGCCGCCAGCAAGCAGAACCGCACACTTTAAAATTCGCTATATGACTCAAAAAAGTGTGAATCCAGTGAATTTTTTAATTTTTGCGACACGGCCGGAAGTTGTTCCAGAAACTTATGTTACTTACCTAAAAAACAGAATTCGTCAGGATTTGGGATTTGATAAAATTCCTGTGCAGTTGGAAATGAAAGCCAGCCGAAAAAAGTGGGAAGACAGGGAATTTAATAATTAATGTATTCAATCGGGCAAGTTGAAGAAATTACAGGTGTAAAAGCTCATGTTTTGCGTTATTGGGAAGAAATTATTCCCGGATTTGCGCCACAAAAAGACATTGGAGGCAGACGAATTTATTCTCAGCGTGAGCTGGAACTTGTAATGCGCCTAAAATTTTTGATTTATGAAAAGAAATTTACTATTGAAGGTGCGCACGACCAGCTGATTGCGGAAGTTGATTCAGTCAATGACAATGCGGATGTGATTCGGCAAATCAGCGAACTTAGAAAAGATT
>CAVIQW010000036.1:0-21412 GCA_963644915.1 Paratractidigestivibacter sp.
ACCTTTCTTTCATTCGCAAAGTCAATAATTTTTTGAGTCAATGATAAATCCATCATTTTTGTATTTCGAAATTTTTTCTCAAAACAATACGAACATCTAAAATTGCAATTCATTGTCGGCGCAATTGTTAAATTTAAAAAATCATTTTGAGACTGCATTTTTGCCCATCTAAGCAAGTACAATCTGTCAAATTCATCATCTGTATATTTTGAAAGAACACCTGTTTTCTGAAACTTTGCAAGAACATCACGAGGAATATTCAATTCCTTTCCATTTTTATAATCATCTATCGATTTCTTTAATTCATCAGAAAGCTTGAAAAAACTGTTTGAAAGACCCGCGTACAAAAGCCAGCCGTATTTTTCACTTTTAAATAAATAATTTCTTTTTGACCAATATAACTTATCCATTTTTTGTTCCGTTTTCCATATTAAAAATTTCAAAAACATTTTCTTTGTAAGCCGCAACTATCAAACCACATTCTGATTTGTAATAATCAATTCCAGAATATACAGGCTTTCCAACAATTATTTTTTCATAATTTTTTTCTAAATCTTTTTTTTCATTAATTTTGTTTAGTTTTACAGGAATTTCTGATAAAGATATATTTTTTAGCGTTCCCTTAAAATACGGCCATTTTTCATTCTTTTTCTTAAAGGATTCATCTGCCAATGGACATAAATTTAAAATTTCGTTTTTCATTTCCTTATATTTTTTGGCAACAAATCTTTTTCCCTTAAACTCAGGAATGATTTTTTCATAAACACCATATTTAACACATGGATATATAAGATTATCAATAAAATGAAATAAGAATGACATTCCGATATATTCTCTCATTGCCATATTAGAAGACAGTGTTGTCCGGTTTTCTCCCATCTTGCAATACTCAAGCCATTCTTTTGTATGTAAAAATGGAAATCTGGCTCTATCAAAAGATGTGATGTCAAAATCTCTGTAATAAAATTTACCTGTTGGCAAATATGACTCATTCAATTCAAGCATCATATTCTGACAGTGAGTTTCAAGAGCAATGCCGTGCTCCAAAAAGAGTCTTAAAAGAATATTTTTAACCGGGTTAAAAATATATTTATCAACAAACTTTAAATAACTTAGTCTTGAAGCCTTCCAAGCTTTATAAATATAACTTTCTTTTGATAAAACAGGACTTGAAAACGATGCAACAGAACAGATTTTACCAGCACTTTCAGTATAGAATTCTTCCGGTAATTTTCTAATAACGTTCGCAAGAGTTTTTATTCTTCGTTCGCCGATCAAAACCTGGAATCTATTTGACAAGAATAACGCTCTATCAGCAGTCATTCCAAAGGCGGCAATATCTTCAAAAAAATTCAGATTCTCAACATTGTTTACACACTTACAAACAATCTGACTTGAGCCATATTGCCCAAAAGCACTGCTCCAATCTATGTGACGAGCTCCATTTGCAACATTGTCAAAAAGAGAAACTTTTGCAATAAATTTTACATTTGTTTTTATGTTTGTAACAAGCAACGAACGGTATGATGAAGTCGGAGTGGCTTTATAAATACTTTCATCGCCATCAATAAACTCATATTTTCCATTTAACCAGGATACAAAAAGTTCGACCGTTTCTGGATGCACAAAAAATGGATAATAAGTTTTTCCGCTTTTTTCTGAAAATAAATTCTCATCAAAAAATTTTTTCTCTTCCCTCTTATAAAGAATAAAATCTTTATCTTCAGGAATTAAAAAATAAGGAAGCGCAAACGTTTTCTGATTTTCAGGAAGAAAATCAGGTTTTAAATTCATTTTAAATGAATTTTCTCGCTCTGTACCATTGTACAAATCATAATTGTTTAATACTTGCTCAGCAAACACAAACTCATCCAATAGGCAATTCATGCTGTCCCACTTTTTTAATTTTTCCGTATTATATATATATATATAAGTCAAGTAAAAAAAACAAATTAAAGTATTTTTTTTATTAAAATCGAAAGATTTTTGAAGAGATACTGGATAGTCGGCAGAACTGAAAGGTTTTGCACAGCAACCCAATTCAAACGAAGTGCGAGTACATCCATCGGTAGCATGGGTTAGTAAACTAACCTTGAAAAGTCGCTGATAGCGATTCCTTCACGATTTATATAAAACTCGACACTCGGGCTAATTCTTTAATTTTGGGAAACGAGTTCATGCACAATATTCTTCTGAATACGTCTGATTAAAGTTCGCTCCGCCTTAGCCGACCATTCCGCCGTCAACTGTAATTACCTGACGGGTTATGTACGAAGCGCCTTCGCTAAGCAGGAATACTGCCGCCGCGGCAATTTCTTCTGGCTTTCCCATGCGTTTCATCGGAATTGTGCTGAGCATTATCTCTTTTGCCTCTGGAATAATATTCGCGGTCATTTCCGTTTCAATTGCGCCAGGAGCAATCACGTTACAGGTGATGTTTCTTCCAGCAAGTTCAACAGCCAATGCTTTTGTCGCACCGATGATTCCAGCTTTTGAAGCAGAATAGTTTGACTGTCCGCGGTTTCCTATGATTCCGCTTACAGAAGCCATTGTGATAATTCTTCCGCCACGTTTGTTTTTTCGGCTTGCCATCGTCATTACAAGCGGTTTTAAAACGTTATAAAAACTGTCCAAATTCGTGTGGATTACAGAATCCCAGTCGCTGTCTTCAAGACCGACAAAAGTATTGTCCCGGGTAATTCCGGCGTTATTAATAATTCCCCAAAGAATTTCACCGTTTTCTGCAAGTTTAGAAACCATTTCTCCAAGTTTTGCCTTGCAGTCCTCGCGGTCAGAAACGTTAAACTGAATCAATTCACCGTTTCCGCCAGCGGCTTTTATTTCTGCAAGAGTTTCTTCAGCACGAGCCTTATTTCCATTGTAATGGCAAATAACATAATATCCAGCTTTTGCGGCTTCAACAGCACAGGCACGACCGATTCCGCCGGAAGCACCAGTTACTAAAACTTTCTTATTTTCGTTCATATCTTCCCCTTGATTTGGTTTTATATTAATTTGGTTAAAAAAAATTATAATTTTATGAAGAAGTGCTGCCTATTCAGATTTTCCTTTGAACATTGCAAGCATATCTTCTGTTTCCATTACGGTAATTTTTGCAGTTGCGGCTGGTTCTGTATCACCCACCACGGCAAAAAGACTACACAGATAACGATAAGTATGAGTTTCTTCATCACGGTAATCTTCTGCAATTTTCATCTGGCAAGTTGAACCGTTCTTTAAAAATCCAACAGAAGCCTTAAAGTCAACAACGCTTAAAATCATTCCTGGAAGAGGCGTGCGTCCTTTGATTTTGTTCGTGATTCCTGTAAGAGCCGAAATCCCCTGAGCCATAAGTTCAAATCCTGCCCAAGTCGGAACTCCGTCAAATTCTTCCTCATAAAAAATACAATCTTTTGTAATATCATATTCACTTGTGATTGTATGTTTTTCAACATCATGCTGAGTAACTCGACTCAACAAAAACATCTTTCCCTTGTGCGGAAGATAATTTATAAGCTCATCGTGGTCAATAAACTGAGCCACATTTTTTGGTTCTACATCTGCCATTTTTACCCCTATTTTATTCCGATTATCAGACTGGAATTTGCACCTCCAAAAGCAAACGAATTGCTTAAACAGATTTTTACTTTTCCAGATTTTTTACTATTTGCATCAACAAAATTCAACTTAGGTATTTCAGAATCTTGTTGTTTATCCCAAACTTGAACCGGGAGATTTATCTTATCTCTTCCGTAATTTTTTTCAACACAAGCATAGCATATTGCCGCTTCCAATGCTCCAGCGGCTCCCAAAGTATGTCCTGTAACAGTTTTAGTTGAGCTTGCCGCAACCTCATTTTTTCCAAAAATTGCAGAAACCGCTTTTGCTTCCATACTATCGTTGTATTTTGTGCCAGTTCCATGAAGGTTTATGTAATCAACATCCTCTGGTTTGATTCCGGCAAAAACAAGAGCATTTTCCATTGCACGCCTTGCACCGTCACCAGTCGGGTCAGGGCTTGTCATATGGTACGCATCCGCAGATTCCCCATAGCCCAAAAGTTGAACTGGCAGTTCATCCTTAAGAATTTCTTTTGTCATCACAAAAAAAGCACCGGCTTCGCCCAAAGTTATTCCATGCCGATTTTTGCTAAAAGGATTTGTGATTTCAGAAGAAATCGCCTCCAAAGAATCAAATCCCATAAGAACCGTGTCGCTCGCAATATCAATTCCGCCTGCAACAACCGCATCGCAGATTCCTGAACGAATAAGTTCCGCAGCCTTAATTATCGCACCTGCACTTGAAGAACACGCTGTTTCAAAAGCAAGTGACGGCCCATTCAACCCATATTTTTCACTGATGAAAGAAGCAACATAATCCGCGCCCTGAATTTCCAACGAATAATTTTTAGCAAATTCACCGCGCGCAAAATATTCTCTGTGTCCCGCAACCGAAAGTTCTGTTCCATTATCACAAGAACCAACACAAACACCAACTCTTTTTTCACCGTATTTATTTTTCACAAGTTCGATTTTGTCTTCAAGTTGGCAAACTGCTTGTTCCTCAATTTGAACAATCCGCATATCGTAACGCCCAGTAGACTTTTTCAGCAAAGAATCAGCAATCCGTGCCGCAAAAAATTCCTTTCCGTTCAGTGCCTTTACGCGGCAGATTCCTTTTTGAGAACCAGAAACAACATTTTCCCAAAGTTCATCAATATTATTTCCTGCAGCACAAAAAACCGCTGGTCTTGAAAAATAAACTGGTATCAACTATTCAACCTCCTGAAGGACGTATTCATAGCCACGAAGTTTATTTTTTATCACAATGGTTTCCGCAGATTTCGTTATTTCTTCAATTAAAAATGGACCGTTATAAATTTTTCGTTTTTCACAATCCTCTGTTTTTTCAACAACCATTTTCATCTTTATTGACTTTAAAAGTTTTTGAATTGAATGAACTTTATAATAAGCAAACTGCAAATCCGCAACAATGTATTCAGACTTTAAATTTTCTGGAAAAACCGGGGAATCAAAAGAAATATTTTCGCCATCATAAAAAAGCGTTCCCATTCCTGTTCCAAAATCGTTGAACATCGAAAGAAAGATTTCATTTTCATCAGCTTTTAGATAAGCCAAAAGAGCCATTGTATTGTCGCCAAAAGTCGCGGTCAGCAACTGCTCGCTGTCAATATTCTTTTCAATATCAAAAGGAGGAAGAAGATACAGTTTCTTTATATTCGTTATATAAATCGGCTCAATATTAGAGTTACCAATTATCTTTGTACTTGTGCAGCCGGAAAACAAAATCCACACCGCAAGAAACAAAAAAAATACCTTTACAAAATGACACTTTTTCATATTTTGTAAAGGTATTGTAAATTTTATAGGCTCTTTAGTCAAATCAGCACAACCAATATTTTTATTTTGCATCCATTTTTTTAATAATTACGTCAAACAGATTGTCTACAACGCATCCAATAAACGCAAAAAAGATTGTTCCAATGATAATGCCAAGAAATATGATTATATAAAACATAAAAAACCTCGAAATAAAATAAACTCTCCCCAAAATACAAATCAAGATACAAATCTAGTTAAAAAAATATGCGCAAACCGCTACAACGCCAGTAAAAACAAGAAGTCCAATAATAATAGGAAACATATAATCCCCCTAAAAGATTTTTTTTGAGAAAATAAAATGTAGAATGATTAAAAAATCGGGGAAAACTACAAAAGAGTCTGCTGGTAAATTACAGATTTAAGATATTTATTCTTAAAAAGAACTAGTTTTTTTTGAATAAGCCTACAAACAGCGAATGAAAAGACAAGTTTTGCGGAAACAGTGGAAGCCATGCAAAAAAACAGCATTAAAATCCGTTTTTCTGCGTGGGAAATAACTTTTATAGGATGGATTTCCAGTGCGGCAAAAATATCTTCGGTATGAACAGAACTATTTTTCAGCGTGTGAACATCTTCAGCACGCTGAACCGAATTTGCCTCTGAAAAAGAATTGAACACAGGAACGGTAATACTGCAAAAAACACAACAGAGAATTATTGGAATGCAGAAAAAACCGTTCCTAAATTTCATTAAAAATCTGCCCTCGTATAGAAGAATGTAGAAACAAACGCCGTTGTCAAGCCAATAAAGATTGAAAGTCCAATCATATGAACTGGAACAAATTTGCTAAGAGCCAAAGCACCAAAACTAACTGCGCTCGTAACAAACGACAAAAGAATTGCAAAAGGTTCTAGTTTCGCATCTTGAACTTCATCAATACGCTTTTCATTTTCAATCATATAAATTACATAGTCAAGACCAAGACCGAACACAAGAATCAGCCCCGTAATCGAAAAGAATTCAAAATGGATTCCACAAAGTGCAAAAATCGCCGCCGTCATAAGAACAATCAAAAGAGGAACCGAAACAATTTTTGCCGTCTGCTTTAATGAATAGAAGAATTTTAAAATTATAAACAGGGCAATGTAGACCACAACAAAAAGATGTAAAATCATTGAAGAAAGTCTGTCCAAATCAGCATTCATTGAACGAACTTTGCTTATAAAGAAAACATTCTCACCATCTGCAATTGATTTATACGCATCGTAGTCAAGAACACTTACTGGAAGCACAACCGAATAATATTTTCCGTCAATTTCGCCAAGCCAAACCGTAGAAATTGCACTAGAAAGATATTCAGGAACATTTTTTCCCATTTCTATAAAGTCATTTTCACTTGCATTAAAATCAGAAACCAATTTTTTTGCATAAGACGAATCGTACCCAAGATATTCATATTGTTGCTCCGCAAAAGGCATAAGTTTTGCAGCCGCCGCACGAGATTTTTTCTGCATTGCAATCGAAGGAATATACGAAGTTGTGCAGACAAATCCGCCTTTTTCTTTTCCTTCATTCATCTTTTTTAGTTCAGCAGTAATTTTCTCTTCATTCTGTAAAGTTTCTTCAACTGTTGAACCGCTTACAATATACCATCCACTTGGACTATACTGAAGAACCTGAGCCGCTTCTTTTTCGTTCAGCATTTCTCGGCCTTCCATCTTATAAAGACGAGAAAGATTGTTTTCAATTTTTACATTTTTATGGAAAATCAGCAGAACCAGAATTGAAAAAACAAACATTACAGTAATTGCAATTCTTCCAACAAATTTCTTGTTGTACCAACTTGGCATAGTGTAATATTTTAAGAGTCTGATTTCACGTTTTGTTTCTGGAACTTTAATGAACGGATAGACACAAATTACAGTCAAGAATGAAGAAATAATTCCGCTCATGCTAAAAACCGCCATCTGCCTAAGCAAGTTGAACGGAGCAAAAACAAGGATAAAATAGCAAATTACCGTAGAAACAAGCGAAAGCGAAAGCCCTTTTATCAAATGATTACGAACCTGATAACCCTTGTGGCACGAAAGATTTCCTTTCCAGCTGATAAAATAATGCAAACTGTAATCAATGCACGAACCAATCAGAGAAGTTCCAAAGACCAGAGTTAAAATATGCATTTTTCCAAAAAGCGCGAGCGTCGCAAAAATTGCCATAAGGCTTGACCACAAAATTGAACCAATACTGAAAAGAATCGGCGTAGGTCTCTGGAAAATCAAAAGCAGAATCACCAAAACTGCGGTCATTGAAATTGTTGAGATTAACGAAATTTCGTTTGTTGCGTTGGTGGAACTTTTGTAACTATGAAAAGGCGTTCCAGAATAAATAAAGCGCGTTTCACCGTCTTCCAGCGGATCGCAAACCTGATGAATTTGAACAACCGCATTTTCTTTGCTGGCAAGTGCCGCACCTTCCTTGCTAAGAATTCCGCGAATCATAATGTACCAGCGGCCATTTGTTTCACTTGCAAGAACCTCATCCTTTAAGGACATTTTTGTTCCGCTGTCCTGAAGCTGCTTCAGAAAACACAAAAGGTCGTGTTCACCAACCATAAACGGATCTGATTCAAGATTTTCCAGAGAAGTCATTGTGAACGCACCGTAAGCTTTTGACAAAGCATCCTGCGCAAATGCCTCCGCTCCGCCTTCCGAATTGAGTTCTTCGATCGTCTCAGGTTCAATCAGGTTATATTTGTATTTATTTACGTATTCAATGATTTTTCCAAACGAATCTGTATTCTGATAAAGCGAAATCGACTTGAACCGCGAACTTCCTTCCAGTTGACAATAAACATTTTCAGCAACTTCCTTAGCCTTGTTAAAGTCCGGGTTTGAAACAAGAATAAAAACATTTTGCCCTGTAACTTCTGTAAGTTTTTCGTCAGCCGCATTCAACGCCTTTCCCATTTCTGGTTTTGGAAGCATATTAAAAAGATCTGCGTCAATGATTATTCCTTTTTTTACAGAAATCATCGCGCAAAATCCAATAATAATCAGAGCATGAAAAAAAATCCAGAATTTAAAAAAAGTTTTATTTTGAAGAGAAGTAAGATTTTTCATCAGTAGTAAGTTCCTTTGGATATTTTTGATTAGTAAAGCTATAAGTAATCGTATCACCAGTAGTTTCTGCCATTACGATTGAATTTAAATCAGAAGAATTTTCTGTTGTCTTTCCACCAATTTTAAGCGAGGTCAATATTTTTTTTACCATGCTATCTTTTGGCGAAAGCACCGCCGTCCAATCCGAACCAGAGCAACTGAAATCAACATCAAAATTATTCTGCAAAACAGCGGCATTTCCACTGAACATCGCGCTTAATGTTGTAGAAATACTTGTAAAAATCTGGTTAGACGACGCATCAATTACAGTTTCTTTTCCGTTCGCAAGAGTCTGCTTTACACTTGTCATTCCAACAACCATTGTAGATGGAAAAGGCTTTTCAGTTTTCCACATAATTCCATCAAGACTAAAGATAAATGTTCCGCTGGACTTCATAGAACGGTTCACTGCCGAAATTGTCTTTACCTGCGAAAAATTTCCTGTCATGTTCGGATGTTTCGCAAGATTTTTGCATACTGAATCAAATGTTTCAGCATTTACTGATACACTCAAAAAAAAGACCGAAATCACAGCCAGAATGATTTTTTTCATTTCAATTTTCCTTCTTCTTTTAATATTTTTTCAACTCTCTGGATAAACCAAGGCGTACATTCAAAGCGAGATTCTTTGGTTTTCAAATCAATTGCCATTTGAGTTGATTCCGCCTTTGTGCACAACTCTCCTTTTTCATTAAAAATTTCATATTTTATTTTTATGCAGTTTTCATATTCAACAAGATAAGTTTTTACAGTCGCCTTATCGCCAAAATACAAAGAACGAACATATTTTAAATTGATTGAAGTTACAGGATACGCAAAACCTTCTTTTACCATTTCCTTGTAACCGTAGCCGATTTTGTCCAAAAGCACACAACGGGCAACTTCCATATATTTAACATAATTTCCGTGCCATACAACTTCCATTGAATCAACATCGAAAAACTCGGCCGAAATAACAGTTTCATTTATAATATAAGCATTTTTTTCCACATTCGTCATTTTTTTTAATCACCTCCATCACATCAATTTGCCGCATCCTCTAATTTCCAAAAGTTGTAAAAATTATACCCACAATGCGAGCAGTGGCGCAGCATTGTGCATTCTAGAGTTTTCACAAAACACATCAATTTGCAATATCCTCCAGCTTCCAAAAATTATAGAAGTTGTACCCACGACGCGAGCAGTGGCGCAGTGTCGTGCATTCTAGAGTTTTCACAAAACACATCAAGTCGCAATATCCTCCAGTTTCCAGAAGTTATAGAAGTTGTACCCACGACACGAGCAGTGGCGCAGTGTCGTGCATTCTAGAGTTTTCACAAAACACATCAATTTGCCACATCCTCTAATTTCCAAAAGTTGTAAAAATTATACCACTGGTACGGAAACTGAACGCAATATTTTTCCAGTTTATCAACAAACTCTTTGCACAACGCACTGATTTTTTCATCTCTTTTTGAACGAGGACTTTCAAAATTGAGTTTTGATTTTTCAACAAAAATATGATATTTCGGTCTTAATGAAGCCGTTTTTGTTCGCAATCCAAACACATAATAAGTCGGGGCCTTTAATAAAAGAGCAAGCACAAAAACTCCATAAGGGAAATCCGCATCCTTTCCAAGAAATTTTTCGCGGACAATCCTAGAACGAGCCCTCGCGCTTGTTCTGTCACCTGCAATCACAACAAGACCACCATGTTCAATCTGCTCCTGAAGTTCCACAATCGTATTCACACCAATTTCAGACGGATCAATTACCTGAAAATCAACACTCGGATTAACTTCCCTTAAAGTACGGTTAAATTGTTCTGTGGATTTTAGCTCCATTATCGTTGTAACCGAAATCTTTTTGCTGACTCCGTTTTCGCCAAAACTAGAAAGACTTCTTAAAAGCTCAATATTTCCAAGATGCGAACCAATAAGAAGAGCTCCCTCCCCTTTTTCCAGCTGCAACTGAAGAGGCTTTAAATCATCATTATGGATTACAAGCTCATTGTAATGATAATTCCCCAGCCAGCCTTCCATTTTTTCCACAACACAAAGCGAAAAAGAAAGAATCTGCCTAAACGGACTGATTCTAAAAGGAATCTTACCGCAAGTAAATTCCTTCATCTGTTTTTGATATTTTTTTGACTCAACCCTACCGCGCCTAGAAAATATATAGAAAAAAAACGCAATCGGATAAACCAACATAAAAATAATATAAGCAGGAAGTTTTCGCATTAAACTAAAAACCAGCAAAAGCGGTTTATTTGAGGATATAACTTCTTTTTCATCAGCCCAATGCAAAAGTTCTTCAGTCTTATTTTTCACAGTTTCTCCGTTTTATTTTACGTGCAACAAGAACAGGAAGCCTAAAAATCATTCCAACACAAAGACGTGCATAAGTCAAAGAAATGCGGAAATTATCGCGAACCATCCTAAAGTTTGAAACGCCATCTTTTGGGTAACTTATCTTTACCGATTCAGAAATCACAGGAACGCCAGCCCAGCACAAATGCACAAGAATATCAATGTCGTACCCCATTCTTGCATCAAGAACCGCACGACTTTTTACAATTTTATAATATGGCTCAACAGGATAAATCCTAAAACCAATCAACGCATCCTTAATGCTCCAGTCTAAAGAAACAATATGAACCCAGCCGTTTGCTATTTTTCTTCCGTTCACGCGGTGAGTCGGGGCATTTTTGTCATACTCAGGATAACCACAAATAACAGCCTCGGGATTTTCCTTTGAAAGTTCAAGAAATCTTCCAACCCTTGAAACATCATGCTGGCCGTCAGAATCAATCTGAAAAATATGTGTCAACGCCATTTCGTGCGCCTTTTTCAAGCCACTTTCCATAGCCTTGCCTTTTCCGCCGTTTTTTTTGCGTTCAACAACAGTCACAAGAGGATATTTTTTTTCAACATCGCGGATAAACGCCTTGTTTTTTCCATCATTTCCATCATCAACAACAATGATTGGAAACTCATACGGCAAAAGATTCTTTACAACATCTTCAAGCGTAACACCGTGATTATAAACTGGAACAACAAACCCGTATTTCATAAAAAACTATTCAGGAATAACGCTAAAAGAGCCAGAAGAATAAACGTGTTCTGCATTTCCAGCATCATACATACAGAAAGAAACTGAGCCTTTTTCAACTTTATGTTCAAGTTCCAACTTTACATTTGAATCAGGAAGAATCGGTGCGGAAAATTTTATTCTTTTTATATGCGGAATGTAACGCTGCGTTCCAAAATATTTTCTACAGAAACGCGTAATAATCTCAAACTGCGCAACCGCAGGCAAAAGCTTGAATTCCGGAAAATGTCCGTCAAAAAAATCGCTCGTTACAGGAATAACAAATTCCAGCGCAACTTTATTTTCTGCTTTTTCAAGCACTTTTTCGTTTTCTACGTTGTGTAAGTTAGTCATTTTATTCCTCAAATTTAGTATACCAAATTATCTGCAATGAAGTAATTCATAACAAATCTATTCATTGAACATAGCCGCAATTTCATCCTTATGCTTTTTTCCCTGAACATCAACAGGAATTTTTTCAACAAAACGCCATTTTTTCGGCAAAACAACATTTTCAAAATACTGCATAAGAAAATCGTGGAAAAATCGGTTTATGTAAAATTTTTCTGTATTTTCAAATTTCTTTTTACCTTCCGCATTAAGAACAACAGCCGCCGCAAGATACTGACGGACATCATTTTGAAGAGCAATAACTTTTACATCCTCAACAAGTCCTGTCTGCAAAATCCGATTTTCAACCTCGGTCAAAGAAATTCGTTTTTCTTCTATTTTTACAATTGAATCCGAACGCCCTTTTAAAACAAAACGTCCATCCTCAAAGAATTCCGCCAAATCAGCAGTGGCAAAACCTTCCGGATTTTTTATATACGGAGAAATAATGTGCAGGCAACCATCGTCACCAAGCCAAAGCTTGGCATTTGCAAAAGGAGTAAATTTCAACCCATCTTTTGACTGCTGCCGGTACGCAATTCCCGAAGTTTCTGTTGAACCATAAACTTCCAGCGGACAAAAACCAAACACTTTTTCAGTTTTTTCAGCAAGTTCAGTTGAGCAAGCCCCTCCGCTCGTAAAAATCCACGGATTTTTCAACGAAAGTTTTTCTTCAATTTCAACAGTTCTCTTTAAAAACGCCGGAGTTGCGATAATCATATAATCTTCGTCTGTAAGAGTTTCAAATTCTTCCGGAAATTCAATTCTTTTTCGTCTAAAAGGAACTCCAAGCGTAAACGGCAAACTCATTCCAAACAAAAAACCATAAATATGATGCTGGCTGACCGTTGTAACCAGTTTTCTGGAAGTAAATTCTTTGCCCCATTTTGAAATTACAAAAGCATTATCCTCTTCAAATTCCTTCATTCGCTGCAGAACAGCCTTTGGTTTTCCTGTTGAACCAGAAGTGAACATCATAATGCAAGTCTCTTCGCTGTTCAAAACCGGCAACTCCCGAACAAATTTTTCATCAGGAACAGTAGACTCTTCCACAAGTCTAGGAATTGAAATTGCTCCCTCAACATTCTGATCTGACAAAAATTCAACACCAGGATTTTTAATTTCCGCAATAAAACTTTCAGAAATATTCTGCGTAAGAAGAATATGTTTTTTGCACTGAATCAAGGCCACGAACGCGCACAAAAAATACCAGTAATCCTCGCAGTGAAGAATCCAGTCCTCTTTAGATTTTCCAGAAACAAAAGAACGGATTTTTGCGCTATCAACCAAAAAATCTTTCCACGTTTTATATATTTTTTTAGACCAGCAATCCTCATAACAAAGAACGTAGTCATCTTTTCTAGAATCAGCCTTAAATTTTGTAAAAGAAAAAGCTTTTATCATTTTTTTATCCACCATTTTTCGGACAACAAATTCCACTGCAAAAAGCAGTCCCATAAGGGCATAAGAAATTCCGCCGTTATAAACAGACCAAACCTTGTCATTCAGAACGTCATTTCCAAAATCGTGCAGAGCCGTAAAAGCAGAAACACTTCCATTCAAAATAAAAAAAACGCACCAAACAACTGTAACTTTCTTGCAATAAGCGTCCACCTGCGACTCAAAAGAAGACCCCTTTACAGATTTATCTCCAAGACACGCAAACCTAAAAATGATATTCGGCTTAAAAAATAAGGAAGAGCCAAACACAAAAAGCATTGTCGCGCTTATCACAACCGAATAAAGTTTCAAGAAAACCTTTTTGTTAAAAACAAAACAAAGAATTCCTGCCAATAAAAAAAGCGCCGAACTTAGCATTGGCCGCCAGTCTAGCGCTTTTTTTTCTGATTTAACGTCAGATTTGCGGCTGCCTGTAGCACTCAAGAAAAAAGCACACGCCAAGGCAACCACACAAAGCGACAAAATTCTTACCGGCATCTTGAATACAACAAGCATTGAAAAAACAAGAACCGGATAAACCGCCGCAACAACGTAAAAAAGAACTTTCAGGAACTTTTTCATTAGCCCATATATGGAACAAGAACGTCCACAACATCCTGAACAGTCTTTACTGTCTTGAAAATTGCAGGATCAAACTTTGTACCAGCAGGCATAAATTCCTTCATTTTCTGAATCAAGTCAATTGAATCAATAGAATCAAGTTCAAGATCATCAAACAATGTCGCCTCTGGAGTAATAGATGCTTCATCAATTTCAAAATCTGATACAAGGATTCCCTTTAATTTTCCAAAAATTTCGTCTTTAGACATTTTTAACTCCTTCTTGCCTGAGTAATATATTCAGCCAAAGCATCAACAGATGCAAAATGTTTTTTATTATCCGCACTTTCTGTAGAAAATTTTACACCAAAATGTTTTTTTAAACCAACGCCAAGTTCCAATGCATCAATCGAATCAAGACCAAGACCTTCCCCAAACAGTGGCTCTGAATCAACAATATTTTCCGGCTTTACATCTTCAAGCTGAAGTGTAGAAATAATTACTTCTTTTATTTCGTCTTTTAGTTTGTCCACAACACGACTCACCTTTTTTTTGATTCTTACATTTTATAAAAGCAACAAGAAAAAAGCAACCCTAAGAACAGAATCTAAAAGGGAAAAGCCTTTCCCTCGGACGCAACAAATGTTGCGTCCGACCCTTTCTCCTAGGGGAACATTCCCCTAAAACCCCTTGTCGCGGTTTGTGGCATACAAAGTGTCATTTTTGTCAACTGCGGAATAAATCACTTCTTCCATTTTATCCGTAAGCCGTTTTGCCGCAATTGTTTCAGGAAGCGAAACATATTCATCAATCTTAATTTCTGGCAACCTTAAAAAATCATAGACATAAGTTTCCGTGTGATTGTATGACCAGAACGGATCATGCTTTCCAAGACCATACTTGTCATTTCCACCCACAAGAATAGGTTGAATTCCAGCCTTTGAATAATACGCTATGCGTGCGGCACCTTTTTTATACGGATTTTTTCCGTGACGCGGCGAACGAGTTCCTTCAGGGAAAATAATAACATTGTTTCCCTCGTCCAAAGTCTGCTTGCAAAGAGTGCAAAGTTCATCAAAACCAAGCGTATTAACAATGTAGCACTGCCTTATTACGCCAGCAAGAACAGTTTTTGCAAGACCGCCGCGTACAATACAGTTTGCGTTAGGCACAAGCGACATAATGAACACAAAATCCAGCATCGAAGGATGGTTCGCTATAATCACTTTTCCATGAATGTTCCTGAACGCATTTTTGTCATCAACTTTTAAATGAACAACGCCAGTAAAACGCATAAAATTTATAAAAAACCTGAACGACGCAGACACAAATGCCCTTGCCTTAATCTGGAACTTGTGTTTGTTGTGCTCAAAAACCCGAATCCAAGGAAAAACAAAAATCGCCAAAAAAACGCTTCCTGTTCCAAAGAAAAAATAAAAAAACAATTTCATAAAAGCAGAATATCCATACCAAAGGAAATTCTTTACTTTCGGCAATTCCTTGTGATTATATTTCTGTTCAATCTCTTCTTTTGACTCTTTTGCCATTTTCCTACCCGCAAATTTTTGCTAAAAATTCCAAAGGATTTTTAAACGTTTCTTCCAATTCCGTACAGTTTATTGACAACGATTCTTTTGATTCGGTTGCACTTAAAATACAAGAAAATGCCGTTCCGACATTGCACTCCGGCTGAAGTTTTCCGTACTGGTCTGGAACATATTCATCAGCATAAACCAAAACAACTTTTTCTTCACTTCCAGAAAGGACAGGCGATGCCGCCGCCAAAAAAGCTGAACAAAAATCACCCTTGCAAGGATAAATAACAGAATACCCAGCCTTTAATTTTAACGCCAACGTAGCCGCCGCAACCGGAGCATTGAAAACCGAAAGACTGAATCCAGCCGGCAAAATCTCCGAGTCTTCTATTATCCCCTTGTTGATAGTAAATTCCCGCTCAATTTCACCACGAAGAGAAACAAAAATCTGCTTATAGTTCTTTGATTCGGGAACATCTTCCAGCAAATCATGCAAAACCTGAATTGTCATCCGTGTGCACTGACTAAGCCGACGCTTAAAAAGAGCATCAACGAATTCCAGTTTTGGTTTTTCGCTAGGATTTTCAGAAGAAGCCTGCCATTTATGAACATTTGAAACAAAAATTTCTTTCATCTATTTTTTTCTAAAAACCAAAAGCGAATAAGCATTTGAACCAAGATTATGATGAGCAACCTTAAGCTCAAACCCAGCCTTGCAAATGGCATTCACAAGCTCTTCATAGCGGTACATTTTACTGTTTCCGTTTGCAATACAAGTAAAATAAAGCGAAGTTGCCTGCAATGAATAAGCGGCTGTTTCAAATCTCTGTTTATCCCAAAGTGGCTCAAGCACATAAACATTTGTGTCTTTCGTTGCCGACTCATAAACTTTTTTAAGAATTTTTGTAATCTGCGAAAGACTAAAACAGTCCAAAAACTGGCTCATCCAAACCGCATCGGGTGATTCTGGAAGTTTCGTTTCCTCTGAAAGCACATTTCCCGAACAAAAACCAATTCTTTCTGAAAAACCAGCCGCTGCCGCATTTTTTTCCGCAACAGCAGTTTGCCCCGGCAAATCAACAATCGTCATCTTTACATCAGAATTATATTTACAGCAGGCGATAGACCATTTAGCCGTATTTCCACCAATATCAACAATAAACTTTGGTTTTTCCGCAAAAACTATCGGAAGCGCCTCCGGAAACGCAATATCACTATAAAAGTGGTCAAAATCGAACCAAGATTTTTTTGCTTTTTCTGGAAGTGTTGAAAGAGCCTCGTAAACGGTTGTCCACTTGTCACCAAAAACTTTTAGCCCTTCTGGCTTTCCGTTCAAGATTGATTCTTTTAATTTAAATGCACCCTCGTAACAAATGTCATTTGAAAACCAAAAATTAACCTTTGTCAAATCATCTTCCAAAAGCATCCAGCCAATTTTTCCAATCACAAATTTTTCTTTTTCAGCCGAACCTGGAACCGAATCTTTGCTTAATTTTATAACGCCCATTCCAAGAGCCATTTCGCAAAGAACTCCAACTCCGTATTCACTGATTTTTGTTTTTTCAGATAAAACTGAACGAGTAACACCTTCATTTCCGGAATTTTCAATTTCTGAAAGAATTCCTGTTTCAAGCATAGTTCTAATTGCTTGATACGTTAAAGGTGCAAAAGCTATTTTTTGAGCTTCAAATTTTGCATCTATCGCACGAATATTGTCATTTTTAAATTTTTCGTAATCAAAAAAAGAAGAATCCATCAGAAATCCACCAAAATAAAGATACAAAACTGTAACACGGATAAAAAAAATTTACCACATCATTTGCAAACCATCTTTTTTATACTGCTCGAACTTTTTATCTTTGCTTATAAGAATAAGATTGTTGCGAATCGCAGTATGAATCAAAAGCCTGTCAAAAGGATCGCGGTGCTCTTTTTTAAGAGGAAGTTCTGAATATGTTATAAAATCATAAGCTTCAGGAACAAGAATTGAAAAATTATACTCGTCCGCAATGTTCGGCAGATGATATATCTCAAGATTTCCCAAATCCAATTTTTTTAACTGATATTTTATCGCGATTTCCCACAAACTTATTGAACTTAAAAAAATCTCATTTTCAGCATCACTTATCACTTCGTAAACTTTTTTTGATAATTTTTCCGCATTTCTAAATGACCATATAAAAGCATGTGTATCAAGCAAATATTTCATACAAGCGGCTCCACTTCATCCAAAGAATTTACACCTAAGAATTCTTCAAGTGTAATCTTTCCATCACCGACTTCGGTAAAAGTTCCCTTGTAAGTTCCAAGAACACGGCGTTTTTTCTTCGCCTTTTCGACTCCTGTTATGCGGGCAACAGGCTTTTTTGAGCGTCCGTACAAAATTTCCACATCATTGCCAGCCTTAATCTGCTGCAAAACCATAGAAAACTGAGCCTTTAAATCTCCAACTGTCATCTGCAACATAAATTTCCTCCACAAATCAAGAATAGCAGACAAGTTGACAACTTGTCAAATAAATTCGTGTCAACTTGACAAGTTTTTTTTTGTAAATTCTTAAAAAAGCTGGCGTTGTACGTTTTGCTTTATTTATTTTCCTATTTATATTCCTTTAATTGACAGTTAACCGTATAAAATGTAGTATTTCAGATACTAATATCTATCTCTTTTGGAGTAAAAATCAATGGCTACAAAGTATGTTTACTTTTTTGGTAACGGTGACGCTGAAGGTGATGAATCAATGCGTCCTATCCTTGGTGGTAAAGGTGCTAACCTTGCTCAGATGGCAAAGGCTCCTTTAAGTCTTCCAGTTCCACCGGGATTCACAATCTCTATCGACGTTTGTCAGGAATACTACAAGTTGGGAAGAAAATATCCTGCTGAACTTGCTGCACAGGTTGATGAATATCTTAACAAACTCGAAACTGTATTCGGCAAAAAACTTGGCGATGAAAATGATCCACTTCTTGTATCAGTTCGTTCTGGTGCTGCTGAATCTATGCCTGGTATGATGGACACAATCCTCAACCTTGGTCTTAATGATAAATCTGTTGTTGGTCTTGCTAACAAAACTAACAACCCTCGCTTTGCATGGGACGCTTACCGCCGCTTTATCCAGATGTTTGGTGACGTTGCAATGGGCGTTGAACACGCAAAATTTGAAGCAATCATTGACGAAGTAAAAGCTGTTCGTGGCATCAAAGAAGATACTGACCTTACAACTGAAGAACTTCAGACAATTGTTGCTAAGTACAAGGAAATGTACAAAAAAGAAAAGGGTGAAGATTTCCCTCAGAATCCAAAAGATCAGATGTGGGCCGCTATCGGTGCTGTATTTGGCTCTTGGATGAACGAACGTGCTATCATTTACCGCAAACTTAACAACATTGATGAAAATGTTATCAAGGGAACTGCTGTAACTGTTATGGCAATGGTATTCGGTAACATGGGTGAAACTTCTGGAACCGGTGTTGCATTCTCTCGCGACCCTTCTACTGGTGAAAACCACTTTATGGCTGAATATCTTATCAACGCTCAGGGTGAAGACGTTGTAGCCGGTATCCGTACTCCAATGGATATTTCTGCTCTTGAAAAACAGCAGCCAGAAATCTTTAAAGAAATTTCTACAATCCGCGACCGACTCGAAGCTCACTACCGCGATATGCAGGATATGGAATTCACTGTTCAGGAAGGAAAACTCTTCATGCTTCAGTGCCGCAACGGTAAACGAACTGGTCCAGCAGCTGTAAAAATGGCTGTAGACATGGTTGCAGAAAAAATGATTACAAAAGAAGAAGCTCTTCTTCGCGTAAAACCAGATCAGCTTGACCAGTTGCTCCACCCACAGTTCGATTCAAAAGCTCTTAAATCTGCAAAACCTTTGGCATCTGCACTTAACGCTTCTCCTGGAGCTGGTTGTGGTCAGATTGTTTTCACAGCAGAAGAAGCTGTTGAATGGGACAAAGCAGGCAAGAAAGTTATGCTTGTTCGCAAGGAAACTTCTCCAGATGACATCGCAGGTATGTATGTTGCTCAGGGTATCTTGACTTCTACAGGTGGACGAACATCACACGCTGCCGTTGTAGCTCGTGGTATGGGAACTCCTTGTGTTTGCGGTTGTTCTGATGTTGTATTTAATGGAAAAGATTCTGTTATAATCGGCGGAAAGAAATTCAAGAAAGGTGATTTCATTTCTATCGACGGTTCAACAGGTAATGTATACGGTGAAGTAATTCCTGTAACTCCAGCTGCTGTTTCTGGCGACCTTGAAACATTCCTTGGATGGGCTGATGAAGTTCGCGCTGCTTCAGTTCGCACAACTCCATCTGGAAAAACTGTAAAAGGCTTTGAAGTTCTTGCTAACGCTGAACAGAACGAAGCTCCGCAGGCATTCCGCTTTGGTGCTGCTGGTATTGGTCTTTGCCGCACAGAACATATGTTCTTTGAAGAACCAAAACTTACTTCTTTCCAGAAGATGATTATTTCTGACTCTACAGAAGAAAGAAAAGCTAATCTTGCTGCAATTCTTCCTTACCAGAAGAAAGACTTCTACAATATCATCAAGACAATGGAAGGTCACTCTGTAACAATCCGTCTTCTTGACCCACCGTTGAACGAATTCGTTCAGGCTGAAACACCTGCTTTGGCAAAAGCTTTGGCTAAGAAACTTGGCGTAAAGGTTGACTTCATCGAAAAGAAATACTCTGAATTGAATGAACACAACCCAATGCTTGGACACCGTGGTTGTCGTCTTGCAATTACATATCCAGAAATCTATGAAATGCAGGTTGAAGCTATCGCTTTAGCAACTGCTCAGGCTGAAAAAGAAGGTCTTAAGCACGATGTTCGCATCATGATTCCAAACGTAACTACATTTGCTGAATTGAAACAGATTCGTGCTCAGGCTGAAGCTGTAATCGCAAAAGTAAACGAATCTGAAAAAACTTCTTTGAAGTTCCAGATTGGTTCTATGATTGAATTCCCACGTGCGGCTGCTACAGCAGACAAGATTGCTGAATACGCAGACTTCTTCTCATTCGGTACAAATGACCTTACACAGACAACATTCGGATTTAGCCGTGATGACTACTCTAAGTTCATCGATTCTTACTTGGATCAGAAAGTTCTTCTTCAGGATCCATTCAAGACTTTGGATGAAGACGGTGTTGGCGTAATGATTGGTCTTGCAGAAGAAAAGGGACGCTCTGTAAAAGCAGATCTTCACCTTGGAATCTGTGGTGAACATGGTGGTGACCCAGCTTCTATCGCACTTTGCTACAAGCTTGGCTTGAACTACGTTTCTTGCTCACCATTCCGTGTACCAGCAGCTAGATTGGCTGGAGCACAAGCTGTAATTAAGGCTAACAAATAGTTATAGCGTGCTGCGAGTTTTGTGAGTATAAACGAACAAAACTCGTTAGCAAACCGCAAGGTTTGCGTCGAGCTCAGGCTGTTATTAAGGCTAATAAATAGTTAGTAACTATAAATTGACATTTCTTTTTTGTGATGTCAATTTTCACCAATAGAGTTTTCCATACTAACCCCAGATTACTATGGATTAACTAAAATCCCCCAAGGAAAGTTTTTTCTTGGGGGATTTTTTTTAAACCTGAAACTTTTTTGCCCATAAAATTCTTGTATGCAGATTCTATTGATAATTTTTTTAAATAGATGGAATTTCAAGTTTTATAATTTAATGTCCTTGTCGGGTTCACTTCAGCGGGCCTCTCTGTTATTCCTGCTCTTGAGTCATGTATCCCCAACTTGATTGGGGAATCTGTTTTACAATAGATTGCTGACCGAATTTGCTATGCAAACATCGCAGGAGCAAACATGGGAATGACTGTTTAGTACATTTGAACTAAGCAAAAAAAACTTAAATTTCTCCAAAACAAGTGTTACACCGCACAAAAATTAAA
>CAVIQW010000037.1:0-21313 GCA_963644915.1 Paratractidigestivibacter sp.
GCAATAAGTTTTTTGACTGCGGCTTTATTTGCCTACAATCCACCGGCTGGCGGACAAAGCATTTTTAATATTTCAAGTCCAACGCAGCTTACGTCTGCTTCTTCGGCGGCGGGCGGTGGAATTTTTTATCCAGGACCTGATTCTATAGCATTTAATCCGGCTCTTCCTAGTTTTGAGGAAAGAGTCCAACTTGATGCAAATTTTTCTGTTCTTGCAAACAAGGGTACCGACAGTTCGGGAGGGGCTTTTCAGACTGGAATTCTGATTCCTATGAAAATGTTCAACTTTAGCGGACTTTTGAATGGCGTTTTTCTTGGTGCAGATGATATGGATGTTGAAAAGTCCTTGAACGTAAAGGCTGGTTTTTCAAAAGAAATTGCAGAACGGCTTAGTGTTGGAATAAATCTGGATTCTGGCTATTTGTGGGGGAACGGTTCTGACTGGTCTTTGGGCGGTGGAATTGGCGTGCTTTATAGAAGAGAATCGCTTGGGGCACTAAAGGATTTTAGGTTCGGTGCTTCGCTTTTGAATCTTGGAAAATATTATAAGACTGAAAAAATTCTTGGTATTGATGAGTCAAAGGATGCTTCCGTTTTTCCTAATTTTGTAACGCTAAAAACTGGCGTTGGCACAAACTTTATCAAAAATGATTCAATTGTGTTTGGCGGCTCTTTTGATATTACAACGCAGTGTTTTCAGAATGTTGTATTTGACATGGGGCTTCAGGTTGGCATAAAAAATATGATTTTTGTGAATCTTGCGGAACGAATTGACGTTTCTGAATGTGCTTATGGCAGTTCTGATTTGCTTCCGGCTGTTGGGATTAGCGTTAAATTCAATTTGAACGCAAAAAATAATTCATATTTAACTGCTCACAACTGGGAAAAAAGTGAACTTCTTGCTTCTGCGGCTTGGCAGCAAAAATATGAAAATATAGAAGTTGTTTCGGCTGGTTTAAGAATTAAACTTGGTCAAAAAGACGTTGAACCGCCTGTAATTAAAATTTGGGATGAAGAATAATCGGAATCTGAATGGAGAATAAAATGAAAAGAAATTCTTTTGTAAAAATCGCGGCGTTTTGTCTGATTTCTGCTTCAGCCGTTGCGTACGCTGAGCCGGATAAAAAATATATTTCGCCAAATAACGATGGAATTCAGGATAATCTTACAATTCCGCTAAAAATTTCGGACAAGCATCTTATAAAATCGTGGAGTCTTGTTGTGGAGGACGCAAACGGAAAAGTTGTCCGCACAATCGGAAACAAAGTTGCTCTCCCTGAAAAAATAAATGCAAAATCTTTTTTTAAGCAGCTTGTAACTCCAAAAAAAGGCGTTGTAGTTCCAGCCACTGTTACATGGAATGGGGCGATGGATAACGGAGAATCCGCGCCGGACGGAACTTATTATTACTATTTTACAGCGACAGATGACAATGGCAATGTTGGAAAAACTGGAAAATATGCGGTTGTTGTAGATACAAAAGCGCCTGAAATTACACTTTCGCAGCCGACAGACAAGATTTTTGGTGAAGGTGCAAAATCAGATTTTTCAATAAAACAGTCTGGCTCAAAAGAGTCAAAATGGACAGGAATTTTTAAAAATGCGCAGGGGCAGGTTGTAAGAACTTTAACCTGGGAAAACAACTCTCCAGAATCTTTTAAATGGAGCGGAACTGATGATGTTGGAAAGTCTGTTCCTGATGGCGTTTATTCCTATGAAGTAAGTTCCACTGATGAAGCAGGAAACACTTCCGAAAGTGCGGCAATCACAAACATCATTTATTCAGCGGAAAAACCTGCGACAAATATTTTTATTGCAGGCAGCCGTTATTTTTCGCCGGAAACAGATTCTGAACTTTCCAGCATAAAATTTGAAGTTTCAATTCCAGTTCCTGCGGCCACAAGTGGAAATAAACTTACAAAATGGTCAGTTTCAATTGTGGATTCAACAGGAACTGTTCGTCGCGCTTACGACAGCACAAAAACCGAAGTTCCTCCATCAGAAATTATTTTTGACGGAAAAGACGAAAGCGGAAAAATTCTTCCTAATGGAAAATATCAGGCTTTTGTAAAAGCTTCTTATTTAAACGGATTTGAGGCGGCTCTCTTAAAATCTCCGGAATTTGTTTTGGATACAACAAAACCTTCTGCCCAACTTGGAGTTTCTTCTTCAATCTTCGGAGGAGCGGACAAACCTAATGTAAAAATCTCTATGCTTGATGACAACGCCGGAAAATACGCCACAATTCCAGCATGGTACGGACGGATTTTTAATGCGGAAACTGGAGTTACGGTTCGCGAGTATAATTTTGGTCAGTATCTTCCGGACAATATTTTATGGAACGGTTTTGATGCAAACGGAAAACTTGCTTCTGATGCAAAATATAAATTTGAACTTTCTGCAACGGACTTTGCAGGAAATAAAGGCATTATTGTTGCAAAAGATGCCTTCGTCTTGGATACAAAAAAAGCGACATTGCTTCTTTCTTTGAGCGATTCTGCATTTAGCCCGAACAACGATAAAGTAAAAGATTCAATTCAGTTTATGCCAGTTTTAAAAGATGCTTCTGGAATTGAATCTTACGACCTTGTGATTAAAAACGCAAAAAACACAGCGATACGCACAATTCATGGAACAAAATCTTTGCCGGCTTCTATTTTATGGGATGGAAAAGATTCTTCTGGAATTATCAGTGCAGACGGAAATTACCACGCAACTTTGATTGTAATGACAACTAATGGAAATATGATTTCTGTTGATTCTTCAAACTTTGTGCTTGATACAGTTGCTCCTTCGCTTTCGGCAACTGCTCCATGGTCAGCATTCAGCCCGGATGGAGACGGAATTCAGGACACAATTCCTGTTACAATAACAGGTTGCACTCAGGAAAATCTTTGGACTGCGGAAATCAAGGATTCAAAGAACAAGGTTGTAAAACGCTACACTTGGAAAGGAAAAATAAAGACAGGTTCAAAAGATTTCTTTGAATGGGATGGTTCGGACGAATCTGGAAACAGAGTGCCAGATGGAATTTATTCAATTGTGATTTCTTCTACGGATGAGGCAGGAAACGCATTCAGTACAACAATGTCTGGATTTACGTTGGATGCACGCGAAACAAAGATTTATGTTACTGCTGAAAATGAAGGAATTTCTCCGAATGGTGATAAAATTCTTGATACACAGAAATTTAATATAAAAGCCAGCGTTCCTGATGGAATTTTGACATGGAAATTTGACATCCGCAGTGAAAACGGAACTTCTGTTCGCTCATGGTCAGATAAGGATAGTTCAAATCTTCCTGCCACAATTATCTGGGACGGACTTGATAACAACGGTAAAGTTGCGGAAGGAACTTTCACTGGAACTTTGAGCGTGACTTACAAAAAAGGAAATAAAGTCAATGCAGTTTCTTCTCCGTTTATTTGTACTGCAATTCCACCTGTTCTTAGCGTAAAAACCGCACCTGAATATTTTAGCCCGGACAACGACGGAACAGACGATGATTTGTTTATCAAGTTGAGCGGAACTTCAAAAGCGATGATAAAGAACTGGTCATTTGTAATTGATGACCCTAATGGAAAAACTTTCTGGCAGATAAAAGGAAATTCTTCTATTACAGAACGAATTGTCTGGGATGGCCTAAGCAATATTCAGAAGAATTCAAAAGGCTATGCGGAGCGAGTTCAGTCTGCAATGGATTATCCGTATACATTCACGGTTTCTGATAATCTTGGAATGACAAGTACTGTAAAGGGAATAATTTCGATTGACGTTCTTGTTATCCGCGATGGTGATGTGTTAAAAATGGCAGTTCCTTCTATTATATTCCGTTCTGATAACGCAGACTTTAAGACTTCTAAAGAAGTTCAGCACGGTCTTGACCCGGCGATTGCGGCAAACAATGAACGAGTTTTAAAACGAATTGCAGAAATTCTGAACAAATTCAAGGACTATAAAGTTACAATTGTTGGACACGCAAACCGCCTTACAGATTTGGAGGCAGAAGAAACAGAAGATAATATGCGGCAGTGGGGACCTGCATTGATTCCGCTTTCTGCAAAACGCGCTGAATTTGTAAAAGATTACCTTGTTAAAAAAGGAATAAACGCCAGCCGTCTTTCTACAGTAGGAAAAGGCGGAACAGAACTTGTTGTTGACTACAAAGACAAAGACAACAACTGGAAAAACAGACGTGTAGAATTTATTCTGGAAAAATAAAAGGGAAATTATGTCTTGGTTTTTGTTGATATAAAGAATATATTCGGCAAAAACCAAGATTTTTTTATTTTAATTCTAAGGTTCCATTTTTTAGGTCTTCTGCCAACAGAAAAACAGCATAATGCGGAATTGTTAAAATATCATTTTCTTGATTGTAGCCAAAATTGTTTGATGAAATTTTTATAGCAGTGCATTTTCCGTTGTTTTGTCTAAAATCTTCCAATGAGGCAAGTGTTCCCTTTGCTTTCTTTGTATCAATCGGATAAAGTTTTCCTCCAGAGTAAATTATAAATTCAAATTCATGAGTTTGTTTTCCTGTCCAGTAAAAAAGAGGAATCTCTTTTGCCGAAAATTCACAGGCCACATAATTTTCGTAAAAAACTCCTGATAAAGTGTTTCTTCTGTCTTTTACAAAAAAGTCAGCTTGATTTACTTGGCTCTGATAAGCAAAAATTCCCTCATCAGCAAGATATAATCTAAATACTCCGGCAGATTCTTCTTGAATTGGTAATGTGATATGTCCTTTTATATTTTTACATCTGTAAATAACATGAGCAAGTTCTAGCCATTCGTAAGCATTAAAATAATCACGGTTGGATTTGCCATGTTCTATAGCAGAAATTTTGAAATTTTTATTTTCTTTATTTAATTGTGAAAATATATTTTTGTATACATTTCTGGTTTTTAAAATTGTTTCAGATGAAATGTTATAAGTATCCATATCACCAAGGTAGTTGTTATAAACCTCTTTTAATACGGCCGTGGAATCAACGTAAGATTTTTCCTGAATAAAAATATCCAAGGCTTCTGGCAGTCCTCCAATTGTAAGATATTCATATAACAAGTCCATTGCCATATCGTGATATGGATGCTGTAAAACAGATTTTGTTTCATAAGATTTCTTTATCATATCCAAGATTACAGGATTCACATTCATCAAGTATTCTTCAAAAGAAACTGGATAAACGGTAATAGAGTCAATTTTTCCAACAGGAAATAAAAATTCATCAGAAGAATCTTTTTTTTCTTGCTGCTTGATTGAAAGCCTGACAAGTGAACCTGTTGCAATTACAGGAAGTTCACGGTGATCCTGACAAAAATATTTTAATGATGATAAAACCTGATGACATTGCTGGACTTCATCAAAAATCAAAAGCACATTTTCGGAAAGTTTTTTACCGAATCTTGCTTCTATATAAGTTATATAATTGTCTGCATTTGAAGTTGTGGAAAAATATGAACGAGCCTGATCATCTTTTTTTAGATCAATATAGATGAAATCTTTAAAAAATCTTTTTGCAAAAAGTTCTTTTACAAGGTAAGTTTTTCCAACCTGTCTAGCTCCCCATACAACCAGCGGTTTTCTTCGTGGGGAGTTTAGCCATTTTTTTAGCTCTTCAAGTTTTTTTCGTTCCATAAAAATTTCCTTTTCTTGAAGATACAAGTTTTATGGTACTTTTTCAACTGAAATTTACAAGTTTTATAATGATTTTGTGGTGTTCAAATACAAGTTTTATGATTTTATTGGTACTGTTACGTTCGCTGACGGTGGCATCCGTGCCACCTATTCGCCTGCGGCGCGCTCACTTCGCTTCAAAACCTGATTTTTTTTAGAAAAATCAGGTTTCTTGTTAAAATAAAAAAAGGTTCAGAAAAAATCTGAACCTTTTCGGCTGCTGCAGGTTTTGAACCTGCGACACATGGATTAACAGTCCATTGCTCTACCAGCTGAGCTAAGCAACCATTTGTTCTTGCGAACGTGGTAATACTATATACTTTTGTTTTTTTTGTGTCAATATTTTTATGGTGAAATTTGGGAAAAAGACGATAATTTATGTTTTTTATGCCAAATGACGAGTTTTTATTGAATTTATAGATTCTCTAAAAACTCGTCATTATCAGAAAAGGCTAAACCTTTTCTGAAAGTTGCGGACTATTCTGTTTCGGAAATTCTTATTGTTTCAAAGGTTGTTGCGGTGCAGTATTCTTTTCCGGGTTTTGTTACAATAGAAACTGAATATTCTCCTGTCTGCAGAGATTCAGGCAGATGGAAGTCTATGATATTTGTGCCTTTTCGGTCAAATCTTGAAATTCTTGTAATTCCATTCTCATTTTCCAAAAAAACGCCCTGAGCTTCGTCCGCGGAATCAAAGGTAAGATTTCTTCCGCTGATGCGAATCTTGCTTTTGGGGTTGAATTCTTTCAGTCTGATTTCTTTAGCGTCATCATCAAGTCCGCTGATTCTGTAGATTTTTCCTTCGTTTGTGCTGTCCGGCAAAATCTGTTTGTATTCAAGATTTGCGTTTACTTCTGACAGAGTTTTTTCAGACGGATTAAAGATAAATCCAATCTGATGGTTTCCTGTTCCTTGCGAAAAAGATGTGTTTATTGTATCGCAAGTTCCTGTTGCATTCGCTCTTAGCGCTCCGAAGGGAAGAATTACATTGTAGCCTTTTGCAAGGTATTTGTTTACAACTGTTCCAAGCACGCTAAAAAGCCCGGCAATATCTGCTTCTGTAAAACTTGAGTTATACGAAAGCATTTCTTGTATAAGAGAATTTTCGTTAAGAGTCTGTGATGCAACGCTTCTAAAGCAGAATGTGTCTTTTTCTTTACCTGTTATAAGGTGATTTCTGATTGTTTTAATGTGTAGCATAGCTCCTCCATTAATATAGATAGCTTAAGGGTTTTTATAAAAAGTTCCCCGGCAGATTGAAAAAATGCCTTAACTTTTCCTTTGACATGGAGAGCCAGAACATGATAATATTATTCAATATTTATTTGGAATTCATGTTTTAAGTCTAACAGACTTTTCTGGCTTCCGACCTTTAGAAGTTCTTTTGAAAAATGCTGCAACATTTACAAAAGGACTTTTTTATTTAACAATTTCACTTCATGCTGCCTCCTTTGTTTTTACTGCTTCTATAAGTTGATTGATAGCCCCGTTTTCTGCCAATGTTCTTGCAAAGTGGAACTGATGTTCAAGTGCAAGCATAATTAGCATTGATATTGCAAAACAGGTGGCTTCCATTTCTCCGTTAATGCTTTGTTCTGTATGTTTTAACGAAATATGACCATATTCATGCAGAATTATTATTGTTTCTTCTCCATGGGTATAGCTGTCATTGTAGCAAATCAGTTTTACTTCTTTTTGCTCCTTGTTTTCAGAAGGAATGACAAGGCACAACCCTTCGCTCCAAAAACTTTTTGAACAGGATTTCATTCTTTCAAGATTTTCTGGAACAAATTCCGAATATCCTTTTATGACAATCCCTTTGTCTGCAATCATCTTTTTGTAATCAAAGTCGTCGGCATAGTATTTAGCGTCGCAAAGCATTTTTATTGCGGTTGCTGCGATTTCATTTAATCGCCATGCGGGAAGAATATAATTGCTGTTCGGCTGAACTTGTGCCAACTCTTTGTTGGATTCGATATTTTCTGTCATTGTGCCTCCGTTGGACTTTTTTCTGTTGTTCTTTTGTATTCGTCCATAAGTATGTTTGTAAGTTCCTTCTTTTGGTTCAGACTTAAATTGTCCTTGCTGGAAGCAAGAAGAATTTTTATCTGGTCGTAAGTATAGTTTGTATCATTCCCAATAAGATAGTCACTTGTTGTGTGCAGGATATTTGCAATGTTTGCAAGTATCTCTGTTTTTGGAAGCCTTTCAGTTGTCATGTAACGGCTGAATGCGGCTTCTGTTATTCCGCAAAGATCACAAAGTTTTCTTTGTGAATAGCGGTTTTCTTCCATTAATTTTTTTACCCTCCTAGAAAAAATTGTACCCTGCGTTTCGTCCATAATTTTCCCCCAAAAGAGATTTCTCCATTTTTTTTTTACGAAAGTTTAGGAGCAGTTTTTAACTTTCATTGTCAATAATATATTATACTTTCGGTAAGTTGTCAATATTATTTATCATTTTTTTTACCAAAAGTATAATGTACCGTAGACTATTTTGTTTTGTTAAAGTAAAGATAATGTTTTGTTAAACAAAATATTATCTTTTGTTACTGAGAATATTATACTGTCAGTAACAAAAGATAATATTTTCAGTAATAGAATATTATGTTTTGTTACTGAAAATATAATGGTCTATGTACTGAGAAAATTGTTGAAAAAAAATTGACAGAAATTTAAATGGTGATATAGAATATAAGCAGATTTTTATAGAAAAAAGTTTGGACTTTATGGGAAAGAGAGAAAATTTAGAAAAACAAAACCGTATAATATCTGTGTTGCTGCTGATGTTTTATGTAACATCATTGTTGCCGGCAAAAGAAATTTCAAGCACATTAAATGCAAGTAGACAGCGACTGGATTATTATCTTGAAAAAGCTAATGCAGAGTATGATGAAGCTAGCTGGGAAGAAAAGGCTGCGGCTGGTTTTGAGGAAGCGCTAAAGTATTGGGAAAAAGAAAGTATATATATAGAAGAAAACGATTACGAAGAGTACAAAAACCAGAAAGAAGATGCAAAGCTTTATCTTGAAATGGAAAAGAATAAAAGCTATGTAGAATGGCTTTGCAGAAAGGCGGCTGTGGCTTCTGCGAATAAAGTAAATAATGAGCTGGCGCAAAAAATAAAGGAATCAAGGTCAGTATATAATACAGATGGATATTCGCTGGAAGAAACTGCAAGATTGAGGGATGAGTGGAATAAAAAATCGGAAATAATCATCAATGAATATCTGGATAGAATTGACTCAGAAAATCTCTTGCAGTTGACAGAGATAAAAAACAGGCTTAGAGAAAAAGGTGTAACTGGAATAGATATTGAAGAAATCTTTGAAAATGCAAATGTGAACACCCGCAATGTTGTAAAGCTAGAAAATGAGCAGCTCTTAAAAACAGAAGGAAGCAAGCTGATTGTAAGATTTTTGGAAGACAAGGAATCTATAAAAGCCGAGCAATCAAAAGAATCTGCAAAAGTTTTGGCTAAAGAAATAGCAGACAATGCGCTGACAGAATCAAATGTGGCGATGGACAGTCTTTTTTCTGAACTGGAAAAAGCGGTAAACAGCAAAAATATGGAAGAAAGCGATGTTTCAGAGTTGCTTGCAAATTTTAAGGTTGTTTTTAATAAAGGATTAAAAGTCTGGGAAGATGCGGAAACAGAATTTTTAAGAAGCCGTCAGGAATGGGAAAATGAAGCTGAAAAAACATTCCAAAAAGGTGAAGAAAAATGGCAGGAAGCATATACCGAGCTAAGAAATAAACGGACTGAATGGGAAAAAAGTATAAGTGAAAAAATAAAGAAAATTCAGGAAGATGTAGCACGAAAGAATCAGGACAATGAAAATAAACTTTCAGAACTGTACCAGTCTTATAATGCCGCTTTGGAAGAAGAAAAATCAAAATTGCTGCAGATTGCTGAAAGTCAGGTAGCCTTGTATGGAAATTTAAGAAGCGCATTGGTTATGTGCAAGCAAGGAATAGAAAGCTGGTATGGAATTTGGGAATCAAAATATAAAGGTTTGTACAGTTACTGGAAGACAGAGGACAACGAAAAATATGAATTTGATATACAAGAATTTAATGAAGAAAAGGCAAAAAAATTAAAAAAAGATTTAGCTAATATTGTAAACAATTGGAAGTATAAAAAAACATTAAAAAGCGATTTAAGCAACCTTGAAGATTTGATAGATTCTGTAGAAAAAGAAAGTGACAATGCGGAGCTTTTGAAAAATCTAAGGGCATTAAAAACTGCAAATGACTGGATAGACCAGATTTTATATTATAAAGAGCAGATAAAAAGTGTAGAAACCAACATTTATAATCTTACAGGAAATGTTGAAGATGTTTCATTTAAATCAGAACTGGAAATAGAACTTAGCAAAGCGCAACAACAGGTTCAGTATTGGAAAGAAGAACTGTATGTAGCCCAGCAGGTTGAACAGTATGCAAAGAACGCAGATGCCAGCCGGGACAGCTCTGAAAAAACAAAAACAGAAAAAGAACAGGCTGAAAGAGCGTATGACACAGCACAGTCGGTGTATGAAGATTCAAATTCCGAACTTGATGCTTTGGAAAAGAACATAAACGAAAATTCTGTAAAATTAAATATAATAAATGAACTGTTAGACAAAAAGCGAAAAGAAATTTCAGAACTAAATACAGAATATCAGGCATTAATGGCATTAGACCAGAATGTGGATATAAAAACAGTAACTCATCAGATAAAGAAAAATATAGAAGACTATGAGGAAATCCAGCAAAAAATTCAGGTTTTTGAAAAAGAAATGTATTTTGCAGAATATTCATTGAGACAGAACAGTGAATATGAAAAACTAAAAGATGTGCAGTCAGACTATATTGGTTTTGAAAATAAAATCATAGATAATTTGAGTATAATAGAAGATTCTTTTGATGTAGAAACAAACGGATATTACAATACTGTTTATCCTCAACTTGAAAAAATGGGCACGGCTTTTATTGCGCTGTATGAGGATGTTATAGAGCTTATAAAGAAAAATGCTTCTGATTTGGATGAAATTTTATCTAGCAGCGAATATTCAGATGAAGTTAAAGATAAAACTAAGGAACTTTTTGTAGATATATTAAAAAATGAAATTGGATATATAAAGGATTGTGAAAATGTAAAGCTGAATGCGGCAAACGGCGGCGAGAAAAAAGACATAGTGGCTGTAATTTATGCAGAAGATTTGAACACATACTTAAATAATATTATTGAGATATTAAAAATCAAAACTGAAGAAAATTCAGAACTGATAAATATAATAGAAGGTTCGCTGAAAGATTCTTCTAAAACAGAGGAAATTTTAGGCAAGGATGAAAAGTTAAAAACGCTTCTTTCAAAGGAATATAAGTTCTCTGATTCTGAACTGCAGTTTTGCTATGAACTTTTGGTAAGCGCAGAAAAAGAAAAATGCTTATTAAATCAAAAGTTAAAAGATAGCAGTTCTGAACTGGATGAGTATGGCAGGCTTTACAATGCAGAATATAAAAAAGCAAAGTATGAAAATGCCAGAAAATCAATTGCGGATTCATTAAAAAATTACCCAAAAGCTGAAAACGGATATTCAGAAGTCATTGACTATGTTATGAGCCTTTATGGAAAAACATTGTATTCAAGTGAAACATTTGGAAAGGCTTTTAACAATTATATAGAAGCATATTTAAAAGGCGAGGCTTTTAGATACAGGATAAGTTCTAGTTTTGATGGAAAAACAGTAAACGAAAAAATAAAAGAACTTTCTGGATATATAAATTCAATTGATGTAAAAAAACTTTCAGAAGATGAGTATCAGACATACACAAAAAATAGGTGGACACTGAATTTTCTTTCATACGCAGAAAGTTATACCAGCGAATATAACAACTGGTTTGAAAAAATAAAGAAAACAGATTTTTGCAGTTCCGAAATACTTGCAGACGAAGACAAGAAAAAGTTCAGCGATATTGTAGCAACTTGGGAAAAAAGCCTGCAGCAAGAACTTGAGGCACAGCTGCAGTATGAAAGAAAATATTTTGAAGCTGGGCTTGAAGAGATTGAAAATATAAAAGAAAACAAACTTGATTATTCAGAATACGAGCAGAATTTAAATACTTTATGCCAATTGAAAAGTGGGCTTTCTGAATATGCGGAAATTTATGCAAAATATAGCCTTAGTAAAGATGAATTAAAGCAGGCTGCTTTGGAAAAGAAAAATGAGATTTCGGAAAAAGAGGTGGAATATCAGGAACTGCTTAATCAGTATGAAAGTGCCGTTTCCGAGTTAAAAAATAGTGGCGATGACTATAATAAAAAAGTTGAAGAGATAAATGAAAAATACAGAAATGTGCTTGAGGCAAGAAAAGTTTTAAGAGCAAAACAGGCTGTATACGACTGGGCAGAAAGCATATATCTTGAAAATTTAGGTAACACGGAAGATGCGGACTACGTAACGCCAAAAGAAAAATTGAGCAGTGTAAAATATGCATACGATAGAGCGTGCCTGTCATTGGAAATTCTTAAGGAAGTGCAGAAAGCAAAAAATCAGGAAAAAGAAAGTTCTAAAGCTGTTGATTTTAAGCAGAAAGACAAGCTATATTATGATTCATATATAATAAACTGTGAAATTTCTGAAAAAGTAAATGCTGTTCTTTATGAATTACAGCAGGCTGAACAAGAGGCAGAAAACCAAAGATATGAACTTTTTGGCAAGATAGACAAGGATGTGTGTGATGAAGAAACAGAACAATGGCTGGAAAATCTTTTTGCTGACAAGAATTATTTTGAAAAAGTAGTTGCGGCAACTTTGTATTATAAATTGTTTGTGGCTTCGAAAGATGAAAAAAATACTTTTTTGAACGAAAATTCAAAACAGGACGAAGACATATATAAAATATTGGAAGACGGCTGTGATACTGGTGGTTTCCCTGTTCAAGGAATTTCCAAGCAGCATGGAAATAACGTAGGTGGCAAGTTCAGGGGATATGTAAAGGGCTATCTTGAAGATTCATATAAATATGTTATGGAAAAAGATTCGGAAGCCATAAAAAAATCCCTTATTTTTAGAAACTCAAAAGGAAAATACGCGCAAGAAATGGAAAATCTGGAAGTTCATCTTGTAAAAAAATATGCGTATAGAAAACTTGAAGATTGGCTTGACGATATAAAAGATGACCATTGGTTTTTTCTGAGTTTTCTCTGGGGAGCATTAAAATTTCTTGATAAAGAGGGAGAATGGGCTGAGAACGCATCTAAAAAAATGAAGGATGCAAAGAATGGCGCAAATTCGAACTGTAAGAAATATTATAATGATACACTTTCTTTTATAGATAATCTAAAAGCGGCAAAAAATAAAGTTGCGGAAGCCAGAAAAAAATATAACAAGACACTGACTGGCTCTGAGAATGGAAACGGCAAAAAAATAAAAGGAAGTGAAGTAAAAAAGAAGATACAGGCTCTCTTATCCGAAAATGTAAAAATGTCTGTTGACATTAATGCTGTATTAAACAGAATATCTGATGAAGAAGAATATGATGATATTTTAAGCGCAATGGCTGGCGTAATGTCTGTGTTAAAAAACGAAGCTAATGCTGCAAAAATGCTTATGGAAGAAGAAAATTCTAAACTGCAGAACGAGCAGGCTTTGTATACTGACATTTATGAAAGTGAAGTGAATAAAGGTCTTGCAATCAGCGAAGAAAATGCATTCAGATTAAAAAATCTTGCCCGCATGGCTTCTGATTTGACCCTTACAATAGCAGAAAGAAACAAGGCTTCCGAGCAATACGATGAACTGTTTTCATCATTGAATGTAAATGGAGACAAAACATATCTTGAGGCACTCGCACAAAAAACATGGGGCGCAGGCAGCTACAGCAGCATTAAAGATGCTCAGACAGTCACTTTATTATACGAAAACTACATAAAAGGAAACGGCGCGCTTTTTACAGATGAAAACAGAAATGCAGAAGGTTACATGACAGAAATGTTCAATAACTGGTATGTGAACTATGCAAAACTTTTGGAAACACGAAACAACCAAAAGTTAAAGGAATATCTGAATGAACTTGATTACAGTGCCAACTCATTTGCAACTCAGAACAGTGAAATTTTAAGCCAGCTTTATGATATAAGGAATGTTTCAAAACAGGAATGGAACAAAGCGACCGAAAAACTGAACGCCACATACAATGTATGGAAACGTGATTTCTTAAAAACATACAAAAAGCGCGCAGAAGAATGGCAGGCAAATTACGATGACTTTCTTAAAGACAAGCAGGAATGGATAACAGCAATGTATGTGGAAGCCGCAAACCAGAGCGCTTACAGCAAAGAAAAGACAGCCGAGATTGTGGCGAAATCATTTGTAAAGGCAAAACAGGTGGCTGCCGAGGAAATGCAGGGAGTTACAATAGACACAGAAGCGTACATAAATGAACTGTTAGCAGGCACGAATCTTTCAAATCTGGAAGGACACATGGCGGATGTTTCTTCCCGGCTTGAAAAAAACGCAGGAGTTTCAGCGGTGAATAGGAGCAATCTTGCCGGTTCAATGGCAAGCCTTCTTGTGTCACAGAAAATCAGCTCGGAAGTTACAGCCAAAATGGAGGTTGCCGCATCAAAAGTTGCGGCATTAAAGGCTGCCGAAAACATAGAAGCCAACATAAAGCAAAGTTACAAGATGATAGACGAGCAGAACCAGTATTATGAGGACTATGTAAAGGAGCTTGTGCAGGGCGCAGGATACAGGTGGACAATCAAGGAGAGCAAACGAAGAGTTCCTGTTGACTCGTATGCTTTAGGAGTGATATATGAAACACAATTTGTTGCCAGCTACCAGTGGTTCAAGACGGCGCTGCCGGAAGTAACGGTAAGCACGGCTTTGCTGGGAAACCTGGAGGGCGAAACGCTTGCGCTTGCGATGGCACAGGATGAAAGTGACCTTGAAGAATGGCGCAAGAAAATGTTCAGCACAGAAAAAGGGAAAGAAGGTGAATTTGTAAAATGGGTAGGTGAAGAAGGAGTTCTGAAAACCGACTATGATATAAACAAGAGCCTTTCTAGTAATACAGAAAATTCTGGTTCTGGACAGATGGGACCTATAATTCTGAATTTCCAGTGGAACGAGATACAGCAAAGAAAGGGATTTTCTGAGCTTGGAAAGCCTTTTTGGGATCAGAAGCTATATCCAGGAGAAATGTTTGGAATGGAAGCTCCAAGCATAAGAACTGTGGCAAGTGTTGCTGCTGCAGCTACGGCAGCTGTTGTAGGGGCGGTTGCGGCACCGTTCACGGGTGGCTCTTCGGCGGTGCTTGGAGCAGTTGCGGCCGCGGCGATAGGAACTGCCATAACATTTACAAATGAAGTTGTGTTTGCAATGCTGGACTTGGCAGGTGGATATAAAAGCCCGGAAGAAATCGGCAAACAGCTTGCAATAAAGGCGGCTACAGATGCTGTAAGCGTGCTTAGTGCAGGAGCCGGTGCGGCAGTTTCTGGAATAAGCGGAATAGCAGGAGTTGCGGCAAGAACAGGAGTGACCGTTGCGACAGGCGCAACAAGCACAGTTGCAACAAATGCAATACAATACGCAGGTGACTGGGATAAATTCAGCGACAGTATGTCAAGTTTTAGCACCTGGAGCGGAGTGGTTACGAGCGCGTCAGGAAGTCTTGTTACAAACAGCCTGAATGGAGTATCACTTGGCAAAAACAATATAAAGGTAGACGGATTCAACTCAAGACAGATAGGAAGCATACAGAACCTTAACGGAACAATAGGCGGACTTGCAAGCGTGGGGCTTTCCTACGGACTTACAGGCGAGGCTACATTCAACATACTGAACATCTCAGACTTTGGAGCAGGAGCAAGCAGCGGACTTCTTGAGATGACACTAAGCAAGGAAAAGGGTGTTACCACAAGACTAGGCACAGGCGGCACAGACCTAAGCTTTGGAACAGTAAGCTCGTCGCTGCAAGGCATAAAAGCCCTGAACAAGAACATGCAGATAACGCGAGCCGCAAACCGGAACAGCATGGGCAATGCGGCAACAGCACTCCGTACCCAGTACGGCTTCGGGGATGAAAAACAACTTGCCCAGCTGGAAGAGATACTTAAAGGCAGGACGGAACTAAAGCGCGGCAATGGAGACGGCAAGGCGCAGACTGTAACAGAAAACGGAAAACGAACTGTATATCTGAACAACTATAAAGAAGGTATGACACGCGAGGAACAGCTTGCGCTAGGAATAACATTAGGACACGAGGCGTACAGGGACGGAATTGTAGGCAACGCACAGAGCCAGTTCAACGAGACAGTTGAAGCAGTGCTGGGACATACAGCAATGGCAAAACGTATGCAGAACGACAGCATGTACAATGACATTATGGACGGTCTTATAAATTCTGACATAAACCTGAAAAATGATATTTCAGCATTTGACTATGCGTTCGCAACTAACGACTGGGGAGCGTTTGGAAACTATGTTGGTGCTGTTTATGATTCCTCGGCTGATTACTGGCGGCTAAAAGCCGATGGTTCTATAGTTTTTGACGGTTCGAGAGACTTGAATGTCGAGTATTACGATGAATGGGGAAATCTTAGAGTCAAAAAAGGCTATATAACAGATGAGACCGGCTCAATGAGTCAGGCTCTGGCTCAATATGTAGGAGAGGAAAGAGCTTCCCAAATTCTTGGAGAAAATTGGAAAAATGGAAAACAGTATGATTCCCAGACACTGAAAGATGTGCTGGGATTGTCTGATTCTGAAATTGAAAAAATTAAAAAGACAGGAAAACTTCCAAGAGATATAACTTTAGCCCAAAAGGAAAAGCTAATAGGTGAGGCTCTGATGAAAAATGCAGGAATGGGCTGGGAGAATGGCAAGGGCTGGCTTAATGGTGGAAATCTTAAATTAAAGATGACCGATGATACATCTATAGGACAGGTTATTATAAACAAAACAGAAAATGGATATGAACGTTTTGGAATTACAGCAGAGGTTCTTAGAAACCCATTAAGCTACTATTCTACAAGAATATCACCAGATGTAAAAAATTCGTTTCAAGGGTTGGATTATATTACATACTACAAAAAAGACTTGAACGGAAACGTTTTGGACTCATTTACAACAAGTGGCTGGCAGACTATATCTAATGGCTATAAAACATCTTATGACCCAGTAGGAAAAACAGAATATGCATATAAATCAAATGAAGTCTATAGGGATGATTCAGTGGATTCTAGTTCAACATTTAATATGAGAGTTGGAGGTTTTGAATCTTCCCACTATGAGGGAAAGATTTATGTTATAAGCGATTTTACGACAATGGGAGGAACTTATTTTGGCCCCGCCAGCAGCACAGGCGGCAGAACTTTGGTTCATTCAGATTTCAATTATTATTATGATGAAAAATATAAGGATGGTGTTTCAGACTATGGAAAAGTGTCTGCAGCATGCTTTATAAATTCTGTAAATGCTATAAATCGCATGGATGAGCGTCTGAAGTCTTATGGATTACCGAATTATCCATATAATATAAAAGGCTCAATTTCAAATAGATATTTAAGAGGTCATTAATGAAAAGAAAAATTTTAAATAGCTTTATAATTTTTATTGTTGGAATATTTCTTTCGGCATGCAATATGAAGAAAGTAAAAGCTAAAAGCTCATTTTCAAATTATGGTGAAAAGTCTGAAATTCAGCTTACAAACAGTGATATGTTTAATAATTCCAATACAAAAGAAGATATTGAGACAAAAATAAATTATACAGATTCTGAAAAAAATAAGTGGATAAATGAGATTTCAGAATATAATACATGTGGGGAGTCATATATACGTTATTTTAATGATATTGGTGTTTTTCCAATGCAACAAAAGGAGTTCCTTTCATTAGAAATATTTGATAATGAAAAAAAACCTAAAAAAAATATAAGCCTGCTATTAGGAAAAGATGTGTTATTAGATGATTATACAGGCTTTTTATATTTTATTCTTGATGGAAAAAAATATTTATATATTCCAGCAGAACAACATCCAGTTGTTTTTCAAGACGGTTATCAAAATTCTGTTCCATATACACAAGCGCAGCTTCAGAATTTGAAAGTTAGTAATAAAAATTGGAGATGGTTTTTTACTATCATAAGCATTTCAACCTCGTCTTTTTTGACAGAAAATACAAAAAACGGTGAATGGAAATATGATGGAAAAGATATAGAAAGATTTCCAATTGTGTGGACACCAGATAATAAGTATGATTTTATTTCAATGCCGTGGGTTGAAGGAGTCGCTGGCGATGGCACAGGAGAATGGATAGAACTAGAACTTAATGGATATGGATCAAATTTAAACATATTAAATGGCTATGTAGATATTAGGAAGCCGCATTTATTTAAAGAAAACAATAGGATAAAAGAGGCGACATTAATATGCACTCCTGAAAGTCCTTATCAAGAAATCTTTGAAAAAAAAGTTGTTTTTGAAGATTTTGTTTATGTTAAGAAAATTAAATTAGGAAAGAAATGCAAAAAGGTAAGGCTAAGGATTGACAGTGTTTTTAAAGGCTCAAAATACGACGATACTGCAATAACAAGCATATATACTGAATACACTGTGATAGAACACTAGATGAAATGTTTTAACATCTGGAGCGGAGTGGTTGCAAGCGCGGGGCTTTCCTACGGACTTACAGGCGAGGCTACATTCAACATACTGAACATCTCAGACTTTGGAGCAGGAGCAAGCAGCGGACTTCTTGAGATGACACTAAGCAAGGAAAAGGGTGTTACCACAAGACTAGGCACAGGCGGCACAGACCTAAGCTTTGGAACAGTAAGCTCGTCGCTGCAAGGCATAAAAGCCCTGAACAAGAACATGCAGATAACGCGAGCCGCAAACCGGAACAGCATGGGCAATGCGGCAACAGCACTCCGTACCCAGTACGGCTTCGGGGATGAAAAACAACTTGCCCAGCTGGAAGAGATACTTAAAGGCAGGACGGAACTAAAGCGCGGCAATGGAGACGGCAAGGCGCAGACTGTAACAGAAAACGGAAAACGAACTGTATATCTGAACAACTATAAAGAAGGTATGACACGCGAGGAACAGTTTGCGCTAGGAATAACTTTAGGACATGAGGCATACAGGGACGGAATTGTAGGCGACGCACAGAGCCAGTTCAACGAGACAGCGGAAGCAGTGCTGGGACATACAGCAATGGCAAAACGTATGCAGAGCGACAGCATGTACAATGACATTATGGACGGTCTTATAAATTCTGACATGAACCTGAAAAATGATATTTCAGCATTTGATTATGCGTTCGCAACAGGCGACTGGGGCGCATTTGGAAACTATGTGGGAAATACCTATGATTATAGTGCGGATTACTGGCGGGTTACTGTAGACAAAGATAAATATGTTACAAATGTACAAGAAGACGGTGATTCCTCGATAATCACTTATGTTGATGAGGAAGAAAATATTTTGGATATTGATATTCAAAAAGGAAGTCTGACAGAACAAATTGCCAGCAAGTATGGATATAAACAAAGCAAATCAGAAATAAATGATTTAATGTTCAAAGAGTTTGGATTAAATTTTTCTTCTGATAAAGGTTGGTATGCAGTTGATAAAAATAATATTTATAAAGGGGGAACTGCAAAAAATGGAATATTATGGGATAAATTATTGAATAGATTTGAAAAATATATAAATGAAGATACGGAATTATTTCAACAGGATATAGAGGTTGCTTTAAATCAAGACCAAAACACTGCGTGTGCAGTAACCGCAAGTGCTTTATTGAACAATGATTTCTTAGAGACTTTCCCAATTTCAAAAGGTTTGAGCAACAAAAATATTATTGAAGCATTGAGCAATTCGAAAGGAGAAATGTTTACAGAAAAAACTTCATGGGTAAAATCATTTAATGGATTAAATGCAGAAATTAGTGCGAAATTTAATAGTGAAAATTATTTAGTATTTTCAAAGTTTTATGATTCGCTTTCTGTGGCTCAGGAAAATGGGGTTGAATATGCTTTGCTAAAATATACAAATATAAATAATCCTAATAGAACACACTTTGTTAGATATTTTAATGGAACAATAAAAGATCCTTATAGAAAGAAAGACAATGAGACTGTTTGGTGGAGTTCACCAAACAATTATTCAACAAAAGTTTACGAGTTTAAACCTAAATTCTAGAGAAAAAATATGCAAAAAATAAATCACTTATCATTTGTTACGCTATTTCTCTTTTTTATCCTAATAGGCTGTAAAGAAAGAAATGAAAATTTAAGTTTTGATATGATTAAAGTAGATGGTGGAAAAATGATTCTAGGATATGGAGATACTGATTCATATCCTAAGTATGTTTATGGAAATAATAATGTAGAGCATGAAGTAGAATTATCAGATTTTTATATGGCTAAAAATTTAATTACTGTAAAGGAATGGAAAGAGTTTTTAAAAGATACAAAACTTGAATTTGATTGGAATAAGACAATTTCTTTAACCTTTAACTTTGCTCTTGATTTTGAAGATTTTAAATTAATAGATTTGTTTGACAGTGATTTATGTCCAATACAGGCAATGGATTGGTATTATGCTTGTGCATTTTGTAATTGGGCAAGTAAAAAGGATGGATTGAAGTCTGTTTATAAAATAAAGAAATCTCTTTTGAAAGAAACTTATATGTGTCATTCTTTAGATTATAATGGCGTAAAATGGAATAAAAAGGCAAATGGGTATAGGCTTCCAACTGCTGCAGAGTGGGAATACGCAGCAAGAGGGGGACAGAAATCTAAAGGGTATAAATTTGCAGGTTCAGATATTTATGAAGATGTAGGAAAAATAAAACAAAGAAAAGCTTACAAAATAGGACAATATAAACCAAATGAGTTGGGGCTATATGATATGACAGGTAATGTGTCTGTATGGTGTTGGGATTGGAGTACACTTAGATACATTCCAACAAATGAAAAAAATCCAAGTGTTGATTCTTGGAAAATCGCAAAAAAGAATTGGGAAGAAAATGGATTTGGATGGCAACCTACAAAAGTTGTTTTTGGCTGTTCATATTACTATCAAAATACAGAATCATGTTATTGCTATAAAAAGAGGGAGTCTTTTATAGCAAATATGGACGATATAATCGGTATTCGATTAGTTAGAAATTCAAATTGAGATAATATCATAGCAGGTATAAAATCTAGCAAATAGAAGATATACAGAGGAAGTATTGGCTTGTTAATGATATTTATTTTAACGCTGTTTATAATCCAGCTAATACTATTGGAAAACATAGAGATGAAGTTCCTGTATATGTTTATAAAAAATAAAAAAGAAATTTTATTTCTTATTGTAGGTTTTATCAGCTATTTCATTTATGCTTCTGGTGAGTTTGTAAATATAGAAGGAGCTTGGGCATCGGTAGAAAATTGTAAATGGATGATGGAGAATAATACTTTTAATTTGTCAATAAGAAATGACAAAAGTTTGAAATGGGAAAAGAATGACGGTTTTATAATTGAATTTCCTAAAAAAAATAAAAAAGGATTATTTGGATTGTTAGGAATTTCAAATCCTTGGTTGGTTGATAAAATATCTATTAATAACAATAGAGCCACTTGCAAAAGTCTTTAGC
>CAVIQW010000038.1:0-11282 GCA_963644915.1 Paratractidigestivibacter sp.
TTTTTTATTTCTTTCGATTTATTTTCATAATTAATCATTCTGTATTCTTGTCCATTTTTTTTATATATAAAGTTTTCTGGCTTTTACTGCATTTACAAATTCTTTCGTTGGAAGCCATTTGCCATTAACCTTTTCAAGATAAGGCATTTGCGGAACTTGACAGATATTTATGAGGCGTTTATCATGATAAAAGTAGGGCATTTCATTGCTTTCAAGGTCGGTTTCCCGCTGTGTTATTAACGGCGACAAGTTACCGACTTTTTTGTTTTGTAGCACAAAATCAATAAGTTTTTCTTTTTCAATTGAACCTGTAAATCGAAATTTTTCAAGTCTATTAGCTTTTTCCCAATCGCCAAATTTTGAGATAAATTCTTCCGACTGAATATATGAAATATCTTCATCATCCAAATTCAAGATTGTATTTTCAACATTCATAGTATTTATTAAAAAGTCTGTCCAGATTGATTTTGTCATTCTTCTGATGAGTGCATAAAAACGACAGTTTGAAATAAAATTCTGCCGGAAACTTATGAAATCCCTTTGATTTTCTTACGATATATCTTAGGCTTCGCTTAAAACGGTCAAAAGAACGTCCTCGTAGCTGTGCAATAATAGAAAACTGTCTTGACACATCGTTGCAGTGGAAAATCTCATTTACAGACGACCGCATAATTACATACAGCCGCCTGTGATGATGAAACGTGTAATAAAGCACAACAGGATAAGAGAAATCAAAAGTTGCAATGTGCCCAATTCCATAGGATTCAAGACTTTGGAGAACACCCTCTGCAAAAAGTGTGTAATATGAATCCTTTGGAATTTTTACTCTTACAGTGTCTTTCATCTTTGATGAGCTTATTTTTGCGTTGGGGCAGGTGATGGCTTCGGTGCTGGTGCTGGTTTCTTGCTTTCATTCTGTGCCCCCTGTGCAAAACGCTGCTTGACATAATCGCTATAAGAAAGGTTTGCACCTGCTTTTTTTGCGTTCAAAGACTGCGACTGGAAAGTTGAAGAAAGTCCTTTTTTTCCGCTGGCCATATTATGAACACGCTCTTTTATTCCGTTCCCAACCTGTCTTCCAGTTTCTTTTATTGTGCCACCTATTGCACCACCAGCTCCATGCAGTGCGGATTTTACGCCGCCTTTTCCTTCTTCCTTCGCCTTCTGAAAAGACTCTTTTGCGCCTTGCTTAGCAGCACCTACTGTTTGAGCCACATTTCCTATCGCATTAGCACCGTTTTTTACTGCACCAGAAACAGCTCCTTTAGCACCATTTATCGCTCCTCCACCAAGTTTTGCAGCCATTCCCGCTCCACCGAGCAAACTTCCAGCCGCTCCCACAAATTCCCCCATGCTCATCTGTGGTTGACCTGTCAAAAGCGTTGAGGCAAGTTTTGGTGCGTTGGAACTAATTCCAAGAATAAGAACAAGATTGAAAGCGACAAATGCAAAAAGTTTCAAGTCGAATGCAGCAGTATTTGTAACAATGTTTTTTCCAATCTGCACAAAACTCAATATGCACCAGTAAAGAGAAATAATAATCATCATAAGTTTTATAGCCTGAGCCATAAGACTTGGAAGAATTTTATTGGAAAGATCCTTTAGACCGTCAAAAAGCATACACGGAACAAGAAGAACCGCAAAAGAGGAGATAACCGCATACTCAATAATCGCCATGACATACTGGATAAGAACGAAAATTGATATAAAAATCATTCCCAAGGATGTAAGACCACAAAGAATATAGGACTGAATATCCTGCATAGTAAGTTTCAGAAGATTAAAACTGTTCTTTTTCTGGATAGTCCCATCCTCCGCATATTCAGTCTGAATGTTCTCAAACATAATCTCAGATAAAAAAACAGTGATTTTGAATACAGATGTCGGAGATATAAAGCCTGTGTCTTTTCCAGAGGCAGTCTTCAATGATAAATCAACCTTGTATTTTTCAAGTTGGTTTGTTTCATCAACTACAAGGACATCCTTGAACGCCGCCATTTTCTTTTCAAATTCTTTCTGAGCCTTTTCAAGTGCCTTTCCTGCTTTTTTCTTTGCCTTTTTTGAAGCGTTTGTAAGACTTTTGCTTTCCGCCTGGGTAAGAGCCATAAGCTCATCATCCTTTACCCTGACACCAGTTTCCTGCGTGTCATAGACATAATCAACTTCTGCACGCCGTTTCCGGAATTCCTCCTCAACATCCATCTGAGCCTTTGCCATTGCATCATCAACATTGTTTGCGGCAATTATCTGCTCGATTGTTGTAAAGAAATCAGTTATCTCACGGTTTATAAAACTGATAGAAGTGCCAGAAGCCTGGTTTCCAATAGATGTCGAAAGTTTTCTAAGACCGGCACAAAATCCTGGGTACATGGAAAAGACAAGAAAGAACATTATCCATTTCATTGCTGTTCCAACAAGCATATCCGCCATTTTTTTCTGCCCCATAACAACCTGAATACAAGTCCAAACAAAACCGACAAAAGCCAAAAGGCGACCTAAATCCAGTGCAATCTTTATCACGTAATTTCCCATCTGGACAAAATAAGTGATTGCATCCATAACGGCGGTATCAACAAACCTTGACGTTGTTTCAGCCGCAAAAGAACCTGAACAGCAAAGAAATAAAATAGTAATGACAATAGAAATTTTTCTATTCTTAAAAATTAAAGTTTTGGTACAGCGTTACCTCCATAAAATAGACAAAAACCAAAAAGTGCAACGTTGCACTTTTTGGAGTATTTATAAAAATATTTTAATCCACATTCTTGAAAAACAGAACATCAGAAAGTCATCAGCATTTCTTCCTCTCTTTTTGAGATTTCCGTTTTTTCCCTTTGAATACGCAGCTCATCAGCAGAAGGACCGCCATCAAGCCGATTCACCACAGGAAAGAGTTTTCCTTTCTGGCTTGTTTCAAGATGAATCTCAACTTCTTTTCCTATAAGAAAAATATTGGGCGGATTGAAAAGCGGAACATAATAACCTTGACCTTTTTCAGTTTCAATCACATAGGCATTGTTCCATACATTCTCATCATCCATTCTGTAGAAATGCTTGACAGTACCTTTTATAGAGCCAACGTCTTCTGTAAAAAGTTTCAGTTTGAAACCTTCATCTTTCCGCACAAAACGCCGTGCATCCAAAAAAGTGTTATAACGACCGACATTCCTAAGACTTTCCATCCAGTTCTGCTCAAGAAAATATTTTCCGTTCACGTATTTTGAAAGACCAATATCATTCAGAAAATCAAGCCTTTTCTGAAAAGTCGGATTTCTTGTAACACTTACATAAGTCGGGAAACGCTTTTCACCGATTTCTGGAATCTCAAATTTATGGATAAATTCATCAAGTTCCGTAAAACGTTCAGAAACAAGACTACTGTCATTTGCGGCTTTTATAAGTTCCTCGCTACGTTCTCCAAGAACCTCCGTAAGAAGTTCCTTGGCTTCAGTCCTTGCGCCACTTTGAACAAGCGGTTTTGAAAATCTAAATCCTTTTCCATGCTTGTCTTTTCCGTTTAAAAGAATATGAGCATGCGGATGGGCTGTGTCCTGATGGATTGCGGCCACCCAGTAAAAATCATGACCAGAAAGAGTTTCAAGTCTTTTTACCCATGCACGGACAACAGACTGCATAATTTCTGGCGACATCTTTTCTTCAGGAGAAAAGATCCACTTGAAGTTTCGTGCAACCATTTTCTTTTTGTATGTTTCAAGCGAAACATTGCCAAAAATTTCTGGCTTATCTTTTACATATTTTTTGTTTTTCTGGGGAAGATATTGCGTAAGCATTTTCTTATGAGAAGCTAGGTTTGTTGAGTAGGAAAGTTTGCAGGTACACTGCTGCTGTTTTGAAGTAAGAAAATCCTGAGAACACTGATAAGTTTTTCGTCCAGCATAAGTACGGACTTTGATTTTCTTTAGATCACCGTTCTTGATGACCCATGTTTCTTTGTATGCAAATTTCTGATAGATGCCTTCATAGGGTTCTTCAAGCATTGCATAAAACAAATTCCAATTGATAGTTTTGGTACGGCGTTGCCTCCTTAAAAAATAATAAAATGCGTTTTTTAACGTTTTTTTTGACAGAAAAAGCCTTTAGCACACAAAATGACAAACCGTCAAATTTAAAAAGTCAAAAAAAGCACCCTATTTTTTTATAATATAAAAAAATAAATAGTTTGTCAACCAATTTTATCTTGCATTCTCTGTCAATCAAGAAAGAAAAAAGGTCCAGGGAAAAGGAAAACCTGCGGTTGTCCTTTTCCCTGGTAAACAGAACACTTCCTAAAAAAAGATTACTTCCAAAAAGAACCGCCACAAAAAAAAGCCCCCAGCAAAAAACAGAAAACTTCCCAAAAGACAGACAGAAGAGATTTTTATTTCTTTATGAGAGTTTAGGGAAGAACAGAAAAGTGCAAAACAACTGTAATTGAGATATGACACATAAGAGAGATTTCAAGAAAACAAAAAAGTTAAAAAGTACATTACAAACTTCGTTTGTTTTGCACTTTTTAACCGTGCAGGACAAGCAATGTCTGCATAGATTTTTTTGCAACTTCGCGAAGCCAGACACCAAGACAATAGAACTTACTTAGATATTTGTTCAGGCAAGGTTGCACTGTAAAGCCTTTTTTTGATGAGCGGCGAACAGACATTATTATTCTAAAATAAATATTTTTTGCCGAAGTTATAAAAAGAGGTAACTTATGCAGGTAGTAGAGAAAAAGCATCATATTGATTTTACGATGCACGGAAGTGGGCTTGAGCTGGAAAAGAAAGCCCTTCAGGAAATTTACCCCGACATTCAGTTTAAGGAAAATTCGGAAGAAGATTTTATCAGCGCTAAAGAAAGTTCTATCTTGAAAAATATTGAAACAAAAATGACGGCCGCAGATGTCCTTTCTATCCGGCGCGAAAACAAGGGGCTTACACAAAAGCAACTTTCTGAAATAACAGGGATTGCAATTCCAAACATATCACAGATGGAAAACGGAAGCCGTAAAATCGGGAAAGTAAACGCAAAGAAACTGGCGGAAGCTCTTGATTGTGATGTGTCTGATTTTTTTATGTATTTATAACTCTTTTAAAGATTTAAATTAGAAACGGCGGCAACTATTCACCTGAACAGTTGCCGTTTTTAGTTTTAAATAACCGGCAGAAGCGTTTCAAAGTTCATGATAATAAGAAAACTTTGAAAGGAAGTTAAAAAGTGCAACGTTGCACTTTTTAACCAATGCATAATAAAACTTGTAATACATAAACTATCTTTTGACCAGAACGGAAAATAAAACAAACAGCATAACACTAATTAAACGCTAAAAGAATGAAGTTGTCTGAATAAAAAATGACGAAATAACCGCTGTTTTCAGAAATTATAAAAAATGAATTGCTATGCTTTCTGGAACACAAGAATTTTCTTTGCTTCCGTAATATCTATCAATGTGCCATTAACATAACGGTGAATGATACTTCCAAGCAAAGACTGATACTGCAAGCCTTGCTCTTCCGCCAATACTTTCAGTTTGGCTAAATCGCCTTGATCAAGTCTTAATGTGAACATTTTTTTATTTGGTTTTTCAGTTTCATTTAGTTTTTCTTCAGCAGCTTTCATTAGTTCTTTCCTCATTTCTTCTTGATTTTTGCAAGGTACAACTTCGTCAAAGTGGTCTTCAATCCATTGTTCTTCTTCATCTAAAGGACTGTTCTAGAACTTCTCATCAAAATCTTTCAATTCTTTATCTGTCATGTTTTAAATCCCCCATTTTAATTTTCTGCAAGGATAAATAGTTTTTAAAAACACAGGATAAACTCATAGCAGTAAAAATGACGTTACTTTTTTTATAAAACTATTGACAATACGCATTATACGCATTATATTATAATCATGAAAGATAAAGAACTTTTGAGCCTGCTTAAAAAGAATGGATGGACGCTTGTAAGAATAAAAGGCAGTCATCATAGGCTTGAAAAAGACGGTTTCCCACCGATAACAATTCCTGTTCATGGTGAAGATATGAAAAAAGGACTTGAAACGGCTATTTTGAAACAAGCTGACTTAAAGTAAAAAAAAGACAGGGCGGAAGCCCTGCAAGGAGAATATATGGTGATTTATCCTGCTGTATGCCATTTTGAGGACGGTGGCTACTGGTGCGAGTTTCCAGATTTGAAAGGCTGCTTTTCTCAGGGCGACACCGAAACTGAAATTGTAGAAAACGCAAAAGAAGCCCTTGACTGTTACCTTGAAAGCTATCTTGAAAAAGGAGAGACTCTTCCAAAGGCAAGCAGAATCACAGACATAAAGACTTCTGGAAAAGATTTTGCGACATATATAGAATGTGATATTTCAAACACTGGAAAAAGCGTCCGCAAGAATGTAACTCTTCCTGAATGGCTTTGCAGGCGAGCGGAAAAGGCTTCCGTTAATTTCAGTCAAGCCTTGCAGGAATCTTTGATAGAAAAACTTGGAATTTCTGCAATCGCAACAAACTAGACAAAAATAAAAACAACAATGACCGCATACACTTAATAACAGCTCGTGATACAATTGCAAACGAAAGGAAGGGGTATTATGACAGACTTAGAGAAATTTATTGCTAAGTGCGAACAAAATGCAAAGCCAGATAGCGAAATCAATCTTACGGACTGCCCTGAACTGACAGAAGAAGATTTTGAAAGAGGGCATTTCAAATATTGGAAGCCTGTAAAAAAATCTATAACAGTTCGAATAGACTTGGATAATTTGACATGGCTAAAAGAAGCTGGAAAAGGCTATCAGACAAGACTAAATGAGGTCTTACGCCGGGCAAGAATACATGGTTGTCCTTTGCTCCATCATGTTTAATTACTTTTTCATAAAAAGTTAAAAAGTGCAACGTTGCACTTTTTAACCAATGCATAATAAAACTTGTAATACATAAACTATCTTTTGACCAGAACGGAAAATAAAACAAACAGCATAACACTAATTAAACGCTAAAAGAATGAAGTTGTCTGAATAAAAAATGACGAAATAACCGCTGTTTTCAGAAATTATAAAAAATGAATTGCTATGCTTTCTGGAACACAAGAATTTTCTTTGCTTCCGTAATGTCTATCAAAGTGCCGTTCACGTAGCAGTGAATGATACTTCCAAGCAAAGACTGATACTGTAAACCTTGCTCTTCTGCCAATATTTTCAGTTTCATTTAGTTTTTCTTCAGCAGCTTTCATTAGTTCTTTCCTCATTTCTTCTTGATTTTTGCAAGGTACAACTTCGTCAAAGTGATCTTCAATCCATTGTTCTTCTGTAATGTATTGATTTGGATGAGTAGGGTTTATCATAGGCTCAGTATTTCTTTTTGCCTCGATTTTTGCTTTGACCTGTTCAAAAGAAACATTTCTTCGTTCCATTCGATAACCATAGTTATATAATAATACATTGTGGTTACTATGTTAAACATTTTTTTTGTTTAAAAGTATTTGTTAGTTTCTTTTATAAAAGTATTGACATAAAATAAATAACAGTGTATATTATAGACATAGGGCGTTGCCCTGTAAGAAATCTTTATAAAAAGGAGTAAGCTATGGAAAACGGCAATAAAAAAGCCCGCAAAGCGATAAAGGCACTTTGCAAGGCTCCAGCCGAAATCCTTATAACTGTTGTCAGTGCTGTAATTGCGAAGCGATTATCAGACTGATTTTCAGTTAATGAGGGCTGGCACAGTGGCGCTAAAACTGCCGTGCCTTTATTCCGTAGTTTACTTTTTAGGGGGCTTTATGTCAAACACTTTAAAGACTGTCATAAAATGTGTTGTACGCGGAATTATTATCGCAATCGTTATTTTTATCGCTTGGAAAATCTGGGGGTAACCAATGGAAGAAAAACGCAAAAGAGGACATCAGCCGGGCGTTCCGAATCCTAACGGCGGAAGAAAGGCAACAGGATTAAAACGTGTAAGTTTTTCCGTTTCGTGCCAGCCGGAGGAACTTGTGGAACTGAAAAAACTTGTCGCCGCTTCTGGAAAGACGACAAGCCGTTTTCTGTTGGACTTGGCATTTAATAAATAAGAATTTTTAGGACTTGTTCAACCTCACAAGACATTTCTTTATCTTAAATGAAAAAGTGCATTACAAACTCTGTTTGTAATGCACTTTTTAACAACGGAATAATAAAATCGAGGAAAAGTGCAACGTTGCACTTTTTAACAACGAAAGAATACTTGTTAATAAAAACAAAAAGTCTTAATATCTCTGTAATAAATTCTTATGTGCGCTAAATAGGAGTTTTATAATGTATTTACCAATAAATTGATAGCAACTGTAAATCTCTGTTTGCTTTCCTGCATATCTGTACTAATGGGATTTGTAATGCTCATTGTTCATAACAAAACAAAAAAATGGCTCGTTATAAGCTATGTAATTTTTATTTGTTTGCTTTTGTTTTGTACAATTTTATTTTGCATAAAATAAGCTGTTTTCTTTAAGTTAAAAAGTGCAACGTTGCACTTTTTAACTTAAAGAAACAAACGAAGTTTGTAATGCACTTCATAAGTAAAATGAATTGCTATGCTTTCTGGAACACAAGAATTTTCTTTGCTTCCGTAATATCTATCAATGTGCCATTAACATAACGGTGAATGATACTTCCAAGCAAAGACTGATACTGCAAGCCTTGCTCTTCCGCCAATACTTTCAGTTTGGCTAAATCGCCTTGATCAAGTCTTAATGTGAACATTTTTTTATTTGGTTTTTCAGTTTCATTTAGTTTTTCTTCAGCAGCTTTCATTAGTTCTTTCCTCATTTCTTCTTGATTTTTGCAAGGTACAAATTCGTCAAAGTGGTCTTCAATCCACTGTTCTTCTTCATCTAAAGGACTGTTCCAAAACTTTTCATCAAAATCTTTCAATTCTTTATTTGTCATGTTTTAAATCCTCCCTTTTAACTTTCTGCATGGATAAACAGTCTTTAAGAACCATCCGCCATTTTCCATAACTACAAAAGGAACCGCAAACGGATAATCATTTATTTTCACAATGATTCTTTTTTGGTTTTCCCTTGATGGATTATCTTCTGGACCAATAAAATCACCTTTTTTTATTTCTTCCAAAACCTGCTCAAAAGAAACATTTCTAGTTGCTTTCAACAATTCATTCTTTTCTTCGTTCCATTCGATAACCATACTTATATAATAATACATTATAACCACTATGCAAATATTAAATAATAAAAAATATTTATTTTTTTGATAAAAAGTTGTTGACTAAATAACAGAAAAAGTGTATTATAAAAACATCAGGAGGCAATTATGCAAAAGCGTAAAAAGAAAAAGCCACTGACGAACGGTGAAAAGATAGCCCTAGCAATGCTGATTTTCGAGTTCATCAAGTGGCTTGTCGAACTTCTAAGGAAGTAAGACACTCGGGGGCGTTGCCCCCTTGCTTACGCTTATATTAAATAAAACAATATGAGGTGTCAATATGGAAGAAAATGAAAAAAAAGAAAACACTGAAAACAAAAGAATGAATTGGATTTTGTTTGCAATTCTTATTGTAAGCATTCTGGATTTTGTAACAAGACTTATAAAGGGATAAAAATGCCTAGAGGTGGTTATAGAGAAGGTGGCGGTCGCCCCAAAGGAAGTCCGAACAAAGGAACAGAACTTGGACGCAAAACACAATTCAAGAATCTTTCTGTTTCTGGCTATCCTGAAGAAATTGAAGCTATAAAAAAACTTGCCCAAGAATCTGGAAAAAGCGTTTCAAAATTTGTAATTGAATCAATATTGAAAAAATAATATTATCGCCCTGCAAAAAAACTTGTAGGGCTTTTTTTATCTTCTCAAAAAAGAATTTACACTTTTAGAAAAGAATACAACTAAAAAATCTTATTCACTGCGGAAAAAGAATCCTTTATTCCACGAATCTCATTCTGCAACGAAAAACGCGTATAATAGTTTGTCATGTCCATAGTTGAGTGACCGACAATCAGCCGAACCTGTTCACCCTCAAGCAGGGTTCTCATATATGTTACATATGTAAAGCGAAAAGAGTGTGGAATAAGTTTTCGTGACGGATTATAGATTTTAGTTTTCTTCAAAACAGATTTAAGTTGATTTTCAAGATGGTCTTTTGTAACCGGTTTAGTGCCTGTATCATTATAAAACAGAAAATCATTTTCCTGTCTATGATTCATTTCAATATAATTTTTCAGCATACCCATTAATTTATCAGATAAAGGTGCAACACGGATTTTTTTATTTTCCTCAGAACCCTTTTTATTATAATCAGTGCGAAAACCATCTTCTTTGCAAAATCCGTTTATCAGCAAAACCTTTTCAGTCCAAAATATCTGAGAAACACGTACCGCTCTCACTTCTCCAAGCCTTAAACCACAGGAAGCAATAAGATAAAAGGCTAGGTAGTCATTATATGATTTCCAGACTTTCGGATTTAAAATAATATCAAGTTCCTGCATTGTAAAAATATCAGTTTTTCTGGAATTTCTTGAAAATCGCAGGAACTGAGGTCTTTTGACTTGCTCATCACACTTCCACATTGTTTCATCATAAACAGTAGCAAAGGTATCAATAATATTGTTTTTCCACGAGCCTGAATGAGCCTCATCTTTCATAAGATATAATTCAATATCACGAGGTTTCAGTTTCCTTATGTCACAATCACCAAACTGCTTGAGCATAAAATCAAGTTGCAAACGTTTCTGGTACAGTGTTTCATCTGCAAATTTTTTCCCAAGCATTGTCAGCCGCCTAAGGTGCTGGCTAGCAGGAAGATACATATCTTTTGCAATGTTTTTCACAAGATATTGGTCATCTTCCAACACAGATAATTTCAAAGCACACCTTTCGGCCTCTTTTCTGGTCTTGCAATTCTTAAGCAATTTCTGATGCTTTTTACCTTCATAGTCGCAGTAATGAAGATACCAATTAAAAGATTTTTTTGATAAAGTATAATCAATCATGAGAACTCCTCAGCTATCAAAGCTCTTTTTTTTAGCCAACTCATGAATCAATCGAATCAAAAGATCCATAAAAACAGGATCAACATTTTTTAAGTCATTCATAAATGGATACAGAGATCTGTCTATCCCAGAAATGTCAGAAATATCCCCAGTCACCAGATATTCAACGGAAACATCAAGAACCTTGGCTATTTTCACAGCAATATCTGCCCTTGGAATAACATTCTTATTGCTGTAAGACATTATCGTGCTGTAATTAACTCCAATTTTTTCCGCAAGATCCTTTAAGAAAATTCCTCGGTAAAAACATTCCATTTTTAAATT
>CAVIQW010000038.1:11292-20795 GCA_963644915.1 Paratractidigestivibacter sp.
AAAAAACAAACGGTAAAAAAACATTGACAAAAATCTATTTCACATTTATTCTAAAAAACATCGGGAATTTTATCGAAAAGTTTTAAAAAATTTACTTTTCGTAAAAAACGATAGAATGAAATCAACAATCTGCTTGCTGTATAATTACATATACAACAAGCAATTAGAATGAAAAAATATTACCCGGAAGGGGACTTGAACCCCTAAGAAGTTGCCTTCACTAGGACCTGAACCTAGCGCGTCTGCCAATTCCGCCATCCGGGCGTAAAGAAAAGATAGGATAAGATAAATTTACCAAAATATTAGATTAAGGTCAATACAACGGTGATTTTATACAGCTATAAACTCCAATCATTACGCCAATAAACATTCCAAAAGTTAAAATGTAAATCCACCCTGGAAGTGAATTTTCATGTCTGTATTTTTTTGGTTTTCCAGAAAATCTTCCAGCCTGACCAAAAATTTTGCTAAGTGCAACTGAATTATTAAGTGTCTTTCCAAAATCAGAATTGAAAGATTTTCCTGTGGCATAACCGCAGGTAGGGCAGCCTTTCTTGAATTCTTTGCTAGTTCCTGTTCTTCCGCAGTTCGGACATCTTACAGAAATAAAAAATTTTCCGCATTTTTTGCATAACTTTGCGTTTTCAGGAACTTCCGCACCACAATTTTCACAAAAAAACTTAGCTTTCTTGCTTTTCATCATTCATCGCCTCAATTCTAGCAAGAAGTGATTTTTTCCTTGGGAATTCAATATTTTCCGAATTCTCCGGAGCAGATTTTTCTTCAGTTTTTTCATTTAAATTACTATCGCTTTTTTTTGAATTCATAAGTTCCAGAAGATTCTTTATTCCGCTTTCATCAAGATTTTCAAACGTACCCAAAATTTCAAGTTCTTCGGCTTTTTTTGTTTCTTCTTCTGAAAGTTTTTCAGAAGAAAACAAAATAACCTTGCAAGGTACTCTTAAAAACTTATTTTTTACAAACTGCGCAAGAAGCTTCCAATGCCGTGGATAATCAGGGACACTGACAATGCAGAAATCCGGGCTTATTTCTTCCATATTATCAAGAGCCTTTAAAAGCCAGTGATAGATTATCGTGTCATAGCCATTTTTGCAAAGCTCTCGATTGAGAATTTCCAGATTTTTTTTGTCATCAGAAATCAACAAAACTTTCATTATTCAGTTCCTAAATTAGTTACAGTGTAATCATAAATCTGCCAGATTCCTTCACGCTGGCGAACTTTGTAAACGTAACTTTTCTTTTCGCGGTAATTTGGATATTTAAACCATTCTGTAACAGTCACGGTGCCTTCCGTCTTTGAATAAACAGTACGCTCAATTTCAAATTTCTCTGGAACTGCAACAATATCATTGTCAATTCTAGACTGCATCAAATCCGCCCGGTAATTTTTTAACATTCTAGCACGTTCTTCTGCTGAAGAAGAAATATATTTGCGTTTTGCAGAAGAATTTCTTTGAAGCATTGATTCAATGTCAAAATACAAGAAATACTGATCCCACAAAGATTTTTGGCGTGCAATGATTGTTTGCTCAACAACCTTATCCGGAGAAATTTCCTCTGGCTTTAACAGTTCCGCGGATTTATCTTTTACAGGAAGCACAGAGGATGACGCCGCAGACGGAAACGGCCGAATCTCAAGAGCAAGCCTGTTTGAAGTGACATTCAGATATTTTGACTTGTAAAGTTCCGGGTAGAATTTTAATTCGATGTAATAAACAGATGGCTCAGAAATTTCAATATAATCCTTCAAGTTTTCAACAAAAGAATATTCCTCTCCAGTTTCAAGAGCGACTTCCTTAAAATAAACAGTTTGGTTCGTAGAACGCTTTCTTATAATTTTTTCGGTCTGCGAAAGCTGCTGATTTTTTATCGTATAACCATAAAAATCAGCACTGAACATACGGTCATCAGCTAATTTAAAACGCAACGTTTCTGTTGAATTGTTTTTTATCGAAATATGCACAAAAACCGGATTCGTGTCGGGATTTCCAGGATAATACATTGTCCGGTCATAGTATTTTATAGACACTGACATATTCTCATATTTTGAAAAATCATTTTCCGCAGAGAATAATAGAGTCTGTCCAAAAATCATCAAAGTTGTTATAATAGAAAAAAGTCGTTTCAATTTACACTCCCTAAGTGCAGTTCAATTTGGAACTTCCTAATTTATTTATCGGCAAATAGTTATGAATACATTATCCGCAAATTCGCTTTATAATTCAATAAAAAACTGGAATTCAGAAAAGGAAACTATAAATTCACTTCTTTCTGAAAATTTGTCATATCCGGTAAACATCGGTGGACTCCAAGGTTCATTATACAGTTTCTTTCTTAAAAATTATTCAGATATAAAATGCGGAAAACTTCTTCAGACTTTAAATTATGGTCAGTCTGGACTAGGGGCAAAAGTTGCAGGTGGAAGCGGAACCATTTCTTCTGACTCTGCAAATATTTTTATTTTTGTTCAAGGCGAACGAGAAGCGTTTTCATTAAAAGCAGATTTGGATACAGTTTTTGAAGAGGCTGAAACAACAATCATTCCGACATGGGGAGCAGTTCCATACCGACCGATTACGTGCGGTTCAAGAGTTTTTGGACAAAGGGCAGGGGCGTTGGCGAAAATGGCTTACAAAAACCCAAACCTTTCGGATATTATAAAATTCAAAACGAAGATTTTTATTGTTCCGCTAAGGGTAATGCTTTCTCCGCTTCCACCGCCAGATTACATCCAAAAGCATATCTTCGGGATTTCAAAAAAACAGCAGATTGACACGATAAAACTTTCTGAAAAACTTACAGAGAACAGTTATTCGCGAGTTCCCCGCGTTACAGTTCCTGGAGAATTCAGTCTTCGTGGAGAAGTTCTGGATATTTTTTTGCCAGAGGAAGAAAATCCAGTCCGAATTATTTTTGATTTTGATCAGATTGAAGAAATCAAAATTTTCGATGCGGACAACCAGACTACAATCAAGAATATTGAAAACGTGATAATTTACCCGATGAAAGAAATTCTTTGGGATGCGGAATTAATTGAAAAACTCGAAAATACTTTTGAAGAATACGATAAAAATTCTATAAATTCAAATATAAACGAAAATAATGAAAATCCCAAAATACCTTTTTCCGAAAAAGCTATGGAATTCAGAATAAATCTTATTGAAAAGTTAAAAAATTCCGGAGCGGGCGAGGGGGAAGAACTATTTTACCCAATGCTTTGGGATAAACAGTTTTCAATTTTTGACTATATCAATAATGATTCTCAGATTTTTTATCTGGATTTTGACCGTCAGGCAAACTCAATTGAAAGCCTTCACCGGGAACTTTCTGGACTTTACCGCAAAGCTCGCCTTGATTTTCCTGTTTTTCCTCCTCAAGATTTGCTTTTTGACTTTGAAAAAATTACTGAAAAACATGAAAAACGAATATATTTCAGAACTCTTCAAACTTTCGCCGAAGAAAATGAAAAAAATACTTCTGAGGATAATGAAAAAAAATCCTTATATAAAAAAATTGAATGTGAACCTGCCACAAGTTACTTTGGAAACATAAATTATCTAAAAGAAGAATTAAAAAATCAGCTTGATGACGACTGGAAGATTTTTATTTTTGCGGATAACCAGAATCAGGCGCTCAGAATAGAAGAAATTCTAAAAGACTTCGTAAATCGTGACAAAAATCCATTAAACATCATCGCAAAATCAGTTTCAGAAGGATTTGTGATTTCGGATATAAAACTTAGGGTTATTCAGGAAAATGAAATTTTCGGGAGACGGAAATTCGTTCCAAAATCTCTGCATAAGGCAAAAAGCAAGGCGATTGACACATTCGTTGAACTGAACCCAGGTGATTATGTTGTCCACGTAAACTATGGAATCGGAATCTTCCACGGAATTGACCGAATTAAGGCCATGGGAAATGAACGTGACTACATAAAACTTCAATATGCTGATGAAGAATTTGTTTTTGTTCCAATTGAACAGTTGAATCTTGTCCAGCGTTACATTGGAAACGAGGGTGAAAAACCGGCTCTTGACAGAATCGGAAGCAAATCGTGGGAAAACAGAAAAAACAAGGTAAAGAAATCTGTTGAAGATCTTGCCGAAAAACTGATAAGTCTTTATTCAAGAAGACAGGCATCCTACGGATTTCCTTTTCCAAAGGATACTGAGTGGCAGACCACTTTTGAAGCATCATTTCCGTACGAGGACACTCCAGACCAAATTACGGTTACAGAAGAAATAAAAAAAGATATGGAAAAAGCCCAGCCAATGGACCGACTTTTGTGCGGTGATGTTGGCTACGGAAAGACAGAAATTGCAATGAGGGCGGCATTCAAAGCCGTAATGGGAGGAAAGCAAGTTGCATTTTTAGCACCGACAACAATTCTTGCAGAGCAACATTATGAAACTTGCGTTGAACGGTTCAATAATTTTCCAGTAAAGATTGCACACCTTTCACGTTTTGTTTCTGCAAAAGAAGCAAAAAATATTTTATCAAAACTTGCGGCTGGTGAAATCGACATAATTATCGGAACTCACAGGATAATACAGAAAGATGTTCAATTTAAAAATCTTGGACTTATGATTATTGATGAAGAACAACGTTTTGGCGTAAAAGACAAAGAAAAACTCAAGGCTATAAAAAACAACATTGACTGTCTTTCAATGTCAGCAACGCCAATTCCAAGAACTCTCCATATGAGCCTTCTGAAAATCCGAGACATGAGCCTTTTAACAACTCCGCCACAAATAAGGAAACCTGTTGAAACTATCGTAGATGAATATTCCGAGGAAAAAGTTGCGACAGCAATAAGACGGGAAGTAGAAAGGGGCGGTCAAGTTTTTTACCTGCATAACCGTGTAGAATCCTTAAATGAAACAAGAATCAAGCTGGAACGCCTGCTTCCTGAAATGCTGATTGAGGTTGCCCACGGACAAATGTCCAGCGAAGAACTAGATGATATTTTCAGACGTTTTAAGCTTGGTGGTTTCCATGTTCTTGTTGCGACAACAATCATAGAAAACGGAATCGACATTCCGAATGTAAACACAATAATTATAGACCGTGCTGATATGTACGGAATTTCACAGCTTTACCAGTTAAGGGGGCGAGTTGGCAGAAGCGACAAAAAAGCGTACGCTTATCTTTTGTACCCAGAGAACAAATCATTGAGCGAAATTGCAATGAAACGACTTCAAGTTATAAGCGATTTTACTGAACTTGGAAGTGGCTTTAAAATTGCAATGAAAGATATGGAAATCCGCGGAGCCGGCAACCTTCTAGGACGCGACCAGTCAGGAAACGTTTATTCTGTAGGATTTGACCTTTACGTCCGCCTTTTGAATCAAGCTGTTAATAAACTTATGGCAGAAGAAGAATACAAAGAAATTCCCGAAGTGCTTATGGAACTTGAATACACAGGATTCATACCAGACAGTTATGTTCAAAATCCTCAGACTAAAATGGAAATTTATAAAAAAATCGCATCAATACAAACAAACGATGAACTTGACAGCGTTTACCTTGAACTAGAGGACAGGTTCGGTCCAATTCCAGATGAAGTCAGCAGTCTGCTTTCGCTTGCTGATATACGAATTATATGCCGAAAACTTAACATCGCATCAATAAAAGAACATCAGGGAAAAGCAACATTTGAATTTGCAAAAGTATCGGACATTTCAATTGATAAACTGCTTAAGCTTATAAGAAATTCTTCCGGTTCTGTCTCCTTAGACTCAAAACGCCCGAACATACTGATAATGAACACTGGAAAAATTGCCTTAAAAGAAAAAAGCGAATTTATCCGGGAAAAACTTCAGCAGCTTGCATAAGCATAAAAAGGGAAAATTTTTGTAAAAAATGATTTTTTGTTAACTTATTATAATGCGTATTCTGTCTACCTAAATACCTAAAACAATCATCTTTTCGCTCAACTTCCACCACTTCTGGAATTTCTAGAATCGTTTCTAAGTGAAATTATATTTTCTGCTGTTTATACTCATCAGAATTCCTATGGCTGTCATTGCGGTAAGTAAAGAAGTTCCACCATAGGAAAGAAAAAGCAATGGAATTCCTGTGATTGGCATAATTCCCATTACCATTCCGACATTTACAAAAAAATGCATCATAAACATTCCAAGAAAGCCAGATGCGATATACGCGCCAAATCTGTTTGAACAGTTTTTTATTATCATTATAATGCGAACCATAATAATAAAATAAAGGACAAAAACTATAATTCCACCTACAAAACCAAGTTCTTCCGAAAGAATACTAAAAATAAAGTCCGTTGACTGTTCCGGCAAGAAGCGATAATGGCTCTGCGTTCCATTCAAAAAAGAACGACCAAAAAGCCCTCCTGCACCAATTGCAATTTTTGACTGAATAATGTTCCAACCGGCACCAAGCCTGTCAACATTTGGATCCATAAAGACAATCAATCGTTTTATCTGATAATCTTTTAAAATCTTTTCTCCGGCAGAAGAAAAAATAAGTCCAAGCGAAAGTATAGCAAAAACGTAGGCAATCCAGTAAAAATAATGTGCAAGATGAAAATACCGGTGAACAATAAAACAAAGCAGACAAATCAAGGTTGTGGCAAAAATAAGAATAAGCTTCAGCTTGAAATTTTCAAAAATCGAGGCAACTGCAAAAGAATTATGCGCAATATATTCGTTCCAGACAGGAAAAACTATAAAGAAAATCATTGAAAATCCTGTTGCAAGAAGAAAAATTATATATCTGTTTGGAATTCCTGCAACAAAGCACATCACGAAAAAAATCGGAATGTAAACAGAGGCAGTTCCTAAGTCAGGCTGAATCAAAATCAATCCTGTAGGTATCATAAAAATCAGCACAGAAAACACCATTCTTTTCAACTGATTTTCATTTATTGAAATATCAAGATACTTTGCAAGCATAAGGACATAAAAAATCTTTCCAAACTCAGAAGGCTGAAATCCAAATTCACCGATTCCTAGCCAACTTCTTGCACCATGAGATTCCCTACCAAAAAAACGAGTAAAAACAAGCAGAACAAGAAATCCTACAAAAAAATAAACTGAATACCGTTCTATTTTTCTGTAATCGTACAGTGTAAAGAAAATCAAAAAAGCAAAACCAATCACAGCCCAGATTATCTGTTTGATATATTCGTTCGTTACAAGAATTCCAGAAGAATTTATTCCAGATGAATAAATAAATGCGATTCCCATTCCAACAAGAATCAGAACACTAAAAATCAATATAAAATCAAAATTTTCTAGAAAACTTTTTTTCATTTTTATTTTATTCCTGTCTTGCCCGATTTTTTATAAGATAATTGAATCCAAGTGCCTGAACAGCCTCTTCATATGTCTGTTTTGCAAAAATTCCCTGAAGAATAATATTTGTGGCGTATGGTGCCCACCATTCCCAGGGGTTACAAGCTTCTACAATGCATGAAACAACAACCTGTTCTTCCACAGGGCCGTCGTATGGCGCATACGCCACCATCCATGAATGCCAGCTCGTTTTATATGGAGCAACTTCAGCAGTTCCAGTCTTTCCGGCCGCTTTTACAATTTTATTGTGCATCGGATATTGAGGAGTTCCATCAGAAATTGAATAACGCATTGTTTCCTGCACCTGTTTCCACACATCAGAAGAAATATCCGATTTTAAGAGAACTTCTGGTTTCACTTCGCGAATGACTTCATTTGAAACAGGATCACGAATTTCCTTTAAAAGATGCGGTTTGTACACTACTCCACTATTTGAAACCATCGCGGCCATATTCGCAACGTGCAATGGAGTCGCAAGAAGATACCCCTGCCCGATTGATGCTGACATTGTGTCACCGCCAAGCCATTTTTCGTGATAACGACGTTCTTTCCATTCAGAGGTAGGAACAAATCCTGTCTGCTGGCTCGGTAAATCAATTCCTGTATTCTGACCAAAACCAAATTCTTTTGCGTATGCGGCAATCTTGCTTATTCCAAGATAATCACGACCAATTACCCAATAATAAACGTCACAAGACTGGGCAAAACCATTTTTCAAATCAAGCCAACCGTGTCCAGGTTCATGAACGTGGCAATGAAACTTTCTGTTTCCGTAGTCAAGAATACCTTTACATTCAATCTTTTTTGTAGGCGGAAAAGCATCCTCCGCAAGCATTGCTGTACTCATAATTATTTTAAACGTAGAGGCAGGCGGATAAACTGCATTTACAGCACGATTTATAAGAGGCTGATTTTTTACATCCTCTGCAAGTTCCTGATAATACTTTCCGGCATCGTCACCATTAAACTGATTTGCATCATAAAATGGATACGATACCATCGCAAGAATTTCACCATTAGAGGGTTTTAGCACAACAACTGCCCCAACCCTGTTTCCTAATGTTTTTTCTGCGAGCGTCTGTATTTCAGAGTCAATTGTAAGAACCAGATTCTTTCCCATCTGAGGTGGCTCAACAATCGGAATATCAGAAATGATTCTTCCGCGAACATCAACAGTTTTGCTTTCACGACCATCTTTTCCCTGCAAAAGACTGTCATACTGACGTTCTATGCCAGTTTTTCCTACAATACTGTTAATTGTGTAACCTTTGTTATACATGACATTAATCTCTTCCCTGGTAATATTGCCAACATAACCAACAATATGAGAAAGAGAACCAGTTTCAACGTAATTTCTGATTGGTCGTGAAACCCACGAAACTCCAGGAAGATCTGTAATATTTTCCGCAATATTTGAAATCACCGAGAAAGGGACATTAGTCTTTATCTGAAATGAATTAAACGAACGCCTTGAATTTTTCGGAACTTTTTTATCAATATCAAATTTTGAAATTCCAAGCATCCCTGCAAGTTTCGTAGCAACTGTATCGTAATGACCAAAAGGAATTTCACCAGGAGTAATTTCAACTGCAAACGATTCTGTATTGATTACCATCGGTAAAATCGCATTGCGGTCAAAAATTTCTCCACGTTGAGCAGGAATTGTTGTAACCTGACTAGAAATCGTCTTTGATTGCGTACGATATTCAGAACCATTTATAATTTGCATTGAAAAAAGCCTGTAAACATAAATCAAAAATGCGGCACAAAGAAGAAAAAGCAGAACCATAATACGAGAATTCTTGTCAATTGAGGAATTTCTTGCAAAACGCGTATGTCTAAAAAGAGCCATCTTCTTTACAAATCTCCTCGAATTGTCGTTGACGCAATATGTTTGTCAAAGCAGCCGACAATTTTAAAAATCACAGGGGCTAAAAGTGAATTCAAAAGAAGTTCAGTAAAAAAACTTATAGAAATCACTGAATATGTAATAACCGTATTAGGGTAAAAAAGAGAGATAAGCCATGTTACAAAAACTTTTGAAAAAGTTCCGCAAAGCCCTATCAAAAAAGGGATAAAAATTCCCTTAAAATTAAGATTTTTATTAAAAAATCCTGCAAAATAGCAGATTATCGTCCTTAAAAGACAATTATATCC
>CAVIQW010000039.1:0-19425 GCA_963644915.1 Paratractidigestivibacter sp.
AACTGCTGTTGTCGGGATGAAAACCCGATGTCCTAACCACTAGACGAAGGAGACAAAAGTTGTAGGGTCTTTATACTATTTTTTTATATACTTTGTCAATAGCCAACCCCACAAAATTTTCAAATTTATTATTAAATTACAACTTTTCCGTCAAAAAGGAAGTCCGTTGCACCTGTTAAATAAACTGTATCACCTGTATATTTAACAATCAGTTTTCCGCCACGAACATCAACTGTAACGTTTTCGTTCATCTTGCAATAACCGTTCAAAACAGCAGCAATCACAGCGGCACACGCACCAGTTCCACAGGCAGGAGTTTCTCCGTTTCCGCGTTCCCAAGTCCGTAACTTAAGCTCATTTGGTCCAACAACGCGCACAAATTCGGTGTTTGTTCTGTCTGGAAAATCTTCGTGGTTTTCAAACATAGGACCAATCTTTTTAACATCAACTTTATCAACAAATCCAACAAAAACAACACAATGCGGATTTCCTACACTTACGCAAGTTACGTTGTAATTAATTCCATCAACTGTAAGTGACTGATTTACAATCGCTTTTTCTGGCAACCCTTCAACATTTAAAGAAATTGGTTCAAGTTTTGTAGGGAGCGATTCTGGTGTAAAATCAGGTTTTCCCATATCTACAGTTACAGAAGAAACTATTCCGTTCAACTTATAAATCTTTAAGGATTTTACACCGCTGGCTGTTTCAACCTTGATGTTTGCGGTTGGCTCTGATTTCTTTTCGTGTTTTTCTGCAATTCCATAAATATCATTGTCGTAAAGATATTTTGCAACGGCACGCAAAGCGTTTCCTGCCATCATTCCTTCTGAACCGTCAAGATTAAAGAATCTTACTTTTGCATCCGCTTTTTCTGACTTGCAAACAAGAACAACAGAGTCCGCACCAATTCCAGAACGGCGGTTACACAAACGGACTGCAAGTCCACCAGGATTATTAATAACCTGCTCATCTGTATTAATGATGATAAAGTCATTTCCAGTTGACTGCATTTTTGTAAATTTTATAGTTTCTTTTGAAGTACGCAAATCATTGATGTCAACAAGCTCTACATTTTCTGGAGAATAATTGCTCATCAGACAATTTGCCAAAGCGTTCGCTGTATCAATTGCGGTCAAACAAGGAATATCTCGCTCAACTGCATGGCGACGCATTCGTACTGAATCCGCGTGCGGATTTCGTCCTTTTGCCGAAGTTGAAATAACATAATCAATTTTTCCAGAATCAAGCAAAGTAAGAAGATTGTCGTTTGGATTTTCGTGGATTTTGTTCACAACCTGAACTTCCATTCCAAAATCCTGCAATGTCTTTGCGTTTCCTTCTGTTGCATAAAGTTTAAATCCCATATCATAGAATTTTCTAGCCAACTCAGGAATTTCATAGCGGTCAGTTTTTCTAACGCTGAATAAAACTCCTCCAGAACGCTTCATCGTGTAACCAGCACCAACCAAGCCCTTGAACAAAGCTTCTTCCATGGTAGACGCAATTCCCAAAACCTCACCTGTAGACTTCATTTCTGGTCCAAGGTGAGTATCAACGTCCATCAATTTTTCAAAACTGAAAACAGGAACTTTTACCGCAAAATAAGGTGGAATTCTGTACAAGCCAGTGCCATAACCCATATCTTTTAATTTTTCACCAAGCATCGCACGAACCGCAAGGTCAACCATCGGAACGCCAGTAACTTTTGAAATATACGGAACAGTTCGGCTAGAACGCGGATTTACTTCAATAATATACAAATCGTTGTTGTAAATAAGATACTGAATATTTACCAGACCTTTTGTTCCAAGTTTTATTGCCAAATCTCTAGACTGAGAAATAATTTTTTCGCGCAGAACGTCGTTCAAGTTCCAGCTTGGGTAAACCGCAATGCTGTCGCCAGAGTGAATTCCTGTTCGTTCAATGTGTTCCATAATTCCAGGAATAAGAACATCTTCGCCGTCACAAATACCGTCAACTTCAAGTTCAATACCCTGCATATACTGATCAATAAGAACTGGATTTTCAATTCCCTGCGCAAGAATGATTTTCATATATTCTTTTACATCATCGTCATTAAAGGCAACAATCATATTCTGACCGCCAAGAACATAAGACGGACGCAACAAAACTGGATAACCAAGATTTGCTGTTGCTTCAAGGGCTTCGGCCTCGTTCATTACAGTAAGACCTTTTGGTCGATTAATATTCAGCTTTGCACAAAGTTCTTCAAAACGTTCTCGGTCCTCTGCAAGGTCAATCGCATCTGCACTTGTTCCAAGAATCTTAATTCCCTGACTGTCAAGAAATTTTGCAAGTTTGATAGCAGTTCCACCACCAAAAGCAACAACAACTCCAACTGGTTTTTCTGTATTAATAACACCCATTACATCTTCTGGAGTAAGCGGTTCAAAATACAAACGGTCGGCAGTATCAAAATCTGTTGAAACAGTTTCTGGATTGTTATTGATTATTGCAACTTCGTAACCAAGTTTTTTCAGAGACCATACACACTGAACAGACGCATAGTCGAATTCAATTCCCTGACCAATTCTGATTGGACCTGAACCCAAAACAATTATTGTTCCTTTTGAACTGCGCTTTTTGTTCGATTCCATTTCTTTAAGAAATTCGGCAGCTTCGTTTTCTTTATCATAGCCAGCATAAAAATAAGGAGTTTCCGCATTAAACTCTCCAGCACAAGTGTCTACCATTTTGTAAGTTGGATCTACGTGGAAAACTCGTCGTTGTTTTTTTTGTTCAGTCATTTTACTTTTATTCCTTTATTAAGTATTTTTAAAAAAAAAAAATGAGACCCCATAAAAGAGTTCTCATTTGAAATTTTTTATAAGCAAAAGATTAAAATCCATATATGCCAAGATTTTTTCTGCTATAGTTTCCATAATCTTTTGGATTATAATAAATTTTATAAAAAAAGTATATAGAAGAAAATCGTTATAATTGCAATTTTTTCATAAACTTGCCTTGTAAATATTGCAGACATCCTTTGGATAAAGTTTCTTCCAGCCGTTTATAAATCCATTTGCACCGCAAGCTTTTTCCGCCATCATATTAAAATTTTTGTCATCAATGCCTATTGCAGACAAGGAATTTTTTAATTCAAGCTGATTAAAAAAGAAATTCTTAATATATTCGATTCCTTCTTTTGCAACCTTCATTTTATCTTCACTCTTTGGAATTTCACAGACATTCACCGCAAAACTGTAGAATTTCGGCAAAGTTCGTTCATCCAACACATATTCCATCCAATGTGGCGTTAAAATTGCAAGCCCCAATCCGTGTGTAATATCGTAAACACCGCTCAACTGATGTTCCATTGCGTGGCAACTCCACGGACTTTTACTGCATCCATAAATATATCCGTTTATTGCCCAACTGGAAGTCCACATCAAATTTGCACGTGCTTCGTAATTTTCCGGTTCTTTTAGGGCAATCGGTGCATACTTTAGAACGGTTTTCATCATTCCTTCCATCTGAGTGTCCAGCATATACAAATCTTGATTAAAATTAAAATAAACTTCCATCAAATGACTTAGAATATCTGCACTTCCACACGCTGTCTGATACTTTCCTACAGAATACGTCAAAGTCGGGTCACAGAACGATGCCGCAGGAAACAACCTATCATTGATTAAAGCAAGTTTGTCTTGAGTTAAAGAATTGCTCAGAACTGCGGTGTTGTCCATTTCTGAGCCAGTTGCGGAAATTGTAAGAACACAAAGCAACGGAAGAGATTTTTCAACTGGCAATTTTTTTGCTATAAAATCCCACACATCAAAATCAACGCAAGAACCAATCGAAATAAATTTTGAAGCGTCCATCACTGAACCACCGCCAACCGCCAAAACAACGTCAATTTTGTTCTGTTTACATATTTCAATTCCTTTTCGGACAGACTCAACTTTTGGATTCGGCTCAATTCCTGAACATTTAAAAATCTCCATTCCAGAATTTTTTAAACATCCATAAACAGAATCATAAACGCCGCTCTTTTTTATTGAACCGCCACCGTAAACCAAAAGAATTTTTTTTCCATAAGATTTTGCGACATTTCCTAAATTTTCAAGTTGTCCTTTTCCAAAGTAAATTTTTGTCGGAATATGATATGTAAACATAAAACGCCTCCTGTTGTTATTCAGTTTTTGGTTGTTCTTCTGTCTTTACATCTGAAAGCAAATCTGGAAACTTTGTAACCAGCGCATGCTTTATCATATCAACACAACCGTCAATTCCAAGCCTTGCCGTATTCAAAGTCAAATCGTAATTAACTGGATTTGTCCAATAATTTCCGCCAGTATAATACGCATAATATTCCGCACGGTATTTATCTGTTTCAGAAATTGAAATATCCGCAGTTTCTGCTGTCACTCCCATCTGACTCATAATTCTTGGACGGCAAAAAGAACGTGGTGCTTCAATATAAACGCTTAGAACTCGTTTTCGGTCTTTTAGAACCCAATCCGCGGCTTTTCCAACAATAACACAACTTTCTGTATTTGCAAGTTCCTCTATAATCTGTTTTTCATACTCATAAAGCTGGTCGTCGCTGGCAAACTTCTTCTTTTCTGGAGTTGCAACAGTTCGTCTTGGAAGTCCACGCAAAAGCGATGTAATTCCTGTGTGTTTTTGATGTAATTTTTCATTTACTTCCTCAAAAAGCTGTCGGTCAATTCCGCTCAACTGAGAAGCCAACGTTAAAATGCGGTTTTCGTAACAATGAATGCCTAAATCTTTTGCAACTGTTGAGGCAATTTCTTTTCCGCCTGAACCAAAACCTCTGGCAATTGTGATTGTATAGTTTTCCATTTTTAATCCTCCACAAAAAGTTCAATTTACCTTTTAGTCTTCCATGTATCGCTTTAAGAATTCTTTCATTCTTGGCGTTTTTGGATTTGTAAAAATAACATCTGGCGAATCGTTTTCTACAATAAAACCTTGATCCATAAAAATTGTACGCGTTGAAACATCTTTTGCAAAAGCCATTTCGTGCGTAACAATCATCATTGTCAAACCTTCCTGAGCAAGCCCTTTCATTACGTTCAGAACTTCGCCAACCATTTCTGGGTCAAGCGCGCTGGTCGGTTCATCAAACAAAAGCATTTCCGGTTGCATTGTCAAAGCCCGGGCGATTGCAACTCTCTGCTTTTGACCACCTGAAAGTTGAGCTGGATGTGCATTGATGTAAGGAGCCATTCCAACTTTCCGCAAATATTTTATTGCAAGAAATTCAGCTTCATTTTTTTTCATTTTCAGGACTTTTGTTGTTCCTGCCATGCAATTCTGCAAAACCGTCATATTATTAAAAAGATTAAATGACTGGAAAACCATTCCTACTTTTGTGCGGAATTTCGCAAGTTCTTTTGAGTTTGAACCAACTTCCTTTCCATTGAATATGATTTTTCCGCTGGTTTTTATTTCAAGTCCGTTTATGCACCGAAGCATTGTTGATTTTCCTGAACCAGACGAACCGATTACGCAAACAACTTCGCCTTTATTTACGGTAAAATCCAAATCTTTTAAAACTTCGTGATTTCCAAATTTTTTTACAAGATGCTCAACCCTTAAAATCGGTTCACAGTTTTTGGTTTCGTTTTCTTCCATAAAAACGCTCCTGTTTATTCAGCTGTTCCGCTCATATATTCAACAGCCAGCTCGTAATCCTTTTGCTGAAAAGCCTTTTTTTCCACAACTTTTAGAATCTTTGTAAAGATTGTGCAAATAACAAAATAGAAAAGTGCACAAATAATATAAGATTCAAAGTAACGGTAGTAAATTCCAGCCGCACTCTTAGTTGCAAAATAAAGTTCATAAACACCGATAACATTCAATACAGATGTCATTTTTAAGTTTGACAAAAACTGGTTGACCATTTCTGGAACAATGTTTCGGAACGCCTGCGGAAGAATTACGGCAAACATTGTCTTTGTGTGACTCATACCAAGTGCAAAGCCACCCTCCAACTGACCTTTATCAATAGAAATAATTCCGCCACGAACAGTTTCTGCCATATATGCACCAGTATTCAGCATCAAAACAATTAAAGAAGCCAAAAACGGAGAAACATCCACCCCGGCATTTTTTAATCCATAGTAAAAAACCATCGCCTGAACCATCATTGGAGTTCCACGGAAAATCGCGACAAAAACAGAACAAACCGGTTTTAAAACGCTAAAACCAATCTTATGAACCAGATTGTCACCTTTTGAAACTGGCGTTGCCTGAACCAATCCAATTGCAAATCCCAAAATATATCCTAGAATCGTTCCAATGATTGCAATTTCAAGCGTAAGAACCGTTCCTTTAAAAAAGTAGTTCCAGTAATTTTTAAAGATAAACCAAACCCAATAAAAAAGTCCTTTATCGTTCATAAAGACTCCCATAAAAACCCCGCGTTAGCGGCGAGCCACGGATGGCGAGAATCACAGTTTGTGAAAGCAACGCTTGAACAAACTGCAAAGATAAAAATTACACGGATGTAATTTTTATCATGTCTCCTTTTTTTCCAAGTAACAAATTTTTACCGCAAAATTTATTGAACATCCAAATTTTGCGGTACAGAATTTTTAGTTGCTCAATGGCTGCGTTTCAATAGCCAATTTCATATATTTATCCATAAGTTCCTGATTCCATCCGATTGCGTGCATTGCTGTCTTTAGAGCTTCAACCGCAACAGTATTTCCTTCAATTACAGACGGCGTACAAGTGTCAGACGCTCCTTCCGGCGTTACAAAATCATAACCTTTTTCAAGCTGGCAAATAACAACATTCGGGTTTGAAATACAACCAGAATAAGCAGTTGGCCAATCCATTACACCACAATCAACATCGCCCATCGCAACTTTCATAATTACTTCTGTACAAGTGTCTGGGAAAGGAAGAAGAACTGAGTCTGGAACTTGTGCAATATAGGTAGGCCAGTTCGTGTTTATCTGCGTTGTAAATTTCAATCCTTTAAATTGTTCAAGCCTTGTGTATTTTTCATAAGGACTACCTTTTTTTACAACAATAACGTTATACCTGTTGTAATAAGGATCTATGTAATCAAGAAAAGTATCTCGCTCTGCAGAATAAATACTTCCTGACTCAACCAAATCGTAATCCCCAGCTTTTAAGCCCATCCAGATAGATGACCAGTCATTCTTATGAATTTCCAAAGAAAGCCCCATCTCATCGGCAATCAGTTTTGAAAAAATAACATCGTAACCATAAGTGTAATCCGCAGAACCATAAATCGGCTCGGCAGTTAATTCTGGATGACCAGGAATTGATTTTGTTGGCTGCGTCCAGTTGAACGGAGCATAAGCACATTCAATACCTACCCTTAAAACTCCTTTTACCTGATTAGCAAATTCCGCGTATTCAGGTTTTCCTGTATATTCATATTTAACTTCAACCTTTTTCTTGCTGCATGAATTGAATGCAACTGCCATACAAACAAGTCCAACACCAAAAATAAAATTTCTAACTGTCTTTTTCATACTTCACCTCGCTTTCACGAAAAATAAAAAGCGTCAAAAGAAAATTCAAAAAGCCCGATTTGCTTCTTATCCTTTTAACGCCTTTGTTAAACTGATATTAATAATTTCTTTTTATTTTGAATTGTAAAAAATCGCAATAAACTTTTAATTAAAAATCAATGACTTTTGTCTTATATGAACTTTTTTTAACCTGGTTCAAATATTCTTTTGGCGAAACTCCTGTAAACTCCTTGAACGAATGAACAAAATGGCTTTGATCGTAAAAATCAAACTTGCTGGAAAAATTTGGAAACGAGTCAATATCCGAACGGTTCATTTCATTTATGATTGTGTGCATTTTTACGTTTTTGCAGAATTGCTTTGCACTGCAGCCTAAAAATGTTTCAAACAAAAGATTTATATAGCGCGAAGAATAGCCTGTGTAGTTAATCAACTCGCTAATTTTTAAAAGCCCATCTTTTTTGACAATCAAATCAACCATCTGAAAAAATAAATGTTTTTGCCCACTTTGAGTCGTTTTTAGCCACGTTCGATATTCTTCCATAAAAGTACACATTCGGTTTGTAAAAGTCGGCTGCTCAGACATTTTTTCTGAAAGATTTGTTAAAATATCAAAGTTACTCAAATCTATTCGTTGACCAACCAAATCCTTAACTTCCTGATTTTCAAAGAATGGGTTTGCCCCCGGCTGAAAGCGAATTCCAAAATAATCACAATTTTTATTTAGCTCCAAAGTCTGAAGTTTTCCAGAATTTCCAATTACAAAAGAATTCATATTGTTTCCAGAATATTCAAACAAAATGTTGGAGCAACTGTCTTCCAAAAATGGAACTTTTCGTTCCGAATCAGTCTGAAAACTATAAAAATGAGAAATTCCAAAATCAGCCACAATTTTCTGATAAAATTTTTCTGTTTCCATAACCAGATATGACTGAATCGTATGAATATGCAATTTTTCGTCTTTCATAATTCGCCTCTTCAAAATCAGATTTAAAATAAAAAAAGACGCCAAAACCTTAGAGTTCTGACGTCTTTGCCATATCTGTTAAAACATTAGCGGACAGATATTTTTTTGTCAATATTTTTCTCAATAAGCAAAAGTCAAGTTTTTTATAACTGTGAAAAAAACGCTTTCAGCAAATTTATTTATTTTTCTAAAAACTCGATTTTCGACTGCACCCAAAAATCACAACGCAGGCTTAAATCTATTGTAGCGCAAAGTGCTTATGTCCGCAGGGCAAGTTCCTGTACAAATAAGTTCAGAAATATTAAAAGCTGCGCTTGGACCAATTCCAAATCCGTGTCCAGAAAAACTACACTCAACGTAAAGTCCTGGAACTTCATCAACTTTGCTTACCGTGCAAACACCGTCGCTTGCCAAATCTTCATAGCCAGCCCAAGAGCGAACAATTTTTGCATTTGCAAGTCGCGGAAAATATCCAAGAATTCCTCTTGCACACGCACTTGTAAAATCAGCGGTACTCGGCGGATATTCGTTGCTTTCAAATTCTGGATTTGCATAATCTTCATATCCATCGTGTCCGCCAAAGACGAATGAACCGTGTTTTGTCTGATGCCCATAAAAATCCGCCATTGCAGTTCCCAACATCTGCTTGAACATCTGAGGCTGGGCTTCCGTTACAAGACACTGCAAACGCTTTTTTTTCATCGGAATTGTAACTCCAACTGTATTCAAAATCGGATTGCTTTCGTACCCAGCGGCAACAACAACATTTTCCGCCTCAAAAAACTGTCCTTCAGCTTCTACTCCGCAAACTTTTCCAGCTTTTAAAACAATTCTAGAAACCGTCGCTCCAGTTACAAAATCTGCTCCAAGTTTTCTTGCACATTTATAAAAGCCCAAAGTTGTTGTAAGCGGATTTGCATGACCATCAGTCGGACACCACGAAGCACCAACAACCGTGTCGCTCATATACGGATTAATTTTTTTAACTTCTTCAGCATTAATCATTCTTACGTCAACACCGCATTTTACCGCATTGTCCGCAAGTTTCTGCAAAATCTTTAAATGCTCCTCCGTTTTTCCAAGACGAAGATTTCCTTCCTGAGTGTATTCTGTGTCAACGCCAAGTTCTGCACTTAACCCCGGCCAAATATTTTTTACGCCCCAAACCATAAGCGGCAATTCTTTTATGTTTCGCCCGGACTGACGAACGCCTCCACCATTTCGCGAAGAACCTCCGTTTCCAATATAATCGCTTGCTTCCAGAACAATTACACTTTTTCCTTTTTTGGCAAGATAATACGCCGTGGCATTTCCCACGATTCCAGCCCCAATTACAATAACATCAGCCTTTGTCTTCATATTACAATACCTCGCTTGCTAAAGTGTTCATCTCTGTCGGCCTAATCGGACCTCTGCTTGTAGCTGGATTTATAGTTGCCGGACTTACTTTTTGTTCAGCCGCAACAATTCCTTTTACCAATTTTGAACAGGTTTGACCTTGGCAAAGCCCCATTCCAGCGCGTAAATATCGTCTTATTTCCTGCATTGTGAACATTCCATCGTGAACAGCTTTTCGGATTTCGCCCTTTGTTATTTCTTCGCATCGGCAAATCACCAAATCATCATCTGGTCCCGGAACAAATTCGCCAATATCTTTTGCTCTATCATTCATCATATTTTTTCCTCTTTTTTTGGGGAAAGTCTTCCCAACGTTCGGAACATCCGTTCCTCACTACTTTTCAAAAGCCTAAAGTCTTTTGAAAACTCCGCATACAAAACTTCTGCTGGGGAAAGACTTCCCCCTCGCTACAAAAATTGCTCTGGTTTCGACAAGCTCAACCGTCGCATTTTTTTCCGCTACCCCTTCTAACGGGGACACCCCGTAACGCCCCGCCTAATTTTTTTTCCAAAACCTAGCTTTATAGCCAAATTCGTTTGGAACTTTCATCGTAAGCAAATGTGTATGGTCAAAAGCAGCCGCAGTTCTTACGCCAATAACTTCAGAATCGCAAAGAACTTCTCCACTTCGGCTCAACGCTTTTCCTACAGTTCCCTTTTCTGGAACTGGCAAAAATTCGTACGGAATCGTAATGCTCGTGTAGCCTGGCTCAAAATCTTCATTCACAAGGAAAATCGCTTGCCCGGAACAACTTGCAACGCACATTCCACAGCCAGAACAACCGCAATTTTCCGCAACCACCGGCAAGGCTGTTATGCACGAACCAATTTTTATGCAATTTTTTCGGCATGCGTCTTGGCACGGATTGCACGGAATATTCTGCGTACATTCAATCACCGGATGAATTCCTTTTTGATGCGTAACTCCCGGAAATCGTTCAATTTCTTCATCTGCAACAAAACCTTTTGCAAGCAAATTCTTTGAAATGGGAATTCCCTCGTCTGTTTTTTCAATCAATTTTCCACGGTTGCAAGGCGCAAACATTCCTTGCCTTAAACTGTCCAAATCTTTTTCAAACAAAGATTTGTCTTTTTCCATCAAATTTTCTTCTGCAAATCCAGTTTTGTAGGCAGCACGCAAACCAGCCATTCTACCTTTTATCATCGCTGAACTTGCTTCTTCAATTCCGCTTACATCACCAGCAGCAAAAAGGCAAGGAACAGAAGTTTCCCCATATTCATCAACAATTGGAACTTGCCCACCTCGCTTTGGATTATCCTCCATTGCACAACCAGACATCTTCAACAATTGGCTCATTGGCGACAATCCAACCGCAACACAAATTGTATCAACGTCAAAATGAATTTCTGTTCCCGGAATAATCTTAAAATGCTCATCAACTTTACCAATCGTTACGCCTTGAACTTTTTCAGTTCCTTCAACTTTTTTGATTGTGTAGCCAAGAAAAAACGGAACTCCTGTTCGGGCAACTTTTGCCGCGTGAACGCCATATCCGCCAATTCTAGGAGCAGCATCAACAAGCGCAACAACCTCGCAACCTGCCTGCAATAACTGAAAACTTACAACAAGCCCAACGTTTCCACTTCCAAGCATAAGAATCTTTTTTCCAGGTTTTACACCGTGCAGATTCATCATTGTTTGAGCCGCACCAGCCCCAATAACGCCCGGCAAAGTCCAGCCTTCAAAAGGAACCATATTTTCTGCCGCACCAGTGGCAATAATCACGCTTCCGCCTTTGTAATGATGAATCGCGCCATCGTAGTTTACAGTAACTTCCTTGTTTTCAAAAATTCCAGTCACAGTCGCGTCTAATTTTACTTGAACACCAACTTCTTCCGCCTCTTTTAAAAGTTCTGTTCCAATGTTAAATCCACGGATTTTTGCCTTATGTTCTTTTGAACCAAAAAATTTATGAATCTGCTTAAAAAGCTGACCGCCCGGCTTATGATTTTCGTCAAAAATCATAACTTTCATTCCGTGCTTAGCCGCTTCTATACCAGCACTAAGACCAGCAGGACCTGCACCAATTACAATCAAGTCATATCTTTCCATATTCATTTCCGCCTTACCATGATTTTTCTGCAGAGCAACCATATTGAGTTTGAACTTTCATCCCGGCTTTTAAGGGGGTTATGCAAGTCCTTGTATTTGGAACGCCATCAACAACCATTACGCAGTCTGTGCAACGCCCGATAGCGCAAAAAATTCCTCTTGGTTTATGCAATTTAGAAGTTTCTCTGTGTTTTAAAATTCCAGCCGCACGCAAGGCCATTGCAATAGGTTCTCCTTCGTAGCCTTGCATCTCTTTTCCGTCTAATGTAAATGTTATGAGTTCCCCTTTTTGTGGAACTCCTAAAATAGGATGTTCTGCAATACGTTCCATGTTCAACCTCACTTTGCAACAATGTAAAACTAAAATTTTTATTTTTCTTGTAAAAACTCGCATTGGATTTTTTTTTTCGACAAATATAATGAAACAAGATTTTGAAAAATAATTTTCTGAACCAACTCTGGAGGTTTTATATGAATGAAAACATTTTTCCTAATATCGACATTCTATTTCTGAACGAAAAAGATTTGATTGAATGTGGCGTAAAAAACATGAAAAACTGCATCAACGTAATGGAAAAGCATTTTTCGTTAATCGGAAATGGCGATTACCGAATGGGCGGCGCAAACGGCAATGAACACGGTCTAAAAATGTCGTTTCCAGAAAGTTCTTCAATAAAGAATTTTCCTATTAATGGCCCTGACTACAGATTTATGGCAATGCCTGCTTATTTGGGCGGTGAATTTCATACTTGCGGAATAAAAACTTACGGCTCAAATCAGACAAACCGTTCAAAGGGATTACCACGCTCAGTTTTAATGCTTCAACTACTGGATGCAGAAACCGGCGCTCCTTATGCATATATGTCCGCAAATCTTATAAGCTCAATGAGAACAGGAGCCGTTCCAGGACTTGGAATTCGTTATCTTTCTATAAAAGAACCAAAAGTTGCAACAATCGTTGGTCCTGGAGTAATGGGAAGAACAGCGGCTTTAGCAATCGCAACAGAAAAACCTACAGTTTCAACAATAAAAATCAAGGGACGTTCCCAAAAAGGAATTCAGGGATTCATAGATTTTTGCAACGAATATTGCCCCACATTCAAAGACTTTGTTGTTTGCGATTCAATAGAAAGTGCTGCAAAAGACAGCGACATAATTTATTTTGGAACAACAAACGCCGCAAAATACAAAGAAAACCCTTTCCTAAAAGATGAATGGATAAAACCTGGAGCGTTAGTAATAAGCACAAGCGCGCTCTTAATGAACCATGAAGGTTGGAAAGACACAAAAAAATTCAAACTTGTAAGCGATGACTACAAAATGTATGTTGGCTGGGGAAAAGGAAAACCCGCACCAACGCAAAAAAATGTTTCAACCCTAATTGGAATGGCATTTTACGACGCAGTTCAAGAAGGCTTTGTAAAAGAGTCCGATTTAGTAGAAATCGGCGATGTTGTGAACAACAAAAAACAACCACGCGACAGCGATGACCAAATAATCGTATACGCAGTCGGCGGAATGCCAACAGAAGACGTTGCATGGGGAAGATTCTGCTACGATACCGCCATAAAAAACAAAATCGGAACAAAACTGAATCTTTGGAACTCTCCGGAATGGAGTTAAAATCCCAAAAAACATAATTTTAACTTTTGCCTTTTGATTTTTTACGGTCAAAAGGCATTTTTTTTGAAAAAAAACTTGACAAGTAAAATGTAAGCGTTATCATTTAATTAATGAAAACGCTTACATCAATAACAACAATGCAGGAACTTGCCCAAGCCGCTGGAGTTTCAATCGCGACAGTCTCACGAGTATTTAGCGGAAGCACAAAAGTTTCGGAAAAAACAAAAGAAAAAGTCATGGAACTTGTTCATCAGTCAGGCTTTTTCCCAAACGAAACAGCACGCACGATGGCGGCAGGAAGTTCCCATCTTATTGCCGTAATTTTGCCAGACATTGAAAATCCGTATTTTTCGCGCTTGCTTTCAGAAGTTGAGCAGCTCTGCGTAAAAAACGGTTATACAATGATTTTTTTCAACTCCAACGGAGACAGCAAAAAAGAAAAAGAAATTGTAACAAAAATGATGGCACGTCAGGCAGACGGAATGCTTATCTGCATGACCCGCGTAAAATCAGAAATGATTCCTGTTCTAAAAACCGCAAATTTTCCTGTTGTTGTAATGACTCGAAATATTACCGGTTTGGATTCAGTTGCAATCAATCACCTTGAAGGAGGACGACTAGCCGCTGATTATTTGATTGAAAATCGTTGTGAACAATTTTTCTTCTTTGGTCTAAAAGATGATGAAAAATTCACAGGCTTTTACAACGAATTATTAAAAATGAAAATTCCTGAAAGCAGAATCAAAACATTTGGCGACAAGGACTGGTATTTTAATAATTATGCTCAGGCTTCAGAATTGATGAACAATTTTATGCAGGAACAAAAAAACTCACCTGAAAAAATCGGACTTTTCTGCATAAATGACCTTTTTGCGGCTCGAGCAATAAATGCGGCAAATCGAAATAAAATCAAAATTCCAGAAAAAATGAATATTGTCGGTTTTGACAACATAATGCTTTGCGATATGACTTTTCCAACGTTGACTTCGATAAACCAACCTTTGGATAAAATCGCCGCAAAAAGCTTTGAAATTTTGTGTCAAAAAATCAAAGAAAAAAAAGAAGGCAAAACTTCACTAAAAACAATTGTTCTAGAGCCTTCCTTAATAAAAAGAGAATCGTAAATCTGCAAATCGCAGAAATTCGTTAAAATCAGTTTTTCTTAGGAGGAAAATATGAAAAAAATCAGTTTTGTTATTGGTGCGGCAATTCTTGCAGTTTCTGTATTTACTGGTTGCCAAAAAAAACCACAATCAAATTCAATCAGCATTATGTTTCAGGGTTCAGATGCTGAACAGTCTGCAATAAAAGCTTCAACAGAACGTTTCACAGAAAAAACAGGTATCAAAGTTGAACTTTTGTACACTCCTCACGACTCTTATACTTCAAAATTGGCAAGTTTTATTAAAAATACAAAAGTTCCTGATATTGTCAGCATTGACGGACCTATGCTCGCAAGTCTTGCCTGGTCTGGAGTAATTCAGAGCGTTGAACCTTATATTGACTCAGAAATTATTGCTGACATGACTCCTTCCAATGTGCTTCAGTGTACTTACCCGATTGATAATAAACTTTACGCAATAAGCTATGCCGATTCCACAGTTTTGCTTTACTGCAACAAAAAGTACCTTGAAAAAATTGGCGCAAGAATCCCAAAAAATGTAGCAGATGCTTGGACAGCAGAAGAATTTGATGAAATTCTTACAAAACTTGCCGCCCTTGATGAAGTAACCTGGCCGCTCGACCTAATGTGGGCATGGAATATTGCAGGTTCAGAATGGGGAACTTACGGTTTTTATGAAACACTTGTTTCAGGCGGTGCTGACCTTATAAATCGAGAAACTTGGACAGCAGAAGGAACATTAAATAGCCCCGAAGCAGAAAAAGTTTTGCACTATTTCCAGAAATGGGGAACAAACGGTTGGATTGTTCCAAAATCTGCTGGAGAAAACACACTTTACAACGACAAAAGACAAACAGCAATTGCATGGAACGGAAACTGGAATTTTACAACTTGCCGGGCTGCAATGGGCGATGACGTAATCGCGCTTCCACTTCCAAACTTTGGAAAAGGAACTCGTTCGCCAAACGCAACTTGGATTTGGGGAATTTCCGCAAGTTCAAAAAATCCAGAAAAAGCTGGTCAACTTTTGAACTATATGCTTACAGACACAGAATTCCTTGACGCAATAAAACTTACAGGTTCTTACCCAGCATTGAACAAATTTGCCGCTCGCTGCGAAGATTATATGGACAGCTCAAAGATGGCAATCGCTTATGAACAGTCAAATGTTGCAGTAAGCCGCCCAATCCATCCAGCTTATCCAACAATAACTTTGGCATTTTCCGAAGCGTTTGAATCTATCTTGAACGGTGCAGACATACGAACAGAACTTAACAAAGCCGCTCAAAAAATTGATGAAGATATTCAAGACAACGATGGTTATCCACCGTTCGGAAAATAAGTTGTGTTAATTTCCTAGTGGTCATTGAGTTAATTTCTAGTGGTCATTGAGCTTGTCGAAATGACCACTAATTCAACAAAAATAAGAGGTACAGTATGAAAAATTCGTTTATTTCAGCCATAAAAGAAAAAAATATCCGACAAGAAATTTATATGCTGCTTCCTGCGTGTGTTTTGCTCATATTTTTTATGGTAGTTCCATTTTTTTCAGCATTCGCACTTTCTTTAACAAATCAAAAACTGATTCCAAATCCTATGGTTCCTGCAAAATTCGTAGGATTAAGAAATTATATCCAAATTTTCAAAGATGCAAGTTTTTGGCAAGCGTTCAGAAATGTTGTTCTTTTTACAATTATGGTAATTCCGTTGCAGTGCGGATTCGCTCTTCTTATGGCAAACGCTTTGAATAAAGTCAGATTTTTAAAAGGCTTTTTAAGAAGTATATTTTTTCTTCCATATATTACACCAATGGTTATCGTTGCTGTAGTTTGGAAATCTATTTATCAATACCCAGATGGAATTGCGAATCTTGCGCTAAAACTTGTTACTTTTGGTCAGGCTCATTCAATCGACTGGCTTGGAAACAAAAATTCAGCACTGATTGCAATTACAATCCTTTCCGCATGGCAAGCGTTTGGTTTTCAGATGATAATTTATCTTGGTTCTTTGCAGAGCATTCCTTCTTATTTGTACGAAGCCGCAAACATTGATGGAGCAACTCCTTTTCAAACTTTCTGGAATGTAACTTGGCCAAGCTTAAAAGAAACCAATACACTTGTGCTTATTATTACAACGATTCAGGCTTTAAAACTTTTTACTCAAGTAAATATCATGACAAAGGGCGGTCCAAACGGAGCGACAAATACTCTTGTTCATTACATATACCAAAATGGATTTGCCGGACAGAAAATCGGCTATGCTTCAGCAGCTTCTGTAATTCTGTTCCTTTTAATACTCGTTATTTTTCTTGTTCAAAATAAACTTCTTCGAGGAAAAGAAGAAAAATCCCGAGATTAAATTTTTCTTTATCTTCTTTAGGAGGATGTAAGAAAAAAATTGCCAAATATGCTGTCAATTTTTTTCTTCTCAAGTTTGCGTTGCAAACTTGTTTATCAACTGCAATTTTTCACTTCGTTACAAAATTGCAATAAAAAGTCAATCCTAAAACTGAAGTTTTAATCTTGACTTTTTATGGAGGAAACTATGGTACGAAATAAAGCAAAAGATATTATTTTTACAGCATTTCTTTTTGTGCTTGGACTTATAATTATTACCCCGATTTTTCTTATGTTCGTTTCGTCTTTAAAAGATGATCGCTACGAAATCATGAAAGATATGGGAAGCCTAAAAGCATTTATTGTGCTGAACCCAACACTTCACAACTTCAAGGAAATTCTTTTTGAATCAGTTCAAAACTTTGGGCGTGCGTTCATAAATTCAATGATTGTTTTAGTTATAACAGTCATTCTTACAAGTATTGTTTGTTCAATGGCAGGATATGCTTTGCAGCGCGGAAAACTAAAATGCCGAAAATATATTTTTTTGGCAGTGCTTTCACTTTACATAATTCCAATGGAATCAATAATGCTTCCGCTTATGTATCAAGTTTCCACGCTCGGACTTACAGATACTTATGCTGTTCAAATTTTGCCGTTCGTAGCAAGTCCGCTTTATATCTTCCTTTTTTACAATTATTTTAAGGAAGTTCCAGTTTCACTTGCAGAAAATGCTGAACTTGAAGGAGCATCATTCTGGCAAATTTACAAAGATGTTTATCTTCCGTTGAACAAAAGCCCGATTATCACAGTTTGTATTCTTCAAGGAATGGATATGTGGAATCAATATTTGTGGCCGCTTCTTGTTACAACTGATGAAAAAGTTCGCCCAATGTCTGTAGCAATTTCTTCTTTCACAGGAACAGGCGGAGACATTTATTGGGATCAGCTTATGGCAGCCAGCGTTGTAATGTTGCTTCCAGTTCTTTTATTGTTCATTTTCTTCCAGCGTTACTTTGTTGAATCAGTTGCTTCTTCTGCTATAAAAGGATAAGACTATGACAGAAATTCTTGAAAAAGCTCAGAAAAAACAGAATGAACTTTCTGAAAAAATAAATTCTTCAAAAGAAATTTTAGACCAACGTCCGCTTTTTCATTTTGCTACGCCAGGCGGTTGGTGCAATGACCCGAATGGATTTTCTGAATTCAACGGAAAAGTTCACCTTTTTTATCAGTATCATCCTTATTCAACACAATGGGGACCAATGCACTGGGGACACGTTACTTCCCAAGATATGCTCACGTGGAATCTAGAACCAGTCGCCCTATCCCCAGATTCAAACTCTGACCTTAACGGATGTTTTTCAGGAACCGCAATTTCAACAGATGACGGCAAACAAATTCTTGCGTATACAGGAGTTTCTAAAGACGGTGATGCTGAAATCCAAAATCAGTGCATAGCGTTTGGTAACGGCAAAATTTACGAAAAATATTCAAAAAATCCAGTTCTTACGGCAAAAAATATTCCATTCGAATATCAAAAAGAACATTTCCGCGACCCAAAAATCTGGAAAAAAGACGGAAAATTCTACATGGTCTGCGTAATAAAACAGCTTGATAACTGCGGTGCTATGATAATTTTTGAATCAAATGACGCAAAAAAATGGACTTATAAGGGAATTATTGATTCAAGCCAAAAAAATTATAGCGGAATGTGGGAATGCCCAGATATTCAAAATATTAATGGAAGAGATATTCTAATTTTTTCTCCACAAGAAATGAAAGGCGACTACGAAGTTGGATTTCACGACGGAAACAACAGCGTTTATGCTAGCGGAATTCTTGAATACAAGAAATTCAAATTCTTTCACGATATAAGAGCTGAAAACAGAGCATTTACCGCACAAATTGATTATGGCATAGACTTTTACGCACCACAAACAACAAAACTTTCAGACGGAAGAACAATTTTAATCGCTTGGATGCAATCCTGGGAATCTTACATTACGCCAGAAAATTATTTATGGTCTGGAATGATGACAATTCCCCGCGAGCTTTCGTTCAAAAATAACCGATTGTATCAAAATCCAATCCGCGAGCTTGAAACTTTAAAAACTGATGAACAAGATTCAGAAATTCAACCTGAAAAAAAGGAAAAAATTCTGAATCAACAAGAGCGCCACTTTGAATTGGAATTTTCAGTTTCTCAACAAACTTCTGGAACCATAAAAATCATTTTAGGAAATACAGAAGATGAATATGTTCTTTTAAAAATCGATTTATTTGAGCAAAGCATTTATTTTGACCGTTCAAAATCGCAGATTCCAGGAAAAATTTTTGCAAGAAAAGCAAAACTTCCACCAAAAGAAGAAAATACAAAATTCCGAATCATTGGCGACACT
>CAVIQW010000039.1:19435-20552 GCA_963644915.1 Paratractidigestivibacter sp.
CAAACAAACACAGATTTGCTCATAAGAAATGAAACTTCTCAAAAAATAAACTGCAAAACCTGGAAACTCCAGAAATAGGAGAAAATATGAAAAACCAAAAAGAATTTGATGTAATCGCATTAGGAGAACTTTTAATAGATTTTACTCAAAATGGAATCAGCAATTGCGGAAACTGGCTCATGGAAGCAAATCCAGGCGGAGCTCCGTGCAATGTTCTTGCAATGCTTTCAAAGCTCGGACACAAAACAAGTTTTATCGGGCAAGTTGGAAACGATATGTTCGGAAAAATGCTAAAAGAACGAGTTTCTTCAATTGGAATTGATGTTCAAAATCTTGTTTTTTCAGATAAATACAACACAACTTTGGCATTTGTTCATACAGCACCAGACGGCGACCGCAATTTTTCATTCTACAGAAAAACTGGTGCAGACGCATTTCTTTCAAAAGATAGGATAAATGCCGAATTAATAAAAAATACAAAAATTCTTCATTACGGAAGCCTTTCAATGACAAATAAAACCGTAAATGAAGCCACAGAATTCGCCCTTCAAACTGCAAAAGAAAACAAAATTCTGCTTTCTTTTGATCCAAATCTAAGAAAACCGCTTTGGAATTCAATTGAAGAGGCAAAAGAACGAATTTGGTACGGAATTTCAATGTGCAACATTCTAAAAATAGCAGAAGAAGAATTGGAATTAATTACAGATGAATCAAACATTGAAAAAGGAATTGCAAAAATCCGCCAAAAATATTCAATTCCATTAATAACCGTTACAAAAGGAAAACATGGAAGCGACAGTTTTTATTCAGACAGCAACACAGAACTAAAGATGAGCGTTCCAACATTTTCAAATGTAAAAACCATCGACACAACCGGAGCCGGAGACACATTCTGCGCCTGCACCCTCCATGAAATCCTCGAAAACGGCTACAAAAACTTTACCCAAAACCGCCTAACAAAAATGCTGACATTCGCAAACGCCGCCGCCAGCCTAATCACAACAAAAAAAGGCGCCCTCTGCGTAATGCCAAACAAACAACAAATCGAGGAGTTGATGGATTCGGCAATGTTTGTGTAATGGAGTTATTATTTTGGTACAAATCCAAAGTTGAACTT
>CAVIQW010000040.1:0-19214 GCA_963644915.1 Paratractidigestivibacter sp.
GCGAACTTGCGGCACAAGGAATAACGGTTTTTCCGGATATGAATGTTCTTGACCTGATGAATTTTTTTAATTCCAACAAAGAATGTACTTTTGTTACTGTTATTGATTTGAATCAGCAAGTTTTGGGGGTTATGACCCATTCAGTTCTTGCAGATTTGCTTGGCGGTCGTTTTGGTTTTGGGTTGAATTATAGAAAAACCGTTAAAGAAGTTATGATTGCAGATTTTTTTGTTGTAAACAGTGCAGAGCCAGTAGAAAAAGTTGCGACAAAAGCCATGCAGCGCGATGAAAAAAATCTTTACAATCCGATTATTGTAACAAAAAAAGGAATTTATGTTGGTGTTGTAACAATCAAGCAGCTTTTGGACACAATTGTTTCAGTTGAAGTTCAGGAAAAAACTCGTGAAATTATAAAAAAGAACCGGCTTTTGCAAAGGCAGCAGATGATTCAGGAACGCGATATGAAAATGGCGGAACTTGTTCAGAAAAGTTTTTATCCCTTAAAAGCACCTTGCAAAAACGGCTGGGAAACTGCGTTCATATTTAAACCGATGGCATCTGTTTCTGGAGATTTGTATGATTTTTATTTTGACAAAGATAAAAAATTCTGCGGACTTGGACTTTTTGATGTTTCCGGGCATGGCGTAGCGTCTGGGCTGGTTGGAATTCTTTCAAAATATCTTGCGGAAAAAATCTTTACAAAAAATCAGAATAAACCGCTGGAAAAAGTGATTCAGGAATTCAGCGAAACTTTGGCACAGGAAAAAGGTTCTGTTGAAAATTATCTTACGGGAATTTTCTTGCGGCTGAATCAAAATCAAGTTGAATATGTAAATGGCGGTCATACAGATGTTCTTTTGAAAAGCGCAAAAACTGGAAAAGTGGAAATTCTTGGAGGAAAAGATGGGAATTTCCGCGGAATGTTTTTGGGAATGCCTGGTTTACCTTCTGATTGCTGTTCAACTGTAAAAAATCAATTTGAACCAGGAGATACTTTGGTTTTGTACACAGACTGTCTGATTGAAAGCAGGAACGTTTGCGGTGAAGAGTTTGGTGTTGAACGCCTTCAAAAAATTCTTCAGGAAGCCGATTCAAAAAATCCAAAGGAAACACTTTCGTATATTGCTGAAAAATTCAAAACTTATACAAAAGACGTGCCGCTGCGCGACGATTTGACAATCATAGTTTTACAGTACACAGGAATTTTTGATTAACTTGAACTGAATTATCGGGTATAATTGAAGAATAAATTATTAGGAGCAAGTTAAGTGACTATTAAAAAAATCATTTTGTGTGCAATTTTTGTGGCTTTGAGCAGTTTTTCAATTTATGCGAAAAAAAATGCTCAAGTTGTGGTTTATCAGTCGGAATTCAAGCTGAACAATATAAATAAAAGGCTTGGCTACCAGTTACTGGACGATGGAAAGATTGTTTTTGTTTTTGATGCTTCAAGGTATGGGATAAAAACTCCAAAAAGAGTCTTTCTTGAAGGTTCGTTCAATGGCTGGTCTAAAAAGAATAGTAGTTGGGAACTTGAAAAATACAAATATTCAAACTGGACTTATGAATGTAATCTTGAAGATGTTATGGTTCCTGGAAATTCTGGTTTCCCTGAATTTAAATTTTATGTAATTGCAGAAGTTGAATACGAAGTCCGCATAGTTGAGGCAACAAGTATCCGCAAAAAAGATGAGGTAATGGAACCTGCAATGCCAAATCCATTCCCTGGGTTTATTATGGCAACAAATAGCCTTATCCTTTTGCCTACAGGCAACCCGACGGTTGTTATTGAAAACACAAAAACTGCTGAAAAATTAAAGAAATTAAAAAAGTTCAATCTTGAAAATCCAGCGGATGTTGCGACAATTTCAAATTTTAGGCTTGTTCCAGGAACAACAAAACTTTTCCGTGGCTATCATCCTTATAAAATTTCCCGCCCAAATTATGACACAGAAGAAAAACGAATTTCTTTGGTAAACAAGCAGTTAAAAGATAATGGCGTAAAATCAATAATCACACTTTCTGGAGATGAATCAATTGATGTAAAAAAAGAAAAGATTTCAGTTTATGTCAGTGATATTCGGCAGGTGGGAAATCAACTTTTTATTAAAACCAACTATAACACAGTTTATTACGCTTCAAATTCACGTGAATTTGGAAATATGATGGCGGATGTAATCCGTTTTATTGGTTCGCATCCTGGTCCGTATTATGTTCACTGCCGACTTGGAACAGACCGAACTGGCGTTGTTAGCGCAAATCTTGCGGCTCTGTGCGGAGCGTCTTGGGAAGAAATTGCCGCAGATTACCAAAAAACGAACGAAATGGGAATAAAAGAATTCCGCGATTACAGACTTCTTCAGTATTCATTTGAAAAAATGCTTGGAAAAAAGATTTCAGAGATTGAAGACTTGCAGAAAGAAGTTTCTGGTTATTATCTGCGTGAAAAATTTATTACGCAGTCAGAACTTGACTCTTTGGTGAATAATCTAAAATAAGAGAAAAAAACCGGCTGAAAAAGCCGGTTTTTTGCAATAAAACTACTTTGTTTTCTTTGTAACAACAACAGAGTTGTCTGCGTTTGAATAAGGCGCTGGAATATATTTGTCAGCCTTCCAGTCGTTTTCCCACTTATATCCGTCGAGTAAATAACGGAACTGATATTCTTTGTCAACATCCAAAGTCAATTTTACAGAAAAAGAGCCGTCTTTGCCTTTCTTCATGGGAGTGTCTGTGCTGCTCCAGCTGTTAAAATCTCCTGCGATATTAACTGTCTTTGCACCCTGTGCTGCTTCTGAAGAAACTGTAAATGTAACATTACATTTGCCATCTTTTGAAAATGTTTTCTTAAGTGACATTCTTACTCCTCCTAGGAACATTTATAACTCCCACAAGTATACTTTATTTTGTAAAATGACACAATCGAAAATTGTACTTTCTTATTGACTTTTTATTGCAGAAATCTGTTGTTGTCTGGATAATTGACAGAAAAAAGGGATTTTTGTTTTTTATAGATAATTTTTTTCATTTGTATTAAGATGTGCTAAGATAGAAATAATATTTTGATTTGAAGGAAAATATTGGTATGTTTAAAATTCTTGAAAAACGCAAGCTGTCGGAAGCTTCCGCAACTTGGTATATGAAGGTTGAGGCACCGGAAATTGCCAGAAACCGAAAAGCCGGTCAGTTTATTATTTTGCAGGTTGACGCAGAATTCGGCGAAAGAATTCCACTTACAATTGCTGATGCAAATGCTGAAGAAGGCTGGATTGCGCTTGCGTTTCAGGCTGTTGGTGCGACATCTTATAAACTTTCACTTAAAAATGTCGGCGATGAATTGGCCGCTTTGCTTGGTCCTCTTGGAAACCCTTCTGTAATTGAAAAAAAAGACGGTCCTGTTGTTGTGGTTGGCGGTGGATTCGGTGTTGCTCCTTGTTATCCGATTGTTCAGGCTCATAAGGCTGTTGGAAATAAAGTAATCGTTGTAATTGCCGCACGCACAAAGGACTTGTTGATTTACGTTGATGAAATGAAGGCGATTGCGGATGAAGTTATTATTATGACAGATGACGGTTCGGCAGGACGACAGGGTGTTTCTACGGTTCCGTTAAAGGAGATGTGTGAATCTCAGACTCCACCAGCGGAAGTTATTGCAATTGGACCTCCGATTATGATGAAATTCTGCGCACTTACAACAAAACCTTACAACGTTCCGACAACAGTTTCTTTAAATACAATTATGATTGACGGAACAGGAATGTGTGGCGGTTGCCGTGTTTCGATTGGCGGTGAAACAAAATTTGTTTGCGTTGACGGTCCTGAATTTGATGCACATCAGGTTGACTGGGATAATATGATGATGCGTATGAAATCTTTTAAGGAACGAGAAACAGAAGATTTCCACAAGTGCAAACTTCAGGCTCAGGCAGACGCTTTGGCAAAATAATTATGTTTTTGGCAAGAGGAACACTCATTTTTTTATAAGTCGTGTTTACTGTGCTTGTCGAAATGATATTTTGGAGAATTATATGTCACATAAAACAATAGAAGAACTGAACAAGATTGCCGAAGAAGAGTTGGCAAAACTTCAGGGAAAAGAACTTACAAATAAAGACAGGATGTCAATTCCGCAGCAGGAAATGCCTAGCCGCGAGCCAAAAGCACGTGCCCGACAAATGGCGGAAGTTGCTCTCGGCTACACAGAGGCTCAGGCAGTTGTGGAGGCAAACCGTTGTCTTCAGTGCAAAAATATGCCTTGTATAAACGGCTGTCCAGTTGGCGTAAAAATTCCGCAGTTTATTGCAAAAATTGCACAAAAAGATTTTAAGGGTGCGGTTGATACAATCAAGGAAACTTCACTTCTTCCTGCAATCTGCGGTCGTGTTTGTCCACAGGAAAAACAGTGTCAGGGACAGTGTACTGTTGGAAAAGTTTATAAATCTGCTGAAAAAGCGGTTTCAATCGGTCGTTTGGAACGGTTTGTTGCCGACTGGGAACGAGAAAACAATAAAGTTACAATGCCGCAGATTGCCCCAAAGACAGGAAAGAAAGTTGCAGTTATCGGGGCGGGCCCGGCAGGTCTTACAGTTGCCGCTGATTGTGCCAGAGCAGGACACGACGTTACAGTTTTTGAGGCATTCCACAAAGCCGGCGGTGTTATGATGTACGGAATTCCAGAATTCCGACTTCCAAAGGCGATTGTTCAGAACGAAATTGACAACCTTAAAAAAATGGGCGTTAAGTTTGAACTGAATTTCCTTGTTGGCAGAACAGATACTTTGGATCAGCTTTTAGAAGAAAAAGGATTTGACGCGGCGTTTGTAGGAACTGGTGCAGGTCTTCCAAAATTTATGAGAATTCCTGGCGAAAATTTAATTGGTGTTTTCAGTGCGAATGAATATCTTACTCGCGCGAACTTGATGAAGGGCTACGACAAAGAACACGCCGCAACCCCCATTTACGAGGCAAAACACGTTGTTGTTTGCGGTGCGGGTAACGTTGCGATGGATGCGGCTCGAATGGCATTCAGACTTGGTGCGGAAGAAGTTGACATTGTTTACCGAAGAACACGAAATGAAATGCCTGCACGTCTTGAAGAAATTGCGCACGCAGAAGAAGAGGGCGTAAATTTCCGTTTCCTTGAAAATCCAGTTGAGGTTTTGGGAAATGAAGACGGTAGAGTTTGCGGTGTAAAAGTTTTGTCTTATGAACTTGGTGAACCGGATGCATCTGGCAGAAGAAGCCCTGTTGCAATTCCTGGAAGTGAACACGAAATTTCATGCGATGCGATGATTGTTGCGCTTGGAAACGGTTCAAACCCACTGCTTGTAAAAACAACACCAGGGTTGAATCAGGACGCAAAAGGACACATTGCGGTTGATGAAAAACAGGCGACAAGCAAGGCAAAAGTCTGGGCTGGTGGAGACATTGTTCTGGGCGCGGCAACCGTAATCCTTGCGATGGGCGAAGGACGCAAAGCGGCGGCTGGAATAAATGAATATCTGGCGAAATAAAAAATGGGCAAGGGATTGTAGTGGCGGCGTAGCCGTTCAAAAGTGGCGATTGAGTTTGTCGAAATGCCACTTTTGAATGAGCGGTAGCGGAACCACGCAAAGCCCGGTTTTTGCGTGGCAAAAATGACCCAAAACTGAAATTTTTAAGAAAAAATTGAGATGACCGAAGTTGTTTTTTGCTTCGGTTATTTTTTTAGGAAAACTAACATTTCTGCAGGAAAATTCCGATAAAAAAGTATGGCTCAGAATAAAAATAATAAACCGAACAGCGGACTTTATGTTGCTTTGTTTTTCGTTGTTGTGATTTTGATTTTGATTATGTTCTTTGTAAAAAAGGACAATATTGTTTCTAATTTGAAAAAAACTAATTTTTTTGAGCGGGTTGGCGTTGCAACTCCGGAATTTGTGGAAAAACATTCTATAAAAGAGGAAAAAACTTTTTCGGACGATATTGAGATAGATTTGCTGGACAGTTCAGCTGAAAAAAATACTTCTAAAACTGAAAAATCTGGAAAAAATGAAAAAAATGCATTACCGTCGGATTCTGCGGAAGGAATGAATGGAAATGAAAATTTATTGCAGCAAAAAAAATCTCTGGTAGAAAACGGAGATGAAAAAAATGTGAAAAAAACAGGGGCTGCAGAAAATTCTTTGTCGGTGGCTGAAAAATCTGAAAGTGCAGAAAATGCTGCGGTTGTAAAAAAATCGCAAGAGGTTGCTGCAACTCGTACAGCGACTTTGTATTTTGTTTCAATTGGTGCGGACGGTTCGGTGAATCGGTTGGCGGTAAAACGTCAGCTTGCAAAGAGTGATTCGCCGCTTACGGATGCAATAAAAGCCTTGCTGGACGGACCTGTTCCTGGTGAAAAAAATGCGATGAGCCTTATTCCGTCTGGCTCAAGGCTGATTGGGGCAAGCGTAAAAGATGGCGTTGCGACTTTGAATTTTAACGAAAATTTTGAGTTCAATACTTATGGCGTAGAAGGAAGCATTGGGCAGCTTATGCAGATTGTGTATACTGCAACTGAATTCAGCACAGTAAAAAGCGTTCAGTTTTTAATTGAAGGCGAGAAAAAAGAATATTTGGGTTCTGAGGGGCAGTGGATTGGGACTCCTTTGACGCGCAATTCGTTTTAGAAAATTATTCTGCGGAAAAAGATTCAATTATTTTATCAAAATATTTGGAATTTTTTTTGTAGACATCATTAAAGACTGAAAGAGAGCAATACGCAGTTTGTTCATTTTTTGAACTTTTTTCAAATCTCTTGAATGTTGTGGTTAGATTTCCTGTCTGAAAGTTGTAATAATTTGCCTTGAATGTGTTGTTTTTAAATTCCATATTTGCAAAATCAAGGTAATTTTCGCCGGAACTTAAAAGAAATTGTCTTTTTACGAAATTTAAGTTTTTTTCGGCGGTTGAAGTTTCAAAAAGAACTGCAAAATCTTCTAAAGTGAACATATTTTTTGCCGGTCTTTTCCAGTCTGCATAAACGGTGTAGTTGTTGCCTGTTGTTTCATTTTTGACCACAAAAGGTTTTGCCTTTTTGTTGATTTTTGACTTGTGCATTTTTGTCTTGAATTTTTCTGAAAAACCTTTGAAATTTTCAAAACTTTTGTCGTTGGTGGAATTTATTCGCCCGATTGTTGCAACTGAAAGCACGGTTTTTGCGTCGTCTTGGTTAAAAATTGATTCGATATTGAAGAGCGGAATTATTGTATTCCATTTGATTTGTGTTGAGCCTCCAAATTGTACAAAATCTTCGTTTGAGGCGATTTTTCCAGAAATTTTAAGTTCGTCTTGCGTGCCGGACAGAACGTTGTTTTCCGCGAGTTTTATGCGGCGCGTGCTGAATTCGTAGAGTAAATCGTGGATGTAATTTACAATTTTTAAATCTTCTTCTGATAAAAACTGAATGTTTAAGACTTTTTCGCCAGTAAGTTCAAAATGAGTCGCGTCTGGATTTGTCGTGAAAAAAATCTGAATTTCTTTTTGCGGAACTTTTGAATTTTTGTCTGCTGTTGCAAAATACCGTGCGGAATAAGTTTGCGGATCGTAAGTTAAAAATCCTATGTAACTTTCGCGTTCAAACGTAAAGTCACGGTAGTAAACGTATTCGCCAGAATGGTCTGGAACAACAGGCTCGAACCCCGGCAGGGCAAAGCCAGCTGAAAGAGAAAGTAATAAAGTTGCAAAAAGAATATTCAGTTTTTTCATAATTTTAGTTGTTCAAAGCGGAAAGTTCTGCTTCCACAATTTTTTTGATTTCTGAGGCTGCGTTTTCTGCAGGAATGAGTTTTGCTTCCGATTCTTTGCGGAGTTTGATTTCCACATTCGGAAGATTTTTTTCGCCCACAACAACTCTTACAGGGATTCCGATAAGGTCAAAATCCTTGAATTTTACGCCTGGTCGTTCGTTTCGGTCGTCCAAAAGAACTTCAATTCCTGCGTCAGAAAGTTCGTTGTAAAGTTTGTCTGCGGCTTCTTTCATTGCACCGTCATATTTTACAGGAACAATTACAACGTGGAATGGAGCGACTGTCATTGGCCAGATGATTCCGTTTTCGTCGTGGTATGCTTCGATAATGCTTGCCAATGTTCTGTCAACGCCGATTCCGTACGAACCCATTGTTGGCACAACTGGTTTTGCGTTTTGGTCTAGGAATGTTACGTTCATTGATTTTGTGTATTTGTAGCCAAGCTTAAAGATGTGGCCAAGTTCGTTTCCTTTTTTCATATAGAATGTTCCGCCACATTCTGGGCATTTGTCACCAGCTTTGCAGGTTCGGACATCTGCTGTCATAAAAGGAGTGTAGTCGCGACCAGGTTCAATGTGCTTTAAGTGGAATCCGTTTTCGCCTGAACCACCGATGCAGTCGTGCATTGAAAGGGTTGATTCATCCGCCAGTACAGGAATTTTGATTCCGATTGGACCTACGAAACCGTGTGGCGCACCTGAATATTTTAAGACATCTTCGTCGCCTGCAAGTTCTGCACCGCTTGCCTTTAAGACTGAGGCGAGTTTTGCTTCGTTTACGTCAAGGTCGCCGCGAATCAGAACGCACCAGAAAGTTTCAGGGTAATAAGTTTGTCCGCCTTCTGTAACGGTTTTTGCGTTTTTATATTCTTCGTTCTTAGAAAGGTCGATTCCGCAGTTGTAAACTTTATAAATCAACGCCTTTAGGAATCTTGTTGACTTTTCGCCAAAGAAGTTTTCCATGTCTTCGATAGAAAATACGTTTGGTGTTGCAACTTTTTCTGTCGGAAGTTCAGTTTTTTCCTGCGGTTTTCCGTTTGAGTCAAGGGCCACTTCTTTTTGGCAAGATGCTTTTTCAACGTTTGCGGCATAATCGCAGTTCGGGCAGAGCAAAAGCGTGTCATCGCCAATTTCGCTTTCTACCATAAATTCTTCTGAGCCAGAACCGCCCATTGAGCCTGTGTCGGCTTTTACAGAAATTGTTTTTAATCCAAGTCGTTTAAAGATTCTTCTGTATGCCGTCGCAATGTTATTGTAACTTTCATCCAAAGATTCTGCATTTTCGTTGAATGAATAAGCATCCATCATAATGAATTCGCGTCCGCGCATAACGCCGTATCTTGGGCGGATTTCATCGCGGTATTTTGTGTTAATCTGGTAAAGCGAAAAAGGAAGCTGCTTGTAAGAAGAAAGTCCATCGCGTATCAATGCGGTGAACGCCTCTTCCGCAGTAGGGGAAACAACCATGTCCTGGCCCTGACGGTTTTGGGCTTTCAGCATTTCGTCGTGCATTTTGTCCCATCTGCCGGATTCTTTCCATAAATCTCCAGGCTGAATCACTGTCGGTTTGATTTCGAGCCAATTTGATTTATCTAATTCCTCGCGGATAATTGACTGAAGTTTTTTTAGCGAGCGAAATCCCAGCGGCATATAAGCGTAAAGTCCGTTTCCCAGTTTTCGGAGCATACCGCTTCGCATCATAAGTTTGTGGCTGGCGATTACAGCATCGTTCGGTGCATCACGTAAAGTTGAAATAATAAATTTTGAAGCTTTCATTTTATATTTTTCCTTAAATAAAATTTTATTTTTAATTGTTGATTAAATAAAGTGATTGATTCCGTGGTGTTCAATAAGTTTTGTTTTTACCGCCACAATATAACTTCCGAACATTGCGGTTAAAGCGTCGAACGCGGCGGCAAATGAACAGATTATTGGAGCGGCTGGTTTTAACAAAAGGAATCCTGTTTCAAATCCTTTGCTGTATAGAGTACACAAAACTGTAAGAGAAATAAACGCGCCGCCTGCAGGAAAGCCTCCGAGCAAGAACGAAATTCCGAACGAAGTGAACAAAATCCACAAAATGTCTGTGATTGGAATTGGTAATGACGAGTAAGAACGCCAAATCATTATAAATCCTACGGTTGTTACAAGCGCAGAACCGCCACGTGCAAAAATTGTGAAAATCGGATGAACCGCACCGTTGATTCTTCTACGGATTCCAAGACTTTCTTTGCCATGCCGGATATTTATTAAAAGTGCAAGGTTTGAGTCTCCGCTAAAAAATGATGCAAGCAACGAACAAAGTGAAGCGTAAAGAATTCTGTAGGGATGAGGGTCGTGGCAAAGGTAGCGTATTATAAGCGGATAAATTATGCCAGCCACAATAATCAGGTCAACGAGCAGCATTATAATCATTGGAGTAAAAACGCCGCTCAAAATTATTGACTTGAACTGAATTGTCCAGTAGCAAAGAATGGCAATCATTCCGTAGGCAAGAAATTCCGTAAAAATGATTCCAATATTGTACATCAGTTTTGAAAGTGAATCTGCCAAAGTTGTTATTGGTCTAAAAAGAACTGCGTCAGAAGTTGAGGCGCATCCGATTAAAAGTGCGAAAAAGTATGCGGAAAAAATAAAGGTTCCGTTGTTCAATGTTTCAAATGCGGAGTAAGGAAAAAGCGCCCTAAAAAGGCTTCCGACATTTAAAGATGTGGCTTCTGTTACATTTTCAACAGTAATTGGAATTCTTGGAAGTTTTACCACAAGAATCGAAATAAGTCCAACGACTGTAAGGATTAAGGATGAAACTGCAATTACAGAACCAGTCCAAACGGCAGTTTTTATGAGTAGATGATTTTCTCGCAGCCTGTTGAATGCGGTGATTCCGGTAAAAAATATTACAGGAATTACCATGTAGCGGCCGAAGCGAATTACAATTTCTGTTAAAAAATTTATTCCGGTAGCCACGGTAGGATTGTTGATGGGAAGAATCAATGCGCAGATGATTCCAAAAATTGCGGCAAAAAGATATTTAATCCAAACTTTCATAGTAAAAAAAATTATATCATAACGCTGTATTTCGTAAAAGTATGTGATTGTGCTATAATTCAACTATGGGAAAGAATATTCTTATTGCAGGAAAAGAACTGCCAGCTGTTGCTGATTTTGCGGATGGTTTTGTTATAAAAGAAAACAATGTTGCGCTTGCGCTTTCTGATGAAGAAAAAAATGCTCCGTCTGGCGTTAAAGTAATTGGCTGGCGTAGAGGTTCTGGCGTTGCGGCTAGGGCGGCTCTGATTCAGGCTGAAACGGAACTTGGATTTATTGACGATTTTATTCTCTATTATGATTCTGCGTTTTATTCAGAAGTGTTTAATGATTTTTCAACAGAAAATTGCGCAGAGTCTTGCGACTCATTGATTTCTTCGTACCAGTTTCTTGCTTTGGAGGTTATAAACCGCGTTAAACAGCATAAGTCTAAGTCAAGGATTGTTTTTGCGTTGAAAGCCCAGCCGTCTGAAAAAGATGTTATTCTTTCCCCAAATTTAAAGAGTTTTGTTCAGAATCCGTCGAATGCGTTTGTAGCCGCTGGCGAAGCTGCTTTTGCGACCTTTGCAGAAAATGTGGCGGCTTCATCAGTTTACGACGAAAATCTTTCGGTTCTTCTTGTTGCAGGTGATGACCAAAATGAGGTTATGCACAAAGATTCATCATTTGCCTCTTGGCTGAACGGTTACATTCTTGCTCTGGATGAAATGAAAACAAAAAATTCGGCAAAAAATATTACAAACTGGGTAAAGGCTGGCGCAAAAAATCCGAGCGGTTTTTCTTTGTTTAAATAGGTCTTTTTTAATCTGATTTTTTTTTGTATTATTGAATGGTGTAATGATAAACTAATAAAATTGAATAGAGAAGTTTATGGCAGAGAAAAAATATCCAGTTGATACTGAAAAAATTAAACTTGCGATTCGTTCAGGATTGCCACTTACTATTACAACTTATACCTTGCCTCATGATATGGAAATTTATATGCAGGAAATTCTTTCGGAATTTCTTCATCAGCTTGGGCAAGACCATATGATTTATTATCTTGTCTATTGCCAGCAGGAACTTATTACAAACGCAAAAAAGGCGAACACAAAACGTGTTTATTTTCAGGAAAAAAATCTGGATATAACAAATTCTGAAGATTACGAAAAGGGAATGGAAACCTTTAAAGAGGATACTTTGGGAAATGTTAATTACTACCTTGAAAAACAAAAGCGTGCCGGACTTTACATAAAACTGATTCTTCAGTTTAGAAATAACAAGATTAAACTTGAAATTAGAAATAATTCCCTGCTTGTTGTGGATGAGTATAAAAGAATTCATGATAAACTTTGCCGTGTTCAGCAATATACTTCAATAGAGGATGCTCTTGCAAAAGTTATTGACGATTCAGAAGGGGCTGGTCTTGGGCTGATAATTATGATTCTTATGCTGCAAAAAATCGGGCTTACAGAAGATAATTTTCAGACAATTTGCGAAGACGGTGAAACAATCACAAGAATTATTTTGCCATTGAACCAAAAAACTGAGTACGAAATAAATTCGATTTCAGAAGAATTTAAGAATGCGATTGATGCAATTCCTCAGTTTCCGGAAAACATTGCACGGCTTAGCAATCTTTTGGGCGACCCAAAGGCTAAAATGTCCGAGATTGCAGTTCAAATTTCAAATGACGTTGCACTTACTGCTGAACTTTTAAAGCAAGTTAATTCTGCGGCTTTTTCACTTCCTGTTCCGTGTAAAAATATTGCGGACGCAGTTAAACTGATTGGAATCCGTGGAATAAAAAATATGCTTTTTACGGTGGGTTCTTTAAAAACTTTTGCTTCTGTGAACGGAAGTAACGAAAAACTTTGGAAGCATGCTTATCAGGTTGCGTTCTATTCCTATAATTTGGCGATGAATTTTTGTGCGGACGACCGGGCGGTTGTGGAAGATTCGTATATTTGCGGACTTTTGCACGATATGGGGAAAATTGTTTTTGAAAATGCACGTCCAGATTATCTTGAAAGCATAAAAAGCATTTGCACGGCAAAAGGAATTTCTCCTGAACTTTTTGAAAAAATCGTTTCTGGTGTAAATCACGGCGAAATTGGTGCAAGAATTGCAGAAAAATGGAATTTCCCAAAAAATCTTGTTGATGTGATTCGTTATCATCATTTGCCGGAAGGCGCTCCAAAAGAAGAAAAAGTTCTTGTTTCGCTGGTGAATCTTGCGGATTCAATTTGCCATTATCAGGAATATGAACTTGAGTATTATCAGATTGACCCAGAGATTCTTGCTACTTTTGGAATAAATTCGGAAACTGGTTTTGTGCAGATTTCAGAAAAACTTCAGAAAGCATTCAGTCAGATTCAATTCTAGTTGTTTTTTGCCACCTCAAGAAATTCGCACCATTTTTGCATAAGAATTCCGAACGCAACGCCAACGTTCAGGGAGGCTTTTAGCCCAATCATCGGGATTGTTACAGTTCCGTAAGTTGCTCGTTTTAGTGCCTGCGGACTTACACCAAGTTCTTCTGAGCCGATTATGCAGACTCCACTTTGTGGAAATTTGAATTCATCTATTGGAGTTCCGCCTGTTTCCAGCGCAAAAACTGGAATTTCATCTGGAATTTCGTCAAGGCTTTTTCGTTCGTAGCCCATTGTTTCTATGCATCCCATACCGCTTCTTACGGCTCGCGGTTGCATAGGGTCTACGCAGTTTGGGGAAATATAAACTTTTTCTGCCCCCATTCCTTCTGCTGTTCTAAAAATTGACCCAATATTGAAAGGAGAGCGAATGTCTTCCGCATAGACGGCAACTCCCGGATAAAAATTTCTTGAACGCACGATTCCGTTTTCGTCAAAAGGTTTTGCGTGCGGTGCGATTACCAAATCCCATTCGGCTGGAAAAGTTCCAATTATTTGCAGAAGATAATTCCTTGCGGTGTTACAGATTCTTCTTTCGTCAAAAGGTTTTGCGGCTAGCATTGATTTTAGTTCAGTTGCTGCATCTTCTGGAAGTTTTGGGTCTTCGAGCAGAATTTCTGTGATTTTTTTTGTGTATTCCGCCCGTGGCATTGAAGAAAAATTGTATTCCATTCCTTTTTCGGGAATTCCGGCGATGTCGCGTTCTAGCGCGCCAAAAGTCAACGCAAGTTTTCTTCGTTTTTGTCCGCCAGAAAGTTGAAATAGTTTGTTTGGGTCAATCATTTTTAGTAAGCCTGTTTCATCAGTTCAAAAAGTTCATCGGTTGTCATACTTCGGGGAAGCATTGTCATAATGTCAAGTTGACCGGCATCTTCCGCACTTACCGCAAGTTGTTCCATTGTTAGGTTTAATTCTTTTAAACGTACTGGAAGATTTGCCTTTGCTATTTTTTGTCGGATATTTTCGGCAAAAGTTTGAACAGCGTCATCTCTGGAAAGATTTTTATCCGCCGTACCATAAATTTGTGCGATTTTTTCAATTTTGTCCGCTTTGAATTTTGCAACTTCTTCTATCATATATGGAAAAAGAATTGAAGTTACAAGGGAACGGCTGATTTTAAAACGTGCGTTTATTGCAAGTGCCAAAAGGCTTGCGATTCCTGCGGAACTTGTTGAAACTGCAAGAGAAGCCATGCAACCGCCTTGTTCTAAAAGAATTTCCTGTGGCGTTGTAATATCAAGTGATTTTTTTCCGTCAATTCCATAGCCTAAAAGTTCAAAGGATTTTTCGCAGAACATATCGCTAAAAAAGGATGCTTTTTGTGAAAGGTAAGCTTCGCAGGCAAGGCAAAGTGTTTCCAGGGAAAGCGAGGCGGTTTGGTTTTCTGTAAGTGTGAGCAAAAAATTTGGATCCCACATCATAAGGCGGCAGATATTGTTCTGAGTTTTTAGTTGTTTTACCTGATGGCTTCTTGAATCAATGAGCGGAATTGAATTTGTGAATGCATACGGTGCTCGGCTTGTGCTTGGCAGACAAATCAGTGGAATAGAATTTGTTGTCGGTACAGAGCCGTCAATATAATCGTAAATGCTGAATTTTTCGTTGTAAAGGGAAGCAATTGCACAGCCTGCGGTAATGGTCTTTTCTCCGCCTGCGGCAATGATTCCGTGGATGTGGCTTTGCTGGGCAAGTCTTATTGCGTTTTCAATGTCTTTAGTTGTTGCGCCGTCGTTAAAATTGTCGTAAATAAAAAAATCGATTTTTCTTTCTGCTAGTGGCTGGGTGATTTTTTCCGCAAGGTTAAAGTCTTTTAGGATTGGATCTAAAATTATCATAAATCTTGAGCCAAAACTTCGCGCATATTGCCCAAGACGAGTTAGGGTGTATGAGCCAAGAACTATATTTGGTGAAATCTTAAAAATCAAATCTGCCATAATATAATTAATATAAAACAAAAAAGACGGAAAATCTATTCCGCCTTTTTGTATCAAGCAAAAATTTTAGCAAATAAAATCAATTTGGGCTGATTAAAGACCAAAACTTTCCATAATTTTGTCTGCAGCTGAAGCAATTACCGCATCATTTAAATAGTTAGGGTTCTGGAGCTTTGCTTTTACTTCTGCAACACGGTCAGCTCGAACATCTGGAGTTTCAGATGAAACCTGCTTCATATAGTATGCATCTGCCATTTTCATTGCTTCTTTAGAGATAGATACTGAGTCTGCTCCAAAGCTGGCCTTTTCAGTGCTATTTGTGCGGTTCGTTTTTTGCACATTGTTGAGAGGATTAATTCCTCCGATTCCATTTATCATCATATCCGTCCTGCCCCTCTACCTTATTTATCGGTAGATTCATCAGAAAGTTGAACTTTTTTTATACCAGAAATGAAAACTGCAAATTCTCCTTTTATTGAAGCACGGGAAGCAAAATCATCACGCAACTCGGATGCTGTTCCTTCAATAATTTCTTCATGCAGTTTGGTCAATTCACGGCCAACCACAACGCGGCGGTTATTATCAATATCGGCAATATCCGTTAGTAACTTTACAATTCTGAACGGACTTTCATATAAAACTATTGCATCTTCTGTTGAAAGCAGTTCCTTTAGCCTTGTTCGCCTTTTTCCTGGTTTTGGTGAAAGAAATCCTTCAAAAATCAAGGTTTTTCCACCTGCTCCGGCAACGCTTACCAATGTCGCAAACGCTGAAGGTCCAGGAATCGGCACAACTGAATGACCAGCTTTTCTTACCAAGCCTGCAAGAACTGCACCCGGGTCGCTTATTCCAGGAGTTCCGGCATCGCTTGCAAATGCAATATTTTTTCCTTCATCCATAAGCTGAATAATTTTCTGTGCGGCAAATTCTTCATTTTGAGCACGGCAAGAAATCAGCGGCTTACGAATTTCAAGATGTGTTAAAAGCTGTAAAGTGTGGCGAGTATCTTCTGCAGCTACTACATCAACATTTTTTAATGTTTCAACTGCCCTGTAAGTAATATCTCCAAGATTTCCTATGGGCGTTCCAACTATATACAGCGTAGACACACATTAACTATAAATCGAAATGCCTTTTTTTTCAATAAAATAAAACAAAAACAGGTTTGATAAAAACGTGAAAATTTTATATAGTCAATCTTATATTTGTTTTTTTTATAGATAATTTTTACGGGAGACAATATCATGTGTGGAATTGTTGGTTATGTAGGCGATAGCAATGCTGTTCCTTATCTTGTTAATGGGCTAAAAAAACTTGAATATCGTGGTTATGATTCGTCTGGAATTGTTGTTGGAAAAATAGAGGACGGCTCTCCAAAATTTTATTTATACAAAAAAGCGGGAAAACTTTCAAAACTTATAGGTGTTTTGCCGAAGGAACTTTCTGGTTCATGGGGAATCGGGCATACTCGCTGGGCTACACATGGAATGGTTACTGACCAGAATGCGCATCCGTTTCTTTCAAATGATGGAAAAATTGCGGTTGTTCACAACGGAATTATTGAAAATTTTCAGACTTTGCGTGCGGCTTTGATAAAAGATGGCGTGAAATTTGCTTCCGAAACTGATTCAGAAACAATCCCGAATCTTGTTTCAAGATATTATAAAGGCGATTTGCTTAGCGCAGTTCAGGAGGCATTGAGTAAAGTTGTTGGAACTTATGCTCTTGCAATTACTTGTGTTGACGAGCCGAACAAGATTGTTGTTGCAAAACGTGGCGGTCCGCTTGTTGTCGGGCTTTCTGATGGTGCGTATTATATTGCCTCTGATGCGAATGCGATTGTTGGAAACACAAACCGTGTAATCTATCTTGAAGACGGTGACATTGTTGAAGTTACTCCAGATGGCTTGAAATTCCCGAACATAGAAAACAATGATTATTCAAAACGAATAGAGGAATGTTCAATTGATGCCGCAGAAACTGAAAAATGCGGTTTTGACACTTATATGGAAAAGGAAATCAACGAACAGCCGGAAAGCATTGAACGTGCTTTTGCTGGACGAATTGATTTTGAGGCTTCAACGGCAAAACTTAGCGGTTACGATGACGATATTTTTAAACGGACAAACAAAATTACTGCAATGTCGGCTGGAACTTCCTGGTATGCAAGCGTTTTTGGCGGTCTTTTGATTGAACAGTACGCAAGAATTCCTTGTTCTGCTGAATTTTCTAGTGAACTGCGTTATAAAAATCCAATTGTAAACAAGGATGATGTGTTTCTTGCGGTAAGCCAGAGCGGTGAAACTGCAGATACATTGTATGCGATGCGTGAAATCCACGAGAAAGGTGGGAAAGTTTACGGAATCTGCAATGTTGTAGGTTCTTCGATTGCACGCGAAAGCGACGGCGGTGCTTTTATTCATGCAGGTCCAGAGATTGCGGTTGCTTCAACAAAGGCTTTTTCTAATACGCTGACAATTTTTTATCTTCTTGCGTTGAAATTTGCACGCCAGCGTGAAATGAGCAAAGAAGACGGTGCAAAATTTATTAAGCAGATATTGATGCAGCCTAGACTTGTAAAAGAAGCGCTTAAAAACAAAGATAAGGTTTTGCAGATTGCAAAAAAATACGCAAAATGCAAGGATTTTTTATATCTTGGGCGTGGTTTGATGTATCCGATTGCGTTGGAAGGTGCGTTGAAATTAAAGGAAATTTCTTACGTTCATGCGGAAGCATTTGCCGCTGGAGAAATAAAGCATGGCCCGATTGCACTTGTAAATGAACAGACACCGAGCGTTTTCCTTGTTCCGGATGATTTTTTGCGCGAAAAAGTTATTTCAAATATCAAGGAAATAAAAGCGCGAAAAGGTCCAGTAATTGCAATCGGTGTTGAAGGCGACAAGGAACTTGAGTCAATTGTTGATGAATTTATTTCAGTTCCAAAAGTTGAAAATCCAGCTTTTTATGCGATTCCGATGGTTGTTGTCTGCCAGCTTTTTGCTTTTTACATTGCGCAGGAACTTGGCCGCGATGTTGACCAACCAAGAAATCTTGCAAAGTCTGTAACAGTTGAATAAAAAAAACATTTCTGCTATAATAGTTTCTACATTTCGGGCCATTAGCTCAGTGGTTAGAGCAGAGGACTCATAATCCTTTGGTCCTAAGTTCAAGTCTTAGATGGCCCATTGTTAAAAAAATATTGATGGATTTCCTAGCATGGGGATCCATTTTTTTTATTCCAGTAATAAAAGGGCTTGAAACGACAGAGCGGCAAAAAATTAAAACCTTTCCACACTCCTAAAAATATGATAAGGTGTGTCAAACCTACTTGACAAACAAAAAGGGAGTTTAATAATGTTCACAGTTCACAGTTCACAGTTCACAGTTCACAGTTAGAAATCCGCCCTTTTTCAAAAAATACAGTTCAAAAAAACAAAGACCGTTTGTGTCCGCAATATTGCGAGGCACAGACGGTCTTTTTGTTTTTAAATAAAAATTTCCATAAAAAGTGGTTTACTACATGGAGGAAAGAGATGAAAAAATCAATCAAAAATCTTGCGGCATTGTTGCTTGCAGGATTAGTTTTAGGTTTTGCTGGCTGCAAAACAGAATCTAACGACGACAGCACAGACAAAACATCCCCTGCAAAGGTGACGGATGCAACAGTAACGGCAGTAAACGGTAAGGCTGTTTTAATATGGACAAACCCGAAAGACGCAGACTTTTATGCAACACGTGTAGCAATAGCTCCTGATTTGGAAAGCGGAAACTCAAGTCTTGTAATAGAAGGTAAGGCTGGCGAAAAATCATCAGTAACTTTTGAAGGCCTTGCAAACGGCACAAAATACACGTTCACTTTGTGTTCAATGGATAAAAGCCTGAATGTTTCTGACGGCGTAAGTGTAACAGCAACACCAGAAGACACATCAGACAAAACTGCGCCTGCAGATGTAACTGGACTTGCAGTAACTGCGGCTAATGGAAGTGCGACTCTGACTTGGACAAATCCAAAAGATTCAGACTTTGCTGGCGTAAAGGTAAGTATGACACCGG
>CAVIQW010000041.1:0-18920 GCA_963644915.1 Paratractidigestivibacter sp.
GTGCTAGAACGATTACTAAAAATAAAAATAGAAAAAATAAATTATCCAAAACTCCAAAAGGAAATAAGACCTTATTATAGTGCACGCGGAATTCGTATGGATGTCTACGTAAAGGATACAAACCGGATTTTTGATATTGAAATACAGACAACCATCCAAAAAGATTTACCACGCAGGATGCGCTATTACCAAAGTATGATAGATGTTGATACTTTAGCAAAAGGTATTGACTATTTAACTTTAAAAGAAAGTTATGTAATTTTTCTATGCACAAAAGATCCTTTTGAACTGGGACTTCCTATTTATACATTAAAAACAATTTGCAAGGAAAATAAAGATGTTGAAATTGATGATGGAATAAACAAAATAGTATTCAATGCAAGTGCAGCTGACATAGAAAAAAATCTTGAAATTAAGAACTTCTTGAGTTATCTTTTTAGAGGAAAACCTTCCGACGATTTTACTAATTATATTGAAACTAATGTCGAAAAACTCAAAATAAACGAAATTTTCAGGAGTGACTATATGATGGATGCACTGCCACTTTTTGATGCAAGACAAGCCGGAATTGAAATAGGCGAAGCCAGAGGCGAAAGACGAATTCAAAAGACTGCAAAAAATTTCCTTAAAAAGAACATTCCAGCAGAAATCATTGCAGAATGTACAGGTCTTAGCCTTGAACAGGTAAACAAAATAAAAAGTAAACTCAAGAAAAGTTAAAACACGAACACAATTTCTAAAAAGTTGGTGACTTTTCGCCCAAAAATTACCAAGTTTTTAAGAAAACTCCCCCGCCTTTTGAACGCAATTATTTCCTGGCTTTAAGTTTTAACTCTTATTTTACCAGATTGCAAATCCCAGAATATTTTCAAACAAAACAACGGATTTCCGTGAAAATATTACACAAAAATCCGTTGTTTTGTTCTTTTGAAAAATCATTGATGAAATAGGTTATTTCTTTTGGGCCATTTCGATTGCGCCAGTATCTATACCGTAACCAATTATTGGATTTGAAGTTCCATTACCATATAATTTTGTTGGGTTACAAACAGACATTACTCCAGTACTTAAAGATGAACCTGGAAGAATATCATTTCCAATAGGAAAATTCTTTATCACACCATTAGCATCTTTAAATAATCCAACATTTATATAATCATCATTCGGAATATTAATTGAAGGAATTATAGAACATTCCCATTTTCCAGTATAGCAATCAAAGTCGTCAGAACCAGCTGGAATTGTCATAGTTGAAAAATCTGTTCTATATGCAAGTTTTGCACCAAGGGATGTTCCTAAATATCCATTCAATTGATAACTAATATATGGAACCCAATTTCCATCCTTATCTTTAGCCACATCTATTGTCGGTTTTGCACCAACTGCACCATAGGAATCTATTACAACTACCTCAGCATTCATAGCCTTATAATTAGAAAGATATGCATACTTTAGGTCGCTCCCATTCATATTATCATAATATGCAAAATGAATTCCACCGTCATCATCAACAGCCGTTTTTACATTAATTCCACCATTTTCATCAATAACAGTTGTTGTCCACTTAGAACTTGTTGTCGGGTTCTCATTATAAGCCATTTTTAATTTTCTGTTAACCGCATCATACCAAGAAACGACTGCAACAGGATTTGTCTTATTCTTGTTTACAATTGATAATGAAACATATTCTCCAGCTCCTCCATTTATTACTTTATCATAACCATTTATACCACCAGAAATTCCACTGGCAGCAATAATCTGAATCGGAATTCCAGAATTTTTACTATTACTATATTTTATATAAGAATCATCACAAGATCTTGGTCGAGTATTAACATTACCTGCATCACCTTGAGCAGCCCCTGTATACTTATCATCAACAATATCAGATAACCCATAAGCATTATTCAAATGTGTAGAAATCGACCATGACTCATTACCTGTAGAGTCAGACTTTGTTCTCTTTCCATCAATTTCATCAGATTCACCACCGACAGTTCCCCATCTAAAACGAACCTGCTTTACACTCATATCATAATAAGCCATAAAAACATAGGCTGGAGTCGAATCAGTAGGAACACCACCACCATTCACTGTTGCTTCTATGCTTGGAGACTGGATTCTATCAGTATCGGTAACCCATCCCGAATCTCCATTTTTCACCTGCACTGACGATGAATCCAACCTACTATAATTTGGACCATTTGCATAATTCAAATTCTGATTCATACTAGATATTGGCAAAGCTGCCTCACGGCTGAAAAATTGAAAGAAAGCAGACTCTTTATCTTTGCTAGTATCTGTACACATCGCAATACCATATGAATATCCTGCCGCATCATAACAGAATGTTCCATTTATAAAGCCTCCATAATTCATTCCAAATGGAATTTGAGAATATGAACCTTCTCCCATCCCAGAAGAAGCTCTCCAGGCACCTGAAGATTGATTTGATAAATATCCAGGCATATTAAAGAACAAAATTGCATTTGCATAAGAAAAACCTGGAATCCCATTTTTCGGATCTATTTTCATTGTAACACCCAAGGCTCTTCCATTTATTGGTTCTGCCGCATTCTTGAACTGCCATACATCGGCATACAAATCGTCTGTCAAAATATTGTTGTTTACGTTATTTGGTTGCTGGTTGTATTCTTTGTTGTTGTTGTTCATGTTGTTTATTGCCTGCAAAGAATTTACAGTAACAGTGAATGCTCCAGACTTTGCTGTAGTTCCGGTTGTTTTTGTAGCCTTGTTAGCACCACTCACAATATCGCTCAAAGAAACTTCTGTTCCACCAGTGCTAAGAGTAGTTCCATTTAAACTTACAGAAGGGCTTGTTCCCAAGTTGAATCCGTAGAATGTAATATCCTCACTTTCGTGCAATGGATAGCGGCCTGTTGAAGTTCGGGCATAAACACTAGAAGCACTGCGGTAGAACGCACTTAATTCCGTACCGATTCCTGTTACATACGGCACAACATCAACCATATACAATGAAGTTTTTGCAGATGCGGTTGTTTGAACTGTTCCTGCATCACTTGTGTTGCTCTTCCAGTCGGCTGCGGTAATTGTAATAGACTTATTCTTTCCGGCAACGTCTATAAGCTTTTCTGTGTCTACAACAAGCGTGTATTTTGCTTCGTGTCCTTTTTGGGAAATTGAAACATCTTCCGCCACAAACGAAACAACTCCATTCGGCAAAGAACTTACTGTCTGCCAAGAACCACTCGTGTAATCTGCAAGTTTTGTTGAACTAAACAAATCGTCAAAAGTCATACTGATAGAAGAAATACGAACATTGTCCGTTATTGTTCCTTCTATCTTGATTTTTCCAGAAACTTTTGGCTTTTTAAAAGAATCAGTGTCGCCAAAAGCAGTCTTTATAGCGTCAGTCAAATCGCCCTCAAGCTCAATGTGTCCGAGCAAAGTGCCATCTGTTGCATAAACGCTGTTTTCCGTCTTGCTTTTCCAATAGAACGGTGTAATTGTTGGAACTGGCTTTTCCTTTTCGCCGCTTAAAACCGTAACAGGAATCATCAGGTGCGTCCACTGGCTGTCTGTTCCCTGCGTTGTTTCTTCTGTTGAATCCCAGAATGTAAAACTTAAATAACCGTCGCTTACAGAATCAAGAACTATTCCACCCTTGTCAGAAATCAAATCTTCATAAGTTACTCCGCTAGGATTTGTTGATTTGTCCTTGAACTTGTTGCCATTTTTCAGGGTATTTTTTGGAGTCAACTGCGTAACAGTACCTGTAGCTTTTGCAGTGTAATCTTCACTGCTGTTTGAACTGTTTTGTTTCAGTATGTAACCTATATCACCGTTTCCGCCTACAAATTCCGGAAGAACTGCAAGTTCGCCTAAAACCTTAAAACTTCCTGACTTTAATTCCACTTCACTCTTTAAATCTATAGTTTTTTCAGTCATTGCAGAATAGAAACTGAATTCCCCGAACGCAGCACCGTCTGCCGTACGGCTATTTACAGTATCGTTTTCAAGACCTGTTTCAGGAGCGGAAGATGCGTCGTAATCAAAAGCGCCGTTTCCGTTCAAGTCTGTTGCAAGCATTACTTTTGCAATTCGTGGCCGGTTGTTTTCAACTTTAGTAGCGATTGAACCGTAGTTTATGTTTCCTGCATTGTCGATTGCAACAACGTGGATTGTCAAAGGTCCGTCTGGAATGTTGTCTGATTTTATGCTTGCAGTCCAATTGTAGCTTGAACCCAACTGACTTATAGTTTCGCACATTCCGTCGCCGTCGTCGTTTGTTACAGTTCCGTCAGAATTTTGTGTTTCTATAATCTGATGGTCAATAACCTGCCCAAAAATCAGTTCCGCTTTTGTAAAACTGGTTGAAACAGATTTTGAAAGAGTTATCTTTCCAGTTGAAGAATCAAATCCCGTAATAAGGCAGTAAGTTCCCGCAATGCGTACAAGTCCGCCTTTTTGAATAAAGGCCGCAGTTGAACTGTCCTGAAATTTCTCTGATTTTATTGAATATTCATCCTCACGAGTCACGTCAAAAGTCTGAATTGCAAATCCCTCGGAAGAAATATAAGGTTTTGAACTTGTTGAAGATTCCGTTTCACTTGAGACAAGTGAAAGTTTCGTATTGCTCTTCATAGGATTATATATACGTTTTCCGTTTACAGAACCACTTCTCTCAAAAGTCGCAACGATGTACGCAAGTCCGCTTCCTGCCTCACTTACGGTATCGCCGAACGTAAAGTAATTGTTGCTGTTTACAACCGTAGAATTATTGCTTCCTGTTCCAAGATTTTTACCCTGCGATTTTAAGCGCAAATCAGTTCTAATTTCCGTTGATTCCGCCCCACCTGTTTTATACATTCCAGGTTTTGTAGAGTCAATGTTTATCACAACAGACTGCGAAGTTTCACCTGTATTGTCATCTTTTGCCTTGATAACGTAATTAATCTGTCCGCTTTCTTCTGTTTTTAACGGAATGCAAAGTTTATAAGAAGCCGTGTCGTTTGTAACGTCAGAAAGTCCCAAATCAATATTGTTCAATGAAGAAGAAGTTGTCTGTTTTTCAAAAGTAATGGTTTTTACCTTCTCATTGTCAGAAATTGTTCCAACAAGATAGAACGTGCCGTTTGCCTCTGCCATAATGTTGCTTATGTACATTCCGGAAATATATTCGCGTTCTGTAACAGAAGTCAAATTGTCTACGGTAGAAGAATCAGCCGTTGTTGCACTAGCACCAAACTGAACAACTTTAAGATCTTTTATAACTGGAACTTCCGAGTCAATATTTACGGTTACAACGTTAGACCAGCCACGTGTAGTACCTAACCCACCATTATCGCCGTAGTCATAAGAAGAAGCCCTGAACCTTAAATAAGTCTTTCCGTCAGGCGATTTTGAAATTTGTTCTGTATTAATCGCGCGTTTCCAACTATTTGTTCCATTTGCAAGAATGTACCAGTCACTTGAACTTCCCTTAAGGTTGCCCTGAGCCTCTGTGCCAACCCAGCTGCCATTAGTAGAACTGAGCAAATTGAAATCTTCTTCATCAAAATTACCGTCGCCGTTTGCGTCAATCTGAATGTGAACTTCCGCAACGGAAACATCATCGCTTGCTCCGCCGTAAATTGTCACAAGTCCGCTTGTGGTGGTTCCTTCCTCCGGAGAATTTATCCATACTTTTGGTTTTCCGCCGTCAGGGTCTACAACCACATAAAGTTCGTTTCCGCTTGAGTCTTTTGTGCGGATTGCCTCGTTGCCACAAGAATCTTTTACCCTAAAGTAAAGTGGAACTTTCCAAAGATTTTCATTCTCGGCTCCGTAAGATTCAACGGCGTAAACTTTTTTTCCGTCTTCTTCCGCCTCAACGTAATACAAAAGGCTGTCTGAACTTTCTTTTGCACCGCTTGCAAACTGAATTTCCCACGAGTTGGAATTTCCTGCTTCTTTCCAGCCAGAAGAAATAGAACCATACCCATCATACAAAGATTTCTGGTCAACAGTCGGAATCATATACTGAATTCTGCTTATTGAAGAAGAACTGTCCTGAGCGATTCCCTTTATTGTAACCGCCCCTGTAATCGCATCGCTTACCGAAGTTGTTGGAGAAACAATTTTTATCACCGGCGCTTCTGTATCAACTGTAATCTGCTCAATGCCTTTTCCTTCAAGTCCAGCCTTGTCTTTTGCAGTAACCGCAATTTGAACAGAACCGCTTGGCATGCCTTCAATTTTTATTCCGCTTGAAACATATTCATACGGGGAAGCCGTATTTTTTAGCGTAAATGTCACATCCTTTGCTGTTCCACCCAATTCAAGCGTTAAAGGAGATTCCGCAAGTCCCACCGCCTCTGTAACAACGGCTTTTACATAAAGATATTCAGACGTTCCAAAAACGCTGTTTGTAGTTCCAAAATCAGAACCCGCAGTGCTGCTAGTTCCGTGTGCATACGAAACTTTTACCACCGGCGGAGTTTTATCATAGGTAAATTTTATAGATTGTGCTTCAAGCTGTTCATTTTTGCCAGCTTTTAAGATTGGTCTTGTTCCAGATGCATTTTTTGTACAAAAAGTTGTTTCAGCGCTATCAATTACAAAAAATTCAAAAGAATTTTCACCCTCATTTTCAAGAGTAATTTCCCAATCCCCAGTCGTTGCAGCTACAGAGATTTTTTTCCAGCCGTTATCACTAGATGTACTCGGCAGTTTTGACGCAGCATAACTGCTTGTCGGAATATACCACATTCCCTTCACATCGCCGTCATCATCACTTACAAAGCCTTTAAAGCTACTTCGACTTATTACAGAACCCTCAAAATTACCAATATCACTAAATGTGATTATTGGGCGGTCTGCATCAATATCAACATAAAAACAATATTCGTAATCACCAGCAGGGGCTTCTGTAATAAGATTTGTATTTCCTGCTTTATCTGTAAATGCAACCTGAAAAGCATACGTTCCTTTCATCCCAGCCAAAGGAGATACTGCCGTATCAAATACCGCCGTCCAGGTCTGTCCATCACAAGTTGATGAAATAACTTTAATTTCCTTCCAAGCGTTATCGTAAACTTTTATTACAGGAGTTGAACTATTTTCAATATTATTATCAAGTATTGTTCCACTAAATGTTACTTTATTATTTAAGCCCGATTGACTATTTTTTTCCGTGCCTGCCTTTGTATGCGAAGTAATTTTTACAACTGGAGCTGTATTGTCAACTGTAACTGAATTTTCTGTTTCAAAAATCTCAGAAACATTGCCGGCAACATCAGTTACTCGTGCATAAATTTTATACTCACCGTCTTTTAAGTCCGTAAGAGGAATATTAATTGTTCTTAGACTCTCCGCAGTTCCGTATTCTTTAACGCCTGCCGTAAAATCCGTTGAGTCTGACGCAGAAGAAATAGTTTTATGTGTTTTTGAATTACTAAACTTATTGTCTGTACAGAATTCTATTTTTGAAATTCCGCCTGTGGCATCACTAAACGCATAAGAAACCTTAACTTCATCCGTATTTTTCTTATAAAGTTCAGAATCTATCTTAAGTTCGGTTTTCTCAGGTGATTTTGTATCAACTTTTAACGTATGAATCACACTTTCCGCTTTGTTTCCGACCTTATCCTCCGCATTGAATGAAATCCGCAAAGACTCTGTATCCGAAAGATCGTTTATTGTTGTTGAATATTTGTAGTAATTCTTTTCTGACGCACTTTCATTTCCGTTTGAATCACACGCTTTGCCACGGGCAAGTTCACCAGAAACAGTATTTTCTCCGCTTGAGTATGAATAAGTTACCTTTTCTATTCCGCTTGCTTCAGAACCAGAAGAAGCACCTTTTAAATCTGCAACAATCATAGAAAGAGTTGCAGATGAAGAAGATACCCATTTATCATCTTTTAAAACACTTGTATCTTTCAATAATTTTGGAACAGTTCCATCCGCCTTTAAAACAAGTTCCACAGAAGAAGAAGTTCCTGCCACCGCAGTAGCCTTGTAATAAAAATGCTGAACACCGTCTTTTATGCTTTCACTTGGAATAGTATCCGTCCAGATGATTTTTCCATTCTCCGCTTTTGCCGTAATTTCAGAAAGAGTTTCCCCTTCAGAAAGTTTGTATTTCGCCTGTGCCGTACCGTCTGTGTTCCACGTTGTTTCACCTTCTTTTATTTCGCTTTTCATTGCATAGCGTTCAATATTTTCCAGTTTATCAATAGAAGAAAGATTTATTGCCCCGGAAATAGTTGTATCCGCAGCGGCCTTTACAAGGGTTTCATTATTGGAAATTGCAAAATCATTATTGTCCGTGTTTGTTGCTTTCGTCAAAGAAATAGAGAAATTTCCTTCGCTTACAAGAATATAACTTTCAACTGTTGTTGTATGCCATTTTTTGTTTGTAGTAGAAGCGCTTGCATATCCTGAATCAAGAACGTCCAACAGAATCTTATATTTTCCAGCTTTTTTAGGAAGAACATAAGAAACAGAATAAGACGTGCTTCCGTCAACCTCGTATTCAACAGGATTCTGGGCTTCTTCCGCCGCATTTTTAGAAGAAGTTTGCGGCTGAAGCTGCGCATCCGCAACAGAAACCGCTCCGTCAGGACCGACAACTTTTTCGTTTTCATCATAAATTGTCAGTTTAATAGAAGAAAGACCGTCGTCATCTGTAATTGAAAAGTTTGCCGAATTGTTGTTTTCTATTCCAAAAACGTTCTGGCCATTCGTTGCCTTTGCCCAGGAATCAACACCGCCGTCTTTTGTCTTTCCGTTTGTAAATTTAATTTCAGGCTTATCAGTTTGCTGGCTAACATAAACGTTGCTTACAGTTTCTGTGGTTTCATTTTCCGCAGTGTCAGAAGCAACCACGGTAAAAGTCAGAAGTTTTTCGTCCGCAAATTCCGTTGTGTCAAATTCTTTTTCTATTGTCGAACTTTCACCGTTGTACAATTCTTTTGTTGTTGTTCCGTCAGAGGCAGTTACTTTAACATTGGCCAAGTTTGTGTCCGTTACAACCGCAGAAAACTTGATTTTTCCGTTCACAATGTACTTTGTTGTTTCACCTCCCCCCTCGACCGTAGAAGTTTCCTTTTTTGCAACTGGAGTACATTCATTTATTTTTATCTCAGGAGATTTTTTGTCGATTATGAACGATTTTGTATCTCTTGAATAAAGACCTGTAGAATCAAGCCCCGTAACCGTTAAAGAATATTTAAAACGCTCGCCGGAAGCCGGAACGCAAGAAGAATATCCGTCTTCCAAGACAACCGTTCCTTTTGAAAAATCGCTGATTTTCCATGTGGCAGAAAGTTTTTCATCATCCGTAAAAGAAAGAACCGCAGTTCCAGAAATTTGTGCCACAGTTTGAGAAGATTTTATTTCATCCTGAACAGAGATTTTATATTCCACGCCCGAAAGTTCAGTTTCCTCAGACGACAAAGTTCCCGAAAGTTCAAGTTTTGCCTCTGAATTAACCATTTTTCCATCGCTAAAACCTGTTACGGCAACAGAAGGAGCAGTTCCGGCAGATTCTCCGGTAAATCCATAAAAACCATCGCTCAAAAATTCAACGCCGTCCTCATCACTTCCAGTTGCGGCAAAAATGTAGTATTTTCCTTTTGTAATAATGTCAGGGAGTGTCAAAGATTCCGTGTAGTTATCCAAAGACTGAATTTCGCTTTCCGTCTGCGAAGTGTTGTCCAAAAGAATAACCGCCTTGCCTTGCTCTTTTTCCGATTCATACTGTTTTTCTGTATAAAGATAGATGTTGTTTATTTTTTCTTCTGTTAAAGAGTCTTTTTCGTAAGGTCCAAAAAGATACGCTTTTATTGTGTTTGACTTAAAATTAGTCTGGTCAAGTCCGTAAGCCACTTTTAAAGTAACTTTTCCTTTTTTGGATGCCTTGTTTTTAAGGATTGAATCTTCTTCTGAATCAAAAGCATAACCTGCGATTGAATATTTTGGATTTGCAGTTTTGTTCAGACTGAAGGAAAGATTTTTCTGCGTTGTCTCTGTAAATTTTTCAACAAGAATCTGTCTGTACTTTTCAATTTCATCATCCGTTACAGACCTTGCCGTGCTATTTGATGAAGATTCAGAATATGTTCCGTTTAAAATCTTTTTAAAGTCACTTGCAGATAATTCCTTCTCGCTGGTTTTTCCCATCAAAGACTCGTAAACATCTGCGTTCAAAAACAATGCTGATGTCGTGTTTCCGTCGTTTTCCACAGAAGCACTTTTTGAACCCTGATATGTTTTTGCACTGTCCGAAACGTAAACTGCACATTTAAAATCCTGCTGGTCAGAAGATTCTCCGTAAAGTTCGTTGAAACGGTCGTTCAATGCATCCGAACCTGTCTGAGCGTCTTTATTGTAGCGAGCAAAAACAACCTCAGTTCCTCCGGCAGTTTCCACATTGCTTTCTTCCCAGGAAGTTTTTTCGTTTCCGTCCTTGTCAAAGATTTTTACAGTCATCCGGCTAATTTCATGGTCGTCGGCAATTGTTCCAGTAACCTTAAAAACCGAACCGTATGCAGTTGGATTTTCCGTACTCAAAGACCCCGGATTTTTTATGATAAAAACAGGAGCCGTGTTGTCGATTTCAAAAGTTCTTACAAAACCTGTTGAACTTCTGTTTGAAGTGTCTATGGCAACCACTTCAATACTATATTTTCCGTCCGAATAAGGAAAAGAGCCGTCTGAATTTTTCTGATTCAACGTTATAGACCATGCGTTGTCTTTTACAACTGCTGGAAGAGATTGAGATACAGTTTTTGTTACAGTATTATTGTCCTCGTCCGAAACAACTTTTTTTACGGTAACATAAACATTTTTTACCTCTTGGTCGTCTTCACAAGTTCCTTCCAAAACAAAATAATCTTTTATAACAGAACTTTCCGGTGGATAAGTAATTTTTGCCGAAGGTGGCTCAACATCAACTGCAGAACCAAGCCCAACATCGCAAGAAAATGCAAAAATCATCAATAAAACGCTTAAAACACCAAATACTTTTGATAGACCGAACTTTTTGAATTTCATATAAACCCCAACTTTATAAAATACAACCGCAGCACCGCAAGACTTTAAAATAAATTCAAAGCGACAAACTTGTCATCCTGAACCTGAGCCAAAATCTCATTTAAAAGGAAAATGAAACATAACCAAATGGTATAAACAGACTGCGTACATATATTGTAAAACACTTTTTCCAAAAGTAAACTTTTTTTGATACAAGAAAGCTGATTTATCAAAAAAGTTTCTTAATTTTAGGAACATAAGTTATTTCTATTTTCCTCAAAAGCGGAAGTTCTACATCCAAAATCATATTTACAGTTTCTTCAAGCCTCGTGTAGTAAGAATCCAATCCTTCCAGAAAAAAAAAGGACTGCCTGTATGAAGTTCTAAAAACTTCTTAGGCAGTCCTTTGACGCTACTTTTTAGACATTTTTTTTACAAGAAAAATTATTTTTTTAACTTTTTTGAAACAGAATTAAAGATAAGCGGATACACATACATTATCACAAACATAAGCAGAAAGTTTTTTACCAAATGCGCTGCCTGTGTTCCCATTAAATTCAAGACAGGACTTAAAGTGTAATTCATAACAAGAAAAATTATTATTCCACAAACGGAACGTATTATTTTTTCTTTTACGCTTACATTTGTTGAAAATTTTACAAAATGACGTTCAAGCCACCATGCGGAAATAGCCCCTACAAACATTCCGAAAGAAGAAAAACAGCCGGTCTTCATTTTAAATGGCTCAACCAGAATTTTTCCTTCCGCATCATAATCAACAGGGTATTTCTTGAACACTAAAAATAAAAATACCAAAGCAGAAATTGCAACCAGAACAATCGCAAGAATCGTATCTGAGGCAGGTTTTTCATCAACCAGTTTTCTTACAAAATTAACCACAACAAGAACAACCAAAGTTTCTGCGATTGCAACAAGAACATCCTGAAGCGTATGAGCCCCTAGAAAATTTCTTGAGAACGCAACCAAAAGAATCAAAACTGCACAACCAGCGACAATCCATTTTCGTGACCGCTGATAAATTGCAGTCTGACCAAAAAACGATGTTGCTGTCGTTGTATGCCCGCTCGGAAACGAATATCCAGTTGCAGTTTTAGCAGCGTGACTTTCCACGTGAAGACGGCTGTCCAAAATCCACGGACGGTAAACGCAGGCAATATTTTTTACAGTCTGATTCACAAACCTTGCACCTGAATATCCGATTAAAATCAAAGCACCCTCTTTTTTATTTATGCTCCAATAAATAACGGCGGCAAAAACAGGACACGCAACAAGAAAAAACTCTGAAATAAAAAGAAAAAAATAAGTTACAAAATCTGGAGCCACCTCCCGAAAATTTTGCAAAGCATATAAATATTCCATAAAAAACCTCTTCTGACATTTTACATTCTATATGGAAGAAATTGCAACCAACAATTCTGTTTTCCGTTGGTGGCACATACTGGCCAACCATATAATTGCACAAAACGCAATAATAACTTGAAATTATTTCAGTTTACGCAACACAAATAAAACTTTAGAATAAAATCATCTAAAGCGTTAGCGCTGGTAGGGGCAAGCCGCAGGCTTGTTGCGGAGCGGAACAAAGTGAAGTGCAGCAATAAAGGCGAAAGCCGGAACCCCGGACATAGCGACCGAAAATTGAGCCTTGCGAGATTTTAGGGAACGCCCTGAATCAAAAAAATATTTTTTTACAGGAAAAAAAGGAGTATAAAATGGGTAACAATTATTTTAATTCTATTCCTTGGCGAGAAGCCAGACTTCAGTTGGGACATTGCCGTTCTATGGCAAAAGAGGAATTTGCAGACGGTGTAAAGGCTCTTAAGGGCAAAAAAATTGTAATCGTTGGTTGCGGTGCTCAGGGTTTGAACCAGGGACTTTGCTTGCGCGATTCTGGGCTTGATGTAAGTTATGCTTTGCGTGAATCTGCAATCACAGAAAAACGACAGTCTTGGAAAAACGCTACAGAAAACGGATTTAAAGTTGGTACTTATGACGAAATGATTCCAACTGCTGATTTGGTTGGAAACCTTACTCCAGACAAACAGCACACTCCTGTAATCACAGAAGTTATGAAAAGAATGAAGCACGGTTCTGCTTTGTGGTACAGCCACGGATTCAATATGATTGAAGAAGGAATGCAGATTCGCCCGGATATTACGGTTGTAATGTGCGCTCCAAAAGGACCAGGTACAGAAGTTTACCACGAATTCCAGCGCGGATTTGGTGTTCCTGACCTTATCGCTGTTCACCCGAACAATGACCCTGAGGGAAAAGGCTGGGCTTATGCAAAGGCTTTGGCTGTAGGAATGGGCGGAAGCAAGGCTGGTGTTCTTGAATCAAGCTTTGTTGCGGAAGTAAAATCTGACCTTATGGGCGAGCAGACAATTTTGTGCGGTATGCTTCAGGCTGGAACTATCGTTTGCTACGACAAGATGGTTAGCGAGGGAATCTCCCCAGAATATGCCACAAAACTTTTGATGCACGGATGGAACGTAGTTTCCGAAGCCTTAAAATGGGGCGGAATCACAAACATGATGGATCGTCTTTCTAACCCTGCAAAAATCAAGGCAAACGAACTTTCTAAGCAGATTAAAAAACTTTTGACTCCACTTTATCAGAAGCACATGGACGACATTATTTCTGGAAAATTCTCTAGCACAATGATGCAGGACTGGGCTAACAAAGACCACGACTTGCTTACTTGGCGCGAAGAAACAGGAAAACTTCCGTTTGAATCAACTTCTGAATCAAAAGAAGAAATCACTGAACAGGAATATTTTGACAAGGGAATCTTGCTTGTTGCAATGGTAAAAGCTGGATGTGAACTTGCATTTGAAACAATGGTTGACGCAGGAATCAAACCTGAATCAGCATACTACGAGTCACTCCACGAAGTTCCGCTTATTGCAAACCTTATTGACCGCAAGCGCCTTTATGAAATGAACCGTGTAATTTCCGACACAGCAGAATACGGATGTTACTTGTTCAGTCGCGTTGCCGCTCCACTTATGGCAAAAGAATTTATGCCGAACATCCACACAGATGTAATCGGAAAAGGTCTTGAGCTTAAGGACACTAGCGTAAACAACACAGAACTCGTAGCCGTAAATGCAGAAATCCGCAACCACCCAATTGAAGTTGTAGGAAGAAAACTCCGCGAATACATGACCGCGATGAAAGCAATAATTTAATCAGAGATTAAATTATTGTAACGAGTTTCGGTTTTTCCGAAACTCGCAGTTTTGTAGTTTATTAGAAAACTGAAAAAAGGCTTTGTGATTTTTTTCACAGAGCCTTTTTTTTAGCAATTCAATTTTTTTTACCTCTTTCATTTTCCCCACTATCACAAGTCATTTTTTTTCTTTACACTGAATTTGTCGTTTACTACCAAAACAGCAAAATAAAAAAGTATTCACAAAGGAGAAACAAGTGAAAAAATCAATTTTTGCAATTGCGCTCGCAATGCTATGTTCAAGCTTAATTTTTACAGGCTGCACATCAATTCCAGAACCAAAAACGGCGGAAGACAATCTTTTGTATGGAAATGTCTATTTTAATTTTTCATGCATTCCAAACAACTACGGAATTCCAACTTCTAGCACTAAAAAAGACGGAATTGAAGTAAATTTTCAGAACATAAAAACAAAACGCATAATAAAAATGGTCACAAACCACAAAGGCGAATTCATACGAACAAATATTCCAGACGGAACATACATAATTCACAGCCTAAAAGCAAAAGTGAACTACGGAAACGGCTACGAAGCAGCATACGAAGCGAAATTTGACAAAAACAAGACAACAAACTTCCATTTTATTTCCTTGGCAAATTCCGTAATGAATATGGGTGTCATCAATCTTGATATTTCTATAACTGACATCAATTATTATTCATGGCAGGTTGAATGGGACAAAGATTTTTCGGAAGCGTACTACAAATTTTCAACTGAACACGGTGATTCCAGCTGGCTAAACAAAACATGGTACACAAGAATGGAAACAATTGAATAAATTCCTCTCGAAATTCATAGCCGAATCTGCTAAAATTCGGCTATGAATCAAGTTACAATCACAATTTTTCCTGAACAAGAATCAAATTCAGCGCTTATCCAAAAACTGATAAAAATCGAACTTTCAAAAAAAAATCTTCCTTCCGATTTTTCAAAATTTAATCTGGAAAAAAAATCCATCGACGCACGTCACGGTCAGCTAAAATTCCATCTAAGATACTCAATTTTTTACAAAGACGAGGACTCATCATCTTCAGCAACTTCGTCTCTTCCAAAATGGCAAAAAGCAACCAACGCAAAAACGGTTGTAATTGTCGGTTCTGGTCCGGCAGGTCTTTTTGGTGCGCTAAAACTTCTTGAACAAGGCATAAAACCTGTAATCATCGAACGCGGTGAAGAAACTTCTGACCGCAAAAAATCAATCGCAAAAATCAGCACGCAGGATTTTGTAAATTCCGACTCCAATTATTGCTTTGGCGAAGGCGGTGCCGGCACTTTTTCAGACGGAAAACTATACACAAGAAGCAACAAACGCGGTGATATTTCTAAAATTCTAAGAATTTTCAATCATTTTGGAGCAAGCGAAAAAATCTTAACAGATGCACATCCGCACATCGGAACAGACAAATTGCCTAGCGTTGTAAACAATATGAAAGATTTTATAACATCGCAAGGGGGAGAAGTTCATTTTAACTGCAAATGCGTTGATTTAATCTGCGAAAATAAAAAAGTTTTAGGAATAACAACCGTAAACGTAAAAACAAACGAAAAAAAAGACTTTTTTGGCGATGCAGTTCTTCTTGCAACAGGCCATTCAGCCATCGACATTTATGAAATGATTTCAAAATCCGCACCAGAAGCATTGGAAGCAAAAACATTCGCAATTGGCGTTCGAGTTGAACATCCCCGAACTTTGATTGACAAAATTCAATACCACGGAAAAACCGAAGGAATGGGTGCCGCAGAATATAGACTCACAACGCAAGTTCAAGACAGAGGCGTTTATTCATTCTGTATGTGTCCAGGTGGATTTGTAGTTCCATCAAGTTCAGACTCAGACGAAATTGTTGTAAACGGAATGAGTGCCGCCAGAAGAAATTCCCAGTGGTCAAACGCAGCATTCGTTGTAGAAACCCGCCCGGAAGATATTCCAGAAACTTTTGTTGAACAGGCAAAATATAACGGATGCAAAGCACTCGCAGGACTTTATTACAGAACATGGCTTGAAAAAGAAGCAAAACGACACGGAAAGGGGCAAGCCGCACCAGCACAACGCTTAACAGACTTTATTGCAGAACGGGATTCCAAAGATTTTCCAGCAACAAGTTACACACCAGGAATAGTCGCTTCCAGACTAGACCAATGGATTCCAAAAGCAATTTCAGGCAGACTCGCAGAAGGATTCAAAACCTTTGGTGCAAATATGAAAGGGTTTTTGTTCAAAGACGCAACAATGATTGCAATTGAAACCAGAACCAGCACACCAGTCCGAATCACCCGAAACAAAGAAACAAACGAATGTACCGCACTCAAAAATCTCTACCCAGCCGGAGAAGGTGCAGGCTACGCAGGCGGAATAGTTTCCTCAGCCCTAGACGGCGAAAACGTCTGCACAGCAATCTTGAACAAATTACAAAACAAAAACAACTGAAAAAATCGCACACCGCCCCAATCAGCAGCCAAAATTGCCTCCCGGCAGCGAAGCTAATTCATTCCTGAGTGAAACGAGCACTCGCGCAGTTTCTTGATTGATAGCAAGAATTAGATTCACGCCAGTGAAGCTAATTCATTCCTGAGCGAAACGAGCAGTCGCGCAGTTTCTTGATTAATAGCAAGAATTAGATTCACGCCAGTGAAGCTAATTCATTCCATCTAGAATATTTTTTCTCAAGTTCACAATTCACTTCGGCATATTCACGATTCAACGCCTCAAAATCAACCTTTTCACCGCTAGCCATCTGATTTTCAAGTGCTGATTTTTTATCTTCCAGAACAAAAATTTCTTCCTCAATCGATTCAAATTCCTTTTGCTCCTTAAAAGTCCGCTTCCGTTTAGTCGGAACACTTCCAGAGTCATCAGATTTCTCCTTCCCAGCCATCTCCTGCTTTTTCGCCTTCTCAGACCGAGCCGCAAGTTCCGCCTCTTTAAGCTTTTCTTCCCTAAACTGAATATATTCCGAACATTTTCCAACAAAGCCGCTGATATTTCCGTCATCTTCAAGAATAAAAAGCGAATCGCAAACCTTGTCCATAAAATAACGGTCGTGGCTCACAACAAGCAAACACCCCTGATAATTCTCTAAAAATTGCTCAAGCACATTCATCGTAAAAATATCAAAATCATTTGTAGGCTCGTCCAAAATCAAAAAATTCGGATTAGTCATCAAAAGACGAATCAAAAAAAGCCGTTTTCGCTCACCGCCACTAAGATTTTCTACAGCCGACCCCTGAATTTTCCCCTCAAATCCAAATTCCGAAAGAAACTGCCCTGCACTCAAAGTTTTACCATCATTTTTTGTTATATATTCAGCAGATTCCTTTAAATATTCCAAAACCGAAATTTTTGTATCCTTAAAAACAGGATTCTGATTGTAATACCCAAAAACCGTATTTTCACCAACAACCACAGTTCCAGTGTCAGGCATTAAATTTCCTGTCACAATATTCAAAAAAGTTGATTTTCCAGAACCATTGTCGCCAAAAATTCCAATTCTCTGCCCCTTTGTAAAAGTATACGAAAAATCCGAAATCACAGGAACAATATTCCCCTCTCCAGCCGAAACATAACCTTTCGGATAATTTTTACTTATTGAATGAAGTTCCAAAACATTTCCGCCAAGCCTTCGCCCTTGAACTTCAAAAGAAAAACCTTTATCCGCCTTAAATTTTTCGCGGTTAATAAGCTGCATATCACGCTGAATTCTCGCCTTTGCCTTAGTTCCACGCGCACACGGACCACGACTCAGCCAGTCACGTTCAAAACGCAGAACAGATTCAATCCGCCGGTCGGTATTTTCCTCAATTTCCGCCTCAACCTGTTTTTTTTCAAGATAAGTTGAATAATTTCCCTGATACAGTTTAATCTTATGCCTAAAAAGCTCAAAAATATTGTTGCAAACCGCATCCAAAAAATAACGGTCATGCGTAACCATCAAAACAGTCCTGTCCGTATTGCAAAGATAATTCTGCAACCAAGTGATAGTTTTTATATCAAGATGGTTTGTCGGCTCATCCAAAAGCAAAAGTTTTGTATCCTCAACAAGAACCTGAGCCAACGCAACTTTTTTCAACATTCCGCCAGAAAGAGTTCCCATTTTTCTAGACATATCCGTAATTCCCAGCGTCGAAAGAATAGAACTCACCTGCGACTCATAATTCCACAAATCTTTTTGCTCCATCAGAACATTCAGTTCATCAAAAGCCTTCTGAACAGAACCTTCACCACCATCGCTACCAAGTTTTTCGCAAATCTCAAGATATTTTTGTATGATTTTAAGTTTTTCAGAGCCACTTTTAAAAATATGCGTCCGAATTGTATCATTTTCACAAAAAGATGGATTCTGCGGCAAAAAAGAAACACCAGCCGCCTTGTTAATAACAATATTCCCATCATCAGGCTGCAAAACTCCGGCAATCGTATTCAGCAAAGTCGATTTTCCAGTGCCGTTCCGCCCAATCAGAGCCGACTTATCGCCCTCATTCAGCCCAAAAGTCACACCAGAAAACAAAGGCTCTTCTCGCCCGATTTTTTTCAAGTTATTCACCGAAAGAATATTCATAACTCAATTATATCAAAATAACCGGACAAAAAAAATAGGGATTCTCATCCCCAACAGGGCAACCGCATTATAAATTCTGAAGAACTCTGAGCAGGCAGTTTTCGCGTTT
>CAVIQW010000042.1:0-18793 GCA_963644915.1 Paratractidigestivibacter sp.
TAGACAAAAAACTGGATGAACTTGCGGTGATGGTTCTTCAAAATCATGCTGATAAATTAAATTTGCTGTCAAAAATCGAAGAGATTAAAGGTCTGCTTGTGGATTTTTTGGCAGAATAAGGTATAATTAAAAATAGTAAAATATGAGTGATATTTTTGAAGAAGATATAGATGAAAACGAAAATCTTTCGGCTCTGGAAGATGATGGCGATAACGGTCACGAAGAGGAATATGTTTTTGACACACCGTTGTATGTGATGAAACTTGATTATTCCTGTGAAACTGTATACGCACGAAATGAAAAGAAGATTGATGTCCGCGTTGGCGAAAAAGTCATTGTTCCGACTAGATACGGCCGGGATATGGCGAAATTTATTGGACTTTCAAAAAAGCCGATGGGAATAAAACCTTCTGATGTTGTTGTTATTGAGCGTAAGGCAACTGCTGAAGACCTTGAAAAAGAATCGGAAAACAACGCAAGGGAAAAAGAAGCCTTTGTTGTTTTTAAGGAAAAAGTTGCACTCCATAAACTTGATATGAAGTTGATTTCCGTTCATTTTCTGGTGGACGAGCCAAAAGCGTTGTTCTTTTTTAGTTCAGAAAACCGCGTTGACTTTAGGGAACTTGTAAAAGATTTGGTGAGCGTCTTTAAGATGCGCATTGAATTGCGTCAGATTGGCGTTCGTGACGAATCTCGTATTATCGGTGGTCTTGGTGCTTGTGGAAGACCGTTCTGTTGCCACGGAATCAGCGATAAGTTGAGGCCGGTTTCTATACGTATGGCAAAAGACCAGAATCTTTCCTTGAATTCACTGAAAATCAGCGGACAGTGCGGACGTTTGCTCTGTTGTCTTTCTTATGAATTTGACTGGTATAGCGAGGCACGCAAAAAACTGCCGGCGGAAGGCGTTCATATTTATTACGATGGAACAAATTTTAAGATTTCAGAAGTAAATTTGCTTACAAATATGGTAAAAATGCTTGGCGACGACGGACGGTTGCTTGAAGTGAACGCAAAACGTTTTTCGCGCGAAAACAATAAGTGGAAAATCAACTAGAGCTTTCTCTTGCTTTTGAAATTATTTCCTAATTTCCTGAAAAATTTTCCTAATCTGAGAGTGCATCAAGGTTTGGCTTTTGGAAATTCTTTCTTTGTCTTGTTGCAGAATTGAAAAGTTTGTCCAAAAGTTCGGTGCAGTTGTCAACCATAATTTCGTAGATTTTTGGGACCAGAAGTTTTTTGTTTGAAAAATCCAGTCCGCCTTGCCCAGATTTTGTTGAAAATGCAAAAACATAAAGAATTCCTTCTTCTGTTGGTCGTGTCATATAAAGAACAGCATCCGAGTGAAATCGCAGGCCTTTTATGGTAAACGCAATGTCTTGAATTTTTTCGTATTGGGCGATTTCTGCCATTCCTTGTGGAAGTGTTACAGAAAAATGCGAGATGCTTATGTCGTTCAGACTGCCTTGGATTATTCCAGATTCTTCTGTGGCAAACTGAAATTTGCAACTGTTTGTGCATACCGCACGGACATTTTTACGCCGTCCAGCGGCCTGGTTTGCGTAAAGCATTTTTTCAATGAGTTCAAAGTTGTTCTTTTTTTGGTATTCAAGCTGAATACATCCGCAGTGAATTCCGATTGTGTAAAGATACAGTTTTTCGATGGAGGCTTTTTCTGCTGGAGTTTGTCTTTTTGAGTAAGTTACTCCAAATTTTGCCTCTGGGTATTTTTCCTGAAGTTGGCATATAAGGCGAGGCCATGAACTGTCCTGTAGTGGTGCGTCAATATTGAAGAAAAGAATGGAATCCTTAAAAATTGAAAGAATTATGTCGATTTTTATTTCTATCGGAAGAAAAATATCGGTATCGATAAAATAACATTCGTAACCGAGTGTAAGATATTCTTCTAGGTAAGTCTGCGGAAATAAAGATCGGTCGGGTGCAATAAAAAATGTTTTCCGGCCTTTTACGATTTCATCAACGAAAGTACTCATTTAACCCTCTGAATATTAAAAAGATTATAACACAAAAATCTTTACTTAGAAGAAAAAATTACGTTAAAATCAATCAATATGGAATTTACACAAGAAGCAATTGACGCATTGAACGTCAATGAAGTTGAGATTATGAAAAAGATTGCTGAAGAACTTAATATTCGTGTTCAGCAAGTTAGCGCGGTTATCAGTTTGATTCAGGAAGATTGTACAATTGCCTTTATCAGTCGTTACCGAAAAGAAAAGACAGGAAATTTGGATGAAGTTCAGGTTCGTGATTGCGATCATTTGTTCAAATCGTATAAAAATTTGGAAGAGCGCCGCCTTGAAATTGTAAAGGGCGTTTTTGCTCAGGGAAAACTTACAGATTCGTTGTATGAGGCGATTATGTCAGCGACAACGCTTGCCGCATTGGAAGATTTGTGGGCTCCGTTCAAAAAGAAAAAGAAGACTCGTGGAATGGTTGCACAGGAAAAAGGACTTGAACCTTTGGCGGATGCAATGCTTGTGATGGATGATTCTTCCATAGAAAAAGAAGCGGAAAAATATGTAAAAACAGATGCAGAGGATTCTGCGCTTAATGTTGAAACTGCAAAAGACGCTTTGGACGGTGCAAAAGATATTATTGCGGAACGAGTTAGTCAGGATTCAGAAAATAGAACTGCAATCCACGATTTGTATATGGCGACTGGCAACATTAAGTCAAAAGGAATCGTTCCAGAAGGACAGACAGAAGAGCAGGCGATGAAAACCAGCACTTATCAGATGTACTGGGATTATGCCGAGCCGCTTAATCAGGTGAAGCCGCATAGAATTCTTGCAATGAACCGTGCAGAACGAGAAGGTGCTTTGGAAGTTACAATCGACGTTGATGTTGACGCGGCAATTGATTTGATAACTAAAAAAACTGATACCCACAACAAATATCACAAAGAAGCGATTGAAGATGGAATTGTTCGTTTGCTTTCGCCAGCGGTTGTCCGGGAAATCCGTTCAAATGAATCTGATGAAGCGGATGCACACGGAATTGGAATTTTCAGCGAGAATTTAAAAAATCTGTTGATGACACAGCCGATTAAGGGAAGCCGTGTTCTTGGTGTTGATCCTGGATACAGAAACGGAACAAAATGTGCCGCCCTTGATGAAACTGGAAAATATCTAGGATTCTTTAAGATTTTTCAGGAACAGGATCCAGATGGTGCATACAAGGCAATCAATGACGCGGTAGACAAGTATGACATTCAGGTTATTGCGGTTGGAAACGGAACTGGTTCTCAGGAAGTTCAGACAATTGTTTCAAAAGTTATAAGCGAAAACTATGCGGATTCTGATGTGAAATACACAGTTGTTGATGAATCAGGTGCTTCAGTTTATTCTGCGAGTCCAGTTGCAACAGAAGAATTTCCGGATTTGGACGTAATGGTTCGTGGTGCAATTTCTATGGGTCGCCGTCTGCAGGATCCTCTTGCGGAACTTGTAAAAATTGACCCTAAGGCAATCGGCGTTGGCCTTTACCAGCATGATGTAAACCAGAAAAAACTTGCGGAACAACTTGATGAAGTTGTAGGTTCGGTTGTAAACAATGTCGGTGTAAATTTGAACACGGCTTCGTATATGCTTTTAAAATATGTTTCTGGAATCAATACTTCTACGGCAAAAAAAATCGTTGCTTACCGCGATGCAAACGGAAAAATTATGAGCCGCGAAGAGTTGAAGAAAGTTCCTGGCGTTGGACCAAAAGCGTTTGAGCAGTGTGCAGGATTCCTTAAAATTGCGGAAAGCGCAGACCCTTTGGACAACACTTGGGTTCACCCGGAAAATTACGATGTTGCGCGAGAAGTTTTGCCGACTGTAAAAGCGGGCGGAAAAATCGACAATGCAACACGAAAAGCGCTTTGCGAAAAATACAACATTGGCGAAACAACTTTGAACGATATTATTGATGAACTTCAGAAACCGAACCGCGACCCTCGTGATGGTTATCCAGCACCGATTATGCAGAAAGGCGTTGTTCAGTTTGAAGACCTTAAAGAAGGAATGAAAGTAACTGGAAAAATCAAGAATGTTGTAGACTTTGGAGCATTTGTTGACATCGGCTTGCACGAAACCGCTTTGATTCACGTTTCAGAATTGAGCGACAGTTTTGTTTCTGACCCGATGGAAGTTGTGAAAGTTGGCGATATTTTTGAATTTACAATTATTGGACTTGACAAAGACAGAAAACGTATTAGTCTTTCTTTGAAAAGCGATGCGGCTAACAGAATAGGTGGAAATTCTGCGGTGGCAAAATCTTCTTCAGAAAAAACTGGCGAAAGACGAAAAGTTGTTGTTGTAAAAAAAGGCTCAAGACCAGATTCTGGAAAAGTTGGTCAGAGAAATGAAAAGTCTGCTCCTCGTGGTGGTAGAAATTACGGTAGCGATGACGGAATGAGTTACAATCCGTTTGCAGCTTTGTTAAAAAAATAATTTTTGGAAGAATGTCGGGTCTTGAATGAAAATTTCAGGGCTCGCCATTCAGTTTTGTGTAAAAATCTGTTATTCTAATTGATGTAGATTCTCGCCATTTTTGGCTTGCCACTAACATGGTGTTTTTGTGGGAGAGATTTATGAGAAAGTTTTTAAGTTTTTTTGTTTCACTTTTAGTTTTTTTTATTTTTTCTTGCAATTATGAAGTGCCACAAAAAGTTTCGGTTGTAACAGACGCAAACTACGCTTTTACAATTGGTGATTTTTCAAAATCTCTTTCCGAGTATATGTCGGTTGAAAAAATCAAAGAGTACGTGAACAATTCTGACGACAGCAAAATAAAATATTCTGTTTACGATTACAATCCGCCGAGCAATTCCTCTAAGAAAAAGCCGATTCAAGAATATCTTGTTGATATGACAATTGCAGAAATTCCTGTTGATGTTGGCTCGTACCTTGAAAAAATGGATTTTTCTGGTTTGGATTCAGAAGGAATTACGCTTGGTCAAAAAATTGAGATTCCAAATCTTTCTGAACGGACAGAAACTTCTGTAATAGATTTTCCGGATATTGCGCAAAAATTTGGAGATGAAACAATAAATATTATCAACGATATTCCTCTTCCTGAAACTAATATTGATTCCGCTTCACCGAGGACAGTAGAAACAAAAATTAGCAAGCCTGATTTTAAGACTGCGAGTTTTTATTCTGGCGGAATAGTTTTAAATGTCTTGCGTACTTCTGGAACTTCTTCTGCAGGTTTTAAGACGGATTTTACTTTTGAACTTTTGTCGGAAGACGGCAAGGTTCTTTCTTCGGTTAAGAATGTTGATATTTCTTCGGGAACGGCAAGTCCTTTTTTTGATTTGAATGGAAAAACGATTACAAATGTTTTGAATTTGAAAATTTATGGAGATGTTTCTGGTGGAACTCCATCAAATGTCTGCTACTACACGTTGAACGCAAAATTTAGCACAGGAACAAAATTCAGCAAAATTACTGGTTTTACAGATGAAGTTGGCGATTCTGGCGACGTTGAGCAGTACGTAAAACTTTATACTGACGAAACTTTTGTAAAATGTGAAATTGCAACCGGTTCGCTGGAATTTGTTTCAAAAAAGCCAGATGGATGGACTGGCGTTACAGCAAAACTCTCTGATTCGGGAAGCATTTCCGGGGCGTTGACATTGCCAGAAGGGCGAGGATTTACTTCTGTTACGGACAGTTCCGCTTTTATGCACAAAAAGTTGGATTTGGCTGGAAGTGTTTATTCAAAAGAAACCGACCCTGACGGAAAAATAACTTTTAAAGACAAAATAAGTTTTTCTTGCAACAATGCGACCTTGGTTTTTCCGAATGGTGAACAACCGCAGGTAACACTGGAAACCGTCTGCAAAATTTCTAAGGCAAGTTACGTTGTTTTGGATTTAAGTTCAAAAGAAGATTTGCTGCATTTTAAAAATGAAACATCATTTCCTGATGATTTAAAAAATTATGTTGAAGAAATGGTTTTGGTAAACAGCGGTTTTGAAATTTCCTACAATAACACTTTGCCAAAAGTTGAAACTGGAGATAATACAATCGGGCTGGAAATTGCTTCTGCTCTTTTAAAAATTGATGATACTGGTGAAAAACAGAAGTCGTTGCTTCCGCAAAAATCTGAAACTTTAACAAGCCTTTCGCCGCAGGAGAAAGAAATAGCGGTTATGCCAAAAGATGATTCAATCGATTTTGACATAAAACTTGTTCTTCCGCATGATGAGGGAATGCCTGAAAATTATGCCGTTCTAAAAAACGTTGAACTGAATGGGGCGTATGAAATTTCTGTAACCGCAAAACCTGTTTTTGACTGGAAAAGTGTAAAAATCAAATGCCAAAGCACTGATGATTTAAAAAAGTCTGGCGAAGAAGATACACAGTTGAGTTTTGATAAACTGTTTTCTTTCTTAAAGGATGAATTGGGAGAAGAGTCTGCATTTATTGATAATGTTAAGTTTGAAAATTTTCCGCTTTACATTTATTTTCAAAAACCTGAACTGGACTCGTTGCTCGATATTGATTTTTCCGGAACACTTTCGTTAAAAACTTCTGAAGTTACCTCCGTTCCTGTTCTGAATGGGCAAAAAATTGAGTCAAAAAATGTAGAAGTTCTTAAAATGGACGAAGACGGTGTTGTTGTTAGCGAATTCAGCAAAGGAAATGCGTCTGGTTATGCGGATATTGCGGAACTTTTTAACAGCAGCAAGTCTGAAAACATTATGCTTTGCTACGATATTTCGCTTGGCGGTTTTGACGATACGATTGAAATTACAAAAGAAAGTTATGAGGCGTTAAAAGCGGACTCTGAAAACGATGATGTTCCGGTTTCTGTAAAACTTTCTGCCCGACTTGTTGTTCCGCTTGCGTTAAAATTGGACGCACCTGAAACGGACAACAATATTACTGAGCTAAATATTTTAAAGCTTGCAAAAGTTGATACTGATGAAGATTTGTTCGGGCGTGGAGAGGCAACATCGCTTGATGACATTGAAAAATATATTGATTTGATTCAGTCTGTAAATTTGGTTTACGAAATGAATAACGGACTTTTTAGTTATAGCGAAAGCGGTAAAAGTGGTCAAATTTTGTTTGAAACAAATTTGACCAACGTAGAAAATCCGAATTACAGCCTTAATTTGTCAAAAGGTGATGAAAAAATTTACACGGAAGATGTAAAAACAATGCTGAAAACATATCCGTTTATGCCAAAAATAGTTGTGCAGTTGCCGGACGGAACGTTGCAGATTTCAAGAAATGCTGAATTCAAAGTAAATCTTGCTGTAAAAATTCATTCAAGTGGAAAAGTTACTATTTTCGGAGATTAATATGAAAAGATTTGTTTTGATGCTGTTTGTGTTATTTTTTTCGGTTTTTATTTTTTCAGAGGAAGCGGATTCTGAATCGGAAGCTTATCCAGCTAGGCAGGAAACGACCACCGAAGTTTCTGGGGATGAAATTGACTCTGATATTCAAGATTTGACAAAAAAAGAAAAAAAGACTTTTGATATTCCAAGGCGAATTTTTGAGATTGGGTTTGATACGAATTTTGGAATTTCTAACAATTATTTTGCGACTTCTGATATTTTAAAAAAGGAACTTGAAATTGAACTTAGAAAAATGGCTGACGAAATTGACCCGAAAGGTTTGAGTTTTGATTTTATTTTTTCTTCTGATTTTTTTATGAATCTTAATTTGACAAATGGAGTTTCGGTTGGTTTAAGTTCGGGTATTGAAAGTTCTGGAAATGGTCTTATTTCAAAGGAATTTTTTGAATTTTTGGGTTATGGCAACGATTTGAATGAAACAATTTCTGTTGACGGAAGTGTTTCTTCGGACATTTTTGCTTATGCAAAAACTGATGTTTCTTTCTTTTTCAAAGGTTTTCGTGTTAATTTTGGTCCGGCGTTATTTTTTCCGCTTGTTCACCTAGAAACTTCAAAGTTTGAGTCGCATTTTTTGAACAACAGTGATGGTTCAATAGAAGCGGGAGTTGTTGTCGCTTACAAAATAAATTCTTCCGTGCCGATGGAGTCATTTTTTGATAGTGAATATTCGGATTTATTCAATTTGAACAATATGGATTTTACAATGGGTTTTGATCTTTCAAGTTCAATTGAACATCAGATTTTTGAAACTCTTATGGGGCGAGCGTATATTCGTCTGCCGATTGTTCCAGGAAGCATGGGAAATGCAGTTTGTTCAGCTTTGGAAATGCGTTACGGTGCAGATGACATTTTTGACATGATAAAGAACGAAGACGACAATATGAATTTTGATTCTAGTGAAAAAACTTACAGCAAAGAAAAATATTGGATTTCTCGACCTTTTAGAACTGGTGCTGAAATTGCGTGGCGTCCGTTTGGAAAATGTGTAAAATTTGGTGCAATGCTTGGTTTTGGCGTAAAATATCCGTGGACAGACGAGGCTAAGGCATACATTGAATATAAAGGCTCTTTTGAAGCGGCTTTGTTCAATATTTTGGGCGTAAATTTGTCTACCGCATATATGAGCGAAATTTTTATTCATCAGGCGGGATTTATGCTGAATTGCCGCGTTTTTGAAATTGATTTTGGAGTTTCCGCGCAAGGTGCGAACCTTCCAAGAAGTTTTAAAGGCTCTGGTTTTGGCGCATACACAGGAATAAGAATCGGTTGGTAGGTGATTTTACAGAAATATTGCCATTTTATAAAAATTGTGTAAGATAGCGAGTTGAGGGAAGTTTGTCATAAAACTGTTTTTGCAACTTTTCCGGCGATTTGTTGTTTTACAGTTTGAATAATTAGTTAATTTAAAGAAGTTTTAGTTTTCTGCCGATAAGGATATCGGAGTTTTTCAATATAATGAGCTCCTTCAGCGTTATCAACGTTAATTGGGCTGACCATAATTTTTGGGAGGCTTGGTTAGGGATAAAAGTTGAGGGGGGGGGTAGTTATGAAGAACAAATTCTTTAAGTTATTTATATTCTCTCTTTTTGTGTTTTTGGCTGTTTCTTGCGAGGTTGGCTTGGGGGAATCAGTTGACACCGAAAAGCCTACCGTTTCCATCGATTATCCTCAGAGCGGTGTTGTTATCAGGGATTCGTTTGTTGTAAGCGGGGCTTGCGATGATGAAACTGGCTTAAAAAAAGTTGAAGTTACTCTTACAACTTCAAAAAATGCAGATTCCTCCTCAAATTCTTCTGAAAAAAAACTCAGTGGCAAAGTTGTTTCAATTGGACCGTACACTGCAGAATTTACAGACAGCACAAAAAAAGCCTGGAAACTGGAATTAAACAAACTTGATGAAAGCGGAAGTTATCCGTTGGCGGACGGCGATTACACGATTTCTGTAACTGCAACCGACAATTCGGGGCGTCTTTCTGCGGAAGGAATCAATATTAATGTAAAAATTGACAATACTCCGCCGCTTGTAATTTTAACAAATCCAAGTACATCAATAGAAAAAAAAGAACTTAAAAAGGCCAGCGGTTTTGGTTCTGAAATCAGATTAAAAGGTACAATCGTAGACGATTCCATAAACGGAACTTACACTGATTCTGATTTGTATTTTTCGGTTTTTGATGCGGAAAACAGCGACAAATATATCTCGCGGATTTTAAAAGACGGTTTGTCTAATGACCTTGACCTTGTAATCGGTGAATATTCTGAAAGCACAACGGATTTGACTGAAGAAAATGTATTCTATAATTCAATTTACGGAGAATCCGTTTCTGCCGACATAGCAAAAAAATACAGAAAATTTAAAATAACTGTTTCTGATTCGGCACGACCTTATAAAGGCTCGGGAACAGATTCTTCAAATTTGCGCGGAAATGTTTCTGACGTGTACTACATCAACAGTGAATTTTACAGCACTTTAAAATCAGTTGGCGGAACTCAGGTTTTATATCCGGTTTTAAATGGCACTTCAACGCTTACACAGGCGGAGCAGGCGACTATTTTGGCAAAAGTTCAAGAATACGCACATAAAACTGATGACATTCAGGGTGCAGATGATTCTTCTCGTGCGGCAAGTTCTGAATATATTCTGCCGGTTGGAACATTCTATTTGATGCCGAAAAACAATCCGACTTACGAAGTTTCTAGTTTTGACGCTTTTGACGCGACTTCAGAAGAAAAATGGCAAGGAAAGACGATTTCAAATTCTGGAACGATTACTGTAATGGCAAACGTGGGATTGAGCAGCACGCCGTTCCCAAGTGATTACGAAGATGTGTTTAAGCTTTATATTTTTGCGGTTGATGACGACGGAAACAAAAAAGACGGTGCGGAAAAAATTGAACTTGATTGTGAATGGTCGCAGAACGGTGACAACTACATTGGAAGGGCAAAATTAAGCGAAAAAATTGTTACGGTCGGTTCAAAATACGGAATTGAGCTTGAAGGATACGATCAGGATGGACTTGAATTTTACAACGGAACAAAAATTTACAGGTTTGCAGTTGAATCGGGCGCAAATCCGCCAACTCTTTCAGACATAACTTATAATGTTCCTAATTCTGGCTCAACGGTTTATCTTAAAAAATCTGATTCTAGCGATAATGCGGTTGACCTTGTAATCTCTGGAAAAGCGGTAAGCAATTCTGGAAACGAGGAAGGCTACGTAACGCTTTACCCAAGCATAAACGGAACAAAATACACGGAACTGAAGACAAAGACAAAAAGCAACACGGAAAACGACTGGTCTATTACAATTCTGGGAAAATATTTTACAGGAAGAAGCGACAACAATTATACGGTAACTCTTTTTGCAACGGATGAAATACAAAACGAAGGCACAAAAGATATCAATGTTTTCTACGATGAAGAGCCGCCTGAAATTTCTGTAAATGCGATAAATTCTTTAAGTTCTTCTAAGACAACAAGCGGAATTGTAACTTACGATGAAGATACGACAATCAAAATTGGAAACGAGAAATTTACTGCAAAAACGGCCAGAGGCTATGTAAACGACAAGATAAAAATTCAAGGTGGAATTGCGGACAATTCTTCTGTAAAAAGCGCGTCTTACAAGGTTTTGAGCGAAGATAAAACTATTTGCGAAGGCGAAATTACAAAATTCTCTTCTTTTGAGTTTGAGGTTGACACTACAAAATTTAAGGACGAAACAGCCACAACAAACGGCAAGGATTTGGTGATTCAGATTCAGGCTTATGACCTTGCTGGAAACGTCAGGGATTATTCTTACAAATACGATGACGGAAACAATCTTGTGATTCACCAGTTTACAGATTATCCGCAGATTACGTTGAACAACGCCGATATTACGGTTTCTTCTGAAGACGGTGTAAAATCCGAAACAAACCTTTTTGACACAAAGAGCAATAATAAAATCTCAATTGGTGCAAGCGACGATAACGGACTTGATAAAATCACGGTTTTATATAAATCTGTTTCGGACACAGGCGACTATAAAACTCTTAAAGAAATAAATGCAGGTGGAAAAATAACTTATTCAGGTTCTGTTGCACTTGAGTATAATTCTGCAAAACTGGACGAAGGTTTTTACAGCATTAAAATTACCGCCGCAGACTCAAAAACAGATTCAACCAGACAAAAAACGTATGAAAGCGATGCTTTTGTAATCTGCATAAGCAACTCTGAGCCGCAGATTAGTTTTGAAAACCCTAAATCTAATTCGGTTGAATACCAGAGAGAAAGTTTTACGGCAAGCGGAACTGTTACAGGTCAGTTTAAGACTGGAGCCAAGATTACGCGTGGCACAGGCGAAAGCATAAAAGAAATTGAAATTACAGAAAAAGACGGCGTTTATTCTTGGAGCGAGGAAATCACCTGCGTAAAAACTACGGATGGAAATGTTACGTATGTTGATCTTCCTGATTTCAGAAACGGCGAAAAAGAAAAGAGTGGAATTTCTACTGCAGACGGTTTAGTTTACACAATAAAATACAATGTTACGGACAGATTTGACCGCACAACAGAAGCGGAAGTTTCGTTCAAGTCTGATTTTACGCCGCCGGTTGTGGAAATTAACGATTACGGTAAAAACGCATATATCGGAACTTCTTTAACAACATTGTATTCATTTACAGGAACTGTAACAGATGAAAACGCATTGAATTCTGTGGAATATTCCCTTAATAACGGAAATGATTGGGTTAATGCTGGAAATCAAAAGAATTTCAACGCAAATGTTGATTTTAAAGACCGCACTGATAGTGGCGAAATAACGGTTTTGTTCAGGGCAACGGATTCCGCAGGAAACGTATCTACTATAACAGACAAATCAAAGCGTACGGTAACATTCATTGGGGCGGCACCTGAATTTTCTGATGTAAAAGTTACTTTGGCGGATAATCCAACAGGGCTTACTGCGGAAGACGGAATATATTACGCAAAGGCAAAATATAATATCACTGGAAAAGTTACTTCTGCGGCGTTGAAAGGTCTTTCTTGTCAGGATGAAACTGTTCCTGAACCAGAAGAAACTGGCATCGTACGCAATTTCACCATAAGCAATTTAGAGAAATCAAAAACATTTGAGATAATTGCAACGGACATGGCGGAGCAAAAAACAACTTACAGAGTTTCAGTGGTTTTTGACAATTCTTCTCCGTCAATAGACATTACTCAGGTAACACCGGTTGTAACTTCTACTTCTTACACAGATGTGAAGGAAAAATTGAAAAAATATACAAACGGGGCTGTAAACGGAACTATAAAAATAAACGGAACTTCTAACGATGACGATAAAGTTTCTTCTACTAAAATAGAAGTGTATAAGGCTTTAGATTCAAGCAGTGCTATTTCTGCGGATACAGATAAAGACGTTCTTCAAAGCCTTGGAACTGACGGCACAAGCAATAAAACAGGGGATGCACTTTCTATTCCTAGTGGAGTAACGAATTCTGCAAACAGATTCCAATTCTATCTTGACACAACAAAACTTGATGATGAGGCTGGAATTGTAATACGCATTATTTCTTGTGACAGGGCAGGAAACGAGTCGTATAAAGATTATCCGGTTTATGTGAGCCAGAAAACTGATACGCCGGAACTAAGTTTTGGTAACGGTTATACAGATGTTTTGGACGAAAGCGAAATCACCACAACAAAAAATCTTTTTGGAATGGGAGCAAACACACTTTACATAAACGTTTCTGATGATGACGGCGTAAAATCCGTAAGTTATACTGCGGATGGCATTGAGAAATCTCCTTTGCTTACTGACGGAACTTCTACAACATTCAGCACGCAGATTGACGTTTCAACGCTTGGTGACGGAGTTCATGGTTTGCGCTTTAAAGTTACTGACGTTAATGGAAAAGTTCAGGAATTCCCATCGGATGAAAATGCGTCTATAAAAGTTGCCTACGACAACGATGTTCCTGAGATTTCTGTATTGAAACTTGGGGATGTGAACTATTCTCCGAATTGTTTTGCAAAGAAGACGTTTACAATTTCTGGAAATGTAAAAGATTCTAGCGGCACGGTAACCGTTTATCTTAGAACAACAGCGTCAGGAACTGTAACAGACACAAAAGTTGCTGAAATTACGGGCTGCACCTCTGAAAAAGAGTGGAAAGAAAAAGACGTGACTAACAATTCTGGGGAAATTTCCAGAACGTATGTTGTAAAAGACAAGTACGGCCGAGAAAAATCTCTTGAAATAAAATACAAAGTTGACACAGAAGCACCAAAATTTGTGAGCAATTACATTTATTTGAGCGGTGAAACTGTAAGCGGCACAAAAAAATATGTTCTTGCAAGTTCTACAGGCGACAGCACAGAAGTATACAATTCAGAAAATGTATGGTTTATAGGCTCTTCATTCTCTATAAAAGGCGGTGACGGTACTAACTCAAAAGTTCCTGTTACCGAAGAAAATAATTTTGAAATAAAACTGTACCTTGGAAGTAAAAGCACTGAAAATCTGATTTCTACGATTCAGCCGGGAGGAAACAACAATTTTTCCGGCACAATCGATGTCGCTTCGGAAAAAGATTCTTCAATAATTCTTGTTGCGGTTGATGAGGCAGGAAACGAATCTGACGAATTGAAGATTTCTGTAAACGTTGACAAAAGTTTGCCAACAATAAATACAAAAGAAGTTTACGTTGTTGACCCTGCTACCACTGCAGGAGCGGCGGCAATTACCAACAATTCTTATGTAAATTCAGACAAAATCTACATAAAATACAGCGTAACAGATGACGTTAGCGGAATAGGCAAAGTTGAGATTTTTGAAAACTCAAAAATGCAGAACAGTTTAGGTTCAAAAACAGAAAGTGAGGGCGTATTTACAGTTGATGTTTCTGATGCAACTAAATATAAATCTGGGGTTTATGATTTTTACATAAAAGTTACTGACAACGCTGGAAATTCCACAAGCAGCGATTTGACTGACTTTATACTGGACCGAGTGGCTCCTGTTGTAAAATACAGCTCGCCTGTGGAAAGTGCCGAGGTGAACAAAAATCTTACGATTTCGGGAACAATCACGGATTCTTATTCGCCGGAAACTAACGCGGGCTGGAAATGGTCTTTAAAAGTAAAACAGAACGGAAAAACTTCATTTGAAACTGTAAGTGGCGTTACTTTTGACATAACAAAATCTGTGGGCGAGTTCAGCGTAAGCGGAATTGACACGACAGCACTGGCGGACGGCGAAACAAAATTCCTTGTGATTGCAACGGATGCGGCTGGAAACACAATTACGGAAGAAAATGGCACGGTTTTGACTGTAAAAGTAAATCAGGATTCAGACAGACCTGTAATCAATTTAAGTACAATTTCTACTGCTGGAACAACAACTCTTTCAAGCGGAGCAATCAGTGGAACAATCAGCGATGATGACGGCATAAAATCCCTGCAAATTTTTGTTGCGACTAACAAGCAGTCTGTAAGCGACATAAGTGATTCAGACTGGCAGAACGCAACCTTAAATGCTTCTAACTGGAGTTATACTTATACAAGTTCAAGCGATTCTTTGGACGGCGACTATAAACTTTACTTTAAGGTAACCGATGGAGCAGGAGGAATTTTTATTTCTTCTGATTCAGATTTGGAAAATTCCGCAGCAACACAAGACGTTTTGAACAGGCTGAAATGTCCTAAAATTCAGTACAGTGGAACAAACACGGTAAGTTCTGCGGTAAGTTTCAGCATTGACGGAAATCCGCCTGTTATAAGAACGTTTGAGTATAAAACTTCTGCCGATAACTCAACTTATTCAGACTGGAAAACAGTTCAGCAGAATACGATTTTTGGTGGTACAAATTACAAATATGTTCAGTTTAGAATCAAGGCGTACGATACAGTAACTGAACAGTCAGATTTGGCACTTGTTCTAAAAATTGACACTGTAGAAAGAAAAACAAGTGATAAAACTGCAAAATTGAATGATTCTGCGGCGACGGATACAGACGGCTATTACTTCTTTGAAACAACTGCAATTGATTTTACTAATTTTGCGACAGGTTCTTACACGTTGCAGCTTTCTGTTTCGGACAAAGCCGACAAGCCTGCAACAACTTCAATCGGTGTTACGGTTGATAATACCGCTCCGACTTCAATTTCAAGGGTAACACCGAATTCTTCAGAAGAAGTTTCCGGCGACATTACTTATAAAGGTCAGGTTGCGGACGATTCCAAAGGAAATTCTGGAATTGAAAAGATGTATTATGTTATTCCTGTAACAACAATTACTTCTACAGAAAACATAAACGATTCTTCTGACACAACTGCGTCATTCGGCGAGAAATGGGTTGAAATTAATTTGGACGGTTCTACCGTAACTTGGGAATTTACTGTAAATACATTGGATAACATTTATTCAAAATCTGATTCTGATATTACTGTAAAAACTGGCTACACAGGATACGAAACTGCTACTGGCAGCGGAATTTACAATCTTCCGGTATGGTTTAAACTTGTGGATGCGGCAGGAAACGTGGGCTACAATTCTTCTAATTCAATCCGCTACAATCCTAATGCAGACAAGCCGAAAGTTAGCGTTACAAGCCCGGTTCACAATGTAACGGATTCTGCGAACAAATTAAGTTATGTTGTAATGGGCGGTACAATCAGATTTACAGGAACGGCAGAAGACAACGAAGGAATAGAAGCAGTTTACCTTCAGTTTGATATGGACGGTGACGGAACTTTTGAAAACGGACTTAGCAGCGACGGAACTACTGTAATTACAGGATGTCCGTATGAGGCTACTGAAGTGGGTTCTATTTTGGGTTCAACTGACTTAAAGGGAATAAAAGTAAAAGGCACTACAAGCTGGAGCTATTCTTTGAATGTTTCTAAGTTGAGCGGGCTTTTGTATTCGGAAACAAACAAGAAAACTTTGAACGTTCGTGCGGTGGCGGTTGACAATACAACTTCAAGGGCTTCACCAACAAACCTTGTTGGCGCATGGGCGGAAACGATTCATATTTCTATAAATAATGATATTCCTGCGTTTGAAAGTGCAAAACTTTACCAGTTTAATGGTGCATACAATGCAAGTACAAATAAAACTCCTATAAAAATCGTGGAATATGCGGACGATGAATATGTTTCAGGCGATAACTGGTATTTGGTCGGCAAAGTAAGTAGCAATGCAGGCGTAAGTTCTATTGAATGTACTGGAAGCACAACTGCGACAATCACAATAGAAACTGGCACAACAAGCACGGATTCTGAACCGACAATAAAAGAAGGTTCTGAATATGTGTTCGCTAAAACAGTTGAAAGCGGAAATTTAAAAGATCTTACGTTTATTATTCCATTTGGCACAGTGAGCGATAACTGGAAAGTCCGTGTTGAAGTAACGGATAACGCAAGTTCAGGGAATCAGAAGACAAATTATCTGAACTACAGCGTGAACGTTGATGACACCCCTCCGGCATTTGTAGACACTAGAACAACAGATGAGGAAAATACATACGGAACTGTAAAAATCTACAAGGGAACTTACGGAAGTGTTGCTTTGGATTCAGAGAACAAAGTGCAGAATTCAAATGGTCTGTTTACTCTTGCAGGACGAGTTTCAGAAGCAGGAAGCGGATATGAAAATGTGATATTCTACTTTAAGCGAACTGATTCTAGTGGCGGAAACGTTCGTGTTTATAACCCGATGAAAGCGCACACGGTTGAAGGTGGCACGAACCCAGGTAAGGAAAACCGCACGGATATTACCAAAACAACTGCCACAGACAAAGAAGTTTATATAAACAGCGATAATCTGCCGGTTCTTTATTTGGCGAGCGTTACTCGAAATACCGATAACTTGTTCACAATTTATTCAGATTCGTTGAAAAACAACGACAATATTCGGGTTGGCGGTCTTGTAAAAATAGGCGGAACTTACAGAAGAATCACAAAAGTTTCTGACGGAACTGTAACGATTGATTCTGAATGTGAGGCAACCAGTACAACTGCCGAATTTGTTTACGGAATGGTGATTGACAACACTGGCGAAAGCTTGAACACGGATAATTCCGTTAAAAACGATGACGGTGACGGAATGTGCGAATCTTATGCAAAGAGCGGTGTGAACTACACTTGGGACGCTTCTATAGATTCAACTAATATTCCAGACGGACCGATAGAAATTCACGTTGTAGCGTTTGATAAGGCAGGAAATTCAAGCGACGGTTATGCGATTACTGCCGTAAGCAACAACGCGCCAAGAATTGCACGCGTAAAATTTGCGACAGACTTGAACTCAAACGGAACTTATGAGTCAAATGAAGAGCAGGTGTTCACATATCTGGAAGGCGATACAACAGTTTGGAGTGAAACCACAAAATCTTCTGGTACAGAAATATGGAATCTTGATACAAACGGCTGGACAATCAAGAACAAGCTTCAGGTAACACCAGAATTTGTAGGCGGAACAGCGCCGTTTACTTATGTGTTCAGCAAAGTTGCCGGCTCTGCGGATGCGAACAATCTTTCTTCACCAAATGAAAAAGCTGCATCTGGTGTAACAACAGGAACAATCTCTGAAAACAAGAAACCGTTTGAAATTGCAAATTCCGCACTGGATTCTTCTTCAACTTATGAAAAACAGATTAATACTTACAGATTTAGTTTCTGGGATTCAACAGAAGAAACAACCCCAGGAAAAGATTCACAGTGGTCAATTTTGAACGCAAAACTAAAACAGAACATTGTTGACGGTGTAAAACCGACTGCAAAAATAAATCCGTTCTACTGGAACAGTGCAAGCGATAACTCTCTTTATGAGAACAGCTTAGACAACGGCCACATTGAACTGGAAGCCGATTGGAAGAATGCAAGCGGTTACAGTTCAACTACAACAAGCGGCGTTTACGACGGCGACCCTAAAGTTTCTGGAAAAATAGTATTCACTGGTGATGCATACGATAACGTCCGCCTTGATTCCGTATGGATTAAGTTTAAGTCAGCGGCCACAAGTTTTACTTTTGCAAACTACATAACAACAGGCTCGCTTTACGGCACTTCTGGCACAAGCGGTGATTACGTTTTGGCTGCGGCTTATGACACCGCAAAGAATGCTTGGAGCGTACCGACTGCAACAATGGAAACAGACGGCTGGACTTTTGAAATAGAAGACGAATCTTTTGATCAAAGCGGACACAAAGCCCTGTGGAGTCTGAGCATAGACACCTCAAAAATCTCAACAGTAGCCGCAAGCGACATTCCACTTTCCGTAATGGCGGTTGAACACATTGAGTATACTGACACAACCGAAACTACAACGAAAAACGGTCTTGCATCGGATGTGGCGGAGTATAGGGTGGATGTTGTGCCGTATATTACTGGGGTAACAACTAGTTTAAGTACACTCTATAA
>CAVIQW010000043.1:0-18679 GCA_963644915.1 Paratractidigestivibacter sp.
CTTACTGGAAAGAAGAATACGTTGCCGAAGCGACAAATAAACTTTCGGAATTCTTCGGGAAACGGTTGTAGAAGGGAAGACGGAGAGAGTGAAAAACTAGGGTTGGCCTTGCGGAATGGAATGGAGGCATGGGGCGGACCGGGATTTTATTGGAGGCAACAATGAAAAAAAATATCTTTACAGCGACGGTTTTTGCTGGAATTCTTGCCATTTTGCTTGCCGGTTGCTCAAGCACAAAGAATGTTGCAGAAAACAGCGTTTCTTCCGGCGAATCCGGCGGAAAAATCAGCTCAAAAAATGACCTGACTTTTCCGCTTGGCGATGATGTGAGCGCGCGGTTTTTCGGAACGGTTTATTTTAAAAATCTGATTCAAAAGGATTCGCTCTACAATTTTCCGGTTACGAACAACATAACTTTTGCGCCCGGCTCTCACAGCGGCTGGCACGTTCACGGCGGAATGGAAGTTCTTGTTACAGGCGGACGTGGCTACTATCAGGCGGAAGGCGAGAAGGCTCAGATTATTCAGAAGGGCGACGTTCTCCACATTCCGGCTGGCGTTAAGCACTGGCACGGTGCAACCCCAGACAGCTGGTTCAGTCAGATTGTAATTTACAACGCGGACTGGAAGGCAGAACCGGGCAATGATGTTCACGAGGAAGTAAGTGCGGAATGGTACGCGAATGTTGATGCAGAAGAATATAATGGAAGAAAACTGACTTCCACCGATAAATTTATGTTTGGAAACGGAACTCTTTTAACTTCATCAAACTTTTCAGGACCGGCTTATCTTTCCGACGTGCTTGGAGTTCCGAACGAGGCAGGTGCGCCCGGAATCCACAACGTTGTGTTCGAAAAAGGAACTTACAACGGCTGGCACACCCACGAAGGCGGCCAGATTCTGATTGCGACCGACGGAATCGGCTTTCATCAGATTGAAGGCGAGAGTGTTCAGATAATGCATCCGGGCGATGTGGCGTTCTGCCCTCCGAACGTAAGACATTGGCACGGTGCAACTGCCTCTTCAAGCTTTGCCCATCTTGCAGTAAATACAAATCCTCAAAAAAGCGGCGTGCAGTGGTTCGAGCGGATTTCGGAGAAGGAATATAAAGCGTTGTCTGTAGAATAAAGCAATTTTTTTATTGATTTTATTTTGAATCTTGGCACAATGCTTGGTAGGTTTGATTTGTCAGGCTTGTGCCATTTTGGTTAGTAGAATATTTACAAAAAATTGTGTATAGTATTTTTCGTGTGTTGTATCGCTTCTAAAAAATTAAAATTCATTGACCTCTTTGCCGGGATCGGCGGAATTCGTAAAGGCTTTGAACTTGCCTGTAAAAAAAACGAAATTGAATCTGAATGTGTTTTTACTTCGGAAATAAAGCCTTATGCAGTTTCGGTCTTGAACCAGAATCACCCAAATGAAAAGATTTATGGCGACATTACAAAAATAACAGCTTCTGAAATTCCTGATTTCGATGTTCTTCTTGGCGGATTTCCCTGTCAGGCTTTTTCTGCCGCGGGAAAGCGCCGTGGATTTATGGATACAAGAGGAACACTTTTTTTTGAAGTCGAGCGGATTTTAAAGGAAAAACAGCCAGAAGGATTTATTCTTGAAAATGTTGAAGGTCTTGTAAATCACGACCGAGAAAACAAAACTGATAAAATCGGACGGACTTTAACAACTATTCTTTCTCACCTTGAAGATTTGAATTATAAAATCAGCTGGAAAGTTCTGAGCGCGAATGACTTTGGAGTTCCGCAGGAAAGAAAACGAATTTATATTGTCGGAACAAAAAAAAATAATCCGAATCTGGAAGATTTTGTTCCAGTACATAAAAATCTTGAATCAATTTTGCAACAAGGCGAGCCTGTCTCTGATTCACCTTTTGTAAAACTTCTGCTTTCGCATTTTAAAGTTTCAGAACTTTTGGGAAAGGCGATAAAAGACAAGCGCGGCGGAGCTGAAAACATCCACAGCTGGGATATTGAATACAAGGGCAAGATTTCGCCTGAGCAAAAGGAACTTTTGAATCTTCTTTTAAAGGAACGCCGAAAGAAAAAATGGGCGGAAGAATTTGGAATTGACTGGATGGACGGAATGCCTCTCACAATCGGGCAAATAAAAACTTTTTACGACAAGCCAAATCTGAATGAAATGCTTGAGGACTTGGTTCAAAAAAAATATCTAGTCAAAGAGCATCCAAAGAAAAAAGAGAACGGAATTCGCGTTCAAGATGAAAGTCTTCCGCTTGGCTATAACATTGTCGCCGGGAAAATGTCATATGAAGTCGCAAAAGTATTGAATCCAAAAGAAATTGCCCCGACTCTTGTTGCGATGGATATGGAGCATTTGTTTGTTCCAGACGGAAACGGAATACGACGTCTTACTTTGCGTGAAGGCTTGCGTCTTTTTGGCTATCCGGAAGATTTTAAATTTAATGTTTCGCTTCAAGACGGCTACGACCTTCTTGGAAATACGGTTGTTGTTCCTATGACGATGGCTGTTGCAGAAAGAGTTCTTGATGCAATGCAGGAAAATAAGAGTCAAATAAAAAAGGAGAGAAAAAGTGAAACTGAATGCGCATGAAGTTTACGAGAAACTTTTGAACGAAGATAGAATCCTTGAGCTGAAAGGACAGATAAAATTTTTTCTAGGAGATGTTGATATTATCGTCAAACAAAAGGATGTTGTCGGAAATATCATTCAGGAATGGCTTCAGGGCTGGTTTGAAAAACGCGGAATCGAGTATTCACCGAATCCGAACACTCAGATGCCGCCTGACTTTTTCCTTGACAAAAACGATGAAACCAAAAATCTTCTTGAAGTGAAAGCCTTCAACAGAAATGCAAGCCCGGGCTTTGATATTGCAGACTTCAGAATGTACTCAGAAGAAATTATTGAAAAGCCGTATATGCTTGATGTCGATTATCTGATTTTCGGCTATGACATGGGCGATGACGGCGTTGTTACAATAAAAGATGTTTGGCTCAAAAAAGTCTGGGAAATCACAAGACCTATGGAAGAATGGTCAATCAACTTGCAGGTCAAGCAAGGTCAGGTTCATAAAATCAGGCCGGGAGTCTGGTACAGCAAAAAGCCGCGTGATTTTTATATGTTTGAAAGTCTTGAAGATTTTATCTCGGCAGTTGAGCAGGCGGTTTTTCAGAATCCTAAGACCCACGAAAGCGCTGGAACATGGCGAAGCAAGTTCCTAAAAAGTTATCAGAATTTTTATGGCAAAAAACTTGATGTTCCGCGCTGGTTTGATATTGAAAATAAATATAGGGTAAAGAAAGATAAGTAGAGATTTTATCTCTTTTCATAACCAAAACTTATACTGATCAAAAGAAAGTTGTATTTTAAATATTTTTCTGCTTCCGTTATTTTTTAGAACGTAAATAGACAATCTCAGGAGGCAGATATGAAAAAAATATTTGTTGCTTTGTATGGAATGTTGTTATTGTTTGTGTCTTGTTCAAGCACAAACTCCCTTTCTTCTTCTATTTCTTCCAGCACTGTCGTAAAAATTTCTGACGGTCTCGTCCGCGTAAGCGTTTCCAATGGAATTTATTCTTTTAAGGGAATCCCTTATGCAGAAGTTTCAAAAAGATTCACTGTCGGAAAACCTGTTCAAAAGTGGAGCGGCATTTTTGACGCAACAAAATACGGCTCAATTGCGCTTCAGACAGAATTCAGGGCGGGAAGTGCCGGAACTGGCAACATGAGCGAAAATCCTCTGAATCTTAATGTGTGGACTCCTTCCTTAGACAACAAAAACCGCGCAGTTATGGTTTGGCTTCACGGTGGCGGCTTCTCCACTGGCTCTTCAATCGAGCAGCCCTCTTATGACGGCGAGAATCTTTCCAAAAAAGGCGACGTGGTCATTGTCAGCGTAAACCACAGACTCAACGTACTTGGGCATTTGAATCTTTCTTCTTATTCTGAAGAGTACAAGTATTCTGGCAATACTTTCGGCTTTCAAATCGGCTTACCCTGAAAAGCAGGACTTTGAGGCGGCTTATGTTGACTCGCGCGTAATCAGAATCCCGATGCTAAAAATCATGAGGGCAAAGGCGCGGCAGAAATCCCCTGTCTATTCGTACATCTTCGCTCTTGACAGTCCGCTTTCAGTCCACACTGCAGAAATTTCGTTCGTGTTCGGCAATAAGGAAACTTCTCCAATCAAGACAACGGATTTGGCGACAGCCCAGAAAATTCAGGACGAAATGACTGGTGCATGGATAGCCTTCGCAAAAACCGGCGACCCGAACACCACGAATCTAAAGTGGGAACCGTACACAAATAACGGCGGCGCGACAATGATTTTTGACGAAAACACACGCCTTGTGTACAACCACGACAAAAAACTGATTCAGCTTTTGGCTCCAGAATACAACTGGGAATAGAAAGGGATGTTAATGCGTAATTCGTAATGCTAAATGAATAATGCGTGGCAGACAATGTCATCTTCGGACTTCCCCGGAGATCTGTTGTGCATTGTGTTTTTCTTCAGGCAGCTTCTGCTTTGCGGCGGGGGCTACTTTTTTTATTCGTGCGTTCGCGCCGTCTGCTTTGCAGACTTTGCTCACTACCAAGTTTTTGCAACGCAAAAACTTGCAACAGATTTGTTTTTAAATTCCTATGGAAATTTTATCTAGTAGAAAATCTGAAAAATTTACTGTACATTATTTTCGTCATGTAAATATTCGAATGGAGGTATTTGTATGGACAAAAAAATTCCTCTTGTTTCGCTTTTCTGCGGAGCTGGCGGTCTTGATATGGGGTTTGAGAATCAAGGATTTCAGACTGTCTGGGCAAATGACTTTGACAAAGATGCCTGTGAAACTCATAAATCTTGGTCTGATGCGGAAGTTGTTCAAGGTGATATTGGAAAAATAGATTTTTCGAAAATTCCAGATACGCCGTTTATAATTGGTGGTTTCCCTTGTCAAGGATTCTCTTTGGCTGGTCCTAGAAAACTAGATGATAAAAGAAACATTCTTTACCGTTATTTTGTAAAACTTGTTGAAGAAAAAAAACCAGTTGCATTTGTTGCTGAAAATGTAAAAGGAATTCTTACGCTTGGAGAAGGAAAAATAATTGAAGCAATTCTCGCTGATTTTGAATCTAAAGGATATGATGTTGTTCCGACTTTAGTAAATGCCGCTAATTATGGAGTTCCGCAAGACAGAAACCGTGTTATCATTGTAGGACTAAAAAAAGAACTAGGCATAAAGTATTCATTTCCAAAACCTTTTGACTACAAAGTTACAATTCAGGATGCTCTAAAAAAATTGCCAAAACCAGATAAAGATGAAGTTTGTACAGAATCATATTCATCTCGATATATGAGTAGAAACCGAAAAAGAAAATGGAATGAGCAATCTTTTACAATTCCTGCAATGGCAAAACAAGTCACTCTTTATCCCGGGTCGCCAGATATGATTCAGTTAGGACGCGACAGCTGGAAATTCGGCGACGGTGGGGAAACAAGGCGTTTAAGCTGGCGTGAAGCAGCGGCAATACAGACTTTCCCAGAATCACTTGAATTTTGCGGAAATTTAACAAGCAAATACAAACAGATTGGAAATGCTGTTCCTGTAAAACTTGCTGAAGTTGTTGCAAAATCATTATATCCAATAGTGGAGAAGAATTATGGCTAAACAAGAAATTTCAGGAAAGGCTTTTGAATACGCTTGTTTTAAAGCATTGCAGGACAGATTGAATTCTAAGATAGAACTTTCCGTCATTGATGATATAAATCTTCAAAATACAAAAAATGCTTTTGAAGCTCTTTTAGAAACTGAAAGAAGTGATTATTTTTCTGCCGCAAAACGTGGAATAGAAATTATTGCTCCGCTTGAACCGAACCTTGAATTTCCTGATATTTCAGAGCCTCTTGTTCTTTCTGTAATGCCGGACAAACAAGGTCAAAAAGGTGATGTTCGTGATGTTGTATGCCTAAGAAATAAAAAAGGCTGGGAAATCGGACTTTCCTGCAAGCACGACCATACAGCAGTAAAACATTCAAGACTTTCACGGACTATTGACTTTGGAAAAGAATGGCTTGGTTTCCCTTGTTCTGAAAATTACCATAATGCTATCAATCCGATTTTTGATGAACTTGACGAACTGAAAGCAAAGAAAGCCCGATGGTCTGGAATTGACAAAAAAAGATGAGCGATTTTACAAGCCTTTATTAAAAGCATTTCTTGACGAGATGAAAAGGCTTTACGAGAACCATTCAAAAGATATTCCTGAAAATTTGCTGCATTATCTTCTTGGACTCAATGACTTTTATAAGGTTATTGCCCACACAAAAGACAAAACAACGGAAGTAAAGCCGTTCAATATGTATGGAACACTAGGGATTTCAACAAAAATTCAAAAAACACAATATAAAATTTCTGAATTGAAAATGCCGACAGAAATTTTTGCAATGGACTTCAAAAAAGATTCTTCTACTACAGTAAAAATCTATTGCGATGGTGGCTGGGCATTGTCATTAAGAATCCATAATGCAAGCGAATGGGTTGAACCGTCATTAAAATTTGACATACAGCTTGAAGGAGTTCCTGCAAACATGGGAACTCGCATTGAGCCATGGTAATTTGAGAACATTTTCCATTCTACCATCACATAACATTCTTCAGTGTTACATGATTTTTTGAATCATTACCATAACGTTCCCCGCCATGACGCAATTTCTTAAAACGTTATTTTAATTTTCCCTGACCCGGGGGCAGCCCAGAAAATTCAGGACGAAATGACAGGCGCATGGCTTGCCTTTGCAAAAACTGGCGACCCGAACACCACGAATCTAAAGTGGGAAGCGTACACAAATAACGGCGGCGCGACAATGATTTTTGACGAGGACACTCGCCTTGTGTACAACCACGACAAAAAACTGATTCAGCTTTTGGCTGCTTTGTGGCGGGGGCTGCTTTTTTTATTCGGGCGTTCGTCGCAAAACTTCGTTTTGCCAAAACATTTTTTTTATGTTAATATAACTCACCAGAATTTTATGTGTGCAGAAAAAATCAATGAAAAAAAATTAACATACATATCTCTTTTCAGCAGTGCCGGAGTTGGCTGTTATGGCTTTAAAATGGCAGATTATAACTGCATCGCAACGAATGAACTTATTCCTCGCCGTTTGGAAATTCAAAAATTTAACAGTAAATGTAAATATGAAAGCGGTTATATTTGCGGTAATATAAAAGAGGAATCGACAAAAGCCGCACTTTTTTCACAAATTGATTTATGGAAGCGTAAGGAAGATTTAAAACGGGTTGATGTGCTTATTGCAACTCCACCTTGTCAGGGAATGTCTGTTGCAAACCACAAAAAAGCAGAAAATGAAATTATACGAAATTCTCTTGTTGTTGAATCCATAAAAATCATAAAAGAAGTTAACCCAAAATTCTTTGTTTTTGAAAATGTACCTGCATTTATGAAAACTGTATGTACTGATATTGACGGTCAGGAAAAGCCTATTTCACAGGCAATCGAAAATAATCTTGGAGAAATGTATTCTTACATTTCACGAGTAATAAATTTTAAAGATTATGGCGCTTGTTCTAGCCGCCAGCGTACTTTAGTTATTGGAGTTTCAAAAGAATTTTCTGACGAAATTTCCCCTGTTGACCTTTTTCCATCAATTGAAAAAGAAAAAACGCTCAGACAGGTTATCGGCAATTTTAAGTCGCTAAATTTTGGCGAGATTGATAAAGATGATTTTTATCACGCTTTTCGGACTTATCCAGACCATATGCGAACTTGGATTCACGATTTAAAAGAAGGTGAATCCGCATTTGATAACAAAGACATTGAAAAGATTCCTCATCAAGTAAAGAATGGACAAATTGTAATCAACAAACGAAAGAATGCGGATAAATATACTCGACAATATTGGGATAAAGTTGGTCCGTGTGTTCATACAAGAAATGACCAGCTTGCAAGCCAAAATACAATTCATCCCCAAGACGACAGAGTTTTTTCAATTCGTGAACTTATGAAGATGATGACTATTCCTGACAATTTTAGATGGATTAGTAAATCTCTCGAAGAACTTAATACTTTACCAGAAAAAGAAAAGTCAAAACTCTTGAAAAAAGAAGCAGTAAAAATTCGGCAGTCTATAGGGGAAGCTGTTCCTACAAAAATTTTTAACAAGATTGCTGAAAATATAAAACAGGCAGTTTCTTACGATGTTAAAACAGTTGCTGAAATAAATAAAATAATTTCTAAATTTGAATTAAGTCAAAAAAAAAATCTTGTATCCTTTATAAATGAGAATCCTCTGAATATTTCTCTTTCTAAAGCTGGCAGAATACGAGAAAATATTGAAGAAAATGAAATTCCAAGACAAGTGGATATAATTTATGAATTTCCACGTTTTCTTCATGTATTGAGTGTCGGTTTTGACGAAGATGACATTGAAACAATTGAAGATATGGATTTCAATTCAGTAATGAATGTAATAAATGGGCATTATGCAAAAATATAAAGAAGTTTTATGCGAAAATTGATTTATGGAAAAAATCAGCAGTTAAAATTTAATACTGAACAGAATAGGACCAGGACTGTCTAATACGCCTGAAAATTACAGAAAAAATACTTTTTAGACAGCCCCCAAATTCCTAGCGCTAAAAACTTAGCGGCCGAGTGGGTAAGTGCATATAAAATTACATTCTTCCGCCACTGTTTCCGCCTGGACCTGGATTTGTGTGTGGTCCTTCCTGGGCTCCGCCGTTAGTTCCGTTTGCCTTTGTATAAACGTAGTTGGAGGTTGTTGTCACAATGTCAGTTGTGGTTGTTGAGCCTTCAGAAACGGTTGGTAATTCAACGTAAAGATTATTGAATGCGCTTCCGCTGCATGCTGTAACTCCGCTAACGGCTTTGTATGTTGTGCCAGCTACAATTTTTGGTGAAGAAAGAATCATTATGTAATCACTTTTTGTGCTTGTTCCGAAAGTTGACGGAATTGCAAAAGCAAAGACCGCATTTCCGCCTGAATCTTCAATTGCGAAAGTTGAACCGCCTGCTCCAAAGTAATCGCCTGAAAGAACAACTGTACTTTGCTTGCACTCACTTGAAGTTGGATTTGAATAGTTGTTTGTTCCGATTCCGACCAAAAGTCCTCCTGTGATTGCAAATGTGTTTTCGTCGCAGTCAAATGCACATTCTGGTGTTGTTGAAGTCAGTGCCACAACCACGCCGCCGTTTATCGTAAGATCTCCGTTTGAATCGATCGCGTCGTTTCCTGAAGAATATGCGTAGATGTTTCCACCGTTGATTACAATCTGTCCTTTGTAGTCTGAATCGTCACGGCTAGAGTTGATGCAGTCGTCAGTGCAGCTCAAGTTTAAAATTCCGCCAGAAATAAAGACCGCCTGTTTTCCTTCAATTCCTTCCGGGCTTCGCTTTGTCTTTTCGCTTTCTGTAACACCGTCTGCATTCATAACATCGTAAACTGAACTTGACTCATCCTGAGATGCTCCCGTTGTTGTTATGTTGATTTCACCGCCTGTAATCAGAACGTATGGGTATGGGTCGTCTGTTATTTCTTCTGTACCTGCATCATCATCTATATCCCATTTTGCAGAAATCGCTTTTCCGAAAGTTTTGGAAGTGATTTTTCCGCCGTTTATGACAATGAATCCTTCGCCCGGATTGTCCTCAGAGCCTTCAACAATAATTCCGCGGCTTTCGTTGTTCGTGTGTTCTCCAGTTCCGCTGATTGTGATTTCTCCGTTATCCATTACAAATCCATTTACGCTCTGGATTGCGTTCCGTCCGCTTGTTTTAACGTTTATTGTTCCGCCAAAAACTCTTATGTAGTCTTTTGAATAAATCCCGTGCTTGTACCCTTCGGTCAAGGTGAGTGAGCCGGTTCCAGAAATCAAAAGAGGGCCTTTCGTGTAAATTGAGCCTTTGGTGTCGCTTCCTTTTGCCCAGTTTTTAGTAAGTTCAAGGTCTGTGGTGTCGCCACTATAAGAACTTGTGTAATAATCCGTTCCTTCTGCCTCGCTGTAGCCAGTTCCGTAAGTTCTTCCGTCTGTGAACGAGTTTTCGCCTTCCACCACAAGATAAACAGTCGATTTTTTGTCAACGTTTATGCAAGGATAATTTCCGCTGGAAGTAATTTTTGCGTCGTGAAGATAAAGTGCAACTGTTCCTTTTTTATATGATTCAATATTGAGTGCGCCTTTTTCCGCAGTTCCTGTAATGTCGAATTTCAAGTTTGATTTATAAGATTCAGAGTTGATGCAAAGAACGCCGTCAGAAATATTTGCTGTTATTTCTGTTGAATCCAAAGTTACTGTTGCAGATTCTCCTCCGTCAGTCAGTTTTGTCCAAGTTGAGTTGTTCGCAGAAACCTGAAGCGTGCTTAAATCAATATACAAAGTTCCGTCAAAGTTATCGTCTTTGTAAGCCTCTGCATCTGTAATTATATTTCGTGATGAAGTGTTCGGTTTATAAGAATTAGACCAAGAAGTCACGTCAATTGTTCCAGAAGAATTAAAAGATTCAATCTCAGAAGTTACGGTTGTCGAGGTTTCTGTTGAACTGGTGTTGCCCCCCCCGTGGAATTTCCGCTTCCGCCAGAATCAGAATCATCTGCAGAAGTATTGCAGCCTGCAAAAGCCAGACAACCAAATAAAAATGTGCCAAAAAGGCATTTTGTAAAAGTTTTGATTTTTTTCATATTTTTCCTGCCTTCCAAAGAATATAAAATATTTTACCACGCTCCAAAAAAAACAGGAAAAAAATTTATTGTTATATTTCACCTTTCTTTATAGGTGTATTTTCGTCGTATGCCTTTCGATTTTTCTCAATTTCTTCAAAAGTCCAAAGATGTCCGTTGTTCATTCCAGGACATTCTTTTGCACATTCTTCCCACATTTCTTTTGTTTTTATCATCCAGCTCCAAAACGGCCATGTTGAACATTGAACCGGTCGGGCGGAGTAGGCGGAACATCCATTATTCCACAAAATGCAGTCGTAATTTTTCTTTTCACGCAGTGCAAGAACAGTTTCGCCTTCGTAGTAATCAACCCAACGGCAATATTTTTCAATAAACTGGTTTTCTGTCATTTTAAAAAAAACGCACAAAGCATTTAAGTCACGTCTGGAAAGATAAACGAACCCAGGCGAATGTCCGCAGCAAAATGAACATCTTTTGCAGTCAAAATGCAATCCGTTGTTGTAAAATTTTTCATCATTCATAAAATAGAGTATAGGAAATCGCAATGGAAAATACAATTGAAAACAACTCTGAAATAGTGCAGGATATTTTACAGAATGGCTACAAAATTATACAAGGTAAGAAGAATTTTAAGTTTGGTCTAGATGCGTTTTTGCTTGCGTGGTTTTCAAAGGAAGGAATCCGTAATGGGCAGTCGGTTGTGGATCTTTGCACAGGAAACGGAATAATTCCGCTGCTTTTATCGTCATCAAGCCGTGCGGTTCATATTGCAGGACTTGAAATTCAGGAAAATTCTGCAAAAATGGCACAGCACAGTGTTGAACTGAACAATCTTTCTCAGAAAATTGAAATTATCAATGGCGATGTAAAAAATGTTTCAGAAATTTTCAAGAAACATTCAGTTGAAGTTGTAACTTGTAACCCTCCGTATATGATTTACGGCCATGGAAAACAGAATCCTGCTGATGAAAAGGCGATTTCCCGGTTTGAAGTTCTTTGTTCATTAGAAGATGTTGTTTCCGCCGCAGATTATCTTCTTAAAAGTTCCGGTGTTTTTTATATGGTTCACCGTCCGTTCCGCCTTGCCGAGATTTTTGCCAGCCTTCAGCACCATAAAATTGAGCCAAAACGGATGTGCCTTGTTTATCCTTATGCCCAAAAAGAGCCGAATATTGTTCTTATTGAAGCCAGAAAAAACGCAAATCCAAGAATTTCTGTTGAAAAACCGCTTTTTGTCTATCAACATAATGGCGAATACACGGATGAAATCAAAAAAATCTACGCCAGCTTTAATAATCCGAATTTATAACTTTTTTCTATATATATTTATTTTTTCTATTCAAAAATATTGATTTTCGTTGTATACTAAGAAAATACAAAAAATAGGGGTTTAGAAATGAACAAATCAGAACTTATCGATGCAATTGCTGCAGACACAAACCTTACAAAAAAAGACGCTGAATCTTTTTTGAAGTCTTTTGTTGAAAATGTTTCAAAATCATTGGAAAAGGGCGAAGATGTTGCTCTTATCGGATTTGGAACTTTTGGTGTTGGTCAGCGTGCGGCTAGAACAGGACGCAATCCTAAAACTGGAGAAACAATCAATATTGCTGCAAGCAAGACTCCAAAATTCAAGGCTGGAAAAGCTTTAAAAGATCGTGTAAACAAATAGTTTGCTTTATAAAGGGCTGTCGTATGGCAGTCCTTTTTTTTGCCATTGAACTAGCCGAATCGACTGCTATTCTATTCCATTTTTGGCTTGGTGAATTTGTAATATTTCGGTGCTTTATAATCAATGTGCCAGCCACCGTTGTAAAAGCCGTTGTCATTTGCGGTTGGACTTACAAACAGAACTTTTACCGGATTTTCTGTGTCATATTCAAAAATATTTGAAGTCCATTCATTTTTATTTTCAATTTTTGCAAGATATTGCTGGTCTTTTGGCGTGTAAACGCTAATTTTATATTTTCCCGGCTTCAGCAAAAGATACATAACAAGTCCGCCCTCTAAAAAATAACTTTTTTGATATTCAAAAACTTGCCGCGGTGCAGAACGGTGAAAAACACTTCCAAACCGCATGGTTTCTGCCTTTTTGTCTTTTACAACATTGTTCGCATAATAATAAGTTGCCTTGCATTTTGAATAGGTAACGTCATTTCCGTTTTCGTCTTCAAGTTTTAGCCAGCAACGGATCTTGTTCATTGTTCCGCTGTTTTCCGGGCGGTAAATCAAAAGTTCCCATTGGTTAAAATGAAGCGGAGAATCATCGTTCAGTTTTTGGATTTTTGGTTGCGAAAAAAAATCTGCACAAATAACAGATATATGCAGAAGAAAAAAGAGCAGAAAAAATTGTTTTTTAGAAGCCATAAAAGAATTTTATCTGCGGAAATAAAGTTGGTCAATATTTCCGCAGATTATCTTGATATTAGAAAAAATCTAATACTTTATCTATTTCTGCACATTAAACGCATTTGGTCCTGGATACACTGCCGCTTTTCCAAGTTCTTCTTCAATGCGCAAAAGCTGATTGTACTTTGCAACTCGTTCAGAACGGCTTGGAGCGCCAGTTTTTATCTGGTTTGTGTTCAACGCAACTGCCAAATCTGCGATTGTTGTGTCCGCAGTTTCTCCAGAGCGATGGCTTGCGATTGCCGTGTAGCCTGCCGCGTGAGCCATTTTGATAGCTTCAAGTGTTTCAGAAACAGAACCAATCTGGTTCAATTTTATAAGAATTGAATTTCCTGCGCCAAGTTTAATTCCTTTTGACAATCTTTCTGTGTTTGTTACAAACAAATCGTCACCAACGAGCTGAACTTTCTTGCCGAGCCGTTCTGTCATTTTTTGCCAGCCTTCCCAGTCTTCTTCATCAAGTCCGTCCTCAATTGAAATAATCGGATATTTGTCAACAAGTTTTTCCCAGTGGTCAATAAGTTCGTCTGTTGTAAATACTTTTCCAGATTTTGGCTGTTTGTATTCGCCTTTTTTAGAGCCTTTCCATTCAGACGAAGCCGCATCCATTGCAATCTTAAAGTCTTTTCCTGGTTTGTAGCCAGCGTTTTCAACCGCCTTAAGAATTGTTTCAATTGTTTCTTCATCGCTAGAAAGATTTGGAGCAAAACCACCTTCGTCACCAACAGAAGTTGCAAGGTTTTCGCTCTTTAAAAGTTTCTGCAGAGCATGGAAAACTTCTGCGCACCAGCGGAGTGCTTCCTTAAAACTTGGAGCACCAACCGGCATAATCATAAATTCCTGAACATCAACAGAATTTGTCGCATGAGCGCCGCCGTTCAAAATATTCATCATTGGAACAGGAAGATGTGTTCCCTGAACGCCACCGAGCAATCTGTACAGCGGAATTCCCAAAGAATTTGCAGCCGCACGGCAAGTTGCGATTGAAACTGCAAGAATTGCGTTTGCACCAAGTTTTGACTTATCTTTTGTTCCGTCCGCGGCAATCATAGCAGCATCAACTGCATAAATATCAGAAGCAGTAAGTCCTTTTACAGCCTGATCGATTGTTGTGTTGATATTTTCAACTGCTTTTGTAACACCTTTTCCCAAATAACGATTTTTGTCACCATCTCGAAGTTCCAAAGCCTCAAATTCTCCAGTAGATGCTCCAGAAGGTGCAGTGCCACGAGCCATTGTTCCGTCGGCAAGATATACTTCCGCTTCAACTGTTGGATTTCCACGTGAATCAAGGATTTCACGGCCTACAACTTTTACGATTTCAAGTTTATTCATAAAAACCACCTTTTTGACTTTGGTTAGCATTTGCTAACCAAATAAAAGATACAAATTTTTTCATCTAAAGACAAGAGAAAAAACTTGATAACATAAATTTTATCAGAATCTGGTTATATAAATTAATGTTAAAAATTATTAGATTAGTAATATCACTTTTAAATTCCAGTTTGGTGGAGGAATTATGAAAAAGGGAAATTGCATAAAAAGTGTTCTTTTGACACTTGTTACCGTGCTGATTTTTGCAGGTTGTTCCAAAAAAAATCAGACTCTTCAGATTTATTCTATAATTCACGAAGAAGAAACTGTTGCTCTTACAAATCTTTTTACAGAAAAGACAGGAATTCCGGTTCTTTTTTTGCGGGCTTCAACAGGGGAACTTGTAAACCGTGTTATTGCCGAAAAAGACAATCCTCAGGCAGATATTCTTCTTGGCGGTGCAACAAATTATCACATTCAGGCTGACAAGGCCGGTGCGCTTGAACCATATCTTTCTCCAAATGCAAGGGGCGTTCCTGAATATGCTCTGGCAAAAGACAAAACATGGACTGGATTTTGTGTTCTTTCGCTTGGAATAGGAGTGAATAAAAGTCGCTTTGAAAAGAAATTTTCAGGGATTGAAATTCCAAAAACTTGGGATGACTTGTTGAATCCTGCTTTTAAAGGCGAAATTGTTCTTACAAATCCGGTTGCTTCCTCAACTGCGTATCTTTTTGTTCAGAATCAGCTTCAGAGGCTAGGCTGGGAAAAAGGCTGGGAATATCTTTTGAACCTTGCGCCGCTTGTCGGACAGTTTCCAGACAGTGGAAGTGCGCCGGCAAAACTACTTGGAACAGGTGAATATGCGGTTGGTATTTCTTATCTTCATGCGATTGCAAAATATCGTTCAGACGGTTTTGATTTGATTCCAGTTGCTCCACCGCAGACAGTTGGCGATGTTGACTGCATTTCAATTATGAAAAATACAAAAAATCTTGAAAGTGCTAAAAAATTCGTTGACTTTATGCTTTCAACAGAAGCGCAGGAACTTATGAGTTCAATTGATTTTACAGTTCCAGTAAATCCAAATGCAAAAGGCGCAGAAGGCTCAATTCCTGTTAGCCAACTTGATTTGATAAAATACGATGTTTCAAAAGCCACTGCGCAAAAAGACGAAGTGCTTAGCATCTGGTCAAAAAACGTAAAATAAAAGAAACAATTTTGAGTTTTTTGAAAAAGGGATAAAAGCGTAGGCAGAAAAACAATTTGTGAAGACTTTGTGCGATTATAAAAATTAAAGTGCAATGCACCCCAATCCATACAAGCGAAGCGCGAGCACAACCGTCTGGAGCAAATTGGTTTTCTGCCGAGAGCGTTTTTTCACAATCTGTAAAAACTCAAAATTATTTCTGTTTAGTTTCTGACTATGAAATTTGATTCAAAGCGAAGCAGCAAATCTTTGGTTGTGGCTTGGATTTTTGTTGCCGTGTTTTTTATTCTTTTTATTGTGTTTCCTCTTTTTTGTGCATTGATTTCTGTGCGTGCCGCTGATTTTTCTGCGGTTTTTACTCAATCGGTTTGGCACGAGGCGATGAAAAACACTTTGGCAGAATGTCTTTCTTCAACAACATTGTCGGTTGTTATTGGTTATATTTTTGCGTACGCAATTGCCAGGGGAAACATTCCATTCAAGAAATTTTTTAGCGTTATTCCGATTTTGCATTTGATAACACCTCCTTTTGTCGGCGGCCTTGCTTTTATTCTTCTCTTTGGACGGCAGGGATTTGTAACGCACAAACTTCTTGGGCTGGATATTTCTTTGTATGGATTTTGGGGACTTTTGCTTGCCCAGACTCTGTGTTTTTTTCCGATGTCGTATTTAATCTGCCTGCAGACTTTGCGTGGAATAAATCCTAACCTTGAAAAAGCGGCTCGCGGAATGGGTGCAAGTGAATCAAAAATCTTTTTTACAGTTACGTTGCCATTGAGTTTGCCGGGAATTATTTCTTCGTTTTTGTTTATTGCCGTAAGCGTTCTAAGCGATTTTGGAAATCCTCTGATTGTCGCCGGCCGTTTTAGGGTTCTTGCCGTTGAAATTTATACTCAACTTACAGGCTGGCTAAAAGTTGGAACTAGCGTTGTTCTTGGAATTGTTCTTGTGATTCCTAGCGTGATTCTTTTCTTTTTGCAAAATCGGATAAATTCAAAAATCGGGGCAAAAGCCGTTACTTTTGGAGGAAAGAATTCAATTTTTGCAAAAGATGATTTGGAGTTTACTAGTAAGCAAAATAACAGCCCTGGTGCAAAAATCGCTCTTTCAGCCTTTGTTGTTTTTGTTTCACTGTTGATTTTGGCTCAATTTGCCGCAATTGTTGCCGGAAGTTTTCAAAAACTTTGGGGAATAAAAACAGAATTCACGCTTGAACACATAAAAGCGGTTCTTGGTTACGGAAAAGAACTTAGAAATTCAATAAATTTTGCCTTACTTTCAGCAGTTTTAAGCACGATTATAGCCGCACTTTCAAGTTATTTAGTCCAACGCACAAACGTTCCTTTAAAAAAATCAATAGATATTTTTGCACAGCTTCCATCTGCGATTCCAGGTTCTTTACTAGGTCTTTCCATTTCGGTCGCGGCAAATAAACTGCACTTTAGGAATTCACCGTTTTTAATCGTTGTTGCCATGACCGTTGCGTTTATGCCGTTTGCCTACAGGTGTATCTCAAATTCATATATACAAATCAGCAGGACTTTGGATGACGGAGCGCGTTCTTTGGGTGCAAATCAGATGGTTGTGCTTGCTACAATTCTTGTGCCGGTCGCAAAAAATGGTGTTTTCAGCGGATTTGTGTACGATTTTATCCGTGGAGTGGGAACTTTGAGTGCTGTAATATTCCTTGTTTCGTTCAAAACGCCTTTAGCTTCAATAAAAATAATAAACCTGGCGGAGCAGGGCGACTGGGGAAAATCCGCGGCTTTTGCGTTGATTCTTACAATAATAACTTTTGCGATTCTTGGAATTTCGCTTGCAGTGGTTTCGCTTTCGGAATTAAGGCAAAAATTCAGAAAAGAGAGGTAAAAATGTCATTTCTTTCGATTGAAAAGCTTTATTTTTCTTATGGAAAAACTCAGGTTATAAAAAATTTTTCACTTCAGGTTGAAGAAGGAACTTTTACGACTTTGCTTGGGGCTAGTGGCTGTGGAAAAACGACTTTGCTTCGTCTTATAAGCGGATTTCTTGAGCCGAATTCCGGTACGATAAAAATCGCAGGAAAAACAATAAACGGAATTTTGCCAAATAAGCGAAAAATCGGGTTTGTTTTTCAGGATTATGCGCTTTTTCCCCATTTGACTGTTGAACAGAACCTTTTTTATGGACTGAATTTAAAAAAGCACACAAAAGAAACAAAAATTGAAAACAAAAATCTTGTTGCTCAAACTGCCGAAAATTTAGGTTTACTAAATCTTTTGAACCGTTTTCCTTCTGAACTTAGCGGAGGACAGCAGCAGCGCGTTGCCTTGGGCAGAGTTCTTGTTTTGCAGCCGAGCCTCTTGCTTATGGACGAGCCGCTTTCTTCTCTTGACACAAATCTTAGGCTAAAAGTGCGGGAAGAATTAAAGGAAATCCAGAAAAAACTAAAAATCACAACAGTTTATGTAACTCACGACCAAGAAGAAGCCTTGAGCCTTTCTGATAAAATTGCGGTTATGAACGACGGAAAACTTTTGCAGTATGGAGCACCGCATCAAGTCTATTTTGAACCAAAAGATTTTTTCACCGCCGAATTTGTAGGCCAGGCAAATTTTTTAAACGGAAAAATGTTTCGCCCGGAATGGCTGAAAATTTCTAAAAATTCGGTTGATTCCGCAGATTTTACTGGAACTGTTCTTGGAATTGAATTTTTGGGCGCTTTCACAAGATACAGGATTCAACTTAAAGACCAAAACCAGATTATAACCGCAGACGAACCAACTGTTTCCACTGAAGAAATAAAAACTGGCGACACTGTTGGAATTTTTGTACTTAAAGAATGTGTTTTGCCCATTCAGGAAAAATAAAAAATGGTGAAGAGCGGAATTGAAGGAAACTGCCTTTTTTTTTGAGGGATTATTTAAGGTTTGCTCTTCACCATTTAAGCATAGTTAGCAACTGCTAACTTATGTAGTCTCTATATCTTTTTTATTGTTTTTTTTCAATCTTTTTGTTCAACAAAAAACAGGTAAAAACCCATCAATTTTTCTT
>CAVIQW010000044.1:0-6177 GCA_963644915.1 Paratractidigestivibacter sp.
GACGATTATTCTTTTGTTTTAACGCTTTTTGGTAAGGCGGTGGATTATCTTCCGTTTTTCGGGACAACTAAAAGTTGATTTTTGTATGAAAAAAACTTGACAAACAGAATAGAAAGTGTATATTTTAAGCACAAATAACTTATATTGACTTATTTTGAGGTAATTTTATGATGAATGTAAGCGTAAGAATGGACAACACAACAAAGAAGGAATTCGAAAAATTCTGCAAGGATGTAGGACTTTCTATTTCAGGGGCGTTCAATCTGTTCGCAAAAAAAGTAATCCGCGAGCACCGCATTCCGTTTGAAATTTCTTCTGAAGACCCGTTTTACAGTGAGGAGAATCAAAGGCATTTGCTGAAAAATATTGAAGATATGAAAAACGGAATTAACTGCGCAGAACATGAGCTGATTGAGAATTAAAATGAAAAAGATATGGCATGACGAGGCTTGGGAAGACTATCTGACGCTCCAAAAGACAAAAAACTTCTAAAAAAAGCAAATGCGCTTCTGAAGGACATTGAACGCGGCGGATATGACGGAATCGGAAAGCCTGAGCCACTGAAAGGCAATCTTTCCGGTTATTACAGCCGCCGTATAGATGACTACAACAGAATTGTTTATAAAATTGAAAACAATATTATAGAAATAGTTCAGTGCGGAACACATTATCACGATTAAAATTCATTTTATTTTACAAAAATTTGAGTTTTCACCTGGAAAAAGTGTAAAATCAATTTAGGAATATAAATGTCATCAGAAATAAAAAACTGGCGGATAGCGCAATTGAGAGTTTCACAAATGTGATTTTGAAATAATTTTTCTCCTGTCGCATTATTTGCTGCAGGATATATGAGATAATTCAGAAAGAGGAGTAACTATGAGTTCGATAACAATACAACAAAAAGGAATTACAAGTATTCCAGCAGATGCCATCGTAAACGCCGCAAATTCTGGCTTATGGGCTGGAGGCGGAGTTTGTGGTGCTATTTTCAATAAGGCGGGAATATCAGAATTGACGGCTGCCTGTAATGCAATTGGTCGTTGTGATGAGGGCAGCGCGGTTATTACTCCTGGCTTCGGTTGTCCATGTAAATACATAATTCATGCAGTAGGACCGCAGTATCAAGACGGAAAGCATGGAGAACCGGATGCACTTTATGGCGCTTACAAGCGTGCGCTGGAATTATGTCGTGAAAATGATATTCATTCTGTTGTTTTTCCTCTGATTTCTGCCGGAATTTTTGGTTATCCACTTTACGACGCATGGACACAGGCCGTTTACGCCTGCAAGAACTTTATCAACAAAAATCAAGATTACAGTCTTGATATCATCTTTGCGATTCCAGAGGATGAGAAAGTTGACGCAGGGAAAGTCATTCTGCAGAAGGAATTACCGGGAATAAAGCTGTAGAAATCTGATGAGCTTCACTGCACGACATCCGTAACCGGCATTCTGCGATCAGCTCGATTGTCGTAAATAAAGCGCAAGGTCCTTTTTTTTGTGGCTTGAACTTTCAATTCAGCACGCAAAAGAAGGAAAACTTGCAGAACACGAACTGATTGAGTTTTGTGTCCCCTCCCCTAGTAATCAAGGAATTTGCTCTTACAAACATAGGTCGATTAAAAAATATATTAAAAACTGAATCGTCTACACTAAACTAGACAAAAAAATATTGTTTTACAAATACAGATTGTGGTTCTATAATTCAGAATGTTGATGTTTGAGTTTTTCCTGTTTTAATTTTGCTTTAATTTTAGAGAGGAACTTATGAAAAGATTGATTTTTATTGCCTTTGCAGGTTTTTTCTTATTTTCGTGCAAAATTAATGATTCAGATTCTGATTTAGATTTAAATTACGGTTCAATCAAAGGCAGTGTTCAGCTGAAAAATGAAAACTCTTCTGAAAATTCTGCGGATTCAGCCGATTCTGTAAAAAAATCTTCCCGTGCGGTTTATTACGATGAAATTACAAATGCTACTGTAACTGTAAGCGGTTATGGAATGGAAGACATTGTAAAAAATGTAACGGTTGATTCTTCTGGAAAAGGAACTTTTTCAATAGATGGAATTCCTTCAGGAAAAAATCGTGTTGTCAGCGTTCAGGCATTGTATTCGCTTGGCAATGTTCTTTCAAAAATAGACGGAATGGTGATTCGGGAGAGGATAGACATCAATCCTGGTTCTGATACTTCCGTGAATGTAAACTGGAAATCAACCGCAACAGGTTCTGTTTATTATAATCTTATAAAAGCAAAAAAAGATGTTTCTAATATAGAAGAAAGTTTTGTTTCGTCTTTGATTTTATCTGGTAAACATTCGGCGTTGATTAATACAGTTCAGATTGCTGCGGATATTAAAGGCAATACAGCGGAATCAAAATCAGCGGAAGAATATGTTTTGAGCCCTGCAAGCGTCACTTTTTCAACAACAAAAGCATATTCGGACATAAAAGTTCAGGTTTGCGATCCTGTTTCTTCTGTTGTGGAAGGTACTACGGGTAGTACTCAAAAAATTGAAAACATTGCGCCTGGAACGTGGAACTTTTACATTATAAAAGACAATTCGATAATTTACAGCCAGAAAATAACCCTTGAAAGTTCAAAAGTTGTTGATTTGGGGGCTATCAATCTTGAAAATGAAATCGGATTTAATCATCCTGAAAGCGGTTCTTATTCTCCTGTTGAGCAGGAAAAATGGTCGTCCGCAGATTACGCATTGGGAGCGGCTATTGATTCTGACGGAAACGGAACTTTTGCGGTCTATTCAAAAAATGCCGAGAAAATCCTTCTTGAAATTTATAAAAACGCTTACGGCGAGCAGGCAGCTTATGATTACTGGCTTGAAAAAGGAAGTGATAATGTCTGGCGCGCAAAAATAAGCGGAATTGAAAACACAACTTTGTATGCGTTCCGCGCGTGGGGACCGAACTGGACTTTCAGCGGAAACTGGACTCGCGGAGGAAGCAGTGAAGGTTTTGTAAGTGACGTTGATTCTTACGGAAACAGATTCAATCCGAATAAGGTTCTGTTTGACCCTTATGCAAAGGAAATCAGCCACGACAAGTCAAATCCGCTTGCATTGGGAAGTGAAACGGCAGACATTTATTCAACCGGCGAAACTTTGTACGGAACTCTAAAACATCGGGAAGTTGATACTGCTCTGGTTGCTCCAAAATCTGTTTTGATAAAAGATTCCACTGATTTTGGAACAAAACCTAAAATCGCCGCAAAAGACGCCGCAATTTATGAAGCGCACGCACGAGGAATTACACGACATTCATCTTCTGCTTCACTTTCTTCTATATTAAGTGGGATTTCTGGTTTTGAAAGCGTGCAGGATGTTCCGGAAGATTTGCAGGGAACTTATGCTGGTGCGGTTTATTTGATTCCATATTTAAAAGCGTTGGGAATCAATACGATTGAACTTTTGCCAGTTCATGAAAGCGACAATGACGCAAATCCTGATTCTGCGCCGGGTGGAAATTTCTGGGCATATATGACTTACGGTTATTTTGCTCCGGACAGACGTTATTCAAGCGACAAAACTTTAGGCGGTCCTACACGCGAGTTTAAGCAGATGGTAAAGGCATTCCACGAGGCTGGAATGGAAGTCTATCTTGATGTTGTTTACAATCATTCTGGTGAAGGTGGAACTTATAACGGTTCAAAAGACAATTATGCTCAGGCGGAACTGACTTTTATGCGAGGACTGGACAACAGCACATATTATTCACTTGTAAGCGGAACTCCGGGCTCTTATTGGGAAACTACAGGTTGCGGAAACAATCTTCAGTGCGACAATCAGGTTGTAAGAACATTTATTCTGGATTCCTTAAAATACTGGATTACAGAAATGGGTGTTGACGGATTCCGGTTTGACCTTGCGACTGTTTTGGGAAGAGAAAAAGATAGTTCTGGAAATTGGGAATATAATGCCTCTTCGCAGACTTTAAAAGAGATTGTTTCTCTTGGAAACGAATATGATGTTGAAATGATTGCCGAAAGCTGGGATACAGGTTCAAACAGTTATCAGGTAGGAAACTTCCCAGAAGGTTGGGGCGGATGGAACGGCCGTTACCGTGATGAAATAAGAAATTTTGTTGGAAAAGGTTCGCGCGGTTCTGTAAACGATTATATAAACGGTGATTATTATTACTTCAATAAAGAAGGCGGACCTCACAAATCTGTAAACTTTATTGTTGCTCACGACGGTTTTACGCTGGCGGATTTGTGCAGTTACGAAGGAAACGGAAACGCGCAGAATACACTTCTGACATGGCCGTTTGGACCGAGCGACGGTGGAAACAGCGATTACAATACTTTGAGTTTTGGAACGGCGGCTGAAAATAAACGTCAGGCGGCAAGAAATTATATTGCAATTCAAATGATAAGCCGCGGTGTTCCTATGATTGTTTATGGTGATGAGCTTTCAAGAACGCAAAACGGAAACAACAATCCGTACAATATTGACAGTGTTGCGACATGGAATAATTACAATATGATAAATACAAGTTCTCCTCATGAAGTTTCAACAGGAGGAACAGGAACTTATCACAACAATTTTGGCACTTTTAAAAATTCAAACGACGTGAACGGAAATTTTATGTTTATGAATTATATGCTGAAACTGCGTGAAAATGAACCTGCCTTGCGTCAGGCAAATTATGATGTAAACTATGACTTTAAAAAAGGAGACGGAACTTCAACTCTTGCTGACGACGACCGTTGCGTTTGGCTTAAAATAAACGGAAGTTCTGTTACAGGCGGAAGCGATTATCTTGTGTTTATGAATATGTATACGGAGAAGGTAGATTATACGATTCCAGCGCCTTCAACAGGTGCTAAATGGACCCGGATTGTAGACACGTCAAACTGGGCAGAAACTTCTTACAATTGCTGGAGCGATTCAGATACAACTTGTGTTTATTCCGCGGCCGGCACTTACGGTGTAAATGCATGGTCAGTTGTAATACTAAAACAAGTTAAATAGGTCGAAAGTCGAGTTTTTCGTTTTCTTGTAACATTCCTAAATTCCTTGTAAACTGAGTTTGAAAATTTTTCACGAGGATTTTTTATGGAAAAGATTGCGGTTTTGGTTTCGGGTGGTGGAACGAATCTTCAGGCGTTGATTGATTTTGAAAAGGAAAATGCGGACTGTCCTTACACTATTGCGGTTGTAATCAGCGACCATAAGGATGCGTTTGCCTTGGAGCGGGCAGCAAAGGCAGGAATTCCAACTAAAATCACAAGTCCATATGCTGTTATGGGAGCGGAAAATGCGAAAAAGGCTACAAGAGAAGAAAAACGCATTGCTGTAAGCGATAAAGTTCTTGAAATCTGCAATGAATTTGGGGTAAAAGGAATTGTTCAGGCTGGCTGGCTAACAGTTCTTTCTGGAAAAATCATTGAAAAATATGCTGATAAAATTATAAATCTGCATCCTGCGCTTTTGCCAAAGTTTGGCGGAGTAGGAATGTGGGGGCATTATGTTCACGAGGCGGTTATTGCGGCCGGCGAAAAAGAAAGCGGATGTACCATTCATCTTGTGAACGGTGAATGTGACGGCGGAAAAATCCTTATCCAAAAAAAAGTTCCAGTTTTGTCAGGCGATACTCCAGATTCTCTTTATGCGCGTATTGCTCCAGAAGAACACAAGGCGATTGTTGAAGGAACGTGCCTTCTTGTTGAAAAATATATTTAGCCGAGCGGTTGTCCGCCTTTCTTTTTTTTATTAATTTTTCGCACTTTTCTATTTTTGTTATTAAATTTTATAAAATCATGATAATATTATAAAAATAGGAGGTTAAAAATGATGTATCCGTTTATGACATTGCCAGATAATACAGAAATTGTTCATTCTGAAATGAAAGAAGGAAAGGTAAAAGTTTATATTGAAACTCCGGATGAAAAACTTGGTTTTAAGCATGCTACTTGTTTTTTGCCTGAAAATATATGGCAGGATATTGTTGGTTATTCAGAAAAAGAACTGGACTATATAAAAGATGTTGTTGCATCGGAAGCACATCTTATTTTGGAATTTTCGCAGACAGGAGGTTTATTGAATGCCTCAAGTCTTTAGGCTAGGTTCGTATTGGGTTTATTTTTGGGCAAACGAAAATAATCCTGTTGTGATTTTAAATAAGATTATGCGCGTTATTGAAGTTCGTTCTTTTGA